>NC_016887.1:3097322-3716787 GCF_000284035.1 Nocardia cyriacigeorgica GUH-2 | reverse complement strand
GAATTCGGATTCGGCGGCCTGGAGAGAGCTCGAGGCGGTGCGCGCCGAAGCGGCTGCACTCCGGAGGCAACTCGCGGATTCACCGGATCGGGCACGGGAATTGGAAGCCCGCATCGATTCGCTGACTATTCGCAACACGAAGCTGATGGACACTCTGAAAGAGGCGCGCCAGCAACTGGTCGCGCTGCGCGAAGAGGTCGATCGGCTCGGTCAGCCGCCGAGTGGTTACGGCGTCCTGATCGGCGCCTACGACGACCAAACCGTCGACGTGTTCACCTCCGGCCGCAAGATGCGGTTGACGTGCTCGCCGAACATCGACACCAGCACCCTCGAGTACGGCCAGACCGTGCGGTTGAACGAGGCGCTGACGGTGGTCGAGGCCGGGCACTTCGACGCGGTCGGTGAGATCGGCACCCTACGCGAGGTCCTCGACGACGGCCGGCGCGCGCTCGTGGTCGGCCATGCCGACGAAGAGCGTGTGGTGTGGCTGTCCGGTCCGCTGTCCAAGGTCGCCGAGATCGACGACCTCGACGATCCCGACGCCCCCGTGCGCCGGCTGCGTCCCGGCGATTCGCTGCTGGTCGACACCAAGGCCGGCTTCGCCTTCGAGCGCATCCCCAAGGCCGAGGTCGAAGACCTGGTGCTGGAGGAAGTGCCCGATGTCGACTACAACGACATCGGTGGTCTGGGCCGCCAGATCGAGCAGATCCGCGACGCGGTGGAGCTGCCGTTCCTGCACAAGGACCTGTTCCGCGAGTACGCGCTGCGCCCGCCCAAGGGTGTGCTGCTCTACGGTCCGCCGGGCTGCGGTAAGACGCTCATCGCCAAGGCGGTGGCCAACTCGCTGGCCAAGAAGATCGCCGAGGCCCGCGGTGAGGATGCCAAGGAAGCCAAGTCCTACTTCCTCAACATCAAGGGCCCGGAGCTGCTGAACAAGTTCGTCGGCGAGACCGAGCGTCACATCCGGATCATCTTCCAGCGGGCCCGGGAGAAGGCCTCGGAAGGCACCCCGGTGATCGTGTTCTTCGACGAGATGGACTCGATCTTCCGCACCCGTGGATCCGGTGTGTCCTCGGATGTGGAGACCACCGTGGTGCCGCAGCTGCTGAGTGAGATCGACGGTGTCGAGGGCTTGGAGAACGTCATCGTCATCGGCGCCTCCAACCGTGAGGACATGATCGACCCCGCGATCCTGCGTCCGGGCCGCCTGGACGTCAAGATCAAGATCGAGCGGCCCGACGCCGAGTCGGCGCAGGACATCTTCTCCAAGTACCTCACCGAGGAACTGCCCCTGCACGCCGACGATCTGGCCGAGTTCCACGGCGACAAGGGCGCCTGCATCCGCGCGATGATCGAGCGGGTGGTGGAGCGGATGTACGCCGAGAGCGAGGACAACCGCTTCCTGGAGGTCACCTACGCCAACGGCGACAAAGAGGTCCTGTACTTCAAGGACTTCAACTCCGGCGCCATGATCCAGAACATCGTGGACCGGGCCAAGAAGTACGCCATCAAGTCGGTGCTCGACACCGGCAACCCGGGCCTGCGCATCCAGCATCTCTACGATTCGATCGTGGACGAGTTCTCCGAGAACGAGGACCTGCCCAACACCACGAATCCCGATGACTGGGCACGCATTTCGGGCAAGAAGGGCGAGCGGATCGTCTACATCCGGACCTTGGTCACCGGCAAGAATGCCAGCGCCAGCCGGGCGATCGACACCGAGTCGAATACGGGTCAATACCTGTAATCGGTTACGCCGCGAGGGCCGCGCTTCCGTGAGGAGCGCGGCCCTTCGTCGTTGGCCCCTTGCGGCCGGATGTGATGTAAGCCACTGGACGTTCGACCAGCTATAACCGCTGACGGTCGGCGTGATAGGCATGCCATGGGCTCGGCCGTCAGGGTTTCGATACGTCGAAACGGCCCGCGAACATTCTGAATCATTCATGCTTCAGATAGCTGGCGCAGCGGGGTTGCGCCGGATGTCGAGATGGAGGAGTCACCATGACCGGTTCCGCATCGGATTTCCTGGCCGAAGTGCTGTTCAAGACGATCCTGGAACTGCTGAGCAGCGGTAGCGCGGGGTAGTCCGCGTCGAAGGACGAGCCGGCGGGGTCGCACTCTCAGTGGGGTGCGGCCCTGCTGTCGTCCGCGCGGTCCAGCCTGTCGGTGCCGCGGATTAGGCTGTCGGCATGACTTCTGGGCAGACCGAGATCTGGCACAACCCGCGGTGCACCAAGAGCCGCGCCGCACTCGCGCACCTGGACGACAACGGCGGCGAGTACACCGTCCGGCGGTACCTCGACGATCCACCGTCGGCCGACGAATTGCGCGCCGCGCTGGCCAAGCTCGGCGCCGAACCCTGGGACATCACCCGCACCGGGGAGCCGGAAGCCAAGGAGCTCGGCCTGTCGAGTTGGGGTCGCACCGAGGCCGATCGCGACCGCTGGATCGAGGCGCTGGCGGCGCATCCGAAGCTGATCCAGCGGCCGATCGTGTTCACCGCGAACGGCGGTGCGGTGGTTGCCCGCGACGAGGACTCGCTCCGGTCGCTGGACTGATGCTCTCCAGTGGCGCACTCTCGTCGGGGTAGACGGACTACCTCATCGGTGCAGCGTGTGCCATGTTTGACGACCTCCGACAGCGGTAGCCATGAGATGCCTCTAATGGTCGCTCCGCTGTAACGGCGGCGCGGCGCGGTGTGATGTAGATCATGTCATCGTGGATCGGGAAGGTCCTGATCCAGCGTTGGGTCGAGCGTGGGTCAGCAACGGGTCGGGGCGTCGAGCCCCACGCCGGTTGGAGGTTGTCATGAACTCGATCGTCAAGAAATTCGCCGTCGGGGCATCGGCCGCGACACTCATCGGCGCCGCCGGAGTCCTCGGCGCCGCACCCGCACAAGCGCAGTTCCCCGGGTTCTGTTCGGTGAACCCGGTCGCGGCCACCGCCGCCTACTCGCAATGCGGCGGACCGGTCTGGCATCAGGTGCGCATCACCTGCTGGGCCTGGTGGTCCTGGTTCAGCAGCTACGAACGCTGGGGCAACCCGGCTTGGGATGGTCAGCAGTCCTGGACCAGCTGCGATCTGCCGTTCTCCATGCAGACCTGGCAGGTGATCGTGCGCTGAACTTCGACGGCCGTAGCCAGGTGCCTGTGCTCGCGTTGTGAGCACAGACACCTGGCGTGAAAGCCGCTCGCACACGTGCGAGTACGCCGCGATGAGGATGGCGAATCGGCCTCTGGACTGACGTCCGGCGTGGGTTCGCGCCGGTAGTCTCGACAGCCATGAAGGTACAGCTGCGCCACAGTCCCGCCTCCGCGGTCGCCCGCTGCTTCCTCGCGGGCAATGAGCCGATGCGCGTCGAAAGCGGTGCCATGGTGGCGCATTCGGCGGGCGTCACCCTGCAAGCCAAGGCCGAAGGTGGCATCTTCGCCGGACTCAAGCGTTCCATGCTGGCCGGCGAATCGTTTTTCGTCTCCACCTTCACCGCGCCGCCGCAGGGCGGCTGGGTCGATGTCGCGCCCTCGCTGCCCGGTGACATGCTGGCGCTCACCATCCAGCCCGACCGGCCCTTCTTCATCAGCCGCGGCGGCTGGATCGCCAATTCCCATGGCGTGCAGGTGGAAAGCAAATGGGGCGGATTCGCGAACCTGTTCGGTGGCGAAGGCGGGTTCGGGCTGCGGGCGACCGGCGAGGGTGAGGTGGTCGTCGGTGTCTTCGGCGCGATCGACGTCATCGATCTGCAACCGGGCGAACCGATCACCATCGACACCGGCCACGTCGTCGCCTACGACCTGGCCATGAACTTCACCATCCGGCGCGCGGTTTCGGGGAAATCGATCCAGTCGCTCAAGTCCGGTGAGGGACTGGTCTTCGACTTCACCGGCCCGGGGCGGGTGCTGCTCCAGACGCGCAATCCCAGCGCGTTCGCCTCGTGGACGGCGTCGACATCGTCGGGTTAGGTGGCGGGCGCAAGACGCGCGGTCCGCGCTCGGCGGCGCCTATCGACCATCGACGCTGTGCTCCCCGTCCGGAGCCGCGACTTCGTAAGGCGAGCCGGCTGCGGGAGATCGCACGGCAACGGTTCAGGCGAGGACCTCGCGCAGTAGGTAGCGGGTGTCGGGGACGAACGGCCACGCCGGATCCGTCAGATGTTCGCGCAGGGTCTGTTCGGTCCACCACCACCCGGCGGCGATCTCCTCGGGTTGGTGCCGGATCAGGCCGTCGTAGCGTAGTTCGTAGGCGAACAGGTGGCAGCGCATCGGGCGGCCGGCCCATTCGCCGTCCCAGCTGGTGCGGGCCAGGGGAGTGGGGTCGGTGCTCGCGGTGATACCGAGTTCTTCGGCCAGCTCGCGGACCGCGGTCTGGAGCGGTGATTCGCCCGGGGCCACGACGCCGCCGGCCAGGCAATCGTGCATGCCGGCGAAGACCATTTTGGTGTCGGTGCGGCGGTGCACGTAGATCGAACGGCCATCGCCGGAGCGGACCAGCACGCCGGCGCTGGCGTGCCAGAGGCCGTCACGGTAGACGACGGCGCGGTCCTCGGCACCGATTTCGCGCCCGCCGCTGTCGTAGACGGCGATCATCTCCGAACCCACGCGGCGAGGGTAACGTGTGCCGCGTAGATCGCTCGACGAAGGGATCGGCTCGATGGCGCTGCCACGCGCACTGGGGAAATTCAATCGGCAGGTCACCAACCCGGTGACCTCGGTCATCGCCGGGCGGGCACCCGGTATGGGCATTGTGGTGCACAAGGGGCGCAAATCCGGCCGCACCTACCGGACCCCGGTCCTGCTCTTCGCCGACGGCCACGAATACCGCATCGCCCTCACCTACGGCCGCGACGTGGACTGGGTGAAGAATGTCGTCGCCGCAGGCGATTTCGCCGTGGAAACCCACGGCCAGACCGTGGCGCTGACCGATCCGCTGATCCGCCACGACGCCGCCGCGAGCTGGGCGCCGCCGGTGATCCGGCAGGCGCTGGTCGCGATGTCGGCGCCGTACTTCCTGGAGGCCAGGACTGTCGATTGACGGTCGCCGGCGGTTCCCCGGCCGAGGTCAGGGAACCGCCGACGGGTCAGCTGTTGTCCCGCGGATCGAGCACGACCTGCGTGCCCGGGCCTGCCGCCACCTGGAGCGTGCGCAGCCGCAGCAATGCCGGGTGCTCCTCCAGCAGTCGCGCGGTATTGGCCAACGACCGCAGCGCCGCCGCCTCGGCGCGCGCCCGCTCCAGCTCGGCCCGGCCGCGTTCCTTGGCCAGCACCGTCTCCAGCGCCGCCTTGCGCAGCTCACCCGGCAGCATCAGATCGCGCGCCCGCAGCGCGCTGACCTCGATACCGAGGCCGGCAACTGCGTCGGCGATCGGTGCGAGGTCGGCGGTGAGCAGGCTGCGGTCCGCGACCAGCGCGTCGAGCGGATGCGCCGCCACGACCGCGCGAACCGCGTCCTGCACGGCCGCGTAGAGCACGGTCTCCGAATTCTGCGCGCCCGTCGTGAATGCGACCGGATCGATGACCTGCCAGTTCAGCGCGAAACTCGCCCGCAGCGACAGACCGTCGGAAGTGAGCAGTTCCTGACCGGTGACATGCATCAGCCGCGGCCGCACATCCACCTCGACCAGCGTGCAACGCTTGGCGTCGTAGCGGTGGCGACCGGGTTCGAGCACCCGCTCCAGGGTGCCGTCGCGATAGAGCAGCGTGCGCTGCCACGCCATGACCGTCGTGTACATTTCTCACTCCCTCCCGGGTCGTGTCTTCGTGGAGCCCAAGGCATGCGGATGCCACCCCATCCGGTCCCGGCGACGCGGCGGGGGCATTCCCCGGCCGAAGCTGAAGAGCCCGCAAGGCCACGCCGCCGCAGTGGACCGGATGGGGGACACCGTTTGAGGGAATCGAACCCAGCAGACTCGAAGTCTGAGCCACCAAAGGCACGATCGAGCCGACACGGGGAACGCGATCCGGAGATTCCGGTGCGCCCCTTGCTCTCTCGCAGGGAATACGGTACTCGAGCGGTGGTACGGCGGCGAGTGAATTTCGGTGGGGCCGGTGCGTCAGCCCTTGGCGAGGTTGATGTTGCGCATGGTCACCAGCGCCGTCGCGCACAGTTGCTCCGATTCGCCGTCGGCGGTGAAAACATCCGCAGCGGCGACGCTGATCGTGGTGCTCGACCGGACCACCCGGCCCCGCGCGATCACCTTCTCGCCCTTGGCTGGGGCGAGGATCTTCACCGTGTAGTCGATCGTCATGTTCACCCAGCCCGGCGGCAACAGGGTGCCCGCGGCCGACCCGCCGGCGAAATCGGCGAGCATGCCGATCACCCCGCCCTGGAAGTATCCGTTGTGTTCGGTGAGCTCGGGGCGGTAGGGCTGGATGATCTCTGCCGTGCCCGCGCCCACCTCGCCGAAGGTGAAGCCGAGGGTTCGCGCTGCCGGCATGGTCGAGACGGCGGCCTTCACGAGTTCGGCGAAGTCGGGGTTCGGTGGCGTGACCGGGTCGCACGGTGAGGTTGTCATGGATATCTCTCTCGTCGTTGGCGGAGGCCCGCCCATGTCGCGAGAGGGCGTCCGCAGTACCTCCAGCGTACGTGAAGTTGACGCCAACTTCAGTAACTACTTCCAGCGCTGGTTGCGGGTTCCTTCGAGGGCTTGTTCGGTGAGCTGATGCAAGGTGGGGCTGTGCGAGTCGTCGCGTTCGAGCCAGCGCAGGAAGGCGAATTCGGCGGCTGCGAGCAGGGTGTGGACGAGTAGGCCGGGCCTGATGTCGTCGTCGGGGTGCGCGCCCATCCGCTCGCCGATCAGTTTCGTCAGCTGTGCGCGCTCGAACGGGCCGACCACCGCGACGCGGTCGAGGAGGTGCGGTGTGGCCCGGATCGCGGCACGCCAATGGTCGAGTGCCTGTTCGTCGGAGACAAAAGCCCGGCTCCACCCCAGGCTCGCCTGGCACAGCGCTTCTTCGGGCGACTCACTGTCCGGCCGTCCTTGCAGGTTCTCGACGATCGCCGCCCCCGCTCGCCGGAGAGTGCCGAGCAGAAGGTCTTCCTTGCTGGCCACATACCGGAAGTAGGTGCTGTGCCCGATCCCCGCGGCCGCCGCGATCTCCTCGGTGGTCACCGCGTCGAAGCCGCGCTCGGCGAACAGCCGCAATGCCGCCCGTTGAATGTCTTGGCGCACCAGTGCCTTCTGCCGGTCGCGCAGTGATTCAGCCACGGGTCGCTCCGAGGTCCGGATGGGCGCGGCCCGCGACGACGGGGAGGTCCAGGCTGGACTTGATTCCCGGCGCGGCGGCGCACACGTACGGGATCGAGTTGACGCAGTGGTTCGCGGTAGCGACGATGCCCGGATTGCGTTTCAGGCCTTCCGCGATGGTCGCCGGCTGCCAGCCGCGGATGGTCACAAAGGTGTCGGGATCGCCCTTGATCTCGATCTCGTAGCGTTCCCCCTCGGGCCCGAACTCCCAGGCCGGCTCCAGGTTCTGCTCGCCCATCAACCAGTTGACCGCAATCCGGACGACGGGCCGATCGCCGATCATCGCATCCCACGTGAAGCGCTGGGCCGCAACCTGCCCCGGCTCGATGATCCCCATCGGCGACTCGATCGGAGCGGTGGCCACCGCGACGTCGTGGGAAGTGCGGATGGGTGCTTCGGCGAATCCCAGGGTTTCCAAGCACATCTGGACCGACTGGGTGAACCCGCCGGTCAGCAACCCGAGCATCGGGGATTTGCGCGCGTGCTCAGGGGTTGCGCCGAAACCCATCACCGAGCGCAGCACGTCGGGCGCGTCGTAGGTGCGCATATCGGAGAACTCCTCGGCCCGCACGAAGGTCACCTTCGACGACATGGCCGAGAGCACCAGCGGATGCAGGTCGGTGGTCCCGCCGGGATTGATGCCGATCCCGTGCAAGGTGACGCCGCCGTCGCCGCACGCCTGCGCCAGTTCGGTGTCGCGTGCGCCCGGATAGAACCAGCCGACCGGGGTCACCACATTCTTGCCTGATCGCAGAATTCGCGCGACCTCGCGAGCATTCGGAATCAGCGGGGCATACACCACGGCATCGGCGTCGATCGCGAGGATCTCCTCCACGTCATCGGTAGCGGTGATTCCGAGCTGCCCTGTGCCGAGGATGTCGCCGACATCCTGACCCCGCTTTGCCTCGGAATGCACATAACAACCGACCAACTCCAACTCGGGATGGGCCAGCACCGCCTCGATTGCCGCCTTGCCGACCCCGCCGGTCGCCCACTGGATAACGCGCAGCATGGGACCTCCTATGGAGATAGTCTCTTGATGCGAGAGACACTCTCACATGAGGGCATGCATAGCAATGCCTCATGGCGGGTCACCGCTCGTCGGCGATCCCCGCAAGCAGCTCGGGTGCCGTGGCACGGATCTTGGCCAGTTGGCGAGCTGTCCGCTCCGAGTTCATGGCTGCCAGCACCGGGATGGCCGGCCGCAGGATCGAGGCCGCATCCTCGTGCTTGCCCAGGCGCCAGCGGATGAGGCCGGTCTCCGCAGCCGCGAGCGCGTGCACGCGGGAGTGTGTGGCCGGGTTCCAGATATCGCAGGTCAGGCGGTAGTGCTGTTCGGCGGCAGCGAGTTCCCCCATCGCTTCGAACGACTTCGCCGCCTGGTGCACGGTGATCGCCTGGTTCGGCGTCCAGGTGGCGATCCAGCGCGGCATGGCGTCACGCACTTCGGGGGTGATAGTCCACGGCCGAGGCTTCAGCCAAAGCTTGCGACGACCAGCCGATAACCCGCATCGAACTGCTGACGGTCGAGCAGATCACGGTGGCGGTCGGCCCAGACTCCGCTGTCGAGGTCTGCCTGCAACTGCCGCAATCCCGGCGCCAGCTCGCTGTGCGGTGTGAGCGCCAGCATCGACATCCCGGCCTGAACCTCCGGCTGGAGATAAGCGTGTGGCCGCCGCCAATACGCCGCGCCGAAGCCATCGGTGCAGTCGGCGGGTACCAGCACCGGATGGACCTCGACAGTTCCCGGCAGCAGCTCGATCAGTTGCTCCAGGGGGACAGCGAGCCGCGCGTCGGTAGCGGCTGCCGCGGGTAGGTAGTCGCGCAGCAACCAGAACGTGCGCATCACCCGGTGGTCCCAGGTCAGGATCGCGATACGACGACGCGCGATGCGTCCGAGTTCGGCGATGCCCTGCTCGAGGCCGGTCCAGTGGTGCACCGTCAGCACGGCCAGCGCGGCGTCGACGGCATCGGTGCGCAGCGGCAGATGCTCGGCCAACGCGCGCACCGCGGGCGCGGCGCGGCGCGGCCGTTGGGCGATCATCACCGAGCTCGGCTCCACGGCGACCACCGTCTGTGGCGGTTCGTAGGCGCCGGTGCCTGCACCGAGATTCGCCACCGAGGAGGTGCCCGATAGCGCTCGAAGGATCAAGACCTCAATCCTCGAATCCGGTTGTCGAGTATGCGAATAGGTCGTGCCGGTCGTGTCGTACAGCATCCGCGTCCCCTCCCTCGACGCTATCTTCCCACCCTTTCGTGCGATGCACGTCGTTCATGGGTGCGGTGTTCGCCGTTTGCGGCGGTCCGGGCGAGCGCCGGGTCTCGGGGCGGCAGCGCTGCGCACGGAGTCGGCCGGCGACGTCATCGGCGAACCGAGTGCCGCAGCTTCGCGATCGATGCGCCGATACACGATGCGCTGCTGGGCGAAGGTCCAGGCGTTGTTGGTGACGAAGTACAGCAACACGGCGACCGGGAGAAATACCCCGCCGAGCAAGGCGGCGGCGGGGAACACCCACAGCGACAGCGTGCGCATGAAGGGCAGGCCGGCCGATTCCTGACGGGCCAGGGCGGTGCGTGCGGTGAAGTGGGTGGCTGCGGCCGCGACCAGTGTGAGGGTGATGGCGACAATGGCCGTCGCCGGGGTCGGGTGGCCGGTCAGCGTGGACGACAGTGGGGCGCCGAAGAGGTCGGCGTCCAGGAACGACCGCACGTCAGCGGCGTCGAACGCGTAGTTCGCGGTGGCCGCGTTCTGCTCGGCCGACATCGGCGCCGGTGTCGCCGTGAACGGCAGATGGGTTGCGGCGGTGGTGCGGTCGAAGGAGCGCAGCACATGGAACAGTCCGAGGAAGACGAAGGCCTGGCCGAGCAGAGGCAGGCAGCCGGCGAACGGGCTGACGCCGTGCTCGCGGTAAAGCTTCTGAGTCTCGGTGGCCTGACGCTGCCGATCATCCGGGTACTTCTTGCGGATCGCCTCGAGCTGGGGCTGCAGGCGACGGATGGCGGCTTGGCTGCGGGCTTGTTTGAGGAAGACTGGAAACAGCGCCGCACGCAACGTCATCACGAGCAGGATGACGGCGCCGATCCAGGCGAGCGAACCGGAACCGACGACGGCGGCGGCCGCGGTGTGCCACAACGACAGTGCGGCGGAAACGGGATAGTAGACAAAATCGAGCATGCCGGAGGCACCCCTGACTGAGTGGTGCGCGCATCGAGCGCGCGGACGGGTCGGGTCAGCGTGAAACGCCGACATCGGTCCGCACGCGGATCGACGTCAGGCGTGCCCGAATCCCGGAGCTCGGGGTCGCGGACGCCCTGCGGTGTCCGGATTGCTCTGGCGCAGATAAGAACCACGGCGCCTGCGTTGCGCGCCCTGCGGCGGTCCGGCGGTACCGACGGGCACCCGGACCAGGCGCATCGACGGCGCCGCCACCAGCGCGACCGCCAGCACGACGGCCACGGCGCCGAAGAGCGCGGCCGGTTCACCGGCAGGGGCGGTGAGAAGCACGAGCGCGGGCAGCAGGGCGGTCAGCACCGCACCCACCGTCAGCTGCGCCCTCGTGAACATGCCTCGACGATACCGGAGGGGCGAGCCGACCCCACGCTGCTTCAGCCACACCCGGACGCAGCGGCGCGCGGATCCATTCACTGCGCCGACGGCCGGGTCAACGATCGGCGCGGGCGGGCGTATCCGGGCGCGCTCCGCCGACACCGGCGAATCCGCCGCTACCCGGTGCGGCGACGACCGCTCCCTCGGCGCAGACGATCCACTGCCCGCACACGCAGCGCAGATAGCGGACGGTGCCGTGGGTGGACACGGCGGTGGGGGTCGGCCAGGAGCAGGAGGGGCAGGTAGCGGGCATGTACCAAGCCTGATGTAATGGTCTAGTGCATTTCAACCCTTACGGTGGTGCCGCCGCTCAACTCGCCGTCCGGTTGGTCAACGCGGCGCCCGAGCGCAGCCTGTTCGAATTGCTCGACGAAGCCGACTACAAACCGCTCACGCCGCTCAGCGAAGGGCAGATCGCCGAACTGCGTCGCTGGATCGCCCGGCTCGACGAGGTCTTCACCGCGCCGTCGGTGGACTTGCTCAACGATCTGCTCGCCGAAACCACCAGCCAGCCCTACATTTCGACCCATGACGGCCGCGCACCGCATCTGCACTACTCCCGCATCGATGCGCCGGTGCACGAGCGGGTCAAGGCCTACACGGCCGCCGGGCTCGCGGAGCTGTTCTGCGAGGACCCCGGCCGGATCGGCCGCTGCGCACGTCCCGGCTGCGCCACCGTCTATGTCGACACCTCCCGCAACGGCCGGCGCCGGTTCTGCTCGACTCGCTGTTCGAACCGCGTGCACGTCGCCGACCATCGCAGCCGCCGCTCGGCCTGACGGCGCTACTCACCCGCCAGCCGCCGATAGGTGACGTTCCACAACCATTCGACCGGGCCGCGGTCGAACCTCCGCAGCCACAGGTGCGCGAAGCAGACGATGACGAGCGCGACGACCAGATACACCGCCACCGTGAACGGCACCCGGGCATCGGGGGAGAAGCGGGCGGCCAGCCCGAAACCCCAGCCGTAGCAGATGATCGAGGCCACCAGGTTTTGCAGGATGTAGCAGCTCAACGCGGTGCGGCCGACCTCGCTGAGCCGGGTGCCGACGAACCCGGTGCGCGGGCGATGCAGATAGAAGTGCGCGACCAGCGCGAGGATGCCGAGTGAGACGAACGGCGCGATGCCGTAGCGGGTGATCAGCACGACGTCACCGCCGACGAACACCCCGAGCAGCAGATCGGCCGGCGCGGCGACACCGAACCCGAGGATCATCAGCCGCTTGCGCAGCCGCGCACCTTCCGGCGCGAACACCCCGGCCCGATACAGCCGCGCTCCGAGCAGGAACAGCGCGATCGACATCGGGAAGATGAAGATCGTCTCCAACCGGAACCCGAGCGCGTTCTCCATCCGGAACAGCACCAGATCCCAGAACGAGCCGTCGGCATACGGATTGGGATTCAAGGGCTCGGAGTCCGAGACCGAGCCGCCGCCGTCGGCGGTCATCGCCACCGCCAGCAACGTCAGCATGCTGACGTGGATGCTCGCCTGCACGATCAGCCAGCGCCGCTGCGCGCGCTCGGAGGTGGCCAGCAGGTAGGCGACCACCAGGCCGGTGAGCGCGTAGCCCATCAGCACATCGAACTCCGCGATGAGCAGGAAGTTCAGCAGGCCGTCCAGCAACAGCAGGCCGGCCCGGATCGGATATCTGCCCGGCCAGCGCCGGCGCGCCCGTTGCGCGGACGACTGCTGGATTGCCAGCCCGATCCCGAACATGATTGTCAACAGGCCCAGGTACTTGCCCTGCGCGAACTGTTGCAGGACCCGTTCGGCCCAGCCCCACCCGTCCTCGACCGGTGCGCCCAGCCGATTGATGTAGCCGATGATCCCCTCGGGATCGGTGAGGATCCAGATATTGGTGCCGAGGGTGCCAAGGATCGCGATCCCGCGCAGCACGTCGAGAGCGACCACCCGCGACGGCCGGGCGGCCGGCGTCGCGGAGGTGGTCGTGGTCAGCGATTCGGTCATGTTCCGACTATCGCGCCCGCGGGTGTGCCCGCGGGTCCTCCGGAAGTACCACGACCGGTATGACATCCGGACAGTCGGTCGCGTCGCCTACGCTCGTGCACATGCAGCGCATCATCGGAATCGAGGTCGAATACGGCATCTCGACCCCCACGGAGCCGTCGGCCAACCCGATCCTCACCTCCACCCAGGCGGTGCTGGCCTACGCCGCCGCCGAAGGCGTGCCGCGGGCCAAGCGAACCCGATGGGACTACGAGGTGGAGTCCCCGCTGCGCGACGCGCGCGGATTCGACCTGAGCCGGATGAACGGCCCCGCCCCGGTGATCGACGCCGACGAGGTGGGCGCGGCGAACATGATCCTCACCAACGGCGCGCGCCTCTACGTCGACCACGCACACCCGGAGTACTCCGCGCCCGAGGTCACCGACCCGCTGGACGCGGTGATCTGGGACAAGGCCGGCGAACGCGTCATGGAGGCCGCGGCCCGGCACGCGTCGAGCGTGCCCGGCGCGCCGCGGTTGCAGCTGTACAAGAACAACGTCGACGGCAAGGGCGCCTCCTACGGCACCCACGAAAACTACCTGATGAACCGGGACACCCCGTTCAACTCGATCATCGTCGGGCTCACCCCGTTCTTCGTGTCCCGGCAGGTGATCTGCGGCTCCGGCCGCGTCGGCATCGGCCAGTCCGGTGATCACGCCGGGTTCCAGCTGTCGCAGCGCTCGGACTACATCGAGGTCGAGGTCGGCCTGGAGACCACGCTCAAGCGCGGCATCATCAACACCCGCGACGAGCCGCACGCCGACGCCGACAAGTACCGCAGGCTGCACGTCATCATCGGCGACGCCAACCTGGCCGAGATGTCGACCTACCTCAAGGTCGGAACCACCGCGCTGGTGCTGGACCTGATCGAATCCGGCGAGGATCTGTCGGATATGCAGCTGGCCCGCCCGGTCACCGCCGTGCACACCATCAGCCACGACCCCACCCTGCGCGCCACCGTCGCCCTGGCCGACGGCCGCGAACTCACCGGCCTGGCGTTGCAGCGGCTCTACCACGAGCGCGTGGCCAAGTTCGTCGACCGCGAAGGCAACGACGACCCGCGCGTGCGCGACATTCTGGACAACTGGGCGATGGTGCTCGACCTGCTCGAACGCGACCCCATGGAATGCGCGAACCTGCTCGACTGGCCGGCCAAACTGCGCCTGCTCGAAGGTATGCGCAGCCGTGAGGGCCTGAATTGGGGCGCGCCGAAGCTGCATCTGATGGACCTGCAGTACTCCGACGTGCGGCTGGACAAGGGCCTCTACAACCGCCTGGTGGCGCGCGGGTCGATGAAGCGCCTGGTCAGCGAGCAGCAGGTGCTGGACGCGATGACCAACCCGCCCACCGACACCCGCGCCTACTTCCGCGGCGAGTGCTTGCGCCGCTTCGGCGCCGATATCGCGGCCGCGAGCTGGGATTCGGTGATCTTCGACCTGGGCGGTGACTCCCTGGTGCGCATCCCGACCCTGGAACCGCGTCGCGGCACCAAGGCCCACGTCGGCAAGCTGCTCGACGGTGTCGACACCGCTGCCGACCTGGTCGAACAGCTCACCACCTAGCCCTGTCACCGGACCCGTCGCGCCCGTGCGCGCGACGGTGACCGGTCACGACACCGACCGAATCCGCCATCGTGTCGGTGTGGCTGGGTAGTGTTGAAGGACGAGCACGCACATTGCGCACGACCGGGCCGGTGCTCACCCAGGGTCCGGGCGTGGTGAAACAACAGGAGGTCGGCTGCCATGGCACAAGAGCAGACCAAACGCGCCGGGGGCGGCGACGAGGACGAGGGCCCGGAGGGCGTCGACGCCGCCGGTCAGGAGCGGCGCGAGAAGCTGGCGGAGGACACCGACGACCTGCTCGACGAGATCGATGATGTGCTCGAGGAGAACGCCGAGGACTTCGTCCGCGCCTACGTGCAGAAAGGCGGCCAGTGACCTCAGGTGACCCGCTGCGTCTCCACCCGGGGCACGCCCTGTCGTCCTTCTCCGAACATCTGCGCATGCACGCACCCGATCTGTTGCCGGGCAACGGATTCGGTGCGATGAACGCCGCCGCCGGGATTCCCGGCGGCGGTGCACGCGATATCGCCCCGCACGGCACCACCATCGTCGCGGTCAGTTTCCGCGGCGGCGTGCTCATCGCGGGCGATCGGCGCGCCACCCAGGGCAACCTGCTGGCCAGCCGCGATATGGAGAAGGTCTATATCACCGACACCTACTCGGCGGCCGGTATCGCGGGTACCGCGGGCATGGCCGTGGAGATGGTGCGCCTGTTCGCGGTGGAGCTCGAGCATTACGAAAAGATCGAAGGCGTCCCGCTGACCTTCGACGGCAAGGCCAACAAGCTGTCGAAGATGGTGCGCGACAACCTGCCCGCGGCCCTGCAGGGCCTGGCGGTGGTTCCGGTGCTGGTCGGCTACGACCTCGAGGCCACCGACCCCGACAAGGTCGGCCGGATCATCTCCTACGACGTCGTCGGCGGGCAGAGCGAGGAGCGATTCGGTTACGCCGC
This sequence comes from Nocardia cyriacigeorgica GUH-2, assembly GCF_000284035.1. Taxonomy (NCBI): domain Bacteria; kingdom Bacillati; phylum Actinomycetota; class Actinomycetes; order Mycobacteriales; family Nocardiaceae; genus Nocardia; species Nocardia cyriacigeorgica. The sequence goes on along the minus strand of NC_016887.1, from coordinate 3,701,418 downwards.
AGTCGGTTCCGGCTCCCACTTCGCCAAGTCGTCGCTGAAGAAGCTGTACGCCAAGGGCATCGACGAGGACCGGGCGTTGCGGATCGCGGTGGAATCGCTGTTCGACGCCGCCGACGACGACACCGCGACCGGTGGCCCGGATCTGCTGCGCGGCATCTATCCCACCGCCATCGTCATCAACGACGACGGTGCGGTGGAGGTGAGCGACAGCAGGCTCGCCGAGATCGCCCGCGGCATCGTCGCCGACCGGGAGGCAGCGCAGGAGGCCCGATGAGCGACCTCCCGCACGACACAGCAAGGAGTGCCAGCGAATGACGCTGCCGTACTACGCGTCGGCCGAGCAGATCATGCGCGACAAGACCGAGCTCGCGCGCAAGGGCATCGCCCGGGGTCGCAGTGTCGTCGTGCTCGTCTACGACAAGGGCGTGGTGTTCGTCGCCGAGAATCCCTCGGCGACGCTGCACAAGGTGAGCGAGCTGTACGACCGGATCGGCTTCGCCGCCGTCGGTAAGTACAACGAGTTCGAGAACCTGCGTCGCGGCGGGATCCTGCAGGCCGATCTGCGCGGCTACCAATACGGTCGCCGCGACGTCACCGGCCGGGCCTTGGCCAATGCCTACGCCCAAGCCCTCGGGTCCATCTTCACCGACCAGCTCAAGCCCTACGAGGTGGAGATCTGCGTTGCCGAGGTGGCCTATCAGGAACAGGACAGCAACGCCGTGCTGTACCGGATCACCTTCGACGGTTCCATCGTCGACGAGCGCGAATACGTGGTCATGGGCGGCACCACCGAGCCCATCGTCACCGCGTTGAAGTCCTCCTATCGGCCGGGGCTCGACTTGGCGAGCGCGATCGGCGTCGCGGTCAAGGCGTTGCAGGCCGGCACCCCCGAGGGCGATAAGGACAAGCGCGTCCTCGGTGTGTCCTCGCTCGAGGTCGCTACCCTCGAGCAGGCGCGCCCCCGCCGGGCGTTCCGGCGGATCGGGCCCGCGGTTCTGGAACGGCTGCTCGATACCTCGGCCGCCGGCGCGGGCACCGAAGCCGAAGCCGAAGCCCAGGCGGAGGCCGCGGACGAGGACGGCACCACGGAGAAGTAGCAGTAGCTGATTCGGGTCGTATGCGGCGGACACCCCGCCGGATGCGACCCGAAGTCGGCTCAGGGTGCGGCCTCGCGGCCACAGCGGGGCGCCGATTGAGGGTGCCGAGAGACAGGGCCTTCGGGCGTGGTCGGGTTGCTGTGTGGCTGCCGCGCGTCCGCGTACCAAAAATCTGGCGTCCACAAGCCCTTATGGACGAACGATTGCCGCCCGAATCGTTGCCAACCCGTATACATATGGGTTCTCCGATCCCCGCGCGGGGGCTGTTCCTAGCTGTAATGTCGATAGTGTGCAGCGACGAATCATGGGGATCGAGACCGAGTTCGGTGTGACGTGCACCTTCCACGGACATCGCAGGCTCAGCCCCGACGAGGTGGCCCGGTATCTGTTCCGCCGGGTGGTGTCCTGGGGTCGCAGTTCCAACGTATTCCTCCGCAACGGCGCCCGGTTGTACCTCGACGTCGGCTCGCATCCGGAATACGCCACCGCCGAATGCGACAACCTGGCCCAGCTGGTCACCCATGACCGGGCCGGTGAGCGGGTGCTCGAGGAACTGCTCATCGATGCCGAACAGCGACTCGCCGAAGAAGGTATCGGCGGGGATATCTACCTGTTCAAGAACAACACCGACTCGGCGGGCAACTCCTACGGCTGCCATGAGAATTTCCTCGTGGTCCGCGCGGGCGAGTTCTCCCGGATCTCCGACGTGCTGCTGCCGTTCCTGGTGACCAGGCAGCTGATCTGCGGTGCGGGCAAGGTCTTGCAGACGCCGAAGGCGGCCACCTTCTGCCTGTCCCAGCGCGCCGAGCACATCTGGGAGGGCGTCTCCTCGGCGACCACCCGCTCGCGGCCGATCATCAACACCCGCGACGAGCCGCATGCCGATGCCGAGAAGTACCGCCGGCTGCATGTGATCGTGGGCGATTCGAACATGTCCGAGACCACCACGATGCTCAAGGTCGGCACGGCCTCGCTGGTGCTGGAGATGATCGAGGCGGGCGTGTCGTTCCGCGATTTCGCCCTGGACAACCCGATCCGCGCCATCCGCGAGGTCAGCCACGATCTCACCGGTCGTCGTCCGGTGCGGCTGGCCGGCGGGCGCCAGGCCAGCGCGCTCGAGATCCAGCGCGAGTACTACGCCCGCGCCGTCGAGCATCTGCGCAACCGCGATCGCGATCCGCAGGTCGATCAGGTGGTGGACCTGTGGGGCCGCACCCTCGACGCCGTCGAAGCGCAGGATTTCGCCAAGGTCGACACCGAGGTGGACTGGGTGATCAAGCGCAAGCTGTTCCAGCGCTACCAGGACCGCTACAACATGGAGCTGTCCGATCCGAAGATCGCCCAGCTGGACCTGGCCTATCACGACATCAAGCGCGGACGCGGTGTGTTCGACCTGCTCCAGCGCAAGGGTCTGGCCAAGCGGGTCACCGAGGACGACGCCGTCGACGCGGCGGTGGAAACCCCGCCGCAGACCACCCGGGCGAAACTGCGCGGCGATTTCATCACCGCAGCCCAGGAGGCCGGCCGCGATTTCACCGTCGACTGGGTGCACCTCAAGCTCAACGATCAGGCCCAGCGCACCGTGCTGTGCAAGGATCCGTTCCGCTCGGTCGACGAACGCGTCGACCGGCTGATCGCCTCGATGTAGCGGGCTCGCCGGCGGCGCTCAGTCGCCGGCGAGATGGCGTTCGACCGTCTCGACCTTCGAGGTCATCGCATCGGTGACGCCCGGCCGGATATCGGCCTTCAACACCAGGCTGCATCGCGGTGCGACCTGGAGAATGATGTCGCTGGCCTGCTTGACCACCGCCATCACCTCATCCCATTCGCCTTCGATCGTGGTGAACATGGCGTCGGTGCGGTTGGGCAGCCCGCTCGCGCGCACCACGCGCACGGCTTCGGCGACGGCCCGGCCCACATCGACGCCGTCGCCGAGCGGAGTGACGGAGAACGCGACGATCATGGCTGACTCCTCGGGAAGGACTCTTCGGCTGAACTCAGCCTGCCAAACCGGTTACCCGTGCGCCGCCGCAACACCACACCGCCGCGCGCATTACCCTGTTCGAGTGGCGATATCCAAGGTCGAGCGGCTGATGAATCTGGTCATCGCCCTGCTGTCGACCCGGCAGTTCCTCACCGCCGAGCGGATCCGGGACAGCGTCGCGGGCTATGAGGACTCCGCCAGCGACGAAGCCTTCAGCCGGATGTTCGAACGCGACAAGAACGAGCTGCGCGATCTGGGCATCCCGCTGGAAGTGGGTCCGGTCAGCAGGTTCTCCTCGGTGGAGGGCTACCGGATCAACCGCGACGCCTACGAACTCCCCGATATCGACCTGACCAGCGCCGAAGCCGCCGCCGTCGCCGTCGCGGTGCAGATGTGGGAATCGCCCGAACTCGCCGCCGCCGCCGAGGGCGCGCTGCTGAAGCTGCGGGCCGCGGGCATCCACGTGGAAACCGAGGCGGGGCTGGCCTCGGTTCCGGCGGTGCCGGCCCGCACCCGCGGCTCCGAACCCGTGCTCGGCAAACTGCTGGCCGCGATCGACGCCGGTCAGGCGGTGCGGTTCGAGCATCGCGGCGCCGTCAACGAGCCCTATCTGATGCGCGATGTGGAGCCGTGGGGTGTGGTGACCCACCACGGCCGCTGGTATCTGGTCGGCCACGACCGCGAACGCGACGCCACCCGCACCTTCCGGCTCTCGCGCATCGGCGAGGAGGTCACCGCGTACGGTCCGCGCAACGCGGTCCGCAAACCCGACGACGTGGACCTGCGCGAGATCGTCACCCGGGTGACCGGCAGCTACCCGGTCAGCGGCTCGGCCACGGTCTGGGTGGCCGAGGGCCGCGGTCGTGAACTGCGCCGGATCGGCGTCGAAGGCGGTACCCGCACCATCGGCGGCCGCAATGGCAGCGTCATCGAGGTTCCGGTCCGCTCGCGGGACTGGATCGCGCGGCTGATCACCGGACTCGGCCCCGACGCCGTCGTGCTCGCGCCTGCCGATCTGCGCGACGATGTGGTGGCGCGGTTGCGGTCGGTCTTCGACCGCACAGAGGTGACAGCATGAGCGGCCAGCGCCCGGAGGCGGCAGCGTGCGTCACCGCGCAGGGCGCCCGATCATGCCCGGAGGAGGCAGTATGAGCAGCCGGTTGTCGGTGCGGCTGTCGCGGCTGCTGAACATGGTGCCGTATCTGATGGCCCACCCCGGCATCAGCGCCGCCGAGGCCGCCGCCGACCTGGGCGTCACCACCAAACAGCTGATGAGCGATCTGAACCAGCTGTGGATGTGCGGGCTGCCCGGCTACGGGCCCGGCGATCTGATCGACCTGTCGTTCTCCGAGGAGAGCATCGACGTCACCTTCTCCGCGGGTATCGATCGGCCGCTGCGGCTGACCTCGACCGAGGCGACCGCGCTGCTGGTGGCGCTGCGTTCGATCGTGGACACACCGGGCATGGTCGATCCGAGCGCCGCCCATTCGGCGATCGCCAAGATCGAAGCCGCCATTTCCGGTGCGGCCCCCGAGACCACCGATGGGCCCCGACCGGTGGAGGCACCGGCCGTCGCGACCGTGCGTGCGGCGCTGGCGGCACGGCACGCACTGCGGCTGGTGTACTACTCGGCCAGCCGCGATGTCGTCTCCGAACGCATCGTCGACCCGGTCCGGATCGTGCTGGTCGACAACAACAGCTACCTGCAGGCCTGGTGCCGTCAGGCCGAAGGCGTGCGGCTGTTCCGCTTCGACCGGATCGAGGACGCCACCGAACTCGACGAACCGGCCCGCCCGCGCAGCGACGCCGCCGAGGCCGACGCCGCGCTCGACCTGTTCCAGGACGATCCGGCGCTGCCGCTGGCCCGGCTGCGGATCCGCGGCGATTACGGCTGGGTGCTCGACCAATACCCGATCCAGCGGCTGGCCGTGCACCCCGACGGCAGCCTCGAGGCGACCATGCGGTTCGCGACGCTGGACTGGATGGCGCGGCTGCTGCTCGGATTCGGTTCCGGTGTCACCGTGCTGGGGCCGCCGGAGCTGGTGGCCGCGGTGCGGGAGCGGTCGAACGCGGCGCTGGCCGCCTATGACGAAGTCGCCGAGGAACAGGCGGGACCGGCTTGACGAATCGGGTCCTGGTGCTCGGCGCCGGCAGTATCGGAACCTTCGTCGGCGGCAAGCTGGCGGCCGCGGGCGCGGAGGTGACCTTCGTCGGCCGGCGCCCGATCCTGGACCAGATCAGCACGGCGGGCCTGCGGCTGACCGATCTCGACGGCGGCTCGCAGCTGGTGGCTGCCGACCGCTTCGCCGTCGCGACCGAACCCGACGCCGCCGAATCGGCCGATCTCATGCTGATCACCGTGAAATCCGGCGCCACCGCGAGCGCGGCCCAGAGCTTGTCGGGTCGGCTGCGGCCGGGCACCGTGGTGCTCAGTTTGCAGAACGGCATCGGCAACGACGGCACGCTGCGCACCGTCCTGCCGGGCAGCGTGGTGCTGGCCGGCATGGTGATGTTCAACGTCGTCCAGCACGGTGGCGGTCATTTCCATCGCGGCACCGACGGCGTCGTCGCCGTGCACGACGATCCCGCGCTGGACCGCTTCGCCGAGGATTTCCGCCGTGCCGGACTCCCGCTGGACCGGCATGCCGACCTGTTGCCGGTGCAATGGGCCAAGCTGCTGCTCAACCTGAACAACCCGGTCAACGCGCTGTCCGGGCTGCCGCTGCGCGCGGAACTGGCCCAGCGCGACTACCGGCGCTGCCTCGCCCTGGCCCAGCGCGAGGCGCTCGCGGTGATGAACAGTGCGCGAATTCGCCCCGCCCGGCTGACGGCGCTGCCGCCCGCGGTGATGGCGCGGCTGCTCACCGTGCCGGATGCGATATTCGAGCGGGTCGCCGGGCGAGTGCTGGCCGTCGACCCGATGGCGCGCTCGTCCATGGCCGACGATCTCGCCGCCGGCCGGCGCACCGAAATCTCCTGGTTGTGCGGCGAAATCGTGAGCCTGGGCGCCATGGTCGGGCAGCCGACGCCGGTGAATCAGCGGCTCATCGAACTCGTCCTGGCCGCCGAACAGGGTGATCAGCGTCGCTGGAGCGGGCCGGAATTGCTGGGCCAGTTGCGTGAAGCCGCCGCTCAGAGCGTCGAGTGACGGGCACCGCGGCTGGTTGAACGCGCGGCCAACTGCGGCACACGGGCGGGTTCGGCCGGGCCGGGGTCCGGTAGCATCGGTGTATCACAGTCTTTGGAGGTAGAACATGGGCAGTCTGAGCATCTGGCACTGGCTGATCATCGCGGTCGTCTTCGTGATGTTCTTCGGCGCGAAACGGATGCCCGACGCGGCCCGCAGCCTCGGCCGATCGCTGCGGATCTTCAAGAGCGAGGTCAGCCAGATGCAGAACGAGGGCGGCAACACCAGCGCCTCGTCCACTGCGCCCGCGGCTCCCGCTCAGCAGCTGCCGTCCGGCCAGGCCGCGAACCCGGCGCCCGCCGACCAGCCGCGCAGCGAGTCGAAAACGCTCTGACCCGCGCGTCGACCGGAGCGAGTTCGCGCTCGCTCCGGCTAGTGTGCTGTTGGCGTCCGGCCATCGCTCGGCGTCGGCGGTGAGCGGTCCAGGCACGCGAGCACAAGGGCAACCACACACACCATGCGAATTCCGTTCGACCCCCGGCGCAGCAGGCGCAGGACCAACCCCGACGGCACCATGTCGTTGGTCGAGCATCTCCAGGAGCTGCGTACCCGGCTGCTGATCTCGATCGCCGCGGTCCTGGTCACCACGGTCCTCGGGTTCCTCTGGTATGCCCATTCCTTCCTCGGCATCGAAAGCCTCGGCGAGATCCTGCGCGGGCCCTACTGTGGCCTGCCCGCCGAGACACGGGCCTCGCTGACCCCGGACGGCGAATGCCGCCTGCTGGCCACCGCACCGTTCGAGCAGTTCATGCTCCGGTTGAAGGTGGGCATGACCGCGGGCATCGTGCTGGCCTGCCCCGTCTGGCTGTACCAGCTGTGGGCGTTCATCACCCCCGGCCTCTACGCCAAGGAACGCAAGTACGCGATCGGCTTCGTCGCCTCCGGGTCGGTGCTGTTCGTCACCGGCGCGGTGCTCGCCTACGTGATCATCGCGCACGCGTTGAGCTTCCTGCTCTCCATCGGCGACAACGTGCAGATCACCGCGCTGAGCGGTTCGGAATACTTCAGCTTCATCATCCAGTTGCTGGTGATCTTCGGCGTCAGCTTCGAGACACCGCTGCTGATCATCGGGCTCAACCTGATCGGTGTGCTCACCTACGCCCGGCTCAAGGCCTGGCGCCGCGGCATCATCTTCGGGCTGTTCGTCTTCGCCGCCATCGTCACCCCGCAGGACCCGTTCTCCATGCTGGCGCTGGCCCTGGCGCTGACGCTGCTGTTCGAGCTGGCCGTGCAGTTCGCCCGGATCAACGACGCGCGCCGGGCCCGGCGCGCGCGTGCTGAGGGCTGGGGCGAACTCGACGACGAGCAGGCCTCGACCCTGTCCGGGCCGGACCCGGTCGCGGCCGCCGATCCCATCACCCCCGCCGAGCCCGTCGCGTCGCCGGAGAAAACCAGCCGTCCCGTGTCGGACTACTCCGATACTCTCTGACGGGTGACACAGAACCGGTCGCTGACAGGCGAGCTGGACAGCTTTTCCGCCGAACTCACCTTCCGGCTGGACCCCTTCCAGCAGCAGGCATGCCGCGCCCTCGAAGAGGGGCACAGCGTGCTGGTGTGCGCGCCCACCGGCGCGGGGAAAACCGTGGTCGGTGAGTTCGCCGTGCACCTAGCGCTGGCCACCGGCGGCAAATGCTTCTACACCACACCCATCAAGGCGCTGTCGAACCAGAAGTTCGCCGACCTCACCGCCCGCTACGGCCGGGCCAAGGTCGGGCTGCTCACCGGCGATCAGTCGATCAACTCGAACGCGCCCGTCGTGGTCATGACCACCGAGGTGCTGCGCAATATGCTCTACGCCTCCTCCGACGCTTTGCACGCGCTGTCGTATGTGGTGATGGACGAAGTCCACTACCTGGCCGACCGGTTCCGCGGCGCGGTGTGGGAAGAGGCAATCCTGCATCTGTCGCCGGAGGTGCGGCTGGTCAGCCTGTCGGCCACGGTGTCGAATGCCGAAGAGTTCGGCGCCTGGATGGAGACCGTGCGCGGCGATACCGCCGTCGTGGTGGACGAGACGCGGCCGGTGCCGCTGTGGCAGCACGTCATGGTCGGACGGCGGATGTTCGACCTGTTCGACAGCAATTCCTCCGAGCAGAAGGTGCTCGTCGACGAAGATCTGGTCCGCTATATCCGGCACCGGGAATCCGCCGACCGGATGAACTCCTGGGGTGGCCCGCGCGGCCGTGGCGGTGGCCGCCGCGACTTCCGTCCGCTGCCGCGTCCGGAGGTACTGGCCAAGCTGGACGAAGAAGGACTGCTGCCGGCGATCACGTTCATCTTCAGCCGCGCCGGCTGCGACGGCGCGCTGGCGCAGTGCCTGCGCTCGGGGCTGGATCTGGGGCGCGGGCAGGACCAGGAGCAGGTCGACGCGATCATCGAGAAGCACACCGGCGAGCTGCCCAAGGCCGATCTCGAGGTGCTCGGCTACTGGGAATGGCGCGAGGCGCTGCACCGCGGGCTGGCCGCCCACCACGCCGGCATGCTCCCGGCCTTCCGGCACACGGTGGAGGAGCTGTTCGTCAACGGGCTGGTGCGCGCGGTGTTCGCCACCGAGACCCTCGCGCTCGGCATCAACATGCCCGCCCGCACCGTGGTGCTGGAACGGCTGGTCAAATACAACGGCGAATCGCACGCCGAACTCACCCCCGGCGAATACACCCAGCTCACCGGCCGCGCCGGACGTCGCGGGATCGACGTCGAGGGCCATGCGGTGGTGCTGTGGCAGCCCGAGGTCGACACCAGCGCGGTGGCCGGGCTGGCCTCCACCCGCACCTATCCGCTGCGCAGCTCGTTCCGTCCCGGCTACAACATGTCGATCAACCTGATCGACCGGATGGGAGCCGCGGAGGCCCGCGCGCTGCTGGAGCGTTCCTTCGCGCAGTTCCAGGCCGACCGTTCGGTGGTCGGGCTGGTGCGCGGTATCGAACGTAACGAGAACCAGCTGCGCAAGCTCGCCGGTCAACTGGGTGGGGTCGAAGGCGACTTCTTCGAGTACTTCTCGCTGCGGGAACGGATCAAGCAGCGCGAACGTCAGCTCGAGCAGCAGGGGCGGGCCGACCGGCGTGGTGCGGCGGTCGCGGCGCTCACCTCGCTGCGCCGCGGTGACGTGGTGGCCATCCCGTCGGGGCGGCGCGCGGGGCTCGCGGTGATCCTCGAACCCGACGCCACGCCCGGCGATCCCCGACCGCTGGTGCTCACCGAGGACAAATGGGCGGGCCGAATCTCGGTCGCCGATTTCCCGGTGCCCGCGCAAGCGCTCGGGCATATGCGTCTGCCGCGCCGGGTCGATCACCGCACCGCCCGCACCCGCCGCGATCTGGCCTCCGCCTTGCGCAGCACCGGTATCGCCGCGCCCGGTCGGCAGCGGCGCAGCCAGCGCGCCCGCGCCGCCGACGACCGGGAACTGGCCACGCTGCGGCGCAGCCTGCGGGCCCACCCCGCGCATCAGCGGCCCGACCGGGAACAACTCAGCCGCATCGGCGAACGGTATGCCCGGCTCTCGCGCGAGACCGACACGATGCGCCAGAAGGTTGCCGCCACCACCAATTCGCTGGCACGCACCTTCGACCGGATCCTCGGCCTGCTGGAGGAACGCGGTTTCGTGCACGAGGGCGAAGTCACCCAGGACGGACGCCGGCTCGCCCGGATCTACGCCGAAAGCGATCTGCTGGTCGCCGAATGCCTGCGCCAGGGATTGTGGCGCGGACTCGGACCGGCCGAACTGGCGGCGGTGGTGTCGATCCTGGTCTACGAATCGCGCCAGGAGGGCGGCTACCTCGGGGCCTCCGGTCCCACCGAACCGGTGCGCCGGGCGGTCGGGGCCACCGTGGCGGTGTGGTCGCAGCTGCGCACCGACGAGGCCAGGCACAAGCTCGCGCCCACCCGGGAACCAGATCTGGGAATCGTCACCGGCATTCACACCTGGGCCCGCGGCGACGGGTTGGCCGAGTCGTTGCTCGCCAGCGGCGATCAGGGCGCACCGCTGTCGGCAGGCGATTTCGTGCGCTGGTGCCGTCAGGTGATCGACCTGCTCGACCAGATCCACAGCACCGCCGACGACGTGGAGGTCGCGGCCACCGCGGCCAAGGCGGTGCGGGCGATCCGGCGGGGTGTCGTCGCGGTGGACGCCGCGTGAGAAAAGCGTTTGTGATTTGATTTCTTTCGCACGCGGGGGGCTACCGTGTGTGTACCGATGCGAGTGGAGGCAACCAGATGAGCGGCCCGTACGGACCGAACGACGCCCCTGGTCCCGGGGAGGGACGCAACGATCCCACCCAGCACTGGGGTGGACAGCAGGCGCCCGGCGGGGCCGGGCCGACCCAGCAGTGGGGTGGCCAGCAGCCGCCCGCCGCGCAGCCCACCCAGCAGTGGGGCGGTGGTGAGCAGGCCTCGCAGCAGCAGTGGGGGCAGCCCAACCAGCCTCAGCAGCCGCCGCAGCAGCAGTGGGGCCAGCAGCCGAACCAGCCGCAGCAGCCGAACCAGCCGCAGAGCCAGCCGTGGGCGCAGCCGCAGCCCCAGCAGCAGTGGGGTCAGCCGCAGCAGCCGCAGCAGCAATGGGGTCAGCCCCAGCCGCCGCAGCAGGATTGGGGCCAGCAGGGCCAGCAGCAGTGGAACCCGAACCAGCCGCAGCAGCCGCTCCAGCAGAGCGGTGGCAGCAGCGGCGGCGGTAAGAGCAAGGGCCTGATCATCGGTCTGGCCGTGCTCGGTGTGGCCATCGTCGGCGGCATCGTGGCGCTCATCCTGCTGCTCACCGCCAAGGACGAACTCGACCAGGCGGCCGTGCAGTCCGGTGTGCAGAAGGTGCTCTCGGAGTCCTACGGCATCGAGGACGTCAGCGACGTGTCCTGCCCCGCCGGCCAGGAGGTCAAGGTCGACGCCACCTTCACCTGCGACCTGAAGGTCAGCGGTGAGGCCAAGAAGGTCAGCGTCAAGATCACCAAGGACGACGGCACCTACGAGGTCGGCCGCCCGAGCTGATCTTCGCCCGGGCAGCCCGTCACCCGCGGCGCTGCTCGGTCCCGGTCCGGACGACCGACGTCGCCTGCGCCTCAGAGCCCGGGGCCCGCGGCGATGACCGCGCCGCTCGGATCGAACTCCAGTCGGTAAATCGCCGGCATCGGCATGGCCCGCACGAGGGGCCGCCGATGCCGGCGATTCCGTATTCGGCGAGTGTTGGCCCGATGCCTATGCGATGGGCGAAACGGTCTGTACCGCACCCAGATACGGGCTCTCGGCGCCACCGCGACCGGGCCGAGGGTGAGTCGCCACCGAGACCAACCGCGGGCGAATCGCTCGGGGGAGGGGCAACCGCCGGGCCGAGGTATGAGCGGCGGTGGCCGGCTCAGCCGCGGGGCGCGCCCATCGCGGTGATGAGGCGGGTGATGGGGCTGTCGGCGTTGTAGGTGACGGCGAGTTCGCGGAGGCGGTCGGGGTCGGCCGGTGTGGTGGGGAGGGTGTCGGGGCGCGAGAGGGTGACGTCGGCGTCGCGGACCACGCGGACCACCGGGGCGGCGGCGGCCAAATACGCCTCGGCGGCACGGAGTTTGGTGCGCACACTCTGGGAGAGGTCGGCGGAGGGGTCGTCGACGGCGGCGCGCAGGGCGTCCAGGGAGCCGAAGCGGGTGATGAGGGTCGAGGCGGATTTCTCCCCGATGCCGGCCACACCGGGCAGGCCGTCGGAGGCGTCGCCGCGCAGGGTGGCCATGTCGGCGTAGGCGGGCCCCGCGTTCTCCAGCGGCACACCGTATTTCGCGGACACCTCCGCCGGTCCGAACAGCTCCGCCTTGGCCAATCCGCGGCCGACGTAGAGCACCCGGACCGGCGGCTCGGGGGTGTCGCGCACCAGCTGGAGCAGGTCGCGGTCGCCGCTGACCACGATGACGTCGTCGGTCTGCTCGCGGGTGGCGAGGGTGCCGAGCACGTCGTCGGCCTCCAGGCCCTCGGCGCCGCCGGTGGCGATACCGGCCGCGGCCAGCACCTCGAGGATCATCGACACCTGCGGCGTCAGCCGGTCCGGCACCACCTCCGCGCCCGGCGCGGCTTCGGCGGACGTGTCCAGCCGATGGGTTTTGTACGTCGGTACCAGATCGACCCGGAACTGCGGCCGCCAATCCAGGTCCAGGCCCACCACCAGCCGACTGGGGGAATGACGGGTGATCAAGGCGGCGACCATATCGGTGAAGCCGCGCAGCGCATTCACCGAGCGGCCATCGGGGGCGGTGATCTTCTCCGGGATCGCGTGGAAGGCGCGGAACCAGAGGCTGGCACCGTCGAGCAGCAGCAGGGGACCGGTGGCGGGAGCGGCTGACGTCACGGGCTGAGGTTACCCGGCAAGACCGACAAGGCCGGCCGGAACCACCCGGGGCCGAGTAACGCCGACCGGGCGCGGCACGGTTCGTCGAATAGGCAATGAGAGTTGCGTATCCGGCTTCGGCGCGGTCGGGCGCCGAATAGGCACACCGAGATCGTCATCGGGCATTCGCGCTCGGCTGTGGAGCCGGAAGAAGGACGGGCCGAACTTCTCAGGCGCGGACCAACGAGCCTGACCCCGCGACTTCCCAGCAACACCGAACGCCCCGAGTGGATCCGAGCGGTCCCCCGGACGGGTAACGTCGGGCGGTATGAGCTCGCACACGGATTCACGATTCGCGGCGGACGTCTACGCCGACCGGCTCGAGCGCGCGGTGCAGCTGATGCGCGAGGCCCACCTCGACGCCCTGCTCATCACCCCCGGCCCGGACTTGCGCTACTTGATCGGCTCAGCCGCCGACTCGTTCGAGCGGCTGACCTGCCTGGTCATCCCCGCCGACAAGGGCACGCCCTCGGTGGTGGTCCCGAAACTGGAACTGGCGTCGCTGGAGGGTTCGGCGGCCTCGGACCTCGGTTTACAGGTCCACGACTGGGTCGACGGCGTCGATCCGTATCAGATCGTGAAGTCGGCGCTGCACGTCGGATCGCGGGTCGCGGTCACCGACTCCATGCCCGCCCTGCACCTGATCCCGCTGGCCGAATCCTTCAGCGGACTGCCGGCCTCGGCCACTCCGGTGCTGCGGGAGCTGCGCATGATCAAGGACGCCGCCGAGATCGAAGCGCTGCGGGAAGCGGGCGCCGCGATCGACCGGGTACACGCCAGGATGGGCGAATGGTTGCTGCCCGGGCGCACCGAGGCCGAGGTCGCCGCGGACATCGAGCAGGCGATCATCGCCGAGGGGCATACCGAAGCCGAGTTCATCATCGTCGGCAGCGGACCGAACGGCGCCATTCCGCATCACGAGAAATCCGAGCGGCGGTTGCAGCAGGGCGACGTCGTCGTCATCGATATCGGCGGGCCCGTCGCTAGCGGGTACAACTCGGACTGCACCCGCACCTACGTCCTCGGCGAACCCCGCGCCGACGTGGCCACCCGCTACGCCGAACTGGAAGAGGCGCAGGCGGCGGCCGTTGCCGCGGTGCGTCCGGGCGTCACCGCCGAATCGGTGGACGCCGCCGCCCGTGAACCGCTGCGGGCCGCCGGCCTCGGCGAGGCGTTCCTGCACCGCACCGGGCACGGGATCGGGCTCTCGGTGCACGAGGAGCCCTACATCGTCGCCGGCAACGAACTGGAGTTGCGGCCGGGCATGGCGTTCAGCGTCGAACCCGGCATCTACTTCCGCGGCGAGTGGGGTGCGCGGATCGAGGACATCGTGGTCGTCACCGAAGACGGCGCCGAATCGATGAACCAGCGCCCGCACGGGCTCACTGTGCTCTGAAACGGCGGCAATCGGCGCTCACCCGGCGCGCAGCGAACTACTCGACATCACGCGCTGCACCTGAATCGCGATGACCACCCGCGTCGGGTTCTCCCGCGGCACCCGGTAGCGACCGGAGTACCGCTGCACGGCCTCGCCGACGCTGACCGGATCGTCGAGCACGGTCGCCGGGCCCTCCAGCGTCAGCCACCGGGCTCCGTCGACCTGGCTGAGCGCCGCGTACCCCGACCGGCGCGCATTGCGCACCTTCATCGACTTGCCATCGGTGATGACACGCGCGATCCCGGCCTCGCCATCCCAGGTGAACCCGACGGCCACCACATGTGGGGTGCCATCGGCGCGCAGCGTGGTGAGGGTGGCCAGGTGTCGCTCGGTCACGAAGTCGACAGCGGCAGGGGAGAGTTGCACAGCAGCACCGATCGCCATGGCTAGACCGTAGCGTGGCCCCTACCGGCGTCATCCGCTCGGCCGGGCAGGATCTCGATGTACTGTGCGCCCGAACAGGTCGATCCCCGGTTGCCGTCGCGGAGGGGCGCTGCGCGGCGCCGGTGGAGGCGGGGCTACTCCGGGACGATGGGGGTGGGCACTACGCCGAGGTTTGGCGGTGGGCTCTACGTTGGGGTGTTGGCGGTAGGTGGGCCTTACTCCGGGGCGATCATGGCGTTGGGGGCTTACGCCGGGGCGTTGCTGTGGTCTGGGGCGTTACGCCGGACTGTTGGTGGCGGGTAGAGATTTGCGCCGGGGCGTTGGCGGTGGGCTGGGCCCTCGCGCCGGGGCGCCGACCGCGGGCAGGGGTTTTATGCCGGGGCGCCGACTGCGGGCAAAGACGCACCCGGGCGATGACGCTGCCGTGCATCTCCAGCCCGGCAACGTGGTTCGCGGTTGCCGACAGATTCACACCGGATGACAGGATGGGCGCATGGGATGGCGTAGTGCGCGAGAACTCGACGCGGGGACGGTGCTGGTGCTCGGCGGGCGCAGCGAAATCGGGGTTGAAATAGCGCGGCGGGTCGCTGCGGGGCGCACCGTCGTCCTCGCGGCGCGCCGCAGCGATGAACTGGGTGAACAGGTCGCGGTAGTCGAAGCGGCCGGCGCACAAGCGGTGCACTGCGTCGAATTCGATGCCGACGACACCGCGAGCCATCCCGCACTCCTGGAGAAGATCGCCGCCGAACACGGGCCGCTCGGAGTCGTGGTGGTGGCCTTCGGCATTCTCGGCGATCAAGCCCGCGCCGAACGCGATCCGGCGCATGCGCTGGCGGTGGTGCACACCGATTTCACCGCGCAGGTCAGCGTGCTGACTGTGCTGGCGAACTTGCTGCGCGCGCAGGGCAGCGGGCAGCTGGTGGTGTTCAGCTCGATCGCCGGGGTACGGGTGCGGCGCGCGAATTACGTCTACGGTTCGGCCAAAGCCGGCCTGGACGGATTCGCCGGCGGGCTCGGTGACGCCCTGCACGGCACGGGCGTGCACCTGATGCTGGTGCGGTCCGGGTTCGTCATCGGGCGGATGACCGAGGGGATGGAGCCGGCGCCGTTGTCCAGCACGCCGGGACAGGTCGCCGAGGCCGTCGTCAAGGGACTGCACCGGCGAGCGGAGCGGGTCGTGGTGCCAGGCATTCTGCGGCTGGTGTTCGTGGCGTTCCGGATGATGCCGCAGCCGATTTGGCGCCGGATGCCGCGATGAATGTCGACGCGATCGGGGCCCGCGGAGCGCGGACGCGATGACCAGGCGCGCCGGAGAAGCGGAGCCCATGCGATGGCCTGGCGTCCCGATCGCCGTGGTCGGAATCGGCGCGGACGGCTGGCGCGGGTTGGGAGAGACGGCGCGTGCCGCGGTCGCTGACTGCGACGTGCTGATGGGTTCGGCACGCCAACTGGCGCTCGTCCCCAACGAGGTCAGCGCCGAGCGGATCAGCTGGCCGTCACCACTGCTGCCCGCCCTCGCTGGTCTGCTGCGCGCACATGCCCACGCCCGGATCTGTGTGCTGGCCAGCGGCGATCCCATGTTCTACGGCATCGGCGTCACGCTCATGAAGCTCTTCGGCCCGAGCGCGCTGCACGTGATCCCGCAACCGTCATCGGCATCGCTGGCCTGCGCTCGGCTCGGCTGGCCGCTCGCCGAGATCCCCGTCGTCTCGATGGTCGGGCGCGCACCGGCGAACCTGCTGCCCGAACTCACCGACGGCCGCCGCGTCCTCGTGCTCAGCGCCGACGCCGGCACGCCCGCCGTCATCGCAGATCTGCTCAGCCGCAACGGTTTCGGATCCTCGACGCTCACCGTCCTGGAACAACTCGGCGGCCCAGGCGAGCGCATCGTCACCGCGACCGCTGAGACCTGGGACGACCCGCGCACGGACCCGCTCAATATCGTGGCGATCGACGTGACCGCCGACCCCACCCGGCCCCGCACGACACGACTGCCCGGCCTGCCCGACGCCCTGTTCGGCGGCGACACCCAACTCACCAAATCCGAGATCCGCGCCCTGACCTTGAGCGCCCTCGCTCCGGCACCCGGTGAACTGTTGTGGGACGTCGGCGGCGGATCCGGCAGTATCGCCATCGAATGGTGCCGCACCCACCCCGGCTGCCGTGCGGTCAGCTTCGAACGGCTCGAGCAGCGCAGGCAGCGGATCGCGGACAACGCGGTCGCCCTCGGTGCTCCCGGCATCGACGTGCGCGGCGAGGTCCGTGCCGAACTCGCGGCCACCGACCTGCCCGCGCCCGATGCGATCTTCCTCGGCGGTGGCCTCACCCAGGACGGCGTCTTCGAGACATGCTGGTCACAACTACGCCAGGGCGGGCGGCTGGTGGCCAACGCGGTGACCGCCGAAACCGAGGCCATACTGGTGCGATTGGCCGCCGAGCACGGCGGTGAGCTGCGCAAATTCCAGGTGTACCGGGCCGAGTCGCTGGGTGGGTTCACCGCCTGGCGACCACAACTCCCGGTGGCGCAATGGACGGTGGTCAAGGGCCCGGCCTGAGCGGCTATCCGGTCGTGCCCATGGGTGAAACAGGGCTGTTCCACGCGGTAGGGTCTGGTCCGAGTTCCGATCGTGATCGGAAACCGAAATTTCCTGACCGGGGAGTTACATGAAGTACAAGAAGTTCGCCGCCACCGCGCTGCTCGCGGTCGCCGCCACCGGAGTCACCGCAGGCACCTCCTACGCCGCTCCGTCGCCCACCCCGCCCGCCGCCCAGGACCAGAGCACCGCGGTGCCCGCGGTCACCGGCGAAGACCAGGGCGTCGACTACACCCTCGAGCTCGCCGAGGCCGGCAAGTCGCTGGTCACCACCGTGACCGGTGGCAAGTTCAGCCTCGACACCGACGACAAGACGGTGACGCTGACCAACTCCGACGGTGCCGTCGTCACCACGATCCCGCTGACCGCCACCGCCAAGGGGCAGCCGGTCGAGATCGCTGCCACCGTCGATGCCGATGGCAGCAAGCTCACCCTGACCCCGCAGCTCACCCCGACCGCGGCTGCCCCGAGCCAGGCCGAGTTCATCTCGGCGCAGGGCTGGTTCATGGCCGAACTGCAGCGGGCCTCGCTCGGTGCGCTCGTCGGCGGCCTGATCGGTGCGGCGGTCGGCATCCTGTTCTTCGGTGTCGGCATCCTGCCCGGCGCGGTGCTCGGCGCCATCATCGGCCTCGCGGTCGCGGGTGGTCCGGAGCTGCTCAACGCGGGCCTGGCCTACTTCAGCGGCCAGCCCTGAACATCCTGATTCTGGGCGGAACCCGGCAGGCCCGGGAACTGGCCCGCATCGCTTCCGGCGAGCGAGGATTCGACATCGTCTCCTCGCTCGCCGGACGTGTTCGTGAGCCGCTGCTGCCGGTTGGTGAGGTCCGCGTCGGTGGGTTCGGCGGGCCGGATGGCCTGCGGGAGTTCTTGTTACAGCGGCAGATCGCGGCCGTCGTCGACGCGACCCATCCGTTCGCCGACACCATCACCGCTAATGCGGCGATCGCCTGCCGCGCCGCCGGTATCCCGTTGTTGCGGTTGAGCCGGCCCGGCTGGTCGGCGGGGCCGGGGGACAACTGGCTTCGCGTTGCGGACCTTGCCGCCGCGGCCGAGCGGGTCACCGAACTGGGGGAGCGGGTTTTTCTCACCATCGGCCGTCAAGGTGTCGGCGCGTTCGCCGGGCTCAGCGAGCAGTGGTTTCTCATCCGCGCCATCGATCCGCCGGAAACCGATCTGCCGCCCCACCATGAACTCTTGCTCGCCCGTGGGCCTTTCACCGTCGAGGCCGAGGCCGAGATCCTGGCCGGGCATCGCGTCGACGTGGTGGTGACCAAGGACAGTGGGGGCGACGACACGGCCGCGAAGCTCACCGCCGCGCGGCAGGCCGGAATTCCGGTGCTGATGATCGACCGGCCGGCAGTTCCGCCCGGCACCGAGGTCGTGGCCGAAGTCGGGGATGCGGTCGAGTGGTTGCGCCGCCGTGCGAACAACCACCGTTGACCTGTCGAACTACTTGCGCCAGAAGAAGTGGTGCACCATCCCGCTGGGGCTCGGAACCCGCTCGAGATGAAAGCGATCGGTCAGTTCCTCCGGGCTCGACCACAACCGTTCGCCGCGTCCGAGTTCGACCGGGGCGACCGCCACGTGCATCTGGTCGATGAGATCGGCATCGAGGAACTGCCGCACTGTCGCGACACCACCACCGATGCGCACATCCTTGCCGTCGGCGGCCTCGAACGCTCGGGCCAGGGCCTCTTTCGGCGTGGCGTCGAGGAAATGGAACGTGGTGTCGGCCAGCGTGAATGACGGCCGAGGGTGATGGGTGAGCACGAATACCGGTGTGCGGAACGGTGGTACATCACCCCACCAGCCCTGCCAGTCGTAGTCCTCCCACGGCCCCCGCTGCGGACCGAACTTGTTGCGCCCCATGATCTCCGCGCCGATATTGTTCGCGAAATCGCGGGTGATGTAGTCGTCGAGCCCGTAGGTTCCGCCCGGCTCGGTCCGGTTCACCCAGTGCGCCGTAGCTCCCGCCCACGACATGAAATCCGCCGGGTCGGCGTGCCCGAACGGGCGGTCGAGGCTCTGCCCGACGCCGGCGCCGTACCCGTCGCTGGAAATGCTGAAGTTCTGTACCCGCACGAACTGTGTCATCGAAGCCCTTTCTGATTGCAATTTGCAAGCAGTTAGGACCGTACCGGTGCTGCTTCCATAGTGCAACCGGTTGTCCGAATTGCAGCCGTCCCTGAATCCCGAGCGTCCGGGTCAGTCCTGCGGCGGTGGCGGTGTTGTCACCAATTCGGCCGGGGTACGCCCGAGGAGAGCGGGGAGGCGGTCGAACCAGTCGAGGACGGCGCGTTCGTAGGCGATGCCGAATTCGAGGGTGGCGCGCTGGTGGGCGCGCATTCCGGCGCAGTCTTCGCGGAGGTAGCCGTCGAGGCGGCGCCGGTGGACCTCGCGTCCTGCGGCGATGATCTCGTCGAGATGGGTGGGGTCGAGGTGATCGCCGAACGACATCGTCAGCAGGAGGGGGACGCGGATGGTTTCGGCGCCGGGGTCGCGCGCGATCCACTCGCGGAAGGCGGCACGGCCGGCGTCGGTGATGTGATACGGGGTGCGCTCGCGGGCGCCGGTCTGGCCTTTCTCGACCAGGCCGGCGGCGTCCATGGCGGTGAGTTCGCGGTAGACCTGGCTCTGCGTGATGGTCCAGAAATCGCCGATGCGCTCCTGGGCCAGATTCACCAGGTCCCAGCCGGACATCGGGCCTTCGTGCAGGAAGCCGAGTAGGGAGGCGGCCGTGGAGTTCAACGGCCGCCTGCTCGTACGGTCGGCCACGCTGTACTCCCTTCGGGTCGACACTCCATAGTGGAATGTGTACGAGTCTACCGGTTCGGGCGGACGCGGCGGTCCGGCGCGCGGTGCGGCGGTTCAGACCTGGTAGCGCCGGGAGGTGTAGACGCGTGGCCCGTCCTCGGTCTCGACCACGGCAGTGGTGGAGGCGCCGATGATCAGCAGCGTGCGCATATCGACCTCGCTCGGCTCGAGATCGCCCAGCGACACCACGCGCACTGTTTCGGTGGGCCCGCCGACATCGCGGCCGATCACCACGGGCGTCAGCGGCGAGCGGTGCTCGAGCAGCAGCTCCCGCATGGCCGACACCTGCCACGTGCGCTGGCTCGAGGCCGGGTTGTAGATGGCGATGGCCATATCGGCGGCCGCGGCGGCGGATAGCCGGCGCGCGACGACGTCCCACGGCTTGAGCCGATCCGACAGCGAGATCATCGCGTAGTCGTGACCCAATGGCGCGCCCACCCGGCTCGCGACGGCGTTGGCGGCGGTCACGCCGGGCAGCACCCGGACGGGGACCCCCTTCCATTGCGGATCGGCCGACTCTTCCAACACCGCGGCGGCCATCGCGAACACGCCGGGGTCCCCGGAGGAGACCACGGCGACGCGTGCACCATTCTTGGCCAGATCCAAAGCCATGGCGGCGCGCTCGGATTCGACCCGATTGTCGCTGGCGTGCCTGCGCTGGCCGGGTCGGACGGGGACACGGTTGATGTAGGTGGTGTAGCCGACGAGGTCGGTGGCTTCGGCGAGGGCTTGCTCGACTTCGGGTGTCGTCCAGGCGGTCGCGCCCGGGCCGAGGCCGACGACGACCACTTCGCCGGAATCGGCAAGTTCGTCAGGCGCCCTGGTGGGGACGGTGGCATCGTGCGCCTGCGGGTCGACGTTTTCCGGCGCGATCGGGTCGAAGCTGGCGCTGGAGACTTCCTGCGGGACTGCGTTCTCCGGTGGCGCGGCCATGACGGAGTCGGCCGATCGGCCGACGTGCCCTCCGGACGCTGACTGCGTGTCGCCGGGAGTCGCCGACTCGGCCACACCAAGGCAGTTCGTTGAATGCCCTGTCGCCGAACTCTTTTCGCTCGGTGCGCTCAGACGCAACGGCGTGGTCGGTTCCGGCCCGGGAACGATGGTGATGGCGAAGTAGGGGACCTCGTCATCGGCCACGTCGGCGGCGGCCAGCACCCGCTGACGGCCGGTGCTGGCCCGCTCGACGTAATACGCCTCGCCCAGCTTGCCCGCGTCCGAGAGCGCCTGGCGGACGGCGGGATAGGTGCGGCCGAGCTTCATGACGGCAGCGGCGTCGGCGGTGCGCAGGCGTTCGGTGAGTTCGTCGACCGGCATAGTGCCGGGCAGCACGGTCAGCACCTGCTCGCCCTCGACCAGCGGTGTGCCCAGGGCAGCCGTCGCCGCGCTCACCGAAGTGATGCCGGGAATGATCTCGGCCTCGAACCGGTCGGCCAGGCGGCGGTGCATATGCATATAGGAGCTGTAGAACAGGGGGTCGCCCGCGGCCAGGAGCGCGACGCTGCGTCCGGCGGCTAGATGTCCGGCCAGTCGCTCGGCGGCTTGCTCATAGAACTCGTCGATCGCGCCCTGGTATCCGCCGGGATGGTCGGTGGTCTCGGTCGTCACCGGGTACACCAGGTGCTCTTCGAGCTGGCCCGGCCGCATGTACGGTTCGGCGATGGCGCGCGAGATGCTGCGCCCGTGTCGCGCGCTGTGGAAGGCGATCACGTCGGCCGCGCCGATGATCCGCGCCGCCTTCACCGTCACCAGTTCCGGATCGCCGGGACCGAGTCCGATACCCCAGAGTTTGCCGGGTGCGCTCATTCCTGTTCGCTCGCAATCGCATTCAGGGCCGAGGCGGTGATGGCGCTGCCGCCGCGCCTGCCGCGCACGGTCAGATAGTCGACACCGCCCGCCTCGATCAACGCGTCCTTGGACTCGACGGCGCCGACGAAGCCGACCGGGATGCCCAGCACCGCCGCCGGACGCGGCGCACCGGCATCCAGCATGTCCAGCAGATGGAACAGCGCGGTGGGCGCGTTGCCGATGGCGACCACCGCGCCGTCGAGCCGCTCGGCCCACAACTCCAGCGCCGCCGCCGACCGCGTGGTGCCCATCCGCTGCGCCAGCTCCGGCACCCGCGGATCGCCCAGCAGACACAGCACCTCGTTATCGGCGGGCAGCCGCTTGCGCGTCACCCCCGAGGCGACCATGTTCGCATCGCACAAAATCGGCGCCCCCGCCCGCAACGCCGCCCGCGCCGCGCCAACAACTCCCGGCGTGAACGCCACATCCTGCGCCAGATCGACCTGCCCGCATCCATGGATCATCCGCACCACCACCTGCGCGACATCCGGCGGAAACCCGCTCAGATCCGCCTCGGCCCGGATCGTGGCGAAAGACCGCCGATAGATCTCGGCCGCGTCGGTGAGATAACTGGCACGCACGTCGGACATGCCGCTCAGCCTATGACCCGGGTATATGCGGCCGTCGCCGTGGGTCGACCGGATCAGCTATCGCTGGGTGTTCGCGGTCCGTCAGGCCGCGCTGGTGAACGAGACGTCCACCGTGGCATCAAGGGCTGCGGCCAGCCTGTCGAGCAGTGTCAATGTGGGGACGTGCTCCCCGGACTCGAGCCGGGAGATAGCGGCTTGACTGGTCCCTGCACGTCGGGCCAGTTCGGATTGCGACAACCCGAGGCCTTCTCGGCGTTCGCGGACTGCTCGCCCGAGCTCGACTGCCCGCCTTTCGGCTTCGTAGCCGGCGCGCACAGCATTTCCGTGCCGGTGCACATCAGGGGTGGTGTCCAACCTGACATGCTGACTCTTGCTCATGTCAGACCTTCCTCTCGAAAACCTCGGTTGCGTGGCCGTGCTCGGCTTCGCATTCCTTCTGTGCCAGCACCGCACGTTCGACCTGCGCCGATTCACGCTGACGCGTCTTGTAGAAGACGGTCAACAGAATGACACGCCGTTGAGGTGCCAACCAGTACGTGATACGCACGGGACGGCCGTCGAGGCTGAACCGCAACTCGCGAACTTTGCCGTCCAAATGTCTCGAGTAGGGTTCGCCAAGCGTGCCTGCGGACTCGGCGAGCATCTCTGCTCGATACATTGCGCGACCGTAATGCTCATCGCTCAGCGATTCCAGCCAAGCTCTTACCTCGGGTTCGACCTCTATGTCGAACATGTCCATGCCGTCAATGATATATGCCATCGTTGATATGGCCAATCCAAGTTCTCCGGCGACGATGAACGGGGGTGCCGATGGTTATCCGACCGAGTACCCGTCCGGCCCGGCGGTGACGTCGGTGACGGGGCCGGCGGGGCGGCCGCAGTGGCGGTCGCAGCCGGACCAGTGCTGGCGGCCTGCGATGAGGAGCTGGTCGGCGGGGGTGGGGGAGTCGGTGGTGGGGGTGGTGGTGCCGGGTGGGAGGACGCGGCCGGATTCGACGGCGGCGGTGGCGTCGGCGCGGACGTCGGTGTGGGATTTGGCGCAGCCGGGGCGGCCGGCGCAGGCGGTGACCTGCAACCACGGGGAGTTCGCGTCGAAGATCAGGCCCATCGGGGCCAGGACGCGCACGACCTGTTCGGCGGGCCATTCGTCGAGGTCGGTGAGGACGATCGAGCGCCACGGGGTGATGAACAGCGGGCGTTCGACGGCGGCGAGGAATTCCGCGGTGCGGGCGGGCAAGGAGCCCAGGCGGATGCCCGCGCCGAGGGCGACCAGGCCGTTGTCCTGAGGGAGCCAGCCGATCGGCGGCGGCGGAGCGGTTTCGATGTGCACGCGCGGCGATACCGGCGTCAGGCCCAGCGACCCGGCGAGGCGTTCGGCGCCGTCTTCGATCTCGTGCAATCGCCAATGGCCGGAGCCGAGATCGAGGAATCCGTGCGCGGCCGCCAGCAGGACGTCGGCGGTATCGGCGGTCGAGACCCGCAGCCCGCTGTCCCGGCCGGCGAGCAGGATCGCGAACTCGTCGGCGCCGACGGCATGCGCACCGATATCGGGGCCGAGCGCGCTGACGTCGCCGCGCCCGTCGTCCAGCGCGAACAGCACCCGTCCGGGCAGGTCAGCGAGCCGCGCCGCCGCCCGCAGCCCGGCATCGAGGGAACCGACCAGTGGGTGCACGTCCGCGAGCCCGCCAATCCGGCCCGACAGCGGCGAGGCGACGATATTGCGCACCCGCTCATGGGTGTGGCTGGGCAGCAACCCCGCCGCTTCGAGCCTGCCGGTCAGCTCGCGCGCATCACGCACCTGACGCAACTGCACATTCCCGCGCGAGGTGAGTTCGATATTGCCGTCACCGAGCTCGTCGGCCGCCCCGGCCAGCGCCTGGATCTGGTGCGGTTCCAGCCGTCCACCGGGCATTCGGATGCGTGCCAGCGGCCCGTCGGCGGCCTCGTGCAGCCGTAGCACTCCCGGGCAGGAATCCGAATCTGTGCGAGCCATGATCGGTCCAGCTTACGGACCCTACGGCGGGCGCGAGCGGGTGTGGCATTGACGCAACCAATTGGTTGCCATACTATTGCAACCGTTGAGTTGCTACTGAGTGGAGTGCATGATGGGATTTCCTGATCGAATCGAGCGGACCGTCGAGCTGGCGCATCCGCCGGAGAAGGTGTGGACGGCGATTACAACGGCAGAGGGGCTCGGCACCTGGTTCGGCAACGAGGCGCGCATCGACCTGCGCCCCGGCGGCGAGGCCTGGCTGCGCTGGGATGAGGGCGGCTCGCAGCAGCTACGGGTAGAGCGCGTTGAGCGTCCGCGCATCTTCGGCTTCACCTGGCAGATCTACGGCCTGCCCGCCGAAGACCCGCGCCGCACCTACGTCGAGTTCACCCTCGAACCGACGGGTGCCGGCACGCGATTGACCGTGGTGGAAACCGGATTCGCGCAACTCGCCGACGACGAACACAAGACCGCGCATTCCGGCAACGTCGACGGCTGGGCGCAGGAACTCGGGGAACTGGTGACCTACCTCGATGCCGCCTGACACCGAAGCGATCGCCGAACAGGTCTTCACCGCACTGGCCGATCCGAGCCGCCGCGCGATCCTGGCGGAGCTGGCTTCGGCCGGCCCCGCCACCGCCACCGACCTGGCCGCCCGGCTCCCGATCACCCGCCAGGCGATCGCGAAACACCTTGCGCTGCTGTCGGATTCGGGGCTGGTGATCCCCGAACCGGGCGAGCGGCGCCGCGTGCGTTACCGATTGCATTCGGCGCCGATGCAGGTGGCGCAGCAGTTCCTTGCAGCGCTTGCTCGGGACTGGGATGGGCGGCTCGAGGTATTGAAGGATCATTTGGATCGGTCGTGAGGGTGGAAGCCGGTGTCGCGCACCGAATCCGGACGCTGCTGCGCCCAAGGGAACTCGATCGGGGACGCCGCAATGGGTTCGGTCCCTGCCAGTTGCCCCCACCGCAGCACGGTCATACCTGCGTCCGGCCACGGCTCGTTGGCCTCTACTCGCACCAGCGATGTGTGCGTGTGTTTGTCACCGATCTTGGCTTTCGTCCCGGCCGAGACCATCCACACCTTCAACCCGGCCTCGGCGCCCGGCCTCGCGAGCCACCTCGACCTGGGTGTACACCTACCGTGCGCGGTCGAGGATTACGCGGGCGAGTGCGTCGGGGGCTTCGAGCATCGCGAGATGACCGACTCCCGGCAGGTATTCGACTTCGGCGCCGGGGACCGCCTCGTACTCCCGGGTCGAGGCCGGGTTCCAGCGTGGGTCCGAATCGCCGAAGATGACCAAGGGTGGTTTGCCGGCGTCTACGAGGCGTTCGGGCACGGTCCGCGCGGCGAGGTAATCCGTGTTGGCCACCAGGATCGCGCGCAGAGTGCGGTACGACATCGTTCGCATATCGGCCAGAACCTCATCGGGCACAGTGATCGGAGCAGCCGCTGTCGCCGCGACGGCCCGGCGGATCATCGAATCGGTACGGATCGCCCATACGAGCGGCCCCAAGGGCGGTCGGGAAAGCATCCGGATGATCGCCGACTCGGGGAGAAGTGCCGAGAGGCTCGGTCCCGTGCTGACCAGAATCAGCTCGCCGACGAGGTCCGGCCGCTGCTCCACCAGAGCGGTGGCGACATATCCTCCACTGGAGTGGCCCACCACAGCCGAGCATTGGATGCCGAGATCATCCAGCACCGCGGCCGTCCGATCCGCCTGCTGCGCAACGGCATACGTCGGCACCGAAGCAGATCGGCCACAGCCGGGCAGGTCGATCGTGACGACCCGGAACTCGGTGGCAAGCGATGAAACCACCGGCGCCCACGTCGAACCGGTTGCGCCCGAACCATGGATGAGCAGCAGGGGCGGGGCCGTGGGGTTCCCCTCGATGACGACATGCAACCCGCGGATCGTTTCGTCGATGCGTGCGGCGGCGGTGCTCGAATCACTCATACAGACAGCGTCGTACTGGACTCGCCACCTGTATTGAACGAATGTCACGCTGTGGTGCCCGGCTAGCCTGGAGCGTATGACCGCGACGCCCGGATGGGATTGGAGCCGGGTCGGCATTTCCGTCCCGGTTCGTCCGCCTGCTCGGGGTGTTCGGATGGCGGGGTTCCGTTACCGCGACGTCGGTGCCGTCGATATGACGATGATCCCGCATCCGCTGGTCACGCTCCTGATCGACCTCGGCGAGCGCGGCATCGTGTACGACACGCTCGGGCGGCCGGTGACGGGGAGCGCGATCGTCGGGTTGCGTGGCGGCGCCGTGCGCATTTCCGGTTCCGGATCCGGTGACGTTCTCCAGATCCGTTTGTCGCCGGTCGTCGCGGCAGCGGTCCTCCGCGATACCGACGTGATCGGCGGGGCGGTGACTCCGATGGCGGAGCTGTGGGGCGACACTGCCGAATTGTGCGAGCGGCTCCGGGCGACGTCGTCGTGGGACGACCGATTCGCCCTCGCCGCCGCGTTCCTGCGGAGCCGAGTGTCCAGGAAGGCCGAGGTAGCACCCGAGATCGCCTATGCCTGGGACCAGGCCATGCGCACCAGGGGCCTGGTCCGCATCCAGGATCTAGCCCTCGAGACCGGCTGGTCCCGTCAACGACTCTGGTCCCGTTTCCGAACCCACATCGGAGTGACGCCCAAGCATGCGGCCGAGCTCGTCCGCTTCGACCACGCCGCCCATCTGCTGGCGGCCGGGCGCCCACCCGCGGACGCCGCGGTCGAAGCCGGCTACGCCGACCAATCCCATCTGCACCGTCGAACCAGAGCGATCACCGATCTGACCCCGTCCGTCGTCGCGCAGGCGACATGGCTCGCGATCGACGACATCGCTTGGCCGACAACGTGATCGAGGACGCCTGGTCTGAATCCGTCTCGATAGGCCGAGATAACTCGCCCTATCCCCAGGTCGCCTGATCGGGCACCGTCGAGCTGAACACCACATAGAAGAAATGCCCGGGCATCAGTTCGTTCATATCGTGCCAGGCGCCCCACGGGTCGCGCTGGTAGTAGTTTTCCATGCCGGTGCCGTCGTCGAAGCAGACGATGCCGCCGGTGCCGAACGGGCTCCAATAGACGTCGGTGCCGGGACGCGGCAGCTCCAGCGGGGTGCGGAACAGGTGGCTGCACGGCCGGATCACCGGGTCGTACATGGACGGCTGGGCGGCGGCCGACGGCGCGAGTGTGGTGAGTCCCGCGACGGTGATGGCGGCGGCAGCGAGCCCGCTGCGGACGGTGGAACGCATCTATCCTGCTCCTTTTACTGGGCGGAAAGGGTTCGCTCTGCTGTGTCGGCAAATATGTGTGGCTATCGTTACGTGTGGCCGACGCACCGCTAGCATCCTGCCGCATCACCGTCGGTATCGAATCCGGAATCTCCGGATCAGCGTGCGCCCGGCGATGGCGCCTCACCATGTAAGGACCGGTTTGACAACCCGGCCCGCGCGTTGATCTTCGAGCGCGCGATCGATCCCGGTGTGCGGGTAGCGGGTGATGAGCCGATCCGCCGGCAACAGGCCGCGCTTGTGCAGGTCCAGCAGATGCGGAATGAACGTGCTCGGAACGGCGTCGCCCTCCAGGCATCCGCGAATCACCTTGCCGTACAAGACGATATCGCTGACGTCAACCGGCGGCGTGCCCGCGCCGAGCCCGACCGCCACCACCGTCGCACCCGTCGTGAGCGCCGCGACAGCGTCACCGAGAACGCTCGCGACGCCGGTGGTGTCGAGCGCGTGGGTCGCGCCGCCGCCGGTGAGCTCGCGGATCGCCGGCGTGGTGGGGGATTCGGCCGGGTCGATGGCGGCGTCGGCGCCCAGCTCGCGGGCCAGTTCGCGGCGGGCCGCGGAGGTCTCGACGACGGCGACGCGAACGTCGGCCATCGTCCGCGCGGCGAGCAGCGCGGCCATGCCGACCGCACCCGCACCGTAGATGGCCAGCCAGGAGCCAGGCTCCGGACGTAAAACATTGAGCACCGCGCCCATACCGGTCTGGAATCCGCATCCGAACGGTGCCGCCAGAGCGAGGTCGATCGCGGAATCGATGACGACGGTGTTGTCCTCTGCGGCGAGCGCGTAGCCCGCGAAGCTCGACTGGCCGAAGAAGCCGTCCAGCACCGGCACGCCGTCGACGGTCACCCGCGGCTGATCGTGCGCGCGCCGCCCGAACTGGTTCAACGCGTTCGCCCGACGGCAGTACGCGGGACGTCCGGCGCGGCAGTTGGCGCACCCACCGCAATGCCGGAACGTCAGCACGACATGATCGCCCGGTCGCACTGCACTCACGCCCGGCCCGACCGCCTCGACCACGCCCGCACCTTCGTGGCCCAGCAACACCGGCCGGTCGCCCGCACCTGCCCGCCGGCTCACCAGATCGGTATGGCACACACCGGCAGCGGCGATGCGCACCAGAATCTCACCTGCGCGCGGTTCGTCGATATCGACTGTCTCGACCGTGAATCCCGCACGCGGATCGCGGGACAGGACGGCGCTCGTGCGCATCAATTCACCCGCTCCAGCAGGAAGTAGAAGTGCTCACCACGCGAGAGCACCAGCTCGGGGCGTCCGTTCATGATGCCCATCAAGGTGTTGTCGTCGAGCCACTTGAAATGGTCGAACACCGCGCGCCCGTCGTAGACCATCGTCGCGGTGACCTCGCCGCGGAACTCGATATTCCACAGCGTCGCTTCGCCTTGCCCGAGTTCGACATTCGAGAACAAGGTGCCGTCCTCGGCGCGGCAGATGAGCGGCTTGGCATCGTCGAGTGCCAGGAACGTCTTGCCGTACCAGCGGCTGGCCGGCAGCGCCCGGCACAGCGGGTGGCCGGTCTGGAACGCTCCGCCGCGCCATTCGCCGAGGATGTCCTCGGCCCGCGCGGGCCGTAGCCGGCCCCACAGTTCGTCCAGTTCGGCGACCGACACCCCGTCGGTCTGATCCCTGAGTTCCTGCCATCGTGCGGCCATCACGTCCTCGTCTCGCCGAGCTTCCAGAACCGTTTGGTTCGTGAAATGACCATAGTTCCGAACCAAATGGTTCGGCAAGCTACGATTCGGGCATGCGTGCGGCAGGTGAGGCGACCCGGGAGCGGATTCTCGCGGCGGCCAAGGCCGAGTTCGCGCAGTACGGCATCGCCGGCGCCCGGATCAACCGCATTGCCGCCGCGGCCCGCGCCAGCAAAGACCGCCTCTACGCCTACTTCCCAGGAAAACGCGAGCTCTACATCGCCGTCACCGAACGCTGGACCGCCGAAACCACCGCCGAAACCGCCCTGCGCGCCGACGACCTCCCCGGCTACGTAGGCCGCCTGTTCGACCACTTCGTCGCCAACCCCGACAATGCCCGCCTCCAGGTGTGGTCGGAACTCGAACCGGCTGACGACGAGGCCGTGACCGAGGTCGTCCGCCGCACCATCGACCCCAAACTCGCCGAACTGCGCCGCGGCCAGCGGGAGGGTTTGATCACCGCCGACATCCCCGCCCCCGCCCTGCTCCGCATGCTCACCGACCTTGCTCGCACCAGTGCGATGCACGCGGCCTTCGCCGAACGGCGCGCGGGCGGCGACCGGCTGCCCGCCCAGCGCGCGGCGACCGTGCTCGCCGCCCAGCGCCTCGTCGCGCCGCAGCGGCACTGACCGCCGGGTTGTCGCAGCGCGCTCGCGAGTCCCGCCGAGTCGAACTGGGCGCCGGTCAGTCGCGGCCTTCGACGATGCGGAAGTCGCGCTCGAAGCCGTCGGGGAGTTCGGCCAGCGCCTGCTGGTAGGCCGCGCTCGCGCGGGTGGCGACCGCCTGGTCGAAGCTGTCGAACTCGATCAGGACGACGCGGTCGGCGATGCCGGCTTCGTGTGCCTCGACCCGGCCTCCGATGCCGGCGAGCAACCGCCCGCCCCCGGCCGCGACGGCTGGGCCGGCCAGTTTGTTGTAGGCCTCGAGCCTTTCGGGGTCCTCGATGGTGGGGTAGACGCTGACCCAGTAGCCCTTGGGCATGAGAACCTCCAGTGTTGGGATGAGTGGAACTGACGCCGTCAGCGCCTCACTTTGCGCCGCGCAGGCGGGTCGCCGCTCCCGCCCTCCCGGGCGAGGCGCATGATCGAACATACGCCGACCCACAGGAGGAATCGTGTCTGTCGAGACCACTCGGATCGTGCTGGCGTCCCGTCCGGTCGGTGCGCCGCAGCCGGAGAACTTTCGCACCGAGACCGTCGAATTGCCCGCGCCCGGTGACGGTCAGGCGCTGCTGCAAACGCTGTATCTGTCGCTGGATCCGTATATGCGCGGGCGGATGAGTGACGCACCGTCGTATGCGCCGCCGGTGGCGATCGGCGCGACGATGGTCGGCGCCACCGTGTCCAGGGTGCTCGAGTCGCGCGACAGTGCGGTGCGGCCCGGCGATATCGTGCTCGGGTACGGGGGCTGGCAGACGCATTCGCTGGAATCGGCGGCGTATCTGCGCAAGCTCGATCCGGACAAGGCGCCGGTCACCACGGCCCTCGGTGTGCTGGGGATGCCGGGGTTCACCGCGTACTCGGGGCTGCGCAATATCGGTAAGCCGCAGGCGGGGGAGACGTTGGTGGTCGCGGCGGCGACGGGGCCGGTGGGTTCGGCGGTCGGGCAGATCGCGAAACTCGAGGGGGCCCGGACGGTCGGCATCGCGGGCGGGCCGGAGAAGGTGCGGCTGCTGACCGAGAAGTTCGGTTTCGACGCCGCGATCGATCACCGCGCCGACGACTTCGCCGAGCAGCTGGCCGCCGCCACCCCGGACGGCATCGACGTCTATTTCGAGAATGTCGGCGGCGCGGTCCTGGACGCGGTGCTGCCGCGGCTCAACAGCTTCGCCAGGATTCCGGTCTGCGGACTCGCCGCGGCCTACAACGCGACCGAACTGCCGCCAGGCCCCGACCGGCTCGGCCTGCTCATGGGGCTGATCCTGCGCAAGAGCCTCACCGTGCGCGGGTTCATCCAGACCGAATTCGCGCCGACCCAGATGGGGGAGTTCCTCGACCAGGCCACCGGATGGGTCGCGGACGGTCGCCTCGCCTATCTGGAGGACATCGTGGACGGCCTCGAGCAGGCCGTTCCGGCGTTCCAAGGTCTACTGGTCGGCAAGAACGTGGGGAAGCTGCTGGTGCGCGTCGCGCACTGACCGGAAGCGGTCGGGCGCTGCGGGCAGCCCACGGCCCGCGCGGTAGCATCCGGGGGCTCGGCGGGCGATGAGGAAACCGGTGAAATTCCGGTGCGGTCGCGCCACTGTGAACAGCCAGACCCTCTCCGGCGAGCGCTAACCCGCTGGGCGCGTCACCCGAGGAAGGTCTCACCCGTGATCCTGCTGCTGTCCACCTCCGACACCGATCTGCTGAGCGCGCGCGCCAGCGGCGCCGACTACCGGTGGGGCAACCCGGCGCGACTGCTGGTGGAGGATCTGCCCGCCCTGCTCGACGGCGCCGACCTCGTCATCGTGCGCATCCTCGGCGGCAAACGGGCCTGGGAAGAGGGGCTCGAGGCGGTCCGGGCCAGCGGTGTGCCGATGGTCGCGCTCGGCGGTGAACTGGCGCCCGACGCCGAGCTGATGGAGTGCTCGACCGTGCCCGCCGGTGTCGCCGCCGACGCGCACAACTACCTCGCCGCCGGAGGTCCGCAGAATCTGCGGCAGCTGCACAACTTCCTGTCCGACACCGTGCTGCTCACCGGCCACGGCTTCGAGCCGCCGGTCCAGCTGCCCAGCTGGGGCGAGCTCGAACGCGACGCCGCCGACGTCGACGGCCCAACGGTCGCGGTCGTCTACTACCGGGCCCAGCATTTGGCCGGCAATACCGCCTACATCGACGCGCTGTGTACCGCCATCGAAGAGGCAGGCGCGCGCCCGCTGCCGCTGTACTGTGCCTCGCTGCGCACCGCCGAGCCCGAACTGCTGAACACCCTGCGCACCGCCGACGCCCTGGTCGTGACCGTGCTGGCCGCGGGCGGCACCAAGCCGGCGACCGCGTCGGCCGGCGGTGACGACGAAGCCTGGGATGTCGGCGCGCTCGCCGAACTCGACGTGCCGATCTTGCAGGGCCTGTGCCTGACCACCGGCCGCGAACAGTGGGAAGCCAACGACGACGGCCTCTCGCCGCTGGATGTGGCAACGCAGGTGGCGGTCCCCGAATTCGACGGCCGCATCATCACCGTGCCGTTCTCGTTCAAGGAATTCGACGCCGACGGCCTGTCCACCTACGTCCCGGACCCGGAGCGGGCCGCCCGGGTCGCGGGCATCGCGACCAGGCACGCGCGCCTGCGACACATTCCCGCCGAGCGCAAGCGCCTGGCGATCATGCTCTCGGCCTACCCCACCAAGCACGCCCGCATCGGCAATGCCGTCGGCCTCGATACCCCCGCCAGCGCGATCCGGCTGCTCAACGAATTGCGCGGCGCCGGTTACGATCTCGGCGATCCGATTGAGGTACCCGGACTCGGCGAGGAAGATGGTGACGCCCTGATCCACGCCCTCATCGCCGCCGGCGGTCAGGATCCGGACTGGCTCACCGCCGAACAACTCGAGGGCAACCCGATCCGCATCGGCGCCGCCACCTACACCGCCTGGTTCGACAGCCTGCCGGAGGACCTGCGCGAGGCAGTCGTCGAGGCCTGGGGGCCGCCGCCGGGCGAGTTGTATGTGGACCGTTCCGGCGATCCGGCGGGCGAAATCGTCATCGCCGCCTTGCGTTTCGGCAATATCGTGCTGATGGTGCAGCCGCCGCGCGGATTCGGCGAGAACCCGGTGGCCATCTACCACGACCCCGATCTGCCGCCGAGCCACCACTACCTGGCCGCCTACCGCTGGCTCTCGGCGCCGGAGTCGGCGGGCGGATTCGGCGCGGACGCCATGGTGCATCTGGGTAAGCACGGCAACCTGGAATGGCTGCCCGGCAAGACCCTCGGTATGTCCGCCTCCTGCGGCACCGACGCCGCCCTGGGCGATCTGCCGCTGATCTACCCGTTCCTGGTCAACGATCCCGGTGAGGGCACCCAGGCCAAGCGCCGCGCCCACGCCACCCTGGTCGACCACCTGATCCCGCCGATGGCGCGCGCCGAAAGCTACGGCGACATCTCGCGACTGGAGCAGTTGCTCGACGAGCACGCCAATATCTCCGCACTCGACCCGGCCAAACTGCCCGCCATTCGCCAGCAGATCTGGACGCTCATGCGCGCGGCGAAGATGGACCACGACCTCGGCCTGGCCGAGCGGCCCGACGAAGAGTCCTTCGACGACATGCTGCTGCACGTCGACGGCTGGCTGTGCGAGATCAAGGACGTGCAGATCCGCGACGGCCTGCACGTACTCGGCCAGGCACCCGAGGGCGAGATGGAGCTGGACCTGGTGCTGGCCATGCTGCGCGCCCGTCAGCTGTGGGGCGGCGAGCAGAACGTGCCGGGACTGCGGGAAGCGCTGGGGCTCAGCGAAGCCGGTGACGAAGCCCGCGTGCGGGTCGACGTGGTGGAGGCTCGTGCACGTGAACTGCTCGCGGCATTGCAGGCCGAGAACTGGTCGGTGGACGCGGTCGAGCCGTTGGTGAACGACTTCGCGACCGCGATTGTCGCGGGGGGAACCGATGATGCGACCGATCGCGCCGGTTCGGATGCGGGCGACAGCACTGCGAACAACACCCTGGTCGCCGACGCCGCGGGCGAGCCGGATGCTCGTACGGCGGGCGTCGGCGGCGCGGCGGATGCCGGCATCCCGACCGACCAGGTCGCCGCTTCGCAAAGTGGTGGCGTCGCCGTCGGTGGGCGCGTAGCGGCGGTGAAGTCCGTCCTGCGCTTCGCCGCGACCGAGGTGGTGCCACGCCTGCGGGAGACCGGCGTCGAAATCGCCCGCGTCCTGCACGCTCTCAACGGCGGTTTCATCCCCGCTGGTCCGAGCGGCTCGCCGCTGCGCGGCCTG
This sequence comes from Nocardia cyriacigeorgica GUH-2, assembly GCF_000284035.1. Taxonomy (NCBI): domain Bacteria; kingdom Bacillati; phylum Actinomycetota; class Actinomycetes; order Mycobacteriales; family Nocardiaceae; genus Nocardia; species Nocardia cyriacigeorgica. Next base: position 3,667,224 of record NC_016887.1, on the reverse strand, counting down.
ATCAACGTCCTGCCCACCGGCCGTAACTTCTACTCCGTCGACCCGAAGGCCGTCCCGTCGCGGCTGGCCTGGGAGACCGGCCAGGCGATGGCCGATTCGCTGCTCGAGCGCTATCTGGCCGATCACGGCGAATACCCACGCTCGGTGGGCCTTTCGGTGTGGGGCACCTCCGCCATGCGCACCTCCGGTGACGACATCGCCGAAGCGCTGGCGCTGCTCGGGGTGCGGCCGGTGTGGGATGAGGCCAGTCGCCGGGTCACCACTCTGGAGGTGATTTCGCCCGATGAACTCGGTCGTCCGCGCATCGACGTCACCGTCCGCATCTCGGGCTTCTTCCGCGACGCGTTCCCGCACGTACTGGCCCTGCTCGACGACGCGGTCCGCCTGGTGGCCGCCCTCGACGAACCCGTCGAGTCGAACTACGTGCGCGCTCACGCCGAGGCCGACCTCGCCGAGCACGGAGACGAACGCCGCGCCACCACCCGTATCTTCGGTTCCAAACCCGGCACCTACGGCGCGGGCCTGCTGCAACTCATCGACTCCAAGAGCTGGCGCACCGACGACGACCTCGCGCAGGTGTACACCACGTGGGGCGGCTACGCCTACGGCCGCGACCTCGACGGCGCTCCCGCCGCCGACGATATGCGTACCGCCTACCGGCGAATCACCGTGGCCGCCAAGAACACCGACACCCGCGAGCACGATATCGCCGACTCCGACGACTATTTCCAGTTCCACGGCGGCATGGTCGCCACCGTGCGCGCGTTGACCGGCAAGAACCCCGAGGCCTACATCGGTGACAGCACCCGCCCCGACGCGGTGCGCACTCGCACTCTGTCCGAGGAAACCTCGCGGGTTTTCCGGGCGCGCGTGGTGAACCCGCGCTGGCTCGAGGCCATGCGCAGGCACGGTTACAAGGGCGCCTTCGAGATGGCGGCCACGGTGGATTACCTGTTCGGCTACGACGCCACCACCGACGTGGTCGCGGACTGGATGTATGAGAAGCTCGCCGAAAGCTACGTCTTCGACGAGGTCAACCGCCAGTTCATGCAGCAGTCCAATCCATGGGCGCTGCACGGTATCGCCGAACGCCTGCTCGAGGCGGCCGAGCGCAAACTCTGGGATGCGCCGGAGCAGCAGACACTGGATCGCCTGCGCCAGATCTACCTGGAGACCGAGGGCGAGCTGGAGTAAGCGACCGGACGCGATGTCGCCCGGTCCCTACGCCTGCGGACGTAGCCACGGATTCGTTTCCGGGCGGATGTCCTGGTCCGGCGGCGCGCCTAGCGTTTTCGGCATGACCTGGAACGACCTGGCAACCAGCAAGTACGCGCTGCTCACCACTTATAAGAAGGACGGCACGCCGGTGGGGACGCCGGTCTGGGTGGCACCTGACGGCGACCGCATCCTGATCTGGACTACACGGGAATCGTGGAAGGTCCGGCGGATGCGACGCGATCCGCGGGTGCTGTTGCAGGAATGCGACAACCGCGGCCGCACCGTCGGCACCGAGGTGCACACCGGCACCGCGACGATCCTGGACGCCGACGGTACCCGGCACGTCCGCGACACGGTGGCGAGCAAGTACGGCGTCCTCGGCGCCCTTGCCATTCGCGGCCATCGGCTGCTGCGTGGCGCAGAGGCGTCGGTAGGTATCGCGATTGCCGAACGCGGCTCCTGAGCGGTATCAGGCCGATTCGGCCAGAGCGGCGGACGTCCACGTGGCCGCGAGCTCGTCCAGCGGCAGCTCGAGTACCTGACTCAACGCCACGACCGTGCCGAACGCGGGGGAGGGCAGGCGGCCGGTTTCGATCTTGCGCAGGGTCTCCGGGGAGATGCCCGCGGCGCGCGCCACGTCGGCGAGATCGCGGCCGGCGCGCGCGGTACGCAAGCGGGCGCCGAGGCGGCGACCGGCCTCCACCTGGGCGGGAGTCAGGGGCAGACGAACCATGCCGACCACCCTACGGCTGGTATTTAAATACCGCAATCTGGTATTAAAATACCGAAGATGTCGATGTGGAGGTTGTGATGGTCGAGTTGAAGTCGCCCGAGGAGATCGAGCGCATGGCGGTGACCGGGCGGTTCGTCGCCGAGACCCTGGCCGAGCTGCGCGAGCGCGCGGCCGTCGGGGTGAATCTGCTGGATCTCGAGGCGGTGGTGCGTGAGCGGATCCGGCAGCGTGGTGCGCAGTCGTGCTACTGGGATTACGCGCCGTCGTTCGGGCGCGGGCCGTTCCGCAATACCGTGTGCCTGTCGGTGAACGACGCTGTGCTGCACGGTCTTCCGTTCGACTACGCATTGCGCGACGGCGATGTGCTGACGATGGATCTCGCCGTCTCCATCGACGGCTGGGTCGCCGATGCGGCGACCACCGTGGTCGTCGGTATCGCCGCCGAGGAGGACCTTCGGCTGGTGCGGGCGACCGAGGAAGCCCTGGAAGCGGCCATCGAGGTGGCGCGGCCGGGCAATCGGATGGGTGACATATCCGCCGCCATCTCGGCGGTCGCCGCCGCCTACGGATACCCGGTCAACAACGAATTCGGCGGGCACGGGCTCGGGCGCACCATGCACGAAGACCCGCACGTGTCCAACGTGGGTCGGGCCGGCCGTGGCTTCCCGCTGCGGCCGGGGCTGACCATCGCCATCGAGCCTTGGTTCGCGCGCACCACCGACCGTATTGTCACCGATCCCGATGGGTGGACGATCCGATCGGCCGATGGTTCACGCACCGCGCATTCCGAGCACACTATCGCCGTCACCGAGAACGGGCCGCGAGTGCTGACCCTGGCCGCCTGATCGCAGGCGGCTCACTGCCTTTCGTCGAGCCACTCCCGCAGGGCCTCGCTCGCATTCGCGTCGGCCGCGATGGCGGAGCGCTCGTCGTCGGTGAGCGGGACCGCGCGCATCTCGTCGCGACAGGCGGCCGCTCGCTGCTCGTCGCCGGCCGCCACGGCGATCTCGGCGAGCGCGGCCCAGGCTCGGGCGAGGTCAATGGCGGGTGCGGTCGTTCGATACCGGCCGATACCGACTTCCAATACCCGGGCAGCGGCTTGGTCGTCGGTTTTGAAATCGCGCAGGATGCGTGCGTTGTCGAGTACCCGGGTCAATCCGGACAGTTCGGGGGAACCGCCGTATTCGGTCTTCGGTGGCTCGTCGTGCTGGATATAGATGATCGAATTGCCGTCCGGGTCTACCAGGGTGAATCGGGACTGGCCCGGGCGGAATCGGGTGATGCGCGGCCGGCCTTTCGCGGGCACCTTTCCGAAGTGGGCGCGCAGCGCTGCGGTGAATTCCTTGTGCCGTCCGGCGATATCGTCGACCATTACCAAGCAGCCGACCCATTCCTCTGGGAAATCGCCCTCGCGCGGCGGGGAGGTGAAATGCAGGGCGCAACCATTCGCCTCGATCGCGCCGTAGACGTAGGGGCGGGTCTGTTCGTGGGTGACGGTGTAGCCGAGGGCCCGATAGAACTCGAGGGTTCGGGTGAGGTCGCTGGTCAGAAGTACGGGGACGGGGGTGTCGTCCATTCGGGAACCTCCGTAATCAAGTTTGACTACCAGACTCTAGGGCTCGTCGGATGTAGAAGTCAAACTTGAGTACCGCCTTGCCGACGAAAGGGCCGAGCGGTATGCGCTCGGCCCGGAGACCTCCTCTTCTGGCTTTCACCTGCGGAGAGGGTGGTTGTCGATCGGTCAGACCCCCGCGCCAATGGCTCCACCGATCGCGGCCCCGATTGCGCAGCCGATGATGACGCCGGCCGGGAAGAAGAACCACCACAGGAGCACGATGCCCACGACGCAGCCGATGGCAATGCCCGCGGCGATGGTTCCGGCATTGCCGATCGATTGCAACGCGACCGGCTCGGCTGTCATCGCTTCAGGTGCCGGCCCCGCTGTCGGGGTCAGGGTCAGCACGGTGCCGCTCCGGTCGACAGCCGGAGTCACCTCGAAACTTTGACCTGCTTCCATGCGCAGAGTTGTCGGAATCGCGCCGACGACCGTGCCGTCACTGGCTCTGACGGTGATCGCGCCGGGTGTCATCTCGAAGGTGCCCGAGGTCAACGCGACCGTTGCGCTGGAATGGTCGGCGGCCATGGTCATCGTATAGGCGACCGGTCCGCTGGCCGACGTGAAACTGGGTCCTGCTGCCACTCCTGCCTGGCCCTGTGCGGTGGCAGTGGCTATACCGGTGGCGGCGATGGCCATAATCGCCGTGGCCACCAATTTCCTGATAAACATCGTTGTTCCATTCATGGTGCCGATATCCAATGGCGTCCCCCCGACGAACGTCAGTGGATACGAATAATTGTCGCGCTCGCGCCAGGAATCGTCTATACTGCGCGATTCCCTCGAGCTACTTTGTAAACAATCAATTCTCGGCGATAGGAAGAATTGTGAAATCGCCGGTATTCGATTCGGCGGCGACCTTCGCGTGTATTGATTCGACCGTTTTCGGGGGCGGCTGCACAGACCTGAGGTCAAGTTTGACTACCATGCGGGGTAAGCGGCTCGGCGGCGGGAACGCCGAACCCCGGAAGGAGTCCGATGTCGACGGTGCGGCTGTTGGTGCTCGGCGTGATGCGCAGGCAGCAACCCACCCATGGGTACGCGGTGCGGCAGGAGCTGCTGTCCTGGCGGGCCGACACCTGGACCAACGTCAAACCGGGTTCGATCTATCACGCGCTCAAACAGCTGACTCAGGAAGGCAAGCTGCGGGCCCTTGGCACGGAGGGCAGCAGCCACGGGCCCGGCCGGACGATATTCGAACTTACCGCAGCCGGCGAGGACGAATTCCGCACCCTCATGGACGCGGCCCTCGTGAGCATTGATATGGAGGAACTCGGTGCGGCCATCGCCTTCATGGACGCCCTGCCGCGCGCGTACGTGATCGCCAAACTCCGCGAACAACGCAGGCGCAGCCGAGAGGTGCGCGACGACCTGCTCGCGATGGTCCCGGATTTCCCCGGCCGATACTCCGCGCCGCATGCGACCGACCTGCTGGAACTGTGGAGCGGGGTGTTCGAGAACCTGTTCGGTTGGACCTCCGGTGTGCTGGCCCGGCTGGAGGCGGGGGAGTACCGCATGGCCGACGACGGGTGATCGGCGCGTGCATCGCCTACGGTTGGCCGTATGAGCGATGCGCGCACAGCTGTCGAAAAGGCCGACTACGTTCTGCTGACCACCTTCCGCAAGGACGGCACCCCGGTGCCCACGCCGCTGTGGGCCGCAGCGGACGACGGCAAGATCTTCGTCTGGACGGTCACCGACAGCTGGAAGGTCAAGCGCCTGCGCCGCAACCCCGCGGTCACCCTGCAACCGTGCAATGCCAAAGGCACTCCGCACGGCGCCGCCATCGACGGCACCGCCCGCATCCTCGACGCCGACGAGACCGAGCATGTCCGCCGGCTGCTGCGCAAGAAGTACTTCCTGCTCGGACCGCTGGTGATCCTCGGCAGCAATCTGCGCCGCGGCAAATCCGGCACCATCGGCATCGAGATCACCCCCGCGAGCTGACCTCCGGGGCGGCCGGAACCTGTCCCGTCGTGGACCAGTCGACCGCGAGCTCACCCTTCTCGGCCAGCACCCGCTCCCACCAATCCCGGTGCGCGACATACCAGGCCACCGTCGCGGCGATCCCGGCTTCGAACTCGTGCGAGGGCTGCCAGCCGAGCTGGGTTTCCAGCTTGGCGGGGTCGATGAGATATCTGTGGTCGTGATTCGGCCGATCCGGGATATGCGCGATCCAGTCACCGGGATCGAGCCCCAGCTCGGTGACGATGCGGCGCGCCAGGTCGAGATTGCTGACCTCGTGCCGAGCGCTGATGTCGAAGATCGGCAGCAGTCCGGGATCGGTGCCCGCGGCGTCGGGGACCGGCCCGAGGTCGGCGTGCAGCACCCGGTGCACCGCATCGCAGTGATCAGCGACATGCAACCAGTCCCGCCGCTGCAACCCGTCGCCGTAGACAGGCACCTTGCGCCCGCGCAGCACGTTCGTGACCGCGAGCGGGATGAGCTTCTCCGGCAGCTGATACGGGCCGTAATTGTTGGCGCAGTGCGTCATCCGGATATCGAGATCCGGGTAGGTGCACATGTAGGCCCGCACGATCTGATCACCGGCCGCCTTCGCCGCCGAGTAGGGCGTCTTGGCATTGAGCGGGCTGCGCTCGGTGAACGACGCCTCCTGCGCGGGCAACTCCCCGTACACCTCGATCGTCGAGACGTGCAGATGGGTCCGCACACCGGCCCGCCGACTGCATTCGGCCAGCACCTGCGCGCCCAACGCATTGCTGCGCATGAACGCGGACGGGTCGATGATCGCGCGGTCGTTATGCGATTCGGCCGCGAAATTCACCACGTACTCCGGCGCGTATCGCCGGTAGAGCGCTGCCATCGCGGTGGCGTCGGCGATATCGGCCCGTTCGAAGACGATGCGATCGCGAACCGGGTCGAGGTTGGCGAGATTGCTCGCGAAGCCGAGGTGATCCACCGCGACGATCTCGGCGCGGGGCTCCCACTGGGCCAGCAGGTGGACGTAATTGGCGCCGATGAAGCCGGCCGCGCCGGTCACGAGGTAGACCGGGGCCATTACGTCGCCTGGCTGACCGAGGACATGTGGAAGTCGGGGATGCGCAGGGGTGGCATGGCTGTGCGGGTGAACCAGTCCTTCCATTCGCGGGGGAGGGTGAGGGTGGTGGCGCCGGCTTCGGTGGTGCGGCGCAGTAGGTCGAGCGGGCTTTCGTTGAAGCGGAAGTTGTTGACCGCGGCGGTGACCCGGCCGTTTTCGATCAGATACACCCCGTCGCGGGTCAGCCCCGTCAGCAGCAGGGTGGCCGGGTCGACCTCGCGGATGTACCAGAGCGTGGTGAGCAGCAGACCGCGTTCGGTGCGCGCGATCATGTCCTCGAGTGTGGCGTCCGAACCGCCGGTGAGTAGCAGGTTCTCGCCGGGAACCGTGGTGGGGGCATCGAATTCGGCGGCGGTGGCGCGCGGATAGACCAGCGATTCGATGACGCCCTCGCGCAACCAGTCCACCCGCTGCGCCGCCAGTCCGTTGTCGAACACCGACAGCGCCTCCGACGATGCCGGTGTGGCCACGAAGGGACGATATTCGAGGCCGCTCGCGCTCGGATCGGAATACAGGGTGAGCGGAAGGTCGGTGAGCCGCTCACCGATGCGGGTACCGCCGGGCGCCGACAACGCGGTGTGGCCCTCGTGCGCGCCGCGGCCCTCCATCGTCCACGCCAGATAGATCATCAGATCCGCGACCGCCGAGGGCGGCAGCAACGTCTCGTACCGTCCGGCCGGCAGCTCCACCCGCCGCGCCGACCAGTCCAACCGGCGCGACAGCTCGGCCAGCAGCCCCGGGGTGTCCACGTCGGTGAAATCGCTGGTGCCCACGCCCACCCAGGCACTGGCCAGATCGGCGCCGGTGCCGCGTTTGCCGTTGATCTCCACCGAACCGGTGGGCTGCACATAGCGTCGCCGCAGGCCGGTGGAGGTACCGAGCCAGGTGGTGTGCATCTGATGGTGGGCGAAACCGTAGAGGGTGTCGGTACCGTCGAACCCGTGCGCCAGGTCGGCGGCCAGCCCGGTGAAGACCTCGATCCCGGTCTGCCCGGGCTCACCGGCCCACTCGTCGGCCTCGCCGAAATCGCCCGGCTCGAGCAGCGGCATCGCGTCGCGGGCCGGCTCGGCGGTGCGCGCCGCCTGTTCGCTGGCCCGCACCACTGCCTCGATGTCGGCGCCGTCCACGCTGGTGGCGGTGACGCTGCCGACGCGCGCGAGGTTCGGCCCCTCCCGCAACACCGACACCACCGCCCACTGCCGCGACACCGATGACCCATTGGTGGTCATCGAATTACCCGCCCAGCGCAGCGACGCCTCGTGCGCGTCGGTGACGATGACCATCGCCTCATCGGCCTTCGACAGCCCCAGCGCCTGTTCGACTACCGCCCCACCGGGCACAATCGCCGCGCCGGTCCCGTTCACTGCCCCGCCTCCGTCCGCGTGTTGAGAACATTGATGCCGCGCACCAGGATCGACGGGCAGCCGTGACTGACCGCCGCCACCTGACCGGGCTGCGCCTTCCCACAGTTGAACGCGCCACCGAGCTGCCAGGTGGACGGCCCGCCGACGGCTTCCATCGCGCCCCAGAAATCGGTGGTGGTGGCCTGGTAGGCGACATCGCGCAGCTGCCCGTCCAGCTTGCCGTCGCGGATCCGGAAGAACCGCTGCCCGGTGAACTGGAAGTTGTAGCGCTGCATATCGATCGACCACGATTTGTCGCCGACGATGTAGATGCCGTCCTCGACCCGGGCGATCAGCTCCTCGGTACTGGTGTCGCGGTGCGGGTCCGGTTGCAGCGACACATTGGCCATGCGCTGGATCGGCACGTGGTGCGGCGAGTCCGCGTAGGAGCAGCCGTTGGAACGGTCGAGGCCCAGGCGGGGCGCGAACACCCGATCGAGCTGGTAGCCGACCAGTAGTCCGTCGCGCACCAGATCCCAGCGCTGCCCGGCGACGCCCTCGTCGTCGTAGCCGACGGTGGCCAGTCCGTGCGGTTCGGTGCGGTCGCCGGTGACGTGCATGATCGGGCTGCCGTACCGGAGCATGCCCAGCAGATCAGGCGTGGCGAAGGAGGTACCGGCGTAGGCGGATTCGTAGCCGATGGCGCGGTCGTATTCAGTGGCGTGGCCGATGGATTCGTGGATGGTGAGCCACAGATTGGTCGGATCGATGACCAGGTCGGTGGGTCCGGCGACGACGCTGGGCGCCTTCACCTTCTCGGCCAGCCATTCCGGCATCCGGGCGAGTTCGCCCGCCCAGTCCCAGATTCCGTCGGCTCCGGTGACGTACTCCCAACCGCGCCCTGCCGGCGCGGCCAGCGTGCGCATCGTCTCGAACACCCCGGCGGCCGAGTCGACGGTGATCGCCTCGAGCTGCGGATGCAACCGCACCCGCTGCTGGGTGATCGAGGAGCCGGCGGTGTCGGCGTAGAAGGTCTGCTCCTTGACCTGCAGAACCGAGGCGGTCACGTGGTCGACGCCGTCGGCGGCCGACAGCCGCTGCGAATACTCCTGCAACAGTGCCACTTTGTCGGTAGTGGGGACGGTGAACGGGTCGAGATCGTAGGCCGAGACCCATTCCACGCCGTCGTAGCGCGGCTCGTCGGCCAGTTCGACGCGTTCGCGGTTGAGCGCGCGCAGCGTAGTGGCCACGGTGACGGCGCGGCGCGCGACCTCGGCGGCCGATTCCGGGGTGAGCGCCGCATGCGAGGCGAAACCCCAGGTGCCGTCGACGATCACGCGCACCGCCAGGCCGAGTTCGGCCGCATCGGTGACCGCTTCCACCCGCCCGTCGCGCAACCGGATGGATTGGGTGACCAGGCGATGCACCCGCAGATCCGCGTGCGAGGCACCGGCCGCGGTGGCGGCCGAGAGCGCGGCGTCGGCCAGCGCAACCAGTGGCAGCGAGGTGAATTCGGCGTCGACACGATGCGGCGCGCGGCCGGATCCGATGCTCTCGCCGGAAGTCGGGATGCTCACCCCGCACACGGTAGCCGGTGCCACCGACAGCCGCCGCCGAATACCGCGGGCCTGCACAGTGGTATCGAAGCGGGACGCGGTGCTCGCGCCTACCACGCCCACGCGAGCAGATGTCGTACTGTGCCCGCGTGCCGCCTTCCGCCCTCCGTGATCGCAAACGAGAACGTACCCGCCGCGCTCTGCTCGAGGCCGCAGTCGAACTGTTCGAGACCAGAGGCTATGAGGAAACGACCGTGGCCGATATCGCCGCCGTCGCCGAGGTGGGCACCCGCACCTTCTTCAATTACTTCGCCAGTAAAGAAGAGCTGCTGTTTCCCGAACCCGATGACCGGGTCCGCGCCGCGGTGGTCGCCATCGCCTCGCGGCGGCCGGGGGAGCGTCCGGTGGAAGTGCTGCTACGTGCCTTACGCGCGGCCGGCGACAATCCCGGCGAACACCTCATCGACGATCTCTACGCCCGCATCGCCGCGCTGCGCGCGCAGGTCTCGCGCACCGTCCCCGCGGTGAGCGGGCGCGCGGCCCACGCGCAGCTGGTGGCTCAGCGCGAGATCGCCCGGCAGCTGCACGCGGCGTTCCCGGCCGAATTCGACGAGGTCGGAGCGGCCGCGCTGGTGGGTGCGGTGGTCGGCGCGGTGTCGGGTGCGCTGACGGTGCTGTTCCAGGGCCCGCAGATCGGCATCGAGGACGGGGAACGGTTGCAGCGCAAGATTCACGAGACCACCTCCGAGGTCCTGCGGCCCTGGCTCGCGCGGGTCTGACCTCAGCCGAACTGCTGCCAGCCCAGCCGCAGCACCATCGCGATCACCACCACCAACAGAACTACCCGCACGAATTCCGCGCCCCGGCTCAACGCCATGCGCGAACCCACCACCGCGCCCGCGATATTGCCCACCGCCATCGCCGCGCCCAGCGCCCACAGGATGTGGCCGGTCGCGCCGAAGAAGATCAGCGCGCCCACATTCGATCCGCAGTTGATCACCTTCGCCATGGCCGCGGCCCGCACGAACTCGGTGCCGAGCAGCGTCGCGAAGGTGATGATCAGGAAGGTGCCGGTGCCGGGGCCGAGCAGCCCGTCGTAGAAACCGATCAGCCCGGCGGCCAGGGCCACCACGAGGATGAACTTGCGGCGAGTCGGCGGGTGCGTGGCGAGGGTGACGCCCACCGACGGCCGCGCGGTCACGAAGATCGCCACGCCGACCAGCACCACCAGCACGATCGGAATGAACAGGTCACGATCGATCAGCGACACCGCGGCCGCACCGGTCGCCGCCGCCACGGCCGCGATCAACGCCGCCGGGAGCAGCACGCGCCAGCGGATCGGCACCTTGCGGGAGAAGGTCACCACCGCCGCGGTCGTGCCCGCCACCGCGGAGAGCTTGTTGGTGCCCAGGGCGGTCTGCGGGGCGATACCGGGCGCCACCAGCAGCAGTGTCGGCAGCACGATAAGACCGCCGCCGCCGACCACGGCATCCACCCAGCCGGCAGCCGTCGCCGCGGTCAACAGAACCGCCCAGTCGGTGATCTCCACGATCCAAGACAACCAGAAACATCCCATGACCGGTCCACCGGGGCGGATCGCGTGCGCGTCCGCGCGGTCCGGTGCCGGGCCACCCATACGCTGAACGGCATGCGCAGGTTCAGTCTGTGGCTTCGCGGCAAGCCGATCGTCGCCGACTCGATGCTCGCCGGAGTGCTCCTGGTGCTCGATGTGCTCGGGGTATCGACCGCGCACAACAAAATCTCCTTCGTGGCCCTGTCGCTGGTGTTGCCGCTGCCGATGATCCTGCGCCGGGTCTATCCGCGGCTGATGGCGGCGACCCTGCTCGGGCTGTCGATCACCACCACGGCGGTCAGCTATCTGACCGAGGAGGAGTCCGAGCACGTGGCGCTGCTCGGACTCGGCATCATGCTCTACACCCTGGTGGCCTATGTCGGCCGCCGCGAGGGGCTGCTCTTCCTGGTCGGTCTGGTCCTCGACACCGGTCTGTCGATGCTCGCGACCGGCTTCCCCGCCGGGACCGACCTGGCCTTCGTCGTCGTGCTGTACGCCCTGTGCTGGACGCTGGCCGAATTCATCGGCGCCCGCCACGCCTACGACACCGAGGTCGCCGCGCGCCTCGCGGTCGCCGACTACGACCGGGAACGCCGGGCCCACGACGCGGTGTCGGCCGAACGCACCCGCATCGCCCGCGAACTCCACGATGTGGTGGCCCACGCGGTGAGCGTCATCATCGTCCAAGCCGACGGTGCGAAATACGCGCTGCGCCACGACCCTGATGCCGCCGAGCAGGCCGTCACCACCATCGCCGCCACCGGCCGCGAAGCGCTGCGCGAACTGCGCCGCACCGTCGCCCTGCTGCGCACCGAGCACGCACCCGACCAACTGCCCCAGCACGGCACCGCGGGCCTGGCCAAGGTGGTGGAGATGATGCGCGGCACCGGCCTGGCGGTGGAACTGGAGATGACCGGCGAACTCGACGACATCGCCCCCGAGATCAGCCTCGGCGTGCACCGCATCGTGCAGGAATCGCTGACCAACACCCTGCGCCACGCCGGCGCCCACCCGAAGGCCTGGGTGCGCGTGCAACGCCGCGACGACGATGTGCTGATCGAGGTCACCGACTCCGGTGGCGTGCCGGTGCGGGAACCGGAGAACCGGATCACCGGCAGCGGCCTCGGGCTGGCCGGCATGCGCGAACGGGTCGCGGTGCTCGGCGGAGCCATGGACGCGGGCCGCACCCCCGACGGCTCCTGGCGGGTGCGGGCCACCATCCCGCTGGTGCAGCCCGACTGAGCGGCCCGACGGCACCGCGTACCCCGCCCACTACGCTGTGGTGCGTGCCGATCACCGTTCTCGTTGTCGACGACCAGGAACTCATGCGCATGGGCCTGAAAATGGTGCTCGGTGCGCACCCCGATATCGAAGTGATCGGCGAAGCCGCCAACGGCGCGCTCGCGGTGACCCAGGCGAGCGAGCTCAAACCCGACGTGGTGCTGATGGATGTGCGGATGCCCGTCGTCGACGGCGTCACCGCCACCACCCAGATCGTCGAGGCCGGACACGGCAGCCGAGTCCTGGTCATGACCACCTTCGACCTGGACGAGCACGCCCTGGGTGCGCTGCGCGCCGGCGCCAGCGGTTTCCTGCTCAAGGACACCCCGCCCGAGGACCTGATCTCGGCCATCCGCAGCGTCGCCGCCGGTGACGCGGTGGTCTCACCCAAAGTCACCAAACGCCTGCTCGACCGCATGATCAGCGAGAACCCCGGCCGCACCCGCGATCCGGGCGTGCTCGACGTGCTCACCGCCCGCGAACGCGAGGTGCTCGAACAGATCGCCGCAGGTCGCTCCAACGCCGAGATCGCCGCCCAACTGTTCCTGTCCGAGGCGACGGTGAAAACCCACGTCGGACGGGTGCTGACGAAACTCGGTCTGCGCGACCGCGTGCAAGCGGTGGTGCTGGCCTACGAAACCGGACTCGTCCGCCCCGGCGGGTGAGCTCGGCTACCCGGGTGCGCGGGCCGGGAGAAAAATCGCGGCCCCGGACGTTGAGTGGGTAGATCGTCCGGAAGGAACGTCATGCCCGCAGTTGTATTCCTCGCCTACCTCGTCATCGAGATCGCCGCCTTCGTCGGTGTCGCGCAGTGGCTCGGCGTGATGCCTGCCATCCTCGTGCTGATCGCCTGCTCGGCCGCGGGAATGCTGCTCATCGGCTCACAGGGCCGGCGGGTGTTCGAACAGTTCCGCCGCGCCGGACGCGGCGAGATCACCCCGGGCACCGCCGTGGCCGACGGTGCGCTGGTGGCCGCAGGCAGCGTGCTGATGTTCGTGCCGGGCCTGGTCACCTCGGTGTTCGGGTTGCTGCTGCTCGTGCCGCCGACGCGGGCGCTGCTGCGTCCGCTGGTCGCGGCGGTGGCCGCGCGCCGGATGCAGCGGGTGGCCGCGCGCATGCCCTACCGCGGGGTCGTCATCGATGGTGATGATGTGGTCGACGGCGTCGTCGTCACCGAGTGGTACGACGATCCGCGCCCCGGCGCCCGGCGTGCCATCGAAGGCGCCTGAGGCCCGCGCCGAGTTCGGCGCAGAGGTGATCGGCGCCGCACCCGCCGGTGCCCGGGCGCGGATGCGGCACTGGCAGACTGGTCGATCGTGAGTACCCAGTTGCTGGTCGGTGGTCGTATCTACAGTTCCAGTTCCCCGGACGCGACCGCGATGGCGGTCACCGACGGCACCGTGGTGTGGCTGGGCGCCGACCGGGTGGGCCGCGCACTGCATCCCGATGCCGAGATCGTCGACCTCGACGGTGCTTTCGTAGCCCCGGCCTTTGTGGAACCACACCTGCACACCACCGCGCTCGGCTTGCAACTGACCGGACTGGATCTGTCCGGCGCGCGCTCGCTCACCCACTGCATGGAACTGCTCACCGCCTTCGCCGCAGCGCATCCGGGCGCGGTGATCATCGGTGACGGCTGGGACGAGACCCGCTGGCCGGAACAGCGACCCCCGACCGCCGCCGATATCGATGCCGCCCTCGGCGCCGACCGCGGCAGGCAGGTCTATCTCTCGCGCGTCGACGCGCATTCCGCCGTCGTATCCACCGCCGTGCTCGACGCCGTACCCGAGCTGAGCGGCGCTACCGGATTCAGCCGCACCGAACCACTGCGCGCGCAGGCCCACCATCTGGTGCGCGCTGCGACGCTGGCCGCGCTCGACCGTGCGCAGCGCGACGCCGCCCGGCGCGCCGCCCTCGATCACGCCGCCGCGCACGGCATCGTCGCCGTGCACGAATGCGCGGGCCCGGAGATCTCCGGCGAGACCGACGTGCGCGAGCTGCTGGCCTTCGACCACGGCGTGGAGGTCCGCGTCAACTGGGGACAGGCCGTGCGCAGCGCCGAGGAAGCCAAGGCGCTGGTGGCCGAGCTCGGCGTGCACGCCCTGGCCGGTGACCTGTTCGTCGACGGCTCGCTCGGTTCGCGCACCGCCTGGCTGCGCGAACCCTACGCCGACGGCGAGGGCACCGGATTCGGCTACCTGGACGCCGACGCGATCGCCGCGCATGTGCGGGCCTGCACCGAAGCCGGGATCCAGGCCGGCTTCCACGTCATCGGCGATGCCGCGATGGACGCCGTGGTCGCCGGCATCGGCGCCGTGGTTGACGAACTCGGCGGTCCGGCGGTGGCCACGCGCGGGCACCGGATCGAGCACGCGGAGATGATCGACGCCGAGCAGATCACCAAGCTGGCCGCCTGGGGCGTCATCGCGAGCGTGCAACCCGCCTTCGACGCCGCGTGGGGCGGCCCCGACGGCATGTACGCCGCGCGCCTCGGCGCCGAACGCGCCGCCCGGCTGAACCCGTTCGCGGCCATGGCCTCGGCCGGGATCTCGCTGGCCATCGGCTCGGATGCGCCGGTCACCGGCCTGGATCCGTGGGCCGCGGTGCGCGCCGCCGCCGAGCACCGCACGCCCGGTCACGGTGTCTCGCCGCGGGCGGCCTTCGCCGCCGCCACCCGGGGTGCGTGGCGCGCGGGCGGAGTCCGCGACGGCGTGGCCGGCACGCTGGTGCCCGGCGCGCCCGCCTCATACGCGGTCTGGGAAGCCGGTGAGCTCGTGGTGGCCGCGGCCGCCGATTCGGTGCAGCGCTGGTCGACCGATCCGCGCTCGCGGGTGCCCGGCCTGCCCTCGCTCACCCCGGACGACGCGCTGCCGCGCTGCCTGCGCACGGTGCACCGGGGAGTGACCATCTATGGCGGCTGAGTCCGCCGGATTCTGGTCGCGGCCGGTAGCGGTGCTCAACCGTCATCCGGTTCTCGTCCGTGCGGCGGGGGCGATTGTCGCCGGTCTGTTGCTGTTCGGCAGTTTTCCTCCGCGACCCTGGTGGTTCCTGGCGCCGGTCGGGATCGCGCTGCTCACCCTCGTCGTGCGTGGCGCGGTCCGGCTGCGCGGTGGTTTCGGTTACGGCCTGCTGGCCGGGCTCGGCTTCTTCCTGCCGTTGCTGCCGTGGACGGGCATCTACGTCGGCCCGGTGCCGTGGCTGGCGCTGTCGGCGGCCTGTGCGGTCTATGTCGGCCTCTTCGGTGCGATGGCGCGGCTGCTCGCGACGCTGCCGGGCTGGCCGCTGTGGATCGCCCTGGCCTGGACGACCGCGGAATGGGGTCGTTCCAGTTTCCCGTTCGGCGGATTCCCCTGGGGACGGTTGGCTTTCGGCCAGGCCGATGGCTGGTTCCTCCCGCTGGCCGCCTACGGTGGCGCGCCACTGGTCGGCTTCGCGGTCGCGCTGACCGGCACCGGGATCGCTGCCCTGGTGGTGGCGGTGCGGGGCGGTCAGAAGGTGGTATGCGAGCCGGCCGAGAACGCCGTCGCTGCAGACGACGCGCATGACGCCGCCGAGGCTGCCGGTACCGGCCCTACCCGCCGAGTCGTGGCCGAACCGACCCCAGGGAGCCGACGGCGTGCGGGCCTGGCCGCAGTCCTCGTCATCGCGGTCATGCCGGTGGCGGGTCTGGCGCTGCGCCCCACGCTACCCGGCCCGGACGACGGATACGCGAGCGTCACGGTCGCCGCCATCCAGGGCAGCGTGCCCCGCCTCGGCCTGGACTTCAATGCCCAGCGCCGCGCCGTCCTCGACAACCATGCCCGCCGCACCGAACAGCTGGCCGACGACATCGCCGCCGGACGCGCACCGCAACCGGATCTGGTGATCTGGCCGGAGAACTCCTCCGATATCGACCCGCTGCGCAATGCCGACGCCGCTTCCATCATCACCCGCGCCGCTCGCCGGGTGGGCGCCCCCATCCTGATCGGCGCGGTGCTGGTCAACGACGACCGCACCACCACCAACTCGATGATGGTGTGGACCGAGGAGTCCGGTCCGGCCGAGCGGCACGACAAGCGGATCATCCAGCCGTTCGGCGAATACCTGCCGATGCGCGGGTTCTTCCGGCTGTTCTCCGAATACGCCGACCGCGCCGGTTATTTCGTGCCCGGTGACGGCGACGGCACGGTCCGCATCGACGGTGTCGACCTCGGCGTGGCCACCTGTTACGAAGTGGCCTTCGACCGGGCGTTCCGCGACTCCATGGCCGCCGGTGCGCAGCTGCTGACGGTGCCGACCAACAACGCGACCTTCGGCGACAGCGAGATGACCTATCAGCAGTTGGCCATGTCGAGGGTGCGGGCCGTGGAACACGGACGGGCGCTCGTCGTCGCGGCCACCACCGGCGTCAGCGCCATGATCACCGCCGACGGTGCGGTGCGCCAGCAGACCGAATTGTTCGTCCCCGCCGCGGTGGTCGCCCAGCTTCCGTTGCGCGACTCGACGACGCTCGCGACCCGGCTCGGCGCGGCACCGGAATGGCTGGCCATCATCCTCACCGCGGGCGCGCTGGCGGTCGCGGCAATCCGCCGGCGAACCCGGCCGCGCAACGAGCCGACCGGTCAGGCGTCTTCACCCGAATTTCCGGCGCATCCGTCTGCTCTGTAGGCGGTCGGCTAACCGAACGCCCGTTATCTGTCCGGTCCGATCGGACGCGCGGTCTTCGGGCACCGCTGAATTGATAGTTCGCCCGCCGATTGCCGTGCCTCGAAGAAACCGGCACGCCGGCGTCGGCTTTTCCGGCGTTCCTGTCGTAAAGTTTCCGGCCCCGGCCAGATAGCGAAAATGTAGCTGTCCAAAGTGGCGTTGTGCCAAGGCCGTTGGAAGTGAAACAAATCCGAACCCCCGGCCATCCGGCCGCCATGACGCTCCGAATCATCATTCGTGGACTACGTCCTACGGCTAGGCGCGTGCGCGCCTGCCGGGTGGTGCTCGGGGAGTTGCGTGAACAGCGGCAGAACGGAGTGATTGATGAGTTCATTGGCCACGGATCGTGTCGACCAATGTTCATCGGGCGAATTCTCAGCACAACCGTTCGCCTTGTCGCCTGCGCAGACGGCCCTGTGGTACGCCCAGCGCATTCGTCCCGACGTGCCGCTGACCATCGCGCAGTACGTCGAAATCCACGGTGACCTCGACGCGGGCCGGCTGCTGTACTCGATCGAGCGGTTCGGCGCCGAGACCCAGGTCGGCCTGCTGCGGCTGGTCGAGATCGACGGCGTTCCGCACCAGGTGGTCGATCCGTTCCACCGGCCGGGCTGGGCCCGGGTCGATCTGCGCGGCGAGGCCGATCCGCACGCGGCGGCGATGAACTGGATGAACGAGCACGCCAGCTCGCCCATCGACCTGGACAACGATCCGCTCATCACCAACGCGGTGCTGCGCTACGGCGACAACGACTACATCTGGTACGCCCGCGCGCACCACATCGTCATCGACGGCTACGGCGCCATGAACGCGCTCACCCGCACCGCCGAGATCTACACCGCGATCGAGAACCAGACCGAGCCGGCGGTCTCGCGCGCGACCCCGCTGGCCGAGATCTACGCCGACGAATCCCGCTACCGCGATTCCGCGCGTTTCCGCAGCGACCGCGAATACTGGCTGGAGCAGCTCGAGGGCGTGGGCGGCACGCTCAGCCTGTCCAACGCCAACAGTGCCGTGCCGATGCCCGATCCGGGCCGCCGCCGCGCCACCGCCGTGCTGGACGAGCGCACAGAAGCCGCCGTCATCGCGGCGACCACCGCCTTCGGTGCCGCCAATTCGACCCTGTTCGCCGCCGCGCTGGCCTGCTACGTCCGCTCGGTCACCGGCAACAACGATGTGGTGCTGAGCCTGCCGGTCTCGGCCCGCACCACCGTCGCGCTGCGGCGTTCGGCCGGTGTGGTGTCGAATGTGGTGCCGCTGCGGGTGCGTTTCGCCGAGGACACCACCGTCCGCGATGTGGTCCGCGCGGTCGAATTGCAGATCACCGGCGCCCTGCGGCATCAGCGCTACCGCCACGACGACATCCGCCGCGACTGCGGATACTCCCGCGACGCGCGCGGGTTCTTCGGCCCGATGGTCAACATCATGTTGTTCCACAACGAGCTGAAGTTCGGCAGCCTGCTCGGCTCGCTGCACGTGCTGGCCACCGGCCCGGTCGAAGACCTGTCGATCAACCTCTACAACGGCGTCGGCGACCGCATCCACATCGATTTCGAGGCCAACCCGCAGCTGTACGGCGAGACCGAACTCGCCATGCATCACGAGCGGTTCCTGGACTTCCTCGCGCGCTTCCTGACCGTCGGTACCGAGGCCAAGGCCCTGTCGCTGACCGCGATCACCGACGCCGAACGGCACCGGGTGCTGCACGCCTGGAACGCCACCGAGGCGCCGGTAGCTCCCGACACCCTCGCCGGGATGTTCGGGGCACGTGCCGTGGCCTGCCCGGACGCCACCGCGGTGGAGTTCGAGGACCAGACGCTCACCTATCGCGAATTGGACGAACGCTCCAGCAGGCTGGCCCGCATGCTCATCGAACGCGGGGCCGGGCCCGATCAGGTGGTCGGTGTCTACCTGCGTCGCAGCGTCGAGCTGGTGGTCGGGCTGTACGCCATCGTCAAGGCGGGCGCGGCCTATCTGCCGCTGGACGTCGACTACCCGCGGGAGCGGCTGGAGCGGATCCTGCACCAGGCCGCGCCGGTCGCGGTGCTGACGGCCGCCGCCGACGCCGCCGACCTGCCGGAGCACGCCGACGCACTGATCGTCGACACCGCCGATCTGTCCGGCTACGCCCCCGATCCGATCACCGATGCCGACCGGGCGGCGCCCTTGCGCCCCGATCACCTGGCCTACGTCATCTTCACCTCGGGTTCCACCGGGAACCCCAAGGGCGTCGGCGTCACGCACGCGGCGATCGTCAACCGGCTCCAGTGGATGCAGCACGAATACCCGCTCGACGCCGGCGACGCGGTCTTGCAGAAAACGCCCGCCACCTTCGACGTCTCGGTGTGGGAGTTCTTCTGGCCGTTGCAAATCGGCGCGCGGCTGGTGGTGGCCCGGCCAGACGGACATCGTGATCCCAGCTACCTGGCCGAGGTCATCGCGGCCAAGGGTGTCACCACCGCGCATTTCGTGCCGTCGATGCTGTCGGTCTTCGTCACCGATACCGATGTCCGCGGTTGCCTCGGTCTGCGCCGGGTCTTCTGCAGTGGTGAGGCCCTGCCGCCGGCGACGGTGCGGGATTTCCACGCGGCGCTGCCGGGACCGCGGCTGCACAACCTGTACGGGCCGACCGAGGCCGCCGTCGACGTCACGTACTGGCCCTGCCCGGCCGACCCGGAGACGGTGCCGATCGGTTCGCCGGTCTGGAACACCCAGACCTACGTCCTGGATGCCCGGTTGCAGCCGGTGCCGCCCGGCGGCGTGGGGGAGTTGTACCTGGCCGGAACCCAGCTGGCCCGTGGCTATCTCGGCCAGCCGCGGCTGACCGCCGACCGCTTCGTCGCCAACCCGTTCACCCCGGGTGCCCGGATGTATCGCACCGGCGACCTGGCGCGCTGGCACCTGCGCGGTCGCGGTTCGGCGGGCGGTCCCGAACGCGGTGTCCTGGAATACCTGGGGCGCACCGATTTCCAGGTCAAGATCCGCGGCCAGCGCATCGAACTGGGCGAGATCGAGGCCGCCCTGCTCGCCGACGAGCGGGTCGCGCGGGCGGTCTGCGTCGCCCACACCGGGCGTACCGGCGATGAACTCGTCGCCTACGTCGTCGCCACGCCCGGCGCCCGGGGCGAGGACGCGGCCGACCGGCTCGACACCGCGGCTCTGCTCACCGGCCTGCGCGAGACGCTGCCCTCCTACATGGTCCCCACCGCGCTGATGGAGCTCGACGAGCTACCGCTCAGCGCCAACGGCAAGATCGATCGCGCCGCGCTGCCCGCACCGGCCGCGCATGGGCGGCCCGCCGGACGGGCAGGCATCGCGCCGCGCACCGAGGTCGAGCGGGTGCTGGCGGACATCTTCGCCGAAGTACTCGAAATCGACGATATCGGCGTGGAGGACGGCTTCTTCGACCTCGGCGGGAACTCGCTGATCGCCGCGCGCGCGGTGGCCAGGATCAACGGCACCCTCGGCGCGGGCGTGACCATCCGCGACCTGTTCGAGGCGGGCACGATCGCCGCACTGGCCGAACGATTCTCCACCCACCACCTCGACACCTCCTCACCGGCGCTGCGGCCGACCGGCCGCCCGGCCATCATCCCGCTCTCGCCCGCGCAGCAGCGGCTGTGGATCCTGAACCGGTTCGCCGAGCACGCGGCCGCCTACAACATGCCGCTGGCGGTCCGGTTGGACGGCAAGCTCGATATCGCGGCATTGCGGGCCGGCCTGTTCGACGTACTCGACCGGCACGAGAGCCTGCGCACCACCTTCCCGGAGACCCCGGAGGGGCCCAGCCAGGTCATCCACGCCGCCACCGACATCCCGCTGCATCTGGACGCCATCGATGCCCGCGGCGCTGACGTCGACGCACTGGTCGCCGAATTCGCCGGCTACGGCTTCGATCTGCGTAGTCAGGCGCCGATCCGGGTCGCACTGTACGAGACCGGTCCGGACCGGCATGTGCTGCTGCTGGTGCTGCACCACATCTGCGGAGACGGCTGGTCGGTGGCACCACTCGCGCGCGACCTGATGACGGCGGTCGCCGCCCGCGCCGAGGGCCGGGCGCCGCAGTGGACCCCGCTGCCGGTGCAGTACGCCGATTTCGCGCTCTGGCAGCGCGAACTGCTCGGCGAGGAAACCGATCCGTCCAGTGCGCTGAGCCGGCAGCTGAACTACTGGCGGACGGCGCTGGACGAGCTGCCCGACCAATTGGATCTGCCGCTGGATCGTCCGCGCCCGCTACGCCGGTCCACCGAGGGCGCCCGGTTCGGCTTCACCATCGATCCCGAAACCCGCCGCGCCGCCGGTGAACTCGCCGTGGCACGCGGGGTGAGCATGTTCATGGTGCTGCACGCCGCGTTCGCCACCCTGCTCGCACGGGTCTGCGGCAGCAGCGACATCGTCATCGGCACGCCGATCGCGGGTCGCTCCGATCCGGCGCTGGACGAGCTGGTCGGCATGTTCGTCAACACCCTGGTGCTGCGGACCGAGGTTGACCCGGCGGCCGGGTTCGATCGCATGCTCGACGTCGCGCGCGAAACCGACCTCAATGCCTTCGCCAATGCCGACGTCCCGTTCGAGCGGCTGGTCGAGGTCGTCAACCCGGAGCGCACCAGCGGCAGGCATCCGCTGTTCCAGGTGATGCTGTCCTACGACCGCGCCCCGGAACTGCGGATCGAACTGCCCGGTGTGCACACCGAGGTCCTTCCGCTGGCGGCGGATGTGGCCAAATTCGATCTCCAGCTCGAAGTGCACGACGACACCTCCGACGGGCCGTTGCACGCCGAATTCGGCTACGCCACCGATGTTTTCGATGACACCACGATCCAGGCGCTGGCCCGGCGGTTCACCGCGATCCTCGCCGCCGCGGTCGTGCGACCCGACGCGCCGGTGGGCGACATCGACATCCTGGACCGGCGCGAGAAGTCCGACCTGGTCCCGATCGCGGGTGGCCCCGCCGAACCCACGGTGACGCTGGCACGGCTGTTCGCCCAGACCGCCGAACGGCTGCCGGACGCGGTGGCGGTGCGCTTCCGTAGCAACGACACCACCTACCGTGAGCTCGACGAACGCTCCAATCAGCTGGCCCGCGTGCTGATCTCGCACGGCGCCGGCCCGGAGGTGGTCGTTGCGGTCGCGCTGCCGCGCAGCCTGCATTCGATCCTGGCCATCTGGGCCATCGCCAAGACCGGGGCCGCCTACGTCCCGATCGACCCGGGCTACCCGCGCGAGCGGATCGCGCACATGATCGCCGATTCGGGGGCCCTGCTCGGGCTCACCGATCCGAGTTCGCTGTCGGCGCTGCCCAGCTGGCCCGCCGACCCCGGCAAACACAGCCTGACCACCGGCACCTGGCTGATGCTCGGCTCCGGGGAATTGGATATGGCCTGCGCCGCGCATTCGGCGGCGCCGGTCACCGATGCCGAGCGGCTCGGCGCCCTGCGGGCAGGCCAGCCCGCCTACCTGATCTACACCTCCGGATCCACCGGGACGCCGAAGGCGGTCATCGTCACCCACGGCGGGCTGGCCTCCTTCGCCAACGAGCAGCGCTACCTGTTCGGCGTCACCGATTCCGCTCGCACCCTGCACTTCTCGTCGCCGAGTTTCGATGCGTCGGTGCTGGAACTGCTGCTGGGCTTCGCCGCGGGTGCCACCGTGGTGGTCGCGCCCGCCGACTTGTACGGCGGCAGCGAGCTTGCCGATTTCCTGCGCACCGAACGGATCACCCACGCCTTCATCACCCCCGCCGCGCTGGCCACCGTCCCGTGCGAGCGGCTCGACGACCTGCGCTCGGTGATGGTCGGTGGTGAGGCCTGCACGCAGGCGCTGGTCGACACCTGGGCCTCGCGCTACCGCATGCACAACATGTACGGCCCGTCCGAGGCGACGGTCGCGGCCACCGCCTCGGAGCCGATGCGGGCCGGTGCGCCGATCCCGCTCGGCCACCCGGTGCGCGGAATGCGGCTGTTCGTCCTGGACAACCGGCTGCGCCCGGTGCCGCCAGGAACACCCGGTGAACTGTATGTCTCCGGCCCGGGCATCGCACGTGGCTATCACGGCAGGCATGCGCTGACCGCGGCCCGGTTCCCGGCGAATCCGCACGGGCGCCGCGGTGAGCGGATGTACCGCACCGGCGACCTGGTGGTGGCCGATCCGGCCGGTAACCTGCGCTTCCTCGGCCGCGCCGACGATCAGATCAAGATCCGTGGTTTCCGGATCGAACTCAGCGAGATCGACCACGTCCTGCGGGCGCATCCCGGCGTCGAGTTCGCGATGACCGTGGTGCACACCGACGCCGGCGGACATCAGCGACTGGCCTCCTACGTCACCGGCGCCGAGACGATCGACGCGGCCGCCGTGCTCGACACCGCCCGCGGCAGGCTGCCCGGATACATGGTGCCCGCCGCGGTCACCGTGCTGGACGAGGTACCGGTCACGCCGTCGGGCAAACTCGACCGGAAAGCCCTGCCCGAACCGGTGTTCGCGGCCACCACGTCCTCCCGCGCACCGGCCACCGAACTCGAATTGCGGGTCGCCGCACTGTTCGGCGAAGTACTCGGCAGGCCCATCACCGGTGCCGACGACAGCTTCTTCGACGTCGGCGGTAACTCGCTGCTGGCCACGCGCCTGGCGGCGTCGATCTACCAGCACTTCGGCGTCGAGCTGCCGGTGCGCACGATCTTCGAGGCGCCCACCGTGGCGGGCTTGGCCGCCGCGCTGGCCGAGGCGCCGCGCACCGACCGCGCCCCGCTGGCCGCCTACAGCCCGCGCCCGGAGCGCATTCCGCTGTCGCTGCCGCAGCAGCGCCTGTGGTTCCTCAACCGTTTCGCCCCCGAATCCAGTGCCTACAACATCGCCTTCGCCTTGCGGATCGACGGCGATCTGGATGTCGCGGCGCTGGGGGAGGCGCTGGCCGATCTCGTCGACCGCCACGAGGTGCTGCGCACCCGATTCCCCGACGACGACCTGGGCCCGCACCAGGTGATCCTTCCGGTCGCCGAGGCGGTGCCGGCCGTCGAGCCGACACCGGTCACCGAGGCCGACGTGGACGGCCACCTCGCGCGGCTGGCCCGCCGCGGATTCGATCTGACCACCGAGACCCCGCTGCGGATCACCCTGCTGCGGGTGGACGAACGCCACCATGTTCTCGGCGTCGCCGTTCACCACATCGCCGCCGACGGCTGGTCGCTCGGACCGCTCACCCGCGACCTGGCCACCGCCTACCTCGCCCGGCGCGGCGGGGCCGCGCCGAACTGGCAGCCGCTGGCGGTGCAGTACGCCGACTTCGGGCTCTGGCAGCGGGAGTATCTCGGCGAAGCCACCGACGCCGACAGCCCGGCCGCGAAGCAACTGGAGTTCTGGCGCTCCCAGCTGGCCGACCTGCCCGACGAACTGCCGTTGCCCTACGACCGTCCCCGCCCCGCCGCACCGACCCAGATCGCCGGGACGGTGCAGCGGACGCTGCCCGAACCGGTACGCGCCGCGCTCGCCGAACTGGCCCGTGAACAGGGCGTGAGCATGTTCATGGTGCTGCGCACGGCGCTCGCGGTCTTGCTGCGCGCGGTGACCGGCGGCCGTGATATCCCGATCGGTACCCCGGTCGCGGGCCGCACCCAGACCGAACTCGACGATCTGGTCGGCATGTTCGTCAATACGCTCGTGCTGCGCTCGGACGTCGATCCGGTGTTGGCGTTCACCGCACTGCTGCGGGCCGATCGCGATACCGAACTCGCCGCGATCGCCAATGCCGACATCCCCTTCGAGCGGGTGGTCGAGGAACTCGGCCGCGATCCGCGCGCGACCGGCAGGCACCCGCTGTTCCAGGTGGCGCTCACCGTCCAGGACGCACCGCATCCACGGCTGGAACTGCCCGGGCTGGCCTTGCAGGCGCACGCCCTCGATATCGAACTGGCGAAGTTTGATATCGAACTGCGGGTCACCGATCTGGCCACCGGCGACGACGACGGCGCACTCGAATTCGTCTACGCCGCCGAACTGTTCGACGACGCCACGGTGCAGACCCTGGCCGACCGGTTCGTCACCGTACTGGCGGCGATCACCGCCGAACCCGGCATCGAGGTCGGCCGCATCGACGCGCGCACCGGCGAGGAACGCCGGCGCTTCACCCCCGCCGTCGGTGCGCCCGCGGGCCCGAAGACCACGCTCGCCGAGATCTTCGCCACTGCCGTCGCCGCGCAACCGCAGGGCATCGCGCTGCGCTACGGCACCACCGAACTGACCTACGCCGAGCTCGATGGACGGTCGAATCGGCTGGCCCGCAGGCTGATCCGGCACGGCATCGGCACCGGCGACCGGGTCGCGCTCGGGCTCACCCGATCCATCGAATCGGTGCTGACCGCGGTCGCCGTCGCCAAGACCGGCGCGGCCTTCATCCCGGTGGACCCGAACTATCCGGTCGACCGGGTTCGGCACATGCTCACCGATTCCGGATGCGCCGTCGGCGTCACCGTCACCGCGCACGCCGAACGGCTGCGCGCCGCCGACGACCGCGATATCGCGTGGATTCTGCTCGACGACCCAACCGGCGCCGATTTCGAACCCGCCGCCGACGGTCCGATCAGTGCGGCGGAACGGTTGCGTCCCACCCGCGTCGAGGATCTGGCCTACCTGATCTACACCTCCGGTTCCACCGGCAAACCGAAGGGCGTCGCCGTCACCCACGGTGGGCTGTCGAACCTGGCCGACGAACTGGGTGAGCGGATGCGGGTCCGCCCGCAGGCCCGCACCCTGCATTTCTCCTCACCGAGTTTCGATGCGGCCATCCTCGATCTGCTGCTGGCCTTCGGATCGGGCGCCACGATGATCATCGTGCCGCCGGACATCTACGGCGGCGACGAGCTCGCGGCGCTGCTCACCGCCGAACGGGTGAATCACATGTTCATCACTCCCGCGGCGCTGGCGACCATTGATCGCGACCGGTGGACACTGCCGGACCTGCACGGCCTGATGGTCGGCGGCGAAGCGGTCGGCCCGGAGTTGGTCGCGCGCTGGGCACCGGACCGGACCATGATCAACGGCTACGGTCCGACCGAAACCACCGTGCTGACCACGATTTCCGCCGGCTTCGAGGTCGGACGCCCGATCGCGATCGGCACGCTGGTGCGCGGTGCGCACGCCGTGGTGCTCGACGAACGGCTGCGGCCGGTGCCCATCGGGGTTCCCGGCGAGCTGTACGTGGGCGGGCCGAGCCTGGCCCGCGGCTACCACGACCGGTTCGCGCTCACGGCGGCCCGTTTCGTGGCCGACCCGTACGGTCCGGCCGGTGCGCGGGTGTACCGCACCGGTGACGTGGTGCGCTGGAACGCCGACGGTGAGCTGATCTACCTCGGCCGCAGCGACCACCAGGTGAAGGTGCGCGGTTTCCGCATCGAGCTCGGTGAGATCTCGGCCGCGCTGGCCAGCCACCCGGACGTGCGATTCGCGCACACCCAGGTACGCACCCTCGCCGGCGCGGACCGGGTCGTGGCCTACGTCCAGCCGGCCGGTGGGCGGGAACTCGATCCGGACGTGGTGCGCGCGCACGTCGCCGCCCAGGTGCCCGCGCATATGGTGCCCGCCGCGATCACGGTGCTCGACGAGATCCCGCTGACCCCCGTCGGCAAGCTCGACACCGCCGCGCTCCCGGAGCCGTCGCTGCCCGCGGTCGCGGCGACCCGGGCACCGGCCACCGATACCGAACGCCTCGTCGCCGAGACGATCGCCGAACTGGTCGAGGCACCGGTCACGGGAGCCGACGACAGCTTCTTCGACGTCGGCGGAACCTCGCTGCTGGCCACCCAATTGGTATCGCGGCTCGCCGCGGCGACCGGCACCCGGCTCGAGGTGCGCTCGGTCTTCGCCGCGCCCACGGTGGCCGAACTGGCCGCGTTGCTCGACGGCGGCAGCACTCGGGACGAGCGGCCGCCGCTGGTGGCGGGCCCGCGTCCCGAGGTCGTCCCGCTGTCGGCGGCGCAGCGGCGGCTGTGGTTCCTCAATCGTTTCGAGGGCGCCGAATCCGGTGCTGCCGGCGCTTACAACGTCCCGGTGGTGCTGCGGCTGCGCGGGCGGCTCGACCGCTCCGCACTCGTGGCCGCACTGCGTTCGGTGCAGCGCAGGCACGAGACGTTGCGCACGGTGTTCCCCGAGATCGACGGCGAACCGCGCCAAGTCGTGCTCGATCCGGACCAGGCCGCGATCACCCCGCTGATCACCCCGGTGCCCGGCGATGCCGTGGAGCCGACGGTGCGTGAGTTCGCCGCCGACGGCTTCGATCTCGCGACGACGGTGCCGATCCGGGCCGCGATCCTCACCGTGGCACGCCCCACGGTCGTCTCGAGCGAACTCGACGAACACGTGCTGGTGCTGGTCGTGCACCACATCGCGATGGACGGCTGGTCGCTCGAGCCGCTCGCCGCCGATGTGGCCGAGGCCTACTGCGCGGCCCGGGAGGGCCGGGTGCAGAGCGTGCCCGCGCTCGAGATCCAATACGCCGACTACACGCTGTGGCAGCAGCAGGTGCTCGGCGCCGAGGACGACGCCGACTCGCTGATCAGCCGTCAACTCGACTACTGGCGCACCACCCTGGACCAGCTGCCCGAACTGCTCGCGGTTCCCGCCGACCGGCCGCGCCCGGCCACCCCGTCCTACCGCGGTGGCACGGTGCGATGCACGGTCGACGCCGCCACCCACCGGGAGCTGAACACGGTCGCCGCAGGACATGGCGTGAGCATGTTCATGGTGTTGCACGCCGCGCTCGCGGTGCTGCTGCACCGGATGACGGCCGTGGACGATATCGCGGTCGGCACCCCGATCGCGGGCCGCGGCCACCCGGCACTCGATCGCATGGTCGGCATGTTCGTCAACACCCTCGTGCTGCGCACCCGGGTGGATGGCGGCGCCGCGTTCACCGACCTGCTCGCGGCGGTGCGCGACGGCGATCTGGATGCGTTCGCGAACGCCGACCTGCCGTTCGAACGGCTGGTGGAGGTACTGAACCCGGCGCGGTCGCAGTCGCATCACCCGCTGTTCCAGGTGATGCTGTCGGTGCGCAACGAACCGGTCCGGGTGCTCGAACTGCCCGGCCTGCGCATCACCGCCGACGACGCCGACACCGAGATCGCCAAGTTCGACCTGCAATTCACCCTCACCGAGAACCGCACCGCGGCCGGCGAACCCGGCGGCATCACCCTGGCGATCGACTTCGCCCGGGACCTGTTCGACACCGAGACCGCCGCCCGCTTCGGTAAGCGCTTCGTGCGCCTGCTGTCGGCGATCGCGGCCAATCCGGCCACCCCGGTCGGCGACCTGGAACTGCTCGACCCGGCCGAATGGTCCGAGCTGGCGCCGGTGCGTGGCGCCCAGCCGGACCGTCCGCTCACCCTGCCCGACGTGTTCGCCGCGGCGGCCGCGAGCGATCCACACGCGATCGCGGTGCGCTCCGACGGCACCGAGGTCACCTACTCCGCGCTCGACCGCTGGAGCAACCGGCTCGCCCGCGTGCTCATCGACCGCGGTGTGGGCCCGGAAACCCTGGTGGCGCTGGGTATCCCGCGGTCAGTGGAATCGGTGGCGACGGTGCTGGCGGTGACAAAGACCGGCGCGGCGTTCGTGCCCGTCGATCCGAACTACCCGGCCGGCCGCATCGCGCACATGCTGTCGGATTCGGGCGCCGCAGTGGGCATCACGCTCGCCGAATACCGCGACGGCCTGCCGTCGCAGACCGACTGGCTGGTGCTCGACGCCCCGGACATCCGTTCGCTGGTGCTGGCGGCCTCCGGTGACCCGATCGCCGACGCCCACCGGATCGCCCCACTGCGGCTGGAGAATCCGGCCTACGTCATCTACACGTCCGGATCCACCGGAACACCCAAGGGCGTCACCGTCACCCACGGCGGTCTGTCCAATTTCGCCGTCGAGACCGCGCAGCGCTTCGAGGTGCGGCCGGGCTGCCGGGTCCTGCATTTCGCGACGCCGAGTTTCGACGCCGCCATGCTGGACCTGCTGCTTGCCCTCGGCGGCGCGGCAACACTGGTGATCACCCCGCCGGGTGTGGTCGGCGGCGAGGAGCTGCGCCGGGTGTTCATCGATGAGGCCATCACCCATGCCTTCATCACCACCG
This sequence comes from Nocardia cyriacigeorgica GUH-2, assembly GCF_000284035.1. NCBI lineage: Bacteria > Bacillati > Actinomycetota > Actinomycetes > Mycobacteriales > Nocardiaceae > Nocardia > Nocardia cyriacigeorgica. Next base: position 3,638,049 of record NC_016887.1, on the reverse strand, counting down.
CGGCGCTGGGCACCGTCGACCCGACCGGGGTGAGCGAACTGGGCCAGGTGCTCGTCGGTGGCGAGGCGCTTCCGCCGGAACTGGTGAGCCGGTGGGCGCCGGGCCGCAAGCTGTACAACGTCTACGGCCCGACCGAGACGACCATCGTCACGATCATGTCCCAGCCGATGACGCCGGGCGGGCCCATCACCATCGGCGGGCCGATCCGCGGCGTGGACGCCATCATCCTGGATCCGCGGTTGCATCCGGCGGCCCTCGGCGTCACCGGGGAGCTGCATCTGGCCGGCGCCGCCTTGGCCCGCGGTTATCTCAACCGCCCCGGTCTGACCGCGACCAGGTTCGTGGCCAATCCGTACGGCAAACCGGGTGAGCGGATGTACCGCACCGGTGACCTGGTGCGCCTGTGGCCCGGCGCGGCTGCGGGTTGCGCCGATATCGAATACGTCGGCCGCACCGACCATCAGGTCAAGATCCGCGGCTTCCGCATCGAACTCGGTGAGATCGACGTCGCGCTGGGCCGCCACCGTGGCGTCGAACTCGCCCTCACCATCGGCCATCGCACCCCGGCGGGCTCCACCGCGCTGGTGTCGTATGTGAAACCACGCAACGGCGCGGTGGTGACCGCCGCCGAGCTCACAGCCCATCTGGCGGATCTGGTGCCGAATTACATGGTGCCGCAGTCGATCATGCTGATCGACCGGGTGCCGCTGAGCCCGGTCGGCAAAATCGACCGGAAAGCCCTGCCGGAACCGGTGTTCACCGGCGGGCAGGGTTACCGGGCACCGGCGACGGTTACCGAAGCCGCCCTGTGCGCGGCCTTCGCCGACGCGCTGGGCGTCGACCGGGTCGGTGCCGACGACAGCTTCTTCGAACTCGGCGGCAACTCGCTGCTGGCGACGAAGGTGGTGGCGCGGCTGCGCGCCGACGGCATCGAGATGCCGATGCAGATGATGTTCGGCGAGGCCACCCCGGCCGCGATCGCGGCGCGCCTCGACGACAGCGGCGTCGCCGATGCGATGGCCGAGGCCCTCGCACCGATCCTGCCGCTGCGGCCCGATACCGGAGCCAGCCGTGAACCGCTGTTCTGCGTGCATCCGGCGATCGGCCTGGCCTGGTGCTACTCCGGGTTGCTCGCGCATCTGCCTGGCGATCGCCCGGTGTACGGCCTGCAGGCGCCGCACGTGACCGGAGCCGCGGGCTACGGGTCGCTCGCCGAGGCGGCCGACCAGTACGTCGAGCACATCAGGTCGGTGCAGCCGCACGGGCCCTACCACCTGCTGGGCTGGTCGCTGGGCGGGCTCATCGCCCACGAGATCGCGGTGCGGTTGCAGGAGGCGGGCGAACAGGTCGCGCTGCTGGCCATGATGGACAGCTATCAGCTCTCCGACAGCCTGCTCGACCAGGCCATGCCGAGCGTCGCCGACATCATCGGCGAATTCGGCAGCGACCTGATCGACGACGCCGGCGCGCTCGACCAGCAGCTGAGCCTGCCGGAGGCGGCCGCCCTGCTGCGGTCACGGCCGGGGCCGTTCGCGGCGTTGACCGTCGACCATCTGGAACGGCTCTACACCGGCTACGCCGACGGCACGGTGCTGGCCAACAGCTTCCGGCCCCGGGTCTTCCGTGGCGACCTGCTGTTCTTCACCGCGGCCGACGACGAGATCAACCGAGCCGACCGGGACCGGTGCGCGGCCGCCTGGCGTCCGTTCGTCACCGGCGCGGTGCACGACCATCAGCTGCGCTGCACGCACGCGGCGATGACCACACCCGAAGCACTCGCGGTGATCGGACCGGTGCTGCGCTTCCACCTCGACGGCGCGGACCGGCAAGCGAAGGAGACACACAGGTGAGCCTGGCGGTGGAAGTTCTCGGCCTGGTCAAGAACTACGGCCGAGTGCGCGTGCTCGACGGGATCGACATCCAGATCCCGGCGGGCACCGTCATGGGATTGCTCGGGCCCAACGGCGCAGGCAAGACGACCACGGTGCGCATCGTCACCACGTTGCTACGCCCGTGCGCGGGCTCGGTTCAGGTCGCGGGCGTCGACGTGCTGCGCGATCCCGCGGCCGCGCGCCGCCGCATCGGCCTGTCGGGCCAGTACGCCGCCGTCGACGCGAATCTGTCCGGCTACGAGAACCTGCGGATGGTGGCCCGGCTCTACGGCATGTCGCACCGGCAGGCCGCCGCCCGCGCCGGGGAACTGCTCACCGCGTTCGGGCTCGACCATGCCGCCGATCGCCGCGCGGGCACCTACTCCGGCGGTATGGCCCGCAGGCTCGACCTCGCGGGTGCGCTGGTGGCCCGGCCGCCGGTGGTGGTACTGGACGAACCCACCACCGGCCTCGATCCGCGCGGCAGGCTCGACATGTGGCGGGTCATCGGCGATCTCGTCGACGACGGCACCACCGTGCTGCTGACCACCCAGTACCTCGAAGAGGCCGACCAGCTCGCCGACCGCATCACCGTCATCGACAAGGGCAAGGTGATCGCGCGCGGTTCGGCCGACGAATTGAAGACCTCCATCGGCGGTGACCGGCTGACGGTCACCCTCGCCGCCGGCCAGGAAGCCCAGCCCGCACTGTCGGTGCTGGCTCAGGTCGGTATCGGGGAGCCGGTGCACGAGATCGGCACCCAGGATGTGTCGATCGTGGTGGGCGAGGGATCGCGCACCATGGTCGAGGCGCTGCGGCGGCTCGACGACGCCGGTGTGTGTGTCGTCGACGCGACCGTGCATCGCCCCACCCTCGACGACGTATTCCTATCCCTCACCGGCACCGCGGCACCCACGCCCGCGGCGGCGGAATCCGATGACGTACAAGAGGAGATCATGTCGTGAGCCCAGCGCCGGCAGCGGTACGTGAACAAGCCCCCGTGGCCGAGGATTCCGCGGCGGACAGTGCTGCCCGCGGTGCGGCGAAACCGCGTGCGGCGGCGGTGGATATGTCGCCGCGCGGGCGGGTCTTCCGCGACAGCGCCATCGTCGCGTACCGGAATCTGCTCACCATCCTGCGCGTGCCGACGCTGCTGGTGACCGCCACGATTCAGCCGCTGATGTTCGTGTTCCTGTTCGCCTACATCTTCGGTGCCTCGCTCGGCGGCAGCCAGTACCGGGAGTTCCTGCTGGCCGGGATCTTCGCCCAGACCGTGGCGTTCAACGCCGCCTTCACCACCGTGGGATTGGCCGGTGATCTGCACAAGGGCATCATCGACCGGATGCGGACCCTGCCGATGTCGCGGCTGGCGGTGCTGCTTGGGCGGACGCTGTCGGATCTGGTGGTCAACATCCTCAGCCTGATCGTCATGGTGGGCTGCGGCTATATCGTCGGGTGGCGGATCAACGGCCCGATCACCGATGCCGCGCTGGCCTTCGCGGTGATCTTGTTGTTCGCGTTCGCGATGTCGTGGGTCGGTGCGTTGACCGGGTTGCTGTCTCCGACAGTGGAGGTGGCCCAGAGCGTCGGGTTGATCTGGATGTTCCCGCTGTCGTTCATCTCCTCGGCGTTCATCTCCGCGCAGACCCTGCCCGGACCGCTGCGCACGATCGCGGAATGGAACCCGATCACCGCGGTCGCGGCGGCGGGACGCAAGTTGTTCGACAACAGTTCGCCGCCGTCATTCGCGACGCCGACGGGCTGGCCCGCCGAGCATTGCGTCGAGTACGCGGTGATCTGTTCGGTGGCCATCCTCGTGGTGGTGGTGCCGCTGGCGTTGCTGCGCTACCGGCGGGTCGCCAGCCACTGACACCGGATTGCGCCGCGGAGCCGAATCCGCGGCGCGTTCACCGCACAAACGAATCAGGACAGACGAAAGGCCGCTCACTCCGGACGAATCCGGGGTGGGCGGCCTTGTCGGCGCGTGGCTGTGTCAGCCGCGCCTGCGGGTCTTGAGTAGCTCCAGGCGTTCCTTGAGCAGTTCCTCGAGCTCTTCCTTGCTGCGCCGTTCCAGCAGCATGTCCCAGTGGGTGCGCGGCGGCTTGACCTTCTTGGCTTCCTGCGTGGTGCCTTCGAGCAGGACGCCTTCCTGGCCGTTGCGGCACAACCACGTCGGCGGGATCTCGGCGTCGTCGGCGAACGGAACGTCGAATTCTTCACCATTGTCGGTCCGATACCGGGCCATCCGGCGGGGCGCCAAATCGTGGTCGCGGTCGGTCTCGTAGCTCACCGCTCCGAGCCGACTGCCCCGGAGTACGCGATCTGCCATCTGTTCGGTCCTCTCTGTGTGTGATGTGCCGCTCCTGCGTAGCGGCGTGTTCGCGGCCTTTCGGTGAGCCGGGCCGCGAACGGGTTCGCCTGACTCGCACCTCCATGCGCTTTGCGGTGGCGCGGTCGCGAACCTCCTCGGCGTCCGGTCGCTCGCGCACGGGGTGCGCGGAACCGGTTGTGGGCTTCTCGCTCCCGGCCGGCCGTCCGGGCGCGAACACCATGTGCTCTGTGAACGTGTGGTGGGCTACTTTCGTTCCCTGCGGGGGAGAACCTGGCTATTCTACGCTGTTCGCCGCCGTCACCGGTGCGGCGTGCCCCGTGCGGAGCGTCGACGGGTGCGGTTAGGGTGTCGGGTCATGTCGCGCCGGTCACTGTCCTGCCTGTGGTGCGGGCGGGAAATCGTGGAATCCGAGGTGGGGCGCCGTCGCCGGTATTGCCGCCAGTCGTGCCGTCAGCGGGCCTACGAACATCGCAACAGCTTGAAGGGGACCGGGATTCCCGAGGACTCGGTGGTGCTCAGCGCACAGGAGGCCGCGGATCTGGCCGACCGGTGGTTCGCGGCGCGGTGTGCGGCCGAGGATGTCGCGACCGCGATCGGCGAAGGTGCCGACGCCGCCGAACTCGCCGCGCTCAGCGAGACTCTGCTGCAGCTGGCCCGCGACGCCGAACGGCTGCGCTGAGGCCGGTGGATTCGGGTGTGCGCGAGCTCGACCCGCCGGCGCGAGCACGGCGATATACCAGCACGCACAGTCCGGCGACCACGACGGCCAGCCCGAGCCATGCCACCACGGTGACGCTGTCCGGCCGCAGCAGCGGCTGGGCGCGCATGGCCTGCCAGAACGTCAGGCCGAACAGTCCGGCATAACCCAGTGCCAGCACACCGACCAACTCCGCGCGGGTGCGTTCGGCGCGCAACCAGGGCACGCGCGGCGCGAGCCATGCCGAGACGATCACCGCCAGCAGCAGCACCTGGATGCCGTGCAGGCCGAGGAAATGCGGAATGCGCAGGTCGCCGCCGATGGTGCTCCAGTGCGTGATCGGCATGCCCGCTCCGTCGCGGGCGAGCTCGGTACGCACATCCGGATCGATGACGGTGTGCCCGGCCATCAACTCCACCACGCGGCCGTCGGCGTCGAGTACGCGCTGCTTGCCGGTGTAGCCCATCAGATACGCCTGGGCCATTCCCGCCACTGCCAGCACCAGGCCGGCGCGGATCGCCCGGGTGGTCGGCCGGTCCGCCAGGCGTTGCACGCACAAGATCAGCGCCAGCACCAGATTCGCCAGGAACAGCCCGGGCACGCCGGAGACGAAGATCTGCTGCCCGATGACGTTCACCGGGTCGGTATCGGCATTGTTGAAGTGGCTGAAGGTCCCCCGCGCGGCCTGCACGGCGATGAACCCGACATCGAGTATCCCGGTCACCGCGAAGACCGTCCCCAGCCACCAGGTGGCCCGACGGCCCCGATGCGGCAACCTGAGCAGCCAGACCAGGGTGAGTCCGTAGAGGGTGAACGCGATACCGAACTTCAACGGCTTCAGCCACACCGATTCGCCGAGCAGCAGCCGATCGTCGACGACCATGCCGCAGGCCGAGACGATCGTCAGCGCGGTCATCGCGCCGACCATCACCAGCAGTGGCCGATGCGGGCGCGTGTGTTCGGTGCGGGTCGGCGCGGAACCCGCTGCCGGGGAAGAGATCTCGGAGGCGACCATGCCGCGAAACTACGAATCGGCAGCGTCCGGCCACATCCCGCCGCCGGGCCATTCCCACCCCCTACCGCAGTACCGGACCCGCGACGACGGCCCACCCACCGGAGCCAGCACGACGAAGGCCCGTAGGCGTGCTCGCCTACGGGCCGTCCCGTGAGGTGCCGGCGCCCACGCCGGTCGACGTGGGCGCCGTGGTGATCAGGAGTGGTCGCCGTGGATGTCGATCCCGCGCGCGGCCAGCCATGGCTGCGGGTCGATCGGACCGACGCCGGGCACGTGCACCTCGTAGTGCAGGTGCGGTCCGGTCGAGTAGCCGCGGCTGCCGACGGTGGCGATCACATCGCCGGCCCGCACCGGCTGGCCGACGGTGACCAGGATGTCCTGCATATGGCCGTAGACGCCGATGGTGCCGTCGTCCTGCTGGACGCGCACCCACAGGCCGAAGCCACTGGCCGGTCCGGCCTCGATCACGACACCGTCGGTGACGGCGGCGATCGGCGCGCCCATCGGGTCGGCGAAATCGATACCGGCGTGCATGGCACCCCAGCGCATACCGAAGGTGGAGCTCATCGGCCCGGCCACCGGGCGGATGGTCTTCGGGCGGCCGAACTCGATGGCGAGCCGGTTCTGCTCCCAGGCCACCGCCTCGGGCACGATCTGGGCGCGCTGGGCCTCGGGCGGGGTGAACGCGGTGAAAGTCGCGTCGGCGGTGTCGGCCACCAACTGCGGGGAGTGCAGGGCCTCGGTCGAGTTCTCCTGGGTGCATCCGGCGAGCACGCCGAGCGAGGCGCCGATCGCCGTCGAGGCGGCCACCACGCGGGTGGCGACGCTGCGACGACCGGTGCGCGGCGCGCCGGGACGGCGGAAAGGTAACGGAACGGTCACGGGCATGGCTCGAAGCTACGGGATCGCCGGCTGCGCTCGGCAATCCTGTGGCTACCGTCACCAGGTCGGATAAGCCCAGTTCGATGATTACGAAGCGATAACGACACGGTTGACGTTCCGTGTCGAGCTGGGCAAATGCGGTAAAGGCTCGATTTGACCGGAAAACCGCCAGTTGATCACACTGTGTTAGTGGTGACTAATGGAGTTCGGGCGATCGAAGCGCTCGCCGACCCCACCCGGCGGGCGATCTTCGAGGCGCTGCCGCACGGTCAGCGGTCGGTGGGCGAGTTGGCCGAGACGGTCGGCGTCAGTAGTTCGGCGGTCTCGCAACACCTGCGAGTGCTGCGCGAGGCCCGCTTGGTGATGATGCGGCCCGACGGCAACCGCAGACTGTACTTCCTGGATCCGCGCGGACTGGGCGATGCCCGCGACTACGCCGAGCGGTTCTGGCCCAGCGCCATCGCCGCCTACTCCGCGGCAGTGCACACCGCGAGCGTGGCGGCGCCGGCCGCTCAGCCCACGCGGCGGTAGGCGCGCGGACGTTCGCCGGTGCTGCCCGCGAAGGAATGCTTGCCGAGCTGGGCGTCGATCGCGGCGAGTACCTCGCTCACCCCGATCCGCAGCAGACCGGCGTCGGTGCTGTCGGCATCCGGATCGCCGACCTGGCCGGCCCAGAGCACATCGTGGCGGGCGAGCAGATGCGGCGGCGGCCCGGCCTGGCGCGGGGGAGTCGGGCCGAACAACTGCACGGTGCGGGTGCCGAAGGCGGTGGCCAGATGCGCGACGCCGGTATCACCACACAGCACCAGTGCCGCCTCGGCGACCGTGGCGGACAGTTCGATCAGATTCTGTTCACCGGCCAGCACCCGGTGCGGCGGCAGTCCGGCGCGGGCGGCGATTCCGAGAGCGATCTCGCGCTCGAACTCGTCGCCGGTGATGACGACCTCCCGGCCGAGCACCGACTGATGCCGGATGACGGCGGCGAACCGGTCCGGGGGCCAGCGCCGCGCGGCGGCTCCGGCGCCGATGTGCACGACGACGGCGTCGCGGTGGCTGGTGGTGGCCACCGGCGGGACGAGCCCGAGGTTGCGCCGGTCGGCGTCGATGCCGTCGAACTCGAGCAGATGGCACCAGCGGTCGACCAGGTGCATATCGGGTTCCCACTGCGGTCCGGGCAGCTCGGGGAAGGCCGGATTGAAGTAGGTGAGGATGCGGCGCGCGTCGGTCTTGATCAGTTCGACGATCGATTCGGTGTCGGGGCCGTGCAGATTGACCGCGAGATCGGGGGCGGGTCCGTCCCAGCGCAGGCTGCCGCCCTCGGTGGTGGGGACCATCGCGTCGACCGAGGTGATCAGATCGACGATGGGCCGTAGCCGATGCGGTGCCGCCAGGACGATGCGGTCGTCCGGCCTGGCCCGGCGTAGCGCGCGCAGCGCCGGGACCGCGGTGAGCAGTTCACCGAGACCGCGTGCCTGAAGCACGAGAACAACCGACACCCTCTTCTCCTAGCCACCCGAGACTCGTCATACCCGACCCACTCGACTCACCTGACGGCGTTCACGACGAGAGCCATTGACCCACAATTACCCGGCGTGTACAGCGGCAAACGTGATCATCGCGGCGTTCTCGGTCACAGTCGGCAGCCCGTGCGCACCACCGGCGACGGCGGCGCGCGGGACGCCGCGTCGAGCAAATGCCCAGGCAACCACCGATTTCGGGCATAGCATCACGTCATGACGACGAATATCATCCCGCAGGGTCCGGTGCAGGCCCTCGCGCGTGCCGCCTGGCAATCGATCTTGGTCACCGGGCTGCTCTCGGTGATCCTCGGTGTGCTGATCCTGGTGTGGCCGGGGAAGACGCTGCTGGTCGCGGGCATTATCTTCGGTATCTACCTGGTGGTCAGCGGTCTGTTGCAGCTGGTCGCGGCGTTCGCGGCGCCGGCAAGCGCGGGCATGCGGGTGCTGTATTTCATCAGCGGCGTGTTGTCGATCGTGATCGGTGTCTTCTGCTTCCGTGACGAGCTGACCTCACTGTTGCTGCTGGGGCTGTGGATCGGCATCGGCTGGTTGTTCCGCGGGGTCGCGGTGACGATGGCGGCGGTCTCCGAGCCGGGTCTGCCGGGGCGTGGCTGGCAGGGCTTCTTCGGCGTGATCACCGCGATCGCGGGTGTCGTGCTGATCATCTGGCCGGTCGAATCGGTGGCGACGCTGGCCTGGGTGGCCGGTATCTGGCTGGTTGTGCTCGGGGTGATGGAGATGATCACCGCGTTCGGGGTGCGCAAGGATGCCAAGGATCTGGGTGTTCCGGCGCAGCCGGTCGCATGACACAATCGCGGGGTCACATGGTCGACGTCGGGGGTCGACATCGAAAGGAACTGGAGGCACGAATGTTTCGTACTGCTGGGATCGTCGGTGCGCTGGCCACCGCGGGCGCCATCGCCCTGCTGGCCCCGGGCGCCGCGCACGCCGCAGGCGGCACCCTGACCCTGAACGGTGCGCCGCACGCGAACCCGGTGGGCTGCTTCAACACCGGCGACAGCTTCTACACGACGCTGCAGACCACCGTCGGCAACGGCACCGACCGGGCCATCACGCTGTACGCGGGCCCCGACTGCGCCGGCCAGGCGCTCGGTGTGATCGAGCCCAACACCATCGGCTACGTCCCCAGTGGTGGCAGCGTCTCGGTGCAGTAGTACCCGGACCACCGGAAACGCCGTGGACCTCGCGAGATATCGCGGGGTCCACGTGCTTTTGTGGTGCAGGCGCGTCCCGGCACCGGTGGCCGCGTCGGCGTACCCGGTCACGGGGGCTACGGTGGCAGGACCAGTCGGCGCATCGAGTGAGGAGCCAGCCGTGGGCGAGCGTGTCCCGAGCCAGTGGGAGGAGATCGTGGCCAACGATCCCGCGCACTCCACGTGGTACGTCGAGCGCTTCCGCGGTCTGGCGGCCCAAGGCCAGGACATCGTGGGGGAGGCCCGGCTGATCGATGCAATGCTGGCCCGGTGCTCGCGGGTGCTCGACGCAGGCTGCGGTCCGGGACGCATCGGCGGCTATCTGCACGAGGCCGGGCATGTGGTGGTCGGCGTCGACGTCGATCCGGTGCTGATCGCGGCGGCCGAACAGGATCACCCGGGCCCCGCCTGGCTCGTCGGCGATCTGGCCGAACTGGACCTGCCGGCCCGGGGCATCCCGGACGGTTTCGACGTAATCGTGTGCGCGGGCAATGTGATGACCTTCCTCGCGCCCGGCACCCGCCGCGAGGTGTTGACGCGCTTCGCCCGCCATCTCGCCCCGAATGGCCGCGCCGTCATCGGATTCGGCGCCGAGCGCGGCTACCCGTTCGAGGAGTTCTTCGCCGATGCCGCCGCCAGTGGCCTCGCGCTGGACCTGCGGTTGTCGACCTGGGATCTGCGGCCGTTCAGTGATGACGCCGACTTCCTGGTGGCCGTGTTCACCTGTGCCTGAGGCGCGATCTACCGCTGTCGGCCGCCGCACAGGTCCGTGCACCGCGGCGCGCACCGATTGGGCGTGAGGGCCGAGCTGGACGCGATCGCTTCGCTGCCCACCGGGATCGCGTTCGATCGACGCACTCTCGATGTGCCGGGATGGTTACGGCGGCCATCGTCCGGGCGGTGCGGCGCGGTTTTCTGGAGTAGGGCGAGGGCCGGTGCGGCATTGATCGCGAGCGCAGGGAGTCGAAAACCGTGCTATTGCAATAATTCTGGGAATAAGCCCGTCAGTAACTCGTGCGTGGATGCGGGGTCGCTCGGGCTACGAGTGGATTATCGAAATTCCGGGCATGTCAGGCATTTTGGAAATTGCACGAACACAACATTTCGGACGACCCGGAATTATTGATCTTGTGTTCGTGGTGTGCTGGCGGTTCGGGCGCAGCCGGGATCGGCCCACCCGGTAGACGACGCCGTGACCTGCGATGATCATGAAATTTGGTGCGGTCGGATGACGCTTTAGGTGGACGCGTCTGTCGGTGTCTGATCACCACGCCCAGTACGGCAACAATGCAATGTCCACATATTCGCAGGCCAAAGCGATATTTCGGGCGAGTTCAACTCGAGTTGACCTGAACCTGCATAACGTTAAGATAACTGAAGGATCACGTTTTAATAACGTGAGTACCAATGAGTGCGGCGGTGCAAGAGCGTCGCAATTCGCACACGGATAGGAGTGGAAAATGGGTTCTGTGGACCTGGGCAGCCTCGGAGACCTTCTGAGTGCATTCGGTGACATCTTCAGCGGCTTCGGTGGGCTGTCGAGCTTCTCGGCCGAGTAATACGCAGACTGCTGCGCCGACAGTCCGCCGGGCGAACATCCGGCGGACTGTCGGCATTCCGGGACCGTCGATGCGGCGATCGAACGGGCCGTGTACGGCTGCCGGAGTGGCGCATCGGCGAATATACGACTTCGCGTAGTAGACGACGCCGTGATCGACTAGCGTTGGACGCTATGGACGTTGTCTACAACATCGTGGTTGTCACGCACCTGCTCGGAATGGCCGCGGTCGTCGGCGGTTACGCCGCCAGTCAGCCCGTGGTCTCAGAGCTGATGGTGTGGGGTGCGCGGCTCCAGTTGGTCACCGGCGTGATCCTGGTCGGGCTCGCCGAGTCGATCGACTCGCTCGACAAGGACCTGAACATGGTCAAGATCGGGTTCAAGCTGGCCATCGCGGTGCTCGTCGCGGCGTTCGCCGAAATGAGCCGGGCCGACGCCAAACGCGGCAAGGCGGTGCCGTGGATGACCCACGCGGCCGGCGGGCTCGCCATCGTCAACGTGCTGATCGCCGCACTCTGGACCTAGCCGGCGCCGGTTCCCGGTACCGCACGAGCACGGCACCGGGAACCGAGGGCTCACGGCTCGAACAGGGTCTGGCCGAGATAGCCGCCGGGTGCTCGCACACCCGGCGGAATGGCGAACACCGCCGAACCCACCGGTACCGTCCACACATTGAGCGCGTCGAACTCGGCCAGTCGCTGCTGCACCGGCAGGAACTGGGTCGTCACATCGCGCTGGTAGGCGGCGAACAGCAACCCCGAGTTCGAGGTCTCGCCCGGGCGCGGCGGATCGTCGTAGTTGTAACCGCGACGCAGGAACCGCTCGCCGTCATGGGTGTGATGGGCGCGCGCGATATGTGACGAGGGCGGGATCACCGGGATGCCGCTGGCGTCGACAGCCGTGAAGTCCGGTTCGTCGAACTCGTCGGTCCCGGTCAGCGGGGCGCCGTTGGACAAGCGCCGCCCGACCGTCAATTCCCGGCCGTCCGGGTCGATTTCGTCCCAGGTGTCCAGGGTCATCGCGATCCGCCGCAGCACCAGCGACGTCCCGCCCGCCAGCCACGGCTGCGCGGCGCCGTCATCCCAGACCAGCCGATCGAAATCCGGTGTGCCCGCGGCGAGGTTCACCGTGCCGTCGACCTGGCCCATCAGATTGCGCGGGGTGGCGCCCGGTGCGGCGTCACGGAATCCGCGCTGCACCCAGCGCACCGTCACCAGTGACTTCACGCTCTTGCACAGCACCCGGACCGCGTGCGCGACCGTCGTCGACTCCTCGGCACAGATCTGGAGTAGCAGATCGCCGTCGCCGTAGGCCGGGTCGAGCCGGTCGATGACGAACGGCGGCAACGGTGTCAACCAGTGCGGTCGCCGGTCGGCCAGCCCGGCGACCTCGAACACCCGCGGCCCGAACCCGACGGTGACGGTGAGCCGCGACGGTCGCTGCGCCAGTTCCGGTTCGGTATCCCCGAGCGCCGGACGGCCTGCGGTGAGCCGGGCGGCGTCTTCGGTCCAGATCTTCAGTACGCCGACGATATCGTCCCGGTCGGTGCCCGGCCGCAGGTCCAGCGCCACGAACGCGGCATGGGCCGGCGGTGCGGTCGCGATCCCGGCCTGGTGCTCGCCGTAGAACGGTTCGACCGCTGCCGACGCCGGAGTCTGGTCGCGGTCCGTGGTGAACGCGGCCGCGCCGAGGCCGAGACCGGCGACGCCCGCGGCGGCCGCACCGCCACCGAGCAGTCGCCGCCGGTTCAGCCGCACGGAACGGGCGCGGGCCGGCTCAACCACCGTGCCCCGGCGCCGCAGCGCCGTCACCGTGATCGCCGCCGGGCTCGTAATTCTCCTGATTGCCGGGGAAATCGCGAACCTGTGCGGTGAAGGTGGTGGTCGAGCCGTCGTCGAAGGTGAGCGTGACCGGTGCTTCCGACCCGGTGCGCAGCGGTCCGCGCAAACCCATGAACATGATGTGGTTGCCGCCGGGCTCGAGCGCGAGATCGGCGCCCGCCGCGATGACGAAGCCGCCCGGCTTCGGGCGCATGACCTTGACGCCGTCGTCGCCGGTCACCACCTCGTGCAGTTCGACGGTGGCCGAGGCCGGGCTGGTCGCCGAGACCACGGTGACGGCCCGATCGCCGCCATTGTGCAGCTGACCGAACGCGGCCGACATGCCGCTGTCGGCGGCCTTGGCCCACTGCTCGCTGACGGTGACCGCCGACGCGGCATCGGCCGGTGCCGCGGGTTTGTCGGAGCAGCCGAGCGCGACCAGTGGTGCGGCGGCCACCAAGGCGGTGGCGGCGGCGCGACGCAGGCGTGCGCCGGCCGGAGTGTGGTGGAACATGGAATCTCCCTGTGCGGGTCGATGTCTGGGTGGTGGATGCGCGTAGTTCCCTGCCTGCGGCGAGCGGCACGGCCGGGCCCTGATATCGCGGTGCGGCGCGCGTCGTCGGGGCACCCGGTACATGGGGTGCCCGGATGGAGTGGCAACGCGATGGATCGGACGCGGTAACGACCGAAGGTCATGACCGCACGGCCGTCTGTCACTCGACTTCTCGATGATCGAGTGCGTGCCCGCCGAGAGTCGCGACGAATCCCGAACGGGGGAAAGGGAACTACCAGGCGAGCGCGGGGGGTCCGCGAGTTCCGCATCCGGAGGTGAGCAGCGGTCGCGGCGGGATCAGCGGGTCGGTGCCGGCGACAAGGCAATTCGGCGCCCACGGTGGCGGCGCGAGCAGCGCGGCACACAACCTCGCCACGGCGCGGTGCACTCTCGATACCGCTCGACGTGCCGCAAGTTCGGCGCCCCGGATCAGTACCGCGCCGATCGGGATGGCGATCAGGTGAGTGGCGAGCATGAGAGCGGCCGAATGTGAGCCGTGCTGATGGCCAGGGCCCGCGGTGAGCGCGAGATGGCCGACGGCCTGCCCGGCGGTCAGCAGCACCATCACCTGAGCGAGACCGGGCCGCAGCGGCAATGCGCGGGTAAGCACGCCGATCAGCGCGCACGCCGCGAGCAGCAAGGTAACCGACGACGATCCCGGCGCCACCGCACCACCACCCACCGCGTGGGCGGCGATACTCACCGCACCGCACGCGGAGCCGACGAACGCGCCCCGCAAGGAGGCGGCGGCCGGCCCGGAAGAACACACCCACCCATACTACGGACCGTCGTAGCCCGCGCATCGCCCGGTTCAGGTCACGATCCGGTCTTGACGCCACAACCCCGCACGCTGGATACTTCGTCGCGATAGCTGTCAGGTATCAATTGCTTCACTATCAGACGAGAATTCGTTGACGGAGTGGGCATCATGGTCCTTCACGCAGTTCACGAGTTCGTCGCGCAAGTGAGCGATCCCACGCCACAGGCGCCACCGATCTCCGCGCAGATCGACACGCTCGTGCGGTATTTCACCTGGTTTGTGCTGCTGTCGGGGGTTGTCGGCATCACCGTCGCGGGCGGGCGCTTCGCCTGGGAGAAGTGGAACAACGGGGCGCTGGCATCACCCAAGATGGTGGTCGGCGGCATGCTCGGCGGCGTCATCGCCACCAGCGCGGGCACCCTGATGAATTCGCTGATCAGCTGAATCCGGTCGCCGGCGCTCACCGAATCTCCACAATTGGCCCCGGATCCGTCCACAACCGCTGGCTAATGTAAGCCCGCATGGAGCACAGTGCGGCGCGCAGGATCCTGGTGGTCGATGACGAGATCACCATTGCCGAGTCGGTGGGCGCCCGGTTGCGGGCCGAAGGGTTCGTCGTCGAACTCGCCCACGACGGGCCTGCCGCCGTCGCCGCTGCCGAAGCGCACCGGCCGGATCTGGTCGTGCTCGATGTGATGCTGCCCGGGTTCGACGGCCTCGAGGTGTGCCGGCGCATCCAGGCCGCCCACGCGGTGCCGGTGCTCATGCTCACCGCGCGCACCGAGGAAACCGACCAGCTGGTCGGCCTCGGGGTCGGTGCCGACGACTACCTCACCAAACCGTTCTCGCTGCGCATTCTCACCGCCCGCGTGCACGCGCTGCTGCGGCGGGTGGAGCGGTGCGCCGAGGGCGACGGCGCCGCGCTCGTCGTCGGCGATCTGCGCATCGATCTCGATGAGCGCCGGGTCTGGCGGGCCGGTGTGGAAACCCAGCTGACGCCGCTGGAATTCGACCTGCTGGCCCGGCTGGCGCGCCGCCCGCGCGCCGTGCTCGCCCGGGAGCGGCTGCTGGAAGAAGTGTGGGATTGGGCCGATGCGGCGGGCAGTCGCGCCGTCGACAGCCACATCAAGGCGCTGCGCCGCAAGCTGGGCGCCGACCTCATCCGCACCGTGCACGGTGTCGGCTACGCGCTCGAGGCGCGATGAGTGGCCCGGGCCGCTGGCACCGGCTGGCCGGTCGGGTCGCCGACACGCTGCCGCGGCCGCTGGATCGAGTGCGTTCGATCAAACTCAAGCTCGCGGTGCTGATGCTGTGCTCGGGTGGCGTCGCGTTCGGATACTTCCGCTGGCAGATCGGCTGGCTCCCGCCGCGCACCACCCTCGCCGCCACCGCGATCGCCTTGCTCACCTCGCAGGTGCTCGCCCACGGCATCACCAGGCCGTTGCGGGAGATGACCGCGGCTGCCAAACGGATGGCGCACGGCGACTACAGCCGCCGGGTGCGGGCCAGCTCCCGCGACGAGGTGGGTGAGCTGGCCGAGGCGTTCAACCAGATGGCGGCGGACCTGGCGGCTGCCGACCGGCAGCGCCGCGAGCTGATCGCCAACGTCTCCCATGAACTGCGCACGCCCGTGACGGCGTTGAACGCGTTGCTGGAAAACCTGGTCGACGGTGTGTCCGAACCGGATCCGCGAACCCTGCGCACAGCGCTGGCACAGACCGAACGACTCGGCCTGCTGGTGACCGAACTGCTCGACCTGTCCAGCATCGAAGCCGGCGCGCTGCCGCTGGACCGGGAACGGTTCGCGATCGAACCCCTGCTGGCCGAGGTCGTCGCCGAAGCCGAGGTCACCACCGCCGCACTCGGGCGCGGGGTGCGGTTCCGGACCGACGTGCGGCCCGGCGGGACGTGCGTATTCGCCGACCGTGCACGGTTGCATCAGGTGCTGCTCAACCTGCTCGACAATGCCGCGCGGCACGGCCCGGCCGGCGGTGAGGTGCGCATCGAGGTGAGCGGCGAGCCGGACCGCGTGATCATCGACGTCGGCGACGACGGCCCCGGCATCCCGACCGCCGAACGCGCCCACATCTTCGACCGATTCACCCGCGGCGGCCGCGCCGACGGCGGCGGCACCGGCCTCGGCCTCGCCATCGCCCGCTGGGTCGTCGACCTGCACGGCGGCACCATCGCCGTCGCCGACCCCGGCTCCCGCATCCGCGTCGTCCTACCCGGCCACTGACCCGAACCCACCGACACCCCGGACCGACCAGGTCCCGGGGCGATCCCGCACACCCACAGGAGGGGACACCCATGCCCACAGAACCCGATTCGGACGACCGGAAACCCGTGACACCGGAGCGATCCGGCACCGACCGCGCAGCGGCGTTGTCCGATGGCGCGGAGGCGGCACCGGAGCAGGCGACCGATCCCGCTGCCGAGCCGACGGCGCTCGAGTCGGAGGATTCGACTCGGCAGGTGCCGGTGGAATCCGCGGCCGTCGATGCGACGGCAACGCCCGATGACTCGGGGAAGGTAGCGCCGGAGGATGCGACAGCCGCGGCGTCGGCGGATTCGGCTGGTGCGTCGGGGGATACGGCGAGCACTCCGCCTGCGTCCGAGTCAGTGTTGCCGTTGACGGCTGGTGGTGGTGCTGCGCTGACCGAGGCGGTTACTGCTTCGGCGCCACCGACTCCCGCCGGCTCGGGCCCCACACCGGTGTGGGCGGACCCGCGCACGCAGGTGCTCGCACCGCCGCCCGCGGGAACCATGCTGGTCACACCGCCCCCGACGGCGCGTCCAGCGCTGACGCCGATGCCGCCGGCCGCCGGACCGAAACCGCCTCCGCGGTGGCGTCGGGTGGCTCAGCCGTCGGGATTGCTGACCGCGGCGGCGGTTTCGGGTGTCGGCGCTGCGACGCTGATCCCGACGGATCGGCCGGGGATCGGCTGGCTGTTGGCCGCCGGTGTCGTTGTCGCGGCGATCGCGATTGTTGTTCGCCGGTCACATCGGAACAGCCGCGAGGCTTCGGCGCCGGCACCGTTGTCGCTGGGTAGCGGCCACCTCTGGTGGACGGTGCTCGCTGCGGCGCTGCTGGCGGTCGGTGCGGTGCGGGCGGCCGGATGGTTGTTCACGCTCTGTGTGCTGGCGGCGGCTGCGGCGGCGTCGCTGGCGGCGGTGGGGCCGCGGTCGGTGTTCGGGTTGCGCTACGACCTGTTCGCGATCCCGGTCGAGGCGGTGCGAAGCCTGCCGTGGGTGTATGCGGGCGCCCGGCGCATCGAGGGGCCGGGGCGGGAACGGGGGATGCGGCTGGCCGGTTCGGTTGCCGCGACCGCGGTGTTGCTCGCGGTGTTCGTCCCGCTGCTGGGCAGTGCGGACGCGACGTTCGCGCACCTGATCGAAAGTCTCGTTCCGGCTGTCGATTCGGCCGCTGTGGCGCAGTGGATCCTGATGTTCGTCTTCGCCGCGCTCGGCACGGTCGGCGCGCTCTACGTCATCGCCGGTCCGCCGCGCCGCGCACCGGACCACGCACCGGAATCCGGGCGACGCCTGCGCCGCACCGAATGGGCGCTGCCGGTGGCCGCGCTGACCGTCCTGTTCACCGTCTTCGTGGCCGGGCAGTTCGTCGCCATGTTCGGCGGCGACGACTACGTCCAGCGCACCGCGGGACTCACCTACGCCGAGTACGCGCGCAGCGGGTTCTGGCAGCTGTCCACCGTCACCATTCTCACCCTCGCCGTGATCGCCGTCGTATTGCGCTGGGCCGCACGCGATTCCGCAGCGGACCGCGCCTGGCTGCGAGTGCTGCTCTCGGCGGTGACGGTGCTGTCGCTGATCATCGTGGCCTCGGCGCTGAGCCGGATGTGGACCTATCAGCAAGCCTACGGCTTCACCGTGTTGCGGCTGCTGGTGCTGACTTGTGAGCTGTGGATCGGCACCGTCTACCTGCTGGTCCTGGTCGCGGTGCTGCGGCTGCGGCACCGGCGGCTGGGCCGCGCGGCGGTGGGCACCGCGATGGTGACGCTGCTGGCGCTGGCGATCCTCGATCCGGAACGTTTCATCGCGGACAAGAACATCGACCGCTGGCAGCACGGCCACGACCTCGACATCGGCTATCTCAGCGGGCTCTCCGCCGATATCGTCCCCGCCACCGACCGCCTCCCCGCCGAGTTGCGCGCCGTCATCGCCGATCCGATCCGCGACCGTCTGCCCGACGACACCTGGCACAGCTGGAACTACTCGCGGGCAGCGGCGCGGTGATCCAGCCGACCGTATCGATGTTCACCCGTCGCGTGGGGCGAGCAATCCGCCCACGAGGTTCGGGAACCACCGATACGCGGCGATCATGGCGCGGCTGTAGCGCGGCACGATGATGTACTGCTGATTGCGGCGCACACCCCGCATGATGGCGCAGGCGGCGCGGTCCGGGGCGAGCGCATCGATTGGCTTGCGCCGCAACAACTTCGGTGATCGTGCGGCCGGCTCGGCGGCTCGGGCGGGCGTCGCGCCGGGAACCGCGACGCTGATCCGCACCCCGCTGCCGGCCGCCTCGGCCCGCAGCGACGTCGTCAGCCCGACCACCGCGTGCTGGGTCATCGCGTAGGCCACCGACCGCGCCGTCGGCAGCATCCCGGCCACCGACACCGTGTTGACGATATGGCCGAAACCCTGCGCCCGCATCACCGCGTAACCGTGCCGGGTCCCGTGCACCATGCCCCACATGTCCACCTCGACCATGTCGTGGCATCGGCTCAGCGGAAGGGCAGTGAACTCGCCGTCGATGCGCAGGTCGGCGGTGTTGAACAGATAGTCGAGGCGGCCCAGGTCGGCGACGGTGCCGGTGAGCAGGCGCCGGACCTGATCGTCATCGGCGACGTCGACCACCTGCGTGTAGCGGGTGGCGCCGTCGAGCCCCTGCGACAGCTGCCGCAACCGGGCCGCATCACCGTCGGCGGCGACGACGCAGACGCCGGCCGTCACCAGCCGCCGGCACAGCGCCGCACCGATATCCGACGCCGCGCCGGTGACCACCGCCACTTTCTCGACACCCATCGACACAACTAAACACCGATGTTTTACATCGTCAACTCTCGCCGCGCCGCGATCCCGCTCACCGGCATCGCGTCACCGGCGCGCGAACCGCAGCCGATCGATGTTCTCCACGATGGCACGGGTCAGCGCCCGCTCAGGAGCGGATGCGGCCCGGCGCGCGGTGCTGATCAGCACGAACTCGGTGGTGCCCGGACTCGGCAGTCCGCGCACCGGATGGAGATCGGCCGGTAGCAGGCTCTCACTGTGCACCGCGAAACCCAGGCCCGCGAGTACCGCGGCCCGCAGGCCGAGCTGACCTTTGGTCGTGCAGGCGATGTGATGGGGGAGTCCGGCGCCGTCGAGGGTGCGCAGGGCGGCGTCGCGGGTGAGGCTGGGCGGTAGGTAGGTGACCACCGGGATCGGCTCGCCGGGTGCCGGTGGGCACGCACCGGCCGGGCCGACCCACACCAGCCGGTCGCTGAACACCAGCCGCCCGTGCTGTTCGCCGGGCCTGCGCTTGACGAAGGCGAGGTCGAGCTCGTTGCGGCGCAGCCGAGCGTGGACTTCCTCGCTGAGCCCGACCGACATGTCCAGGTCGACCCGCGGATAGTCGCGGCGGAACTCGCGCAGGATCTCCGGCAGCGTTTCGGCCACCAGATCCTCGGAGACGCCGAAGCGGATGCGCCCGGTGACGGTGTCGCCGCCGAAATACTGTGCGGCGCGACGCTGTGCGTCGAGGATCTCGCGGGCGAATCCGAGCATGGCCGCGCCATCGGAGGTGAGCGTCACCGAATGGGTGTCGCGCAGGAACAGCTCGCGGCCCACTTCGCGTTCGAGCTTGGCGACATGCCCGCTCACCGTCGGCTGACGCAGCCCGAGCTGACGGGCGGCGGCGGTGAACCCACCGTGCTGCTCGACCGCGACAAAGCTACGCAGCAGAACCGGATCGAACACCAGCACCTCGCTATCGTGATTCGTAATAGCTGATATAGCAGCTATTGTATTCCCCGATGGGCCGCGGCCGCCTAGTGTTCTACCGATGCGGTTGCTCAACAGGTTCTCGATTGATGGTTTCGTCCTCGCGATCTTCGCGATGGTCGCCGTCGCCACGATCGTCCCGGCCACCGGGACCGGCGCGGTGGTGCTGGACTGGGCCACCAAGGCCGCCATCGCCGCATTGTTCTTCATCTACGGTGCCCGGCTCTCGCCCGCGCAGGCCTGGCAGGGCGTCAAACACTGGCGCCTGCACAGCGTGATCCTCGTGACCACCTTCGTGGTGTTTCCGCTGCTCGGGCTGGCGATGCGGATCCTGGTGCCGGGTGTGCTGTCGGAGCAGCTGTACGCCGGGGTGCTGTTCCTGTGCCTGGTGCCCTCGACGGTGCAGTCCTCGATCGCCTTCACCTCGATCGCGCGCGGCAATGTCGGCGGGGCCATCGTCAGCGCGTCGTTCTCCAATCTGCTCGGCGTCTTCCTGACCCCGCTGCTGGTGGTGGCGTTGATGCACACCACCGGCGAAGCGCATATCGATGCCGGCGCCGCGGTGGCGATCGTGCTGCAACTGCTGGTGCCGTTCCTGCTCGGGCAACTGGCCCGGCCGTGGATCGGGCAGTGGCTGACCCGGCACGCGCAGCCGGTGAAACTGGTCGACCGCGGTTCGATCCTGCTGGTGGTCTACGCCGCGTTCAGTGCCGGTATGCGCGAGGACATCTGGAGCAAGGTCGGCGTCGGCGACATTCTCGTGCTGCTCGCGGTGTCGGCGGTGTTGTTCGCGGTGGTCGCGGGCATCGCCACCGGGACGGGCCGGGTGTTCGGGTTCGCGCGCGAGGACCGGGTCGTCATCCTGTTCGCCGGATCGAAGAAGAGCCTCGCCTCCGGTCTGCCGATGGCGGCGGTGCTGTTCGGCGGCACCGACGTGGGCCTGATGGTGTTGCCACTCATGCTGTTCCACCAGTTGCAGCTGATCGCCTGCGCCGTCATCGCGCAACGGCTGGGACGGCAGGCCGAGGAGCACGAAGCGGCCGAATCCGAACCCGCCGCGGCGGCACCCGTCGGAAATACCCGTTGACACCCACCGGATTCCCTCGCTAGATTGGGCGACCTCATGGGTACTTTGTTGTTCTTCCTGTAATCCGCCCCGCAGGCGTCGAGCGCCGCTCATTCCGAGCCCGGCTCCGCCCGCATCTCCCCACGCATCCCCGGCGATTGCCCGGTGGTCCGATGCGTGGATCCGGATATCACGGCCATCGGCCGGGACAGGAGGACAACCATGCGTACCGCTGCTGCCCAACTCACCCTCACCGACATCACCAAACGCTACAGCGAGCGGATCGTGCTCGACCGGGCCTCGCTGACCATCCGGCCGGGCGAAACCGTCGGCATCGTCGGCGACAACGGCTCCGGGAAGTCGACACTGCTGCGGCTCATCGCCGGACAGGAAACCCCCGACAACGGCGAGATCACCGTGCACATGCCGGGCGGCATCGGCTACCTGCCACAAGCGCTGGACCTGCCGGATGCGGCGACCGTCGCCGACGCCATCGACACCGCGCTGGCCGACATCCGCACACTGGAGGCGCGACTGCGCGCACTCGAAACCGAGCTCGCGGCAACGGAATCGACCGGGCCGATACTCGATGAGTACGCCGAGGTCGTCCAGCGATTCGAGGCGCGAGGCGGCTACGACGCCGACCGCCGCGTCGACATCGCCCTGGCAGGCCTCGGACTGCCCGGACTGGACCGCGAGCGCACCCTGGGCACGCTCTCCGGTGGCGAGCGATCCCGGCTGGCGCTGGCTGCGACGCTGGCCGCCGCACCGCACCTGCTGCTGCTCGACGAACCCACCAACGACCTCGACGATCAGGCGGTCGAGTGGCTGGAACGTCACCTGCTCGCCCATCGCGGGACGGTCGTCGTCGTCACCCACGACCGGGTGTTCCTGGAACGGCTCACCACCACGATCGTCGAGGTCGACGCCGGTGCTCTCGCCCGCTACGGCGACGGTTATGCGGGGTATCTGGCGGCGAAAGCGGCCGAGCGGCGGCGCCGGGAAGCCGAATTCCAGCGCTGGCGCACCGAACTTGCCCGTAGTCGGGCACTGGCTGAATCGAATGTCGTGCGGTTGGACGCGATTCCGCGCAAGCTGCCGCTGGCGGTCTTCGCTGCCGGCCCGTTCCGGGCTCGTGGCCGCGACCACGGCGCCCGGTCCCGGATCCGCAATGCCAAGGAACGGGTGGCGCGGTTGACCGAGAATCCGGTGGCAGCACCGCCGGATCCGTTGCGGTTCACCGCGCAGTGGGACCGAGGCGGCGATGTCGAGGGCCCCGTCGCGACTCTCGCCGGCGTCGAAGTGGGGGACCGGCTCCGGGTGGACGAGCTCGCGATTCGCGCCGGTGAGCGGGTGCTGATCACCGGCGCCAACGGCGCGGGCAAGACCACCTTGCTGCGGGTACTCGCCGGTGAACAGGAGGTCGGCGCCGGTGCGGTCGAGGTCGGCGGCACGGTGGGGCACCTGCGTCAGCAACAGACGCCCTGGCCTTCGGACTGGACCGCGCTGCAAGCGTATGCGGCCGGGCGATTCGTCGACGCCGAGGACGCTGCGGCCGAACTGCTCGGCACGGGACTGTTCCATCCCGGGGAGTTGTCGCGGCGCATCGGTGACCTGTCCTACGGCCAGCGCCGCCGCGTCGATCTGGCGCGGCTCGTCGCCGACCCGGTCGATCTGCTGCTACTCGACGAACCGACCAACCACCTGGCGCCCGCATTGGTGGAAGAACTCGAAGCGGCACTCGACGGGTATCCGGGAGCGCTGGTGCTGGTCACCCACGACCGGGGCCTGCGGTCCCGATTCCGCGGAACCCACCTGGAACTCGCTGCGGGACAGGTGGTCTCCCGCAGCGAGCAGGCGCCCGCCATGCCGACGGCCGGGTGAGCGTTATCGGGCGAAGTGCGCGGCCTCGGTGGCGAGGTCGAGCACCGGCTGCGGCACGAGGCCGAGCACCAGGGTGACGGCGGCGGTGACGGCGATGACGCCGCCCGTCACCGGCGGTGCCGTGATCACCGGCGCGTTCGCGGGCGGTTCGGTGAAGAACATCAGCACGATCACCCGGATGTAAAAGAAGGCGGCGACGGCGCTGGCGAGCACACCGATGATCACCAGATAGCCGGCGTCGCCGTCGGCCGCCGCCTGGAACACGGCGAACTTCGCGACGAACCCGCTGGTCAGCGGCAGGCCGGCGAAGGAGAGCAATAGCAGCGCGAAACCCGAGGCGAGCCAGGGGGATCGGCGGCCGAGACCGGCCCAGCGCTCCAGCGCGGTGGCCTCCTCGCCGGAGGCTTCCCGGACCAGGCTCACCAGGGCGAACGCACCGAGCGTGCTCAGGCCGTAGGTGAGCAGATAGAACAACACCGACGACACCCCGGCCTCATTGGCCGCCACCAGCGCCGTCAGCAGAAAACCCGCATGCGCCACCGACGAGTACGCGAGCATCCGTTTGACATCGGTCTGGGTGATGGCCATGACCGCACCCACCACCATGGTCGCCACCGCGATCGCGCCGAGCACTGGCCGCCAATCGTCAGCCAGCCCTGGCACCGCGACCTGCAAGACCCGCAACAGCGCGCCCACCGCGGCGATCTTGGTGGCCGCGGCCATGAACGCCGTGATGGGCGTCGGCGCACCCTGGTACACGTCGGGAACCCAGGACTGGAAGGGCACCGCACCGATCTTGAACAGCAGCCCCACCGCCAGCATCGCCACTCCGAGCAACGCCAGGGTCGCGTCACCGGAATCGGCGGCCAAGCCGTCGGCGATGCCGCCCAGCCGCACGGTGCCGGTCGCGCCGTAGAGCAGGGCGACGCCGTAGAGGAAGAACGCCGAGGAGAACGCGCCGAGCAGGAAGTACTTCAGCGCCGCCTCCTGCGAGAGCAGCCGCTGTCGCCGGGCCAGCCCGCACAGCAGATACAGCGGCAGCGACAGCACCTCCAGCGCGACGAACATGGTCAGCAGATCGTTCGAGGCCGGGAACAGCAGCAGCCCACCCACCGCGAGCATGGTCAGCGGGAAGACTTCGGTCGCCGCCACACCCGCTGCGGCCGCGGCCTTTTCGGCGCCGCTACCCGGCACCGCAGAGGCTTGCGGAGTGAACGCCTCGAGCTGGAACCCCGGCCGCGCAGCCGCGCGGTACCAGGTGCCCGGCCCCGACCGGGCCGCTGGCATGCGCTGACCGATGAACAGCAGCCCGAGAATCGAAACCACCAGCAGCGTGCCCTGCAAGAACAGCGTCACCCCGTCGACGGCGACGGCACCGACCGCTGCGGTGGCGTCCGTGCCGGCGAGCGCGATCACCGCCACCAGCGCGGCGATCAATCCGCCCAGGCCGAGCACCATCTGCGTGAGGTAGCGCATCCGTCGCGGCACGAAGGCCTCGACCAGCACTCCGATCACCGCCGCGCCGAATACGATCAGCATCGGCGAGAGCTTGCCGTATTCGATGCTCGGGGCGGGCACGGTCGCCGCGAGGACGAGTCCGGCGTCGAGGTCACCACTCATTTGTGCCCACCTCCGGTGGTCGCGGTTCCGGCCTCGGGCTGCGCCGGGGCCGACGGTTCGGGATCGGTGATCCCGACCGTGGTGAGGGTCTGGTTGACGGCGGGATCGATGAAATCGGTCACCGGTTTCGGATAGACGCCGAGCACGATCAGTGCGGCGATCAGCGGCGCCACCACCGCCAGCTCGCGTGGCATCAGGTCACGGATGCGCTCGTTGCCTTCGGTGACCGGCCCGGTCATCATCCGCTGGTACACCCACAGCACGTAGATCGCCGCGAGCACCAGCGCACCGGTGGCGACGATGGCGGCGACCTGGTAGCGGCTGAAAGTGCCCACCAGGACCAGGAATTCACTGACGAACGGCGCCAGCCCGGGCAGTGACAGCGTCGCCAGACCCGCGATGAGGAAGGTTCCGGCCAGCACGGGCGCGACCTTCTGCACACCGCCGTAGTCGGCGATGAGCCGGGTCCCGCGCCGCGATACCAGGAATCCGGCGATGAGGAACAACGCAGCGGTGGAGATGCCGTGGTTGACCATGTACAGCGTGGCCCCGTTCTGGGCCTGGCTGGTCAGCGCGAAGATGCCGAGGATGATGAACCCGAAATGCGAGATCGAGGTGTAGGCGATCAGCCGCATCACATCGGTCTGGCCGATCGCGACCAGCGCACCGTAGATGATCGCGATCACCGCCAGCGTCACCAGCAGCGGCGCGTAGGTCTGCGTCGCGTCGGGAAACAGCAGCAGCCCGTAGCGCAGCATGCCGAACGTGCCGACCTTGTCCACCACCGCCATCATCAGCACCGCACTCGACGGCGTCGCCGCCACCGCGGCATCCGGCAGCCAGGTGTGCAGCGGCCACAGCGGCGCCTTCACCGCGAACGCGAACATGAACCCGAGGAACAGCGCGTTCAGCAGCGCCGGATCCGCGCCCAGCTCACCGGCGTTGGCCGCCGCGACCACGGTGCGGAAATCGAACGTGCCCGCCGTCCCCTCGCCGAGACCCTGTTGCGCGGTGAGCACATACAGCCCGATCACCGCCGCCAGCATGATGAGCCCGCCGAGCAGGTTGTAGAGCAGGAATTTCACCGCGGCCCGGGCCCGGCGTACCCGCACGCCCGCATCGTCGGTGCGCGGGCCGAAACCACCGATGAGGAAATACATCGGGATCAGCATCGCCTCGAAGAACACGTAGAACAGCAGAATGTCGAGCGCCAGGAACGACATCAGCACCATGGCCTCGACCAGCAGGGTCAACGCCACATAGGTGTGCGCGACCCGCGACCCACCGCCGACCTCGCGTTCGTCGTTCCAGCCCGCGACGATGAGCAGCGGCACCAGCGCGGCGGTGAGCAGCACCAGCACAAGCGCGATGCCGTCGACGCCGAGGGTGTAGCCGGCGCCGAAAGCCGGTATCCAACTGTGCGATTCGACGAACTGGAACTGTTCACCGCCGGGTTCGAAGCGGGTCGCCAGCAGCACCGCCAGCACCAGCACCGCCACCGAGAAGGCGAGCGCGATCCAGCGGGCGAGCACCCGCTGCGCGGCGGGTAGCACCAGCACGATCACCGCACCCGCGACGGGCAGCAGCCACAGCGTGGTCAACCAGGGAAAATCGGTCACCAGATCCTCACCGCCAGCAGGGCGGCGGCCACCAGGGCCGCGCCGGTGAACATGGACAGCGCATACGAGCGCACGAAACCGGTTTGCACCCGCCGGATCCGGGCCGACAAGCCACCGATCACGGCGGCGGTCGTGTTGACCAAGCCGTCGATGCCGCGGTTGTCGACGAACACCAGCGATCGGGTCAGATGCTGCCCGGGCCGCATCAGGCCGGCCTCGTTGACCGCGTCACCGTAGAGATCCTTGCGGGCGGCGACGGTGAGCGCGGACACCTGCTGCGGCGCGGTCTCGGGCACCGGCCGCCGCGCGTACTGCTGATAGGCGACCCCGGCGCCGGCAGCGACGACCAGCAACGCCAGCGCGGTGATTACCGGCACCGGCAGCGCCGGCTCACCATGATGGGAACCGACCACCGGCTCCAGCCAGTTCTGCAACGCCGAACCCCACACCAGCAACGCACCGGAGGCCACCGAGCCGACCGCGAGCAGGATCATTGGACCGGTCATCACCGCGGGCGCTTCGTGCGGATGAGTGTCCGGTTTCCAGCGGCGTTCCCCGAAGAACGTCATCAGCATGACGCGGGTCATGTAGAACGCGGTGAGCCCCGCGCCGAGCAGCGTCACCGCACCCAGGGCCAGACCCGCGGCCCCGCCTTCGGCGAAGGCGGCCTCGATGATGCGGTCCTTGGAGAAGAACCCGGCGAAGGGCGGCACCCCGATGATGGCGAGGTAGCCGAGCCCGAAGGTCACATAGGTGATCGGCAGCAGCGTGCGCAGACCGCCGTAGCGGCGCATATCGGTTTCGTCGTCCATGGCGTGCATGACCGACCCGGCGCCGAGGAACAATCCGGCCTTGAAGAAACCGTGCGTGAGCAGATGCATGATCGCGACCGCGTAACCGGCCGGGCCGAGGCCGACCGCGAGCACCATGTAACCGATCTGGCTCATGGTGGAGGCGGCGAGGGCCTTCTTGATGTCGTCTTTGGCGCAGCCGATGATCGCACCGAACAGCAGCGTCACCGCACCGACCAGCACCACCGCCAGCTGCGCGTTCGGCGCGAGGTCGAAGACCGGGTTGGCGCGCGCGATCAGGTAGACGCCCGCGGTGACCATGGTGGCGGCGTGGATGAGTGCCGACACCGGCGTCGGGCCCTCCATGGCGTCACCGAGCCAGGACTGCAACGGCACCTGCGCGGACTTACCGCACGCGGCCAGCAGCAACAGCAGCCCGATCGCGGTGAGCGTGGCTTCGCTCGCGGTCGGCGCAGCGCCGAACACCTCGCTGAAACCGATGGATCCGAAGGTGGCGAACATGACGAACATCGCCAGCGCCAGCCCCATGTCGCCGACCCGGTTGACCACGAACGCCTTCTTGGCCGCCGTGGCGGCGGTCGGCTTGTGCTGCCAGAACCCGATCAGCAGATACGACGCCAAACCGACGCCTTCCCAGCCGAGGTAGAGCACCAGGAAGTTGTTCGCCAGCACCAGCACCAACATGGCGGCCAAAAACAGGTTGAGGTAGGCGAAGAATCGCCGGCGGGCCGGATCGTGGCTCATATAGCCGACCGAGTAGATGTGGATCAGCGAGCCGACGCCGGTGATCAGCAGCGCGAAACACATCGACAGCTGGTCGAGCTGGAGGCCGAGATCGACGTTCAGGCCGGTGACCGGAACCCACTGGTAGAGCTCGAGTTCGATGGCACGCTCGGCGTCGGCGCGGCCGAGCATCGCGACGAAGGCGACGATCGCCACCGCGAATGAGGCGAGCGCGGTCAGGCAGCCCAGCAGATGACCCCAGGCGTCGGCGCGACGCCCCGTGAGCAGCAGGATGACGGCGCCGGCCAGGGGCAGGGCGGGCAGCAGCCACAGCGTTGCGGTATCCACGTCAGAACTTCAGCAGGTTGGCGTCGTCGACCGAGGTCGAGCGGCGGGCGCGGAAGATGGTCATGATGATCGCCAGGCCCACCACCACTTCGGCGGCGGCGACCACCATGGTGAAGAACGCGAAGACCTGGCCGTCGAGGTCGGCGTGCATCCGGGCGAAGGTGACGAAGGCCAGGTTCACCGCGTTGAGCATCAGCTCGATGCACATGAACACCACGATCGCGTTGCGGCGCAGCAGCACACCGGCGGCGCCGATGGTGAACAGCAGCGCGGACAGGAACAGGTAGTTGGCGGGATTCACCGGCTCCCTTTCTCCTCGGAGGTGCGGGACTCGCCGTCGGCGGGCGCGCTGGGCTCGGCCGGCGTGGTGCCGACGGAGATGACCGCGGCTTCGGTCAGCGCCCGGGTGCGGCGGTGGCGCAGGATGGTCGAGACCGACAGCTCCTCGAACGATCCGTCCGGCAGCCGGGCCGGGACATCGACCGCGTTGTGCCTGGCGTACACCCCCGGCGTGGGTAGCGGTGTGGGCCTGGCGTGTTCGGGATCGCGGAAGCGGCGCCGCGACATCTCCCGCTGCCCGAGTTGCGGCCCGAACTTCTCCCGGTGCGCCAGCACCATGGCGCCGATGGTGGCGGCGATCAGCAACGCACCGGTCAGCTCGAACGCCCACACGTAGCGCACGAAGATCAGCTCGGCCAGCTCACCGATCACATCGCGGCCGGGAAAACCGGTGGCGGGGAAGGCGACCCCGGAATTGCGGACACCGTGCGAGATGCCGGTGATGAACAGCAGCCCGAATCCGAGGCCCACCGCCGCGGCCGCGATGCGCTGCCCGCGCAAGGTCTCGCGCAGCGATTCGGCCGAATCCACGCCGACGAGCATCAGCACGAACAGGAACAGCATCATCACCGCGCCGGTGTAGACCACGATCTGCACGACACCGAGGAACAACGCGTCCTGCGCGATATAGAACACCGCGAGCGCGATCATGGTGGCGGCCAGGCAGATCGCCGAATGCACCGCCTTGGCGGCGAAGACCATGCCGAGCGCACCGATCACCGCCAGCGGCGCCAGGATCCAGAACTGCACGGCTTCACCGGTGCCGGTCCTGGTGATCGGGTCCGCGGCCAGTGGCACTGCGGCGGCCAGGTGGGTCATGACGGTCATCGGGTGCCTCCGTCCGCGACGGTGCCCGCGGCTGCGGGGGAGCGGTCCGCGCCGGTGCCGTTGACGGCGCCGGTGTAGTAGTCGGCCGCGCTGGTGCCGGGGCGCATCTGGTGCGGTGGCGCGGTCATGCCCGGCTCGAGCGGGGCCAGCAGCCGGTCTTTTTCGTAGATCAGGTCGGCGCGGTTGTCGTCGGTGAGCTCGTAGTCATTGGTCATCGTCAACGCCCGCGTCGGGCAGGCCTCGATGCACAGGCCGCAGCCGATGCAGCGCAGATAGTTGATCTGGTAGACGCGGCCGTAGCGTTCACCGGGGGAGAAGCGCTCGGTCTCGGTATTGTCGGCGCCTTCGACGTAGATGGCGTCGGCCGGGCAGGCCCAGGCGCACAACTCGCAGCCGATGCATTTCTCGAGACCGTCGGAGTACCGATTGAGCTGATGGCGGCCGTGATAGCGGGCGGCGGTCGGAACCTTCTGCTCCGGATAGAACTCGGTGTTCGGCTTCTTGAACATGGTGGCCGCGGTGACGGCGAAGCCGGCCAGCGGTTCGAACAGACCGCCCTGCGGCACGGTGTGCGACGGCCGATCCGGCAGCGGCGGCGTCGGGAATCCCAGGAAAACGCCTGCGCTACTGGCGCTTCGGTCCGGCGGCGATACCGGTTCCTCCACCTCGGGTGGGGCGCCGGTTGCGCGACCGGCCCGCAGGAACAGCCCGACCATCAGCGCGCACACCAGCAACCCACCGATGACGAGGATCGGCGTCTGCACCTGGTAGCCCTCGAGTTCCAGCACCCGCGCCGTGGCCACCACCATCACCCACAGCAGAGACACCGGGATGAGCAGCTTCCAGCCGAGGTTCATGAACTGGTCGTAGCGCAGCCGCGGCAGCGTGCCGCGCAGCCAGATGAACACGAACAGGAATGTCCACACCTTGAGCGTGAACCACAGCAGCGGCCACCAACCCGAATTCGCGCCCGACCACATGTTCAACGGCCAGGGCGCGGCCCATCCGCCCAAGAACAGGGTGGTGGCCAGCGCCGACACCGTCGCCATGTTGATGTACTCGGCGAGCATGAACATCGCGAACTTCAACGAGGAGTACTCGGTGTGGAATCCGCCGACCAGTTCGCCCTCGGCTTCGGGCAGATCGAACGGCGCCCGGTTGGTCTCGCCGACCATCGAGACGCAGTAGATCAGAAACGACGGCAGCAGCAGGAAGGCGTACCAGGTGCCGTGCTGGGCGGCCACGATCCCGGAGGTGGCCATGGTTCCGCCGAGCAGGAAGACCGCGGCGAAACACAAGGCCATGGCGATCTCGTAGGAGATGACCTGGGCGGTCGAGCGCAGCCCGCCCAGCAGCGGATACGTCGAGCCCGACGCCCAGCCGGCGAGCACGATGCCGTAGACGCCGATGGAGGTGATGGCCAGGATGTAGAGCACCCCGACCGGCAGATCGGTCAATTGCAGCGGTGTGGTGTGCCCGAAGATCGACACCTGCGGCCCGAACGGCATGACCGCGAAGGCCATGAACGCCGGGATCGCGGCGAGCACCGGCGCCAGGATGTAGATGGGTTTGTCGACGATGGCCGGGACGATGTCTTCCTTGAGGGCCATCTTCACCCCGTCGGCGATGGATTGCAGGCTGCCGAACGGCCCGGTGCGGTTGGGGCCGATACGCATCTGCATGCGGGCCACGATCTTGCGTTCGGCCAGCACCGCGATCATCGGGGTGAGCAGCAGGAAGACGAAGATGGCGACCGCTTTGAGCAGCACCAGCCACAGCGGGTCGGTGCCGAAGCCCGCGGGCCCGTCCGCGGCCTGGGCCAGCAGCATCGGATCAGTCATCGCCTTCGACCTCCATCGTCAGCCCGGCCCGCCGCAGCTGGACCACGCCACCCGGGTGCGTCGCGAGCGCGGCGTGCACCGGATGGCCCGGTGCGTGCAGCGGCACCCACACCACGCGGTCGGGCATCTCGGTGATCACCAGGGGCAAGGTGAGCGCGCCGTGTTCGGTGGCGACGGTGACCGGTTCACCGTCGGCGGCGCCGATCTCGGCCGCGGTGGCCGCCGACAGGCGCAACACCGCCGGGTGTGCGGTGCCGGCGAGGTTCGGTTCACCGTCCTGCATGCGCCCGGCGTCGAGCAGCTGCCGCCATCCGGCCAGGACCGCGGTGCCCGGACCCGGGCGGGTGACCGGATGCGGCAGATGCGCCGGCGCCGGGGCGGGCGAGCCGTTCCAGGCGCCGAGTCCGGCGAGTTCGGCGCGGGCGGCGGTGGCATCGGGCAGCCCGAGGGGCGTGCCCATCTCGGCGGCCAGGGTGTGCAGCACCCGCTGATCCGACAGCGGCGCCGCCGTGCGGCAGACGGTGGATTCGCCGAGCGCGGCCGCGAAGGCGCGCGGCCTACCCTCCCAGGTCAGGAAGGTTCCCGCCTTCTCCATGGCCGAGGCCACCGGGAACACCACATCGGCGCAGTCGGTGACCTCGCTGCGGCGCAGTTCCAGGCTGACCACGAACGGTGCCGCCCGGACCGCGGCCAGCGCGGCCGCCGGATCCGGCAGATCGGCGAGCTCGACACCACCGACCACCAGGGCTCCGAGTTCGGTTGCCGCAGCCAGGATCCCGGCCGTATCGCGGCCGGCGGCCACCGGAACCTCACCACCCCAGACCTGGTGCACCTGACGTCTGGCCTCCGGATCGCACAGCGGGCGCCCACCCGGCAGCAGTCCCGGCAGCGCGCCGGCTTCGATCGCGCCGCGTTCGCCGGCCCGCCGCGGTACCCACGCCAGCGCGGCGCCGGTGTCGTCGGCCAGTCGCGCGACCGCCGACAGCGCACCGGGAATTCCGGCCAGTCGCTCACCCACCATGATGACCGCCCCGGGCTGCCGCAACAGCCGGGACAGCTCGACCAGACGAATGGAATCGACGGTGGCGCCGGTGGTTTCGCGTGATTGCGGGCCGCCGGCGCGGATCGCCTCGAACACGTGCGGTTCGGCACCGGGGACGGTGGGCAGCAAGGTCGCCGACATGCGCTCGACCCCGCGGGAGGCGTACGCGGCCAGCGCGTAGATCGGCAGGCCCCGCTTGCGGGCGGCCTTGCGCAGCCGCAGATAGACGATGGGCGACTCTTCCTCCGGCTCGAACCCGGCCAGCAGCACCACCGGTGCGGCTTCGAGATCGTCGTAGCCGACGGTCAGACCCTGTCCGGCCACCCGCGCGGCCAGGAAGTCGGCTTCTTCGGCCGAATGGATCCGCGCGCGCATATCGATGTCGTTGGTGCCCAGCACCAGCCGCGCGAACTTGCTGTAGGCGTAGGCGTCTTCCATGGTGACCCGCCCGCCCACCAGCACACCGGTGTTCGGGCCCGCCGCCGCCAGCCCGCGCGCGGCCACCGCCAGCGCCTGTGACCACGGCGCCGGTGCGAGCTCGCCGTCGGATCCGCGCACCAGCGGCGTGGTCAACCGGTCGGGCTCGGTGGCGTAGGCGAAGGCCCAGCGGCCCTTGTCGCAGTTCCATTCCTCGTTGACCTGCGGGTCGTCACCGGCGAGGCGGCGCAGCACCTTGCCGCGCCGGTGATCGGTGCGCTGCGCGCATCCGGAGGCACAGTGCTCGCACACATTCGGGCTCGACACCAGGTCGAACGGGCGGGCCCGGAACCGGTAACTGGTGCCGGTGAGCGCGCCGACCGGGCAGATCTGCACGGTATTGCCGGAGAAGTACGAATCCAGCGGTGCGGCCTGCGCGGTACCCACCTGCTGCAGGGCGCCACGATCGAGCAGTTCGATGAACGGATCGCCGGCGATCTGCTGGGAGAAGCGGGTGCAGCGCGCGCACAGCACACACCGTTCCCGGTCCAGCAGCACCGCCGTGGACAGCGGGATCGGCTTGGGGAAGGTGCGTTTGACGCCGTCGAACCGCGATTCGGCCGAGCCGGTGGACATCGCCTGGTTCTGCAGCGGGCATTCCCCGCCCTTGTCGCAGACCGGGCAGTCCAGCGGATGGTTGATCAGCAGCAGCTCCATCACCCCGCGCTGAGCCTTCTCCGCCGCGGTGGAGCTGAGCTGGGTGTGCGCGACCATGCCGTCGGAGACCGCCATGGTGCACGAGGCCACCGGCTTGCGCTGGCCGTCGACCTCCACCAGGCATTGACGGCACGCGCCCACCGGTTCGAGCAGCGGATGATCGCAGAAGCGGGGGATCTGGATGCCGATCAGTTCGGCGGCCCGGATGAGCAGGGTGCCCGCCGGCACGCTGACGGTGGTGCCGTCGATGGTGACGCTGACGAGGTCGGCGGGCATCACGCCGCTGGTATCGGTGCGCACGGTCGCGGTCATCGGATCACCTCTCGGGAATCGCTGTCGGCCCACGCGGTGGTGCGCGCCGGATCGAACGGGCATCCGCCGCGGCGCAGATGCTCGGCGTATTCGTCGCGGAAGTACTTCAGCGAGGACACGATCGGGCTGGCCGCGCCGTCGCCGAGGGCGCAGAAGGATTTGCCGTTGATGGAGTCGCAGATATCGAGCAGCTTGTCCAGGTCGGCCGCGGTGCCCTTGCCCGCTTCCAGTCGGGTGAGCAGCTGAACCAGCCAGTAGGTGCCCTCACGGCAGGGCGTGCACTTACCGCAGGATTCGTGGGCGTAGAACTCGGTCCAGCGCAGCACCGCCCGCACCACGCAGGTGGTGTCGTCGAAGATCTGCAAGGCCTTGGTGCCCAGCATCGAGCCGGCGGCGGCGACGTTCTCGTAGTCGAGCGGCACGTCCAGGTGTTCGGCGGTGAACAGCGGGGTGGACGAACCGCCGGGCGTCCAGAACTTCAGCTCGTGTCCGGCCCGCACGCCACCGGCGTAGCCGAGCAGCTCACGCAGCGTCACCCCGAGCGGCGCCTCGTACTGGCCGGGCCTGGTGACATGCCCCGACAGCGAATACAGCGTGAACCCGGGCGATTTCTCGCTGCCCATGGACCGGAACCAGGCGATCCCGTTGCGGATGATCGGCGGGACGCTGGCGATGGATTCGACATTGTTGACCACCGTGGGGCAGGCATACAGACCCGCGACGGCCGGAAACGGCGGACGCAGCCTGGGCTGGCCGCGCCTGCCCTCGAGCGAATCGAGCAGCGCGGTTTCCTCGCCGCAGATGTAGGCGCCTGCCCCGGCGTGCACGATGAGCTCGAGGTCGTAGCCGGACCCGAGGATGTCGCGGCCGAGCAACCCGGCCTCGTAGGCCTCGGCGACCGCGGCCTGCAACCGGCGCAGCACCGGCACCACTTCGCCGCGCACATAGATGAAGGCGTGGCCGGCGCGGATGGCGTAGGCGGCGATGATGACACCCTCGATCAGCGCGTGCGGGGTGGTGAGCATCAGCGGAATGTCTTTGCAGGTGCCCGGTTCGGACTCGTCGGCATTGACGACCAGGTAGTGCGGTTTCATCGTGCCGTCGGGTTCGGGGCCCTGCGGGATGAAGCTCCACTTCATCCCGGTGGGGAAGCCGGCGCCGCCGCGTCCGCGCAGGCCGGCGTCCTTGACGGTGCTGATGACCTGATCGGGCGACATGCCGAGGGCGATGCGCAACGCCTGATAGCCGTCGTGGCCGCGGTAGGTGTCCAGCGTCCACGAATGCGGGTCTTCCCAATGGCGGGTGAGTACCGGAGTGAGTGTCACTGCTGCTCGCCCTCCGACCGGTGCTGTGCGTCGGGCGCGTGCATGCCGTGTTCGCGTGCGGTGTGCAGACCGGCCAGCGTGGCCGGGCCGGGAATACCGTCCAGTGCGCCGGGGCGTTCGTCGGGGAAGCCGGCCAGGATACGAGCGGTCTCGCGGAAGGTGCACAGCGGTGCGCCGCGGGTCGGCGTGACCTGCGCGCCCGAGCGCAGCGAATCCACCAGGGCCCGAGCCGATTCCGGGGTCTGGTTGTCGAAGAACTCCCAGTTCACCATGATGACCGGCGCGAAATCACAGGCCGCGTTGCACTCGATGTGTTCGAGGGTGATGGCGCCGTCGTCGGTGGTCTGGCCGTGCGCGATCCCGAGATGCTCGCGCAGGGCGGCCAGGATGGCGTCGCCGCCCATCACCGCGCACAACGTGTTGGTGCACACGCCGACGTGGTACTCGCCGGTGGGTGTGCGCCGGTACATCGAATAGAAGGTCGCCACCGCGGTGACTTCGGCGGCGGTCAAACCCAGCTGTTCGGCGCAGAATTCGATGCCGGTGCCCGAGACGAACCCTTCCTCGGACTGCACCAGATGCAGCAGTGGCAGCAGCGCCGAGCGCGGATGCGGATAGCGGGCGATGATCCGCGCCGCGTCGCCGGCCAACCGCTCATGCACCTCCTCCGGATAGGGCGCGGGTTTGGTGGTCAGCCGCAACAGGATCTCGGTCATCGGGCCTCCTTCGCCGCCTGCGGATGCTGTGGTCGCCGGCAGAGGCCGCAGCGAAGGCGGAGGTATCGCCTCATCGGTCCACACCGCCCATCACCGGGTCGATACTGGCGACGGAGGCGATGACGTCGGCGACCATGCCGCCTTCGCACATCGCCGCCACCGCTTGCAGATTCGTGAACGAGGGGTCGCGGAAATGCACCCGGTACGGGCGGGTGCCACCATCGCTGACCATGTGCACGCCGAGTTCCCCGCGCGGTGATTCGACAGCGCTGTACACCTGCCCGGCCGGGACCCGGATGCCCTCGGTGACGAGCTTGAAATGGTGGATGAGCCCTTCCATCGACGTGCCCATGATCTTGCCGATGTGTCGCGGCGAATTGCCCAGCCCGTCGGGGCCGAGGGCCAGGTCGGCGGGCCAGGCGATCTTCTTGTCGTCGATCATGACCGGACCCGGCCGCAGCCGGTCCAGGCATTGCTCGACGATCTTCAGCGATTCCTTCATCTCTTCCACCCGGATGACGTAGCGGCCGTAGCAGTCGCAACCCGTGGTGGTCGGAATGTCGAATTCGTAGGTCTCGTATCCGCAGTACGGCGCGGCCTTGCGCAGATCGTGCGGTAGGCCGGTGGCGCGTAGCACCGGGCCGGTGATGCCCAGCGCCATGCATCCGGTGAGGTCCAGGTAGCCGATGTCCTGGGTGCGGGCCTTCCAGATCGGGTTCTGGGTGAGCAGATGTTCCATATCGCGCAGGCGTTTCGGTAACAGCGCCAGTAGTTCGCGCACCTTGTCGACGCCGTTGTCGGGCAGATCCTGGGCGAGCCCGCCCGGCCGGATGTAGGCATGGTTCATGCGCAGGCCGGTGATGGTCTCGAAGACGTCGAGGATCAGTTCGCGCTCGCGGAAACCGAACAGCATCGGGGTGAGCGCGCCCAGCTCCATCCCACCGGTGGCCAGTGCCACCAGATGCGAGGAGATCCGGTTGAGCTCCATCAGCAGCACCCGGATGACGGTGGCGCGCTCGGGAATCTGCTCGGTGATGTCGAGCAGCTTCTCCACCCCGAGGCAGTAGGCGGTCTCGTTGTAGAACGGCGACAGATAGTCCATCCGGGTCACGAAGGTGACGCCCTGGGCCCAGTTGCGGAATTCCAGGTTCTTCTCGATGCCGGTGTGCAGATAGCCGATGCCGCAGCGGGCTTCGGTGACGGTTTCGCCCTCGATCTCCAGGATCAGTCGCAGCACGCCGTGGGTGGACGGATGCTGCGGCCCCATATTGACGACGATGCGTTCCTCGCCGGCGCCGCGCAGGGCCTCGGCGACCTCGTCCCAATCCTGGCCGCCGACGGTCACCGTCGTCGGCTCGGGCGCCGGTGTTTGATCGGAGGTCTGCCGGTGGGCAGCACCGAGGTCGTCGGTGTCGGTTCCGGTGGCGTGGGTGTCGGTGTTGTTCATCAGCTGTAGGCCCTCCGCTCGTCGGGCGGCGGGATGCGCGCGCCCTTGTATTCGACCGGGATCCCGCCGAGCGGGTAATCCTTGCGCTGGGGGTGTCCGCGCCAGTCGTCGGGCATGGTGATGCGGGTCAGCGAGGGATGCCCGTCGAACTGGAGGCCGAAGAAGTCGTAGGTCTCGCGTTCGTGCCAGTCGGTGGTGGGATACACCCGGTACAGCGAGGGGATGTGCGGATCAGCGTCGGGTGCGGAGACCTCGACGCGCAGCCGCCGCCCGTGGGTGATCGACATCAGGTGATACACCGCGTGCAGTTCGCGTTCGGCGTCGTCGGGGTAGTGCACGCCGTTGACGCCGAGGCACAGCTCGAAACGCAAGGCCGGATCGTCGCGCAGCGCGCGGGCCACCGCGACCAGCTCCGCCCGCCGCACGTGCAGGGTGAGTTCGTCGCGGAACACCACCACTTTCTCCACGGCGGCATCGAAGTCCAGACCGACCTCGCCGAGGGCATGACGCAGCGCGTCGACGATGGCGTCGAAGTAGCCACCGTAGGGAGGGGCGCTCCCGCCGGGGAGGCTGACCTGGCGGATGAGCCGGCCGTAGCCGGAGGTGTCGCCGGTGCCCGCGGCGCCGAACATGCCGTGGCGCACGCCGATCACCTCGTCGCCGGCGCCGCCGCGGGGATCCTCGGCCGTCATCGCAGCAGCCCTTCCATCCGGATGGTGGGGGTGGCGGCGAGGGCGGCCTGCTCGGCGGCGCGGATGGCTTCTTCGCGGTTGACGCCCAGCGGCATCTGCTGGATCTTCTCGTGCAGCGCGATGATCGCGTTGAGCAGCATCTCCGGCCGCGGCGGACAGCCGGGCAGGTAGATGTCGACCGGCACGACGTGGTCGACGCCCTGCACGATGGCGTAGTTGTTGAACATGCCGCCCGAGGAGGCGCAGACCCCCATGGCCAGCACCCATTTCGGTTCGGTCATCTGGTCGTAGACCTGACGCAGCACCGGCGCCATCTTCTGGCTGACCCGCCCGGCGACGATCATCAGATCGGCCTGGCGGGGAGAGGCGCGGAAGGCTTCCATACCGAACCTGGCGAGATCGAATCGCCCGGCGCCGGTGGCCATCATCTCGATGGCGCAGCAGGCCAGCCCGAACGTGGCAGGCCACAGCGAGCCCTTGCGTAGATAGCCCGCCATCGATTCGACGGTGCTGAGCACGAAACCACTGGGCAGTTTTTCTTCGAGACCCATAATCGACTGCTTCTCCTGGATCGTCCCCGCGGGGCGGGGAGCGCGGTGGGAATGTTCGGCGCCGATCTGCTCAGTCCCAGCTCAGGCCGCCTCTGCGCCATTCGTAGGCGTAGGCGACCGAGACATTGACGATGAACAGTGCCATCGCGGCCAGACCGAACAGACCGAGCGAATCGAAGTGAACCGCCCACGGATACAGGAACACGATCTCGATATCGAAGATGATGAACAGCATCGCGGTGAGGTAGTACTTCACCGGGAAGCGTTGCCCGGTAACGTTTCCCGGCCCGCCGGCCACGGCGTGCGGTGTCGGCTCGATGCCGCATTCGTAGGGTTCGAGCTTGGCCCGGTTGTAGCGTTTCGGCCCGATGAGGGACGCGATCACCACCGAGCCCAGCGCGAACGCGGTGGCGATCGCGCCGAGTACGAGAATCGGCACCTCGGTATTCACGACTGCACTTCCCCTCCTTGCGAACGGGGCGGGCGGGGTTGCCGTCCGTCCTCGAACGGGGTGCGGGCGGTCGATGCGGTGGTCCGCGTCGCCGGGGTCGCGTCATCGCCGCGGTGGGCGAGGGTGGGCTGATCCGAACCTGGCGCTGCGGGTCGTCATGTCATCTCCCGCGCTCATGTGAGCTAGAGCACAGCCTACAACCGTTCCGGGGCCGGACCCGGCGATTCGTCGCGGTCTTTGATCGAATTAGGCACTGACATTTATGACCGAAACGGGGCAATCCGCGGGCGCGTCGTCTCCGCAGTTCAGGCGGCCGGACGGCCGCGCAGCAGCCCGACCACGGTGTCGGTGATCTGGATCGGATCGATCGGATGGGTGGCCGTCGCCTCCGCCCGCGACCAGCGGGCCAGCCATTCGTCGTCGGGGCGTCCGGTGAGCACCAGCAGCGGTGGGCAGTGCGCGAGTTCGTCCTTGAGCTGTTTGGCGATCCCGAGACCGCCCGCCGGGGTGGCTTCACCGTCGAGGATGGCCAGATCGATGCCGCCGGCGTCCATCTGCGCGAGCACCACGTCGGCGGTGGCGACCTCGAGGTAGTCCAGCTCGGGTAGGTCCGGATGCGGCTGTCTGCCCAGGGCCAGCATCACCTGGCTCCGGG
This sequence comes from Nocardia cyriacigeorgica GUH-2, assembly GCF_000284035.1. Lineage (NCBI taxonomy): Bacteria > Bacillati > Actinomycetota > Actinomycetes > Mycobacteriales > Nocardiaceae > Nocardia > Nocardia cyriacigeorgica. The sequence continues at coordinate 3,598,416 of NC_016887.1, read as the reverse complement.
TGTCGGCGTCGTCGCTGTAGACCAGGACCCGCAGCGCGGCGGGATCTTTCGCATCGGCCACGTCGGCATGGTACGTCCGCGGGTGGGTGCTCGGTGGCAGGTTCGCCGAGATCGGCCGTGTCGCGGTGGCACGGGCGGTGGATCAGGTCGGGCGGAAGGCGTCGGCGCCCACCCGGCCGGGATCGAGCAGGTGCGCGAGGAACAACCGGGTGGTGGGGCTGGGGTTGCGGGTGGTGATGGCATGCCAGGGCCGGTCCAGCGGGGTGCCGTCGACCGGCAGCACGCGCAGGGCGCCGGAGTCGAGGTGCTCGCCCACGGCGTCGCCGTGGATGAGGGTGACGCCGAGCCCCTCGCGCGCGGCGGCGAGGACGGCCCCGTGCGAGCCGAGGGTGAGGGTGGGCGGGTCGATCTGCAACTGGGCCAGCAGGCTCAGGGTGGCTTCCCTGGTGCCCGATCCGCGCCCGCGTAGCAGCCAGGTCGAGCGCATCGGGTCGCAGGCGCGTCCGGTGGGGCCGACGACGACGAGCCGGCTCGGCCGCCGTGCGCGGGTGACCAGACCGGTGTCGCGCGGTGGTCGACCGGCGATGACGAGATCGGTTTCGTGGTGCTGCAATTCGAGGAACAGCACATCGCGCGGATGGATCGACAGGCTGAGTTCGATTTCCGGGTAGCGGCGGCGGAATCCGGCCAGCGGCCGCAGCAGCACGTACTCGCCGGCGGTGGCGACCACGCCGATGCGCAGGCGCCCGGATTCGGCGCGGCGCACCGCGGCGTGGGCCTCCTGCATCAGTCCAAGGATGCCACGGCAGTAGTCGGCATAGACCCGACCCGCCTCGGTGAGAGTGATGCCGCGGCCGGATTTCGCGATGAGTTTGGCGCCCAATTGTTTCTCGATATGGGCGACGGCAGCGGAGACGGCCGCCTCGGTGACGTGCAGCTCGGTCGCGGCGCGGCGGATGCTGCCGGTGCGGGAGACGACGAGGAAGGTTTCCATCCTTGCCGCACTTACTCTCCCCATTGAAAGACGGTAGCAAACCTGATGAAACGGTTGAGTTTTTCGGCAAACATTCAAATTGTTTGTCCTGTCCGGCGCCGTCATCCTGGAAATCGCAAGGCGTTCACCCCCGTGAGCAGGAGGAATGATGGCCGAAGAAACCGTGCGGGATCGTTGGGATCCGGGTGTCCAGTCCTACGCCTCGATGGGGTACTACGCACCGGACTACCAGCCCTCCGACACCGATGTGCTGGCCGTGTTCCGGGTGACCCCGCAGCCGGGGGTGGATCCGATCGAGGCCGCCGCGGCGGTGGCCGGCGAATCCTCCACCGCCACATGGACGGTCGTGTGGACCGATCGGCTCACCGCGCACAGCAAGTATCAGGCCAAGTGTTATCGCATCGACGAGGTGCCGGGCCGGCCGGGGGAGTACTTCGCCTACGTCGCCTACGACCTCGATCTGTTCGAGGAGGGTTCGATCACCAATCTCACCTCGTCGGTGATCGGCAACGTCTTCGGTTTCAAACCATTGCTGGCGTTACGGCTCGAGGATATGCGGATTCCGGTCGCGTATGTGAAGACCTTCCAGGGGCCGCCGCACGGCACGGTGATGGAGCGGGAGTATCTGAACAAGTACGGCCGCGCGCTGCTCGGGGCGACGGTGAAACCGAAACTCGGGCTGTCGGCCCGCAATTACGGCCGGGTGGTGTACGAGGCCTGCAAGGGCGGACTCGATTTCACCAAGGACGACGAGAACATCAACTCGCAGCCGTTCATGCGCTGGCGCGACCGCTACCTGTTCGCGATGGAGGGGGTGAACCGGGCGATGGCCGAGACCGGCGAGATCAAAGGCCATTACCTCAACGTCACCGCGGCCACCATGGAGCAGATGTACGAGCGCGCCGAGTTCGCCAAGGAACTGGGCAGCGTCGTCATCATGATGGACCTGACGGTGGGCTACACCGCCATGCAGTCGATGTCGCACTGGGCGCGGCGCAACGGCGTGCTGCTGCATCTGCACCGGGCCGGTCATTCCACCTTCACCCGGCAGAAGACGCACGGGGTGAGTTTCCGGGTACTGGCCAAATGGTGCCGGCTGATCGGGGTCGATCATCTGCACGCGGGCACCGTGGTCGGCAAGCTGGAGGGAGATCCGGCCACCACCAAGGGGTTCTACGACACCCTGCGCGAGAACGTCATCGCGACCGAGCCCGCCAACGGCATCTTCTTCGACCAGCACTGGGCCAGCCTGCCCGGTGTCATGCCGGTGGCCTCGGGCGGGATCCATGCCGGCCAGATGCATCAACTGGTCGAGCTGTTCGGCGATGATGTGATCTTGCAGTTCGGTGGCGGCACGATCGGTCATCCATTGGGAATAGCGGCGGGCGCCGAGGCCAATAGGGTGGCCCTGGAAGCGATCGTGCAGGCCCGCAACGAGGGTCGCGACCTGCTGCGGGAGGGACCGGAGGTGCTACGCAAGGCGGCCGCGGTCAACCGGCCACTCGACGTCGCGCTGGCGACCTGGGGTGAGGTCAGCTTCGACTACACCTCCACCGACGCACCCGACGCGGTGCCGACGGCGACCCATTGAGCGGCGAAAACCCCTGGAGGACATGCCATGTATCTGCGTCACGGAGCCTTCTCGTACCTGCCCGACCTGACCGACGCCGAGATCGGCGCCCAGGTCCGCTATGCCCTGCTCAACAATTGGCCGGTCTCGATCGAATACACCGACGATCCGCATCCGCGCAACGCCTACTGGGAGATGTGGGGGTTGCCGCTGTTCGATCTCGACGAACCCGACGGTGTGCTGGCCGAGATCAACGCCTGCCGGGCCACCTTTCCGCGCCACTACGTGCGGGTGCTGGCCTATGACGCCAGCTATGGCAGGCAGACCACGGCGCTGAGCTTCCTGGTCCAGCGTCCCTCGGACGAACCGGGTTTCGCGCTGCGTCGCGTCGAAGGTTCGGACCGGCGGCAGCGCTACAGCCTGCACTCCTACGCCACCGAGGCCCGCCCTGGTGCCCGCTATGCCGACTGATCGCGCGGGCACGGCGACCGGTTTCCGGCTGCACCGACCGGGGGTCGAGGACTCCCGGCCGGTGCGGGCGGTGCCTGCGGAATCGGCTGCGGCGGAACCGGAGGACGTGCTGGCGGCCGACGCCGTCCTCGATCTGGCCGCGGATGTGGCGACCGCGGATGTCGAGCAGGTGCTGACCGCCCTGGACGCCGAGCTGGTCGGTTTGACGAAGGTCAAGCGGCGGGTGCGCGAGATCGCGGCCCTGCTGGTGATCGAGCGCGCCCGGGCCCGGTTCGGCCTGGAGTCCTCGCGCCCCACCCTGCACATGAGCTTCACCGGCGGCCCCGGCACCGGGAAGACGACGGTGGCGCTGCGGATGGCGCAGATGTTGCACGCGCTCGGCTATGTGCGCGCACCCAAGGTGCACACCGTCACCCGCGACGATCTGGTCGGCCAGTTCATCGGCCACACCGCGCCGAAAACCAAGGAAGCGCTCGCCAAGGCCGCGGGCGGGGTGCTGTTCATCGACGAGGCCTACTACTTGTTCCGGCCGGAGAACGAACGCGACTACGGACAGGAGGTGATCGAGATCCTGTTGCAGGAGATGGAGAACGAGCGCGGGAGTCTGGTGGTGATCTTCGCCGGCTATCCCGATCGGATGGACCGGTTCTTCTCCGCCAATCCGGGCTTGTCGTCGCGGGTCGCGCACCATCTCGAGTTCGACGACTACACCCATGCCGAACTGCTGCGGATCGCCGAGTTGATGGTGGCGGGGGAGAACTTCCGGTTCGATGACGCCGCGCACACCGCCTTCGCCGAATACCTGACCGTCCGGATGAGCAGGCCGCGGTTCTCCAATGCGCGCAGCGTGCGCAATGCGATCGACCGCTGCCGGCTGCGCCAGGCCCGGCGGCTGGTCGATCTGGGTCGGCCGCTCACCAAGGGGGATCTGATCACGCTGACCGACCAGGACGTCTACGGCAGCAGTGTGTTCGGCGAGCCGGCCCCGGCGGACCCATCGAGCGGATGAGGAGAGCGCAGCGCGATGCCCGAAGGATGGAAGACCCTCACCCGCTACACGATCGAGCAGGAGCATCGGCATCCCGGCTCCTCGGGTGAGTTCTCGGCCCTGGTCAATGTGGTGGCGACGGCCACCAAGCTGATTGCCAATCAGGTGACCAGGGGCGCGATCCTGGCCACGCGGGGCGGTACCGAGGCGAGTGGCTCGCCCACCGCGCGCCGTGCGCTCGACGCGCTCAGCAACGACATCATGGTCACCGAGACGCAATGGACCGGGCATCTGTCGGCCCTGTTGTCGAAGCAGATGAGCCAGGTGCACCGGATCCCACAGGGGCACCGCCGCGGCAAGTACCTGCTCGCCTTCGATCCGCTGGACGGGTCCAGCAATATCGACGTGAATCTGCCGGTGGGCACCATATTCAGCGTCCTGCGCGCCGAGGAGGACGGCTTCTGCCAAGCCGGCACCCGCCAGGTGTGCGCCGGATTCACGCTCTACGGCCCGGCCACCATGCTGGTGCTGACCACCGGCAGCGGGGTCGACGGGTTCACCCTGGACCGGGAGATCGGCGCGTTCGTACTGACTCATCCGCAGATGCGTATCCCCGAGGACACCTCGGGATTCGCGATCAACGCGGCCAACGAACGATTCTGGGAACGCCCGGTGCGCCGGTATGTGCACGAATGCCTCGACGGCGTGGACGGTCCGCGTGGCCGCGACTTCAATATGCGCTGGGTGGCCTCGCTGGTCGCCGACACCTTTCACATCCTGACCCGGGGCGGGGTGTATCTGTATCCGCGCGATACCCGTCCGGCGGCCGGGCCGGGCCGGGTGGCGTTGCTGTACGGGGCCAATCCGATCGCCTTCATCGTCGAACAAGCCGGCGGCGCCGCCTCCACCGGTAGTGCGCGGGTGCTCGAGGTGACACCCGATGATCCGCATCAGCGGGTGCCGTTGATCTTCGGGTCCCGCAACGAGGTCGAACGGATCGAGCGCTATCACCGTGAGCCCGATGCGGGCCCGAACTTCGACACCTCGCTGTTCGGGACGCGCTCGCTGTTCCGTCCGGCCCGCCGGTAGCGGCGTCGAGTTCTGTTGTCCGGTCATCGAGGAGGGGCCCATGTCGGTCAAACATCCCGTCGTCGCCATCACCGGATCCTCCGGTGCCGGCACCACCAGCGTCACGCGGACGTTCCAGGAGATCTTCCGCCGGGAGGGGATCAATGCCGCGTTCGTGGAGGGCGATTCGTTTCACCGCTACGACCGCAACGAGATGAAGCTGGCGATGGCCGAGGCCGAGCAGAACCGCAACACCACCTTCTCCCATTTCGGGGAGGAGGCCAATCTGCTGGCCGAGTTGGAGCGATTGTTCCGCGACTACGGGCAGACCGGGGTGGGTGCGGTGCGCCGGTATCTGCACGACGAGCAGGAAGCCAAACCCTTCGGCCAGCCCGCGGGCACCTTCACCCCGTGGGAGGACCTTGCGCCCGGCAGCGACCTGCTGTTCTACGAGGGACTGCACGGTGCGGCCGTCACCGACACCGTCGATGTGGCGCGCTATACCGATCTGCTGGTGGGCGTGGTGCCGATCGTGAATCTGGAGTGGACGCAGAAGGTGATCCGGGACAAAACCGAACGCGGCTATTCCAGTGAGGCGGTGATTGATACGATCCTGCGCCGCATGCCCGACTACGTGAAGTACATCTGCCCGCAGTTCTCCCGGACCTACGTCAACTTCCAGCGGGTGCCGACCGTGGACACGTCGAATCCCTTCATCGCGCGGTCGATTCCGACGGCCGATGAGAGTTTCGTGGTGATTCGCTTCGCCGAACCGAAAGTGATCGACTTCCCGTATCTGCTGTCGATGCTGCACGACTCGTTCATGTCGCGGCCCAACTGCATCGTGGTACCGGGCGGGAAGATGGAACTGGCCATGCAGTTGATCTTCACGCCGCTGATCCTGCGGTTGATGGACAAGCGGCCCACCACGGCACGGTGATATCGACGGCGGTGCCCCGTGCGATCAGAGTTCGCCGGCCTCGTGGCGACGACGTTCCTCGGCCTGACGCTGCTCCTCCTGGCGGCGCGCTTCGCGACGCTGGGATTCGGCGCGTTCCCGCAGGCCGCGCAGGAAATCCTCGTCGTCGTCGGCATTGCGGGCGACGTGGCGGCCGGGCCGGTCGTATTCGGCGTAGCGGGTGGTGGAGCGTAGTCGCGGCTCATTCAGCGGACGGCCGGCAAACAACCACAGCAGCGCGCCGATGGTGGGAATGAGCACGACGACGAGCAGCCAGCCCATCTTCGGCAGATGCCGGATCCCGGTATCCGGGCAGGTGATGATGTCGACCAGGCAGTAGACCCACAGGGCCAGGGTGATGAAGCCGAGAATGGCGTACGGCATCGGTTTGGTTCTCCTCGGTGCGGCGGCGGACGGTGTGGCGGTTCGTCGGCCGCGGCTTCCCCCGAACCTGCCGGGATCAGAATACGACGAACGACGGTGGCGGGCAATCGTTGAGCAAACATTTAGTCGGGTAGTAGTGGCACGGACAGGCCTTCGCCGCGGCCGAGTAGCGCGGCCCGGGTGACGGCGCCGGAGCCGAAACGGCGGCGCAGATCGTCGAGGGCGGCGTCCAGTGGCGCGGTGGGGCGGGCCTCGAACGGCAGCGTCAACTGCACGGCGTCGGCATCGTCGAGATTGGTCAGGGCCAGCCCGATGAGGGTGATGCCGCGCTCCTGGATCAGCGGCAGGGTCTCGGTGAACAGGATTCGTGCGGCATACCGGATGGTTTCGGTGTCGTCGGTGGCACCGGCGAGAGTGTGCGAACGAGTGGCCCGGGTGAAATCGTCGAAACGTAAGCGCAGCACCACTGTTCGGCAAACCCGCTGCGCGCCACGCAGCCGCCGGCCCAGCCGGTCGACCAGGCCGTACAGGTAGGCGGCGAGCTCTTCGGGTGGGCGGGCACGGCGGCCGAGCGCGCGCTGGGCTCCGATCGAACGACGGCGCTTACCCGTCTCGACCCGGCGCGGATCACGGGCCCATGACAGGGCATACAGATGCCGGGCCGCGGCGGGGCCGAGCATGGACCGCAGACCCGATTCGCCGAGTTCGGCGAGCTGGCCGACGCGGGTGATGCCGTGCTGGTGCAGCGTCGCCGCGGTGACCACGCCGACACCCCACAGCCGCTCGACCGGCAGCGGATGCAGGAACTCCAGTTCCCGATCCGGTTCGACCAGGCGCAGGCCGTCGGGTTTGGCGACGGCGCTGGCCACCTTCGCCAAGAATTTCGTGCGCGCGATACCGACCGAGATGGGCAATCCGACCTCGGCCCGCACCCGGGCGCGCAACTCCTCGGCGATTCCCCGCGGCGGTCCCGCGATGCGGCGTAGACCGGCCACGTCCAGGAACGCCTCATCGATGGAGATGCCCTCCACCACAGGCGTGGTGTCGCGGAAGATCTCGAAGACCGCAGTGCTGGCCTCGGCATACGCCGACATCCGCGGCGGCACTACCACCGCGTGCGGGCACAATCGCAGCGCCTGGCCGCAGTTCATCGGCGTCCGCACACCCAGCGCCTTGGCCTCGTAGCTGGCCGCGAGCACGACCCCACCGCCGACGAGGACCGGCCTGCCGCGCAGTGCGGGATCGTCGCGTTGCTCGACCGAGGCGTAGAAGGAGTCCAGATCGGCATGCAGGATCGAGGCGTCGGCCCGCGCAACGATACGCGGACGGCGCGAGCGGGCGGGCTCGGCCGACCGGCCGGAAACGGTGGGCGCGGGATCGGACACGAACATATGTTCGCATGCGGGTCCGACAGGTTTCGCTGCCCGGCGTTTGCCGATCTACGGTTCGGGTACGTAGCAAGGGTGTTCGGCGAGTACGCTGAGCGCACGATGAGACGGATGCGGGCCAGTGATGAGGGAGTCGGCACGGTGCGTGGGTTCGGTGATCTCGAGGCGGTGATCATGGATCGGATCTGGGATCGGGACACCGAGACCACCAGCGTCCGTGACATTTACGAGGAGTTGTGCGCCTCCCGCGATATCGCGTACACGACGGTCATGTCCACAATGGACAACTTGCATCGCAAGGGCTGGCTGGCCCGCGAACGCGCGGGCAAGGCCTACCGGTACTGGCCGACGCTGACCCGCGAGGAGCACAGCGCCCGGCTCATGCTCGAGGCGCTGGGCTCGGGCGGGCGTTCGGATCTGGTGCTCAGCCACTTCGTCGACCGGATCAGCGACGAGGAATCGGCGGGGCTGCGCGCCGCGCTGCGGCGGCTGACGGCGCGTAAATCTCCGGGACCCGCGTGAGCCTGGCGTCCGCACTGCTGCTGTACGGAGCGCTCGTGGCTGCCGTCGGCCCGCCGGTGCTGCGCCGGCTGACCCGTTCCGGGACGGCGCCGCGTCTCGGCGTGCTGGCATGGGTGGTGACGGTGGCGGGCGCGCTGCTGGCCTGGACGTCGGCGGCCGCGCTGTTCGTGGTCGAATTCGCCACCGTGTGGCGCCACTCCGACGAAGCCATCCGCGCCTGCTACGCGGTATTCGGGATGCCGGTGCACCCCTATGACCATCCGGCGGGCCGTGTGGTGACCTTCGCACTCGCGCTGCTGGTCGCGATCGCCGCCGGCGCGCTGGGGTGGCGCAGCGTGCGGATGCTGCTGCGCATGCGCCGGCGCACCCGCGCACACGCCCGGGCGGTGCGCATGGTGGGCCGGCGCATGCCCGGGCTGCCCGCCGTGGTGCTGGACGCGCCGCAACCGCAGGCCTACGCCGTGCCGGGCCGTCCCGACACCATCGTCGTCACCACCGGTGCGCTGGCGGCGCTCACCGACGATCAGCTCGCCGCCGTCCTGGCCCATGAACGCGCCCACCTGTCCGGTCGCCACGGCGTGCTGAGCGCCGCGCTCACCGGCATTGCCGCGATGGCTCCGAGCGTCGGTGTGCTGCGGCATGGATCGACCGAGGTCGGCCGGTTACTGGAGATGTGTGCCGACGATACCGCCGCCCGCGAGCACGGTCGTGAGCCGCTGCTGGGTGGTCTGCTCGCCATCGTCGACGCCGGTACCCGCACCCCCGCAGGTGCGCTGGGTGCCGCGAGTACAGCGGTACTGGCGCGTGCCCAGCGATTGGCGTCGCCTGCGGGCGCCATGCGCCGGATGACCACGAGAACCGCTTTGCTCGGCGTGATCCTGACGACCGTCGGCGGATTGGTGACGGCCAGCGCGTGTGTGCTGTTCTGCGTGAGTGTCTTCTGAGTGGTCGGCAAGCACGGCGTCGGTAGATCTGGCGCGGTCGCAGCGGGATGAGGCGATGTGTCGGTGCCGGCGACTAGGGTCTGGGCAATGCCGGGTCGGGTCAGCCGGGCGGCCACAGAAGAGGTGTGCGGATGCGGGTGAGCTGGGATCAGGTCTTCGCCTGGCGGTTGCGGCGGCAGTTCGTGCGGCCACGCGCGGCGGTCGGCGTGGTCGATATCGCGGCGCGGCTGTGCGGACTGCAAGCGCAAGTGGCGTCCTCGGCCGAACTCGCGGCGGCACTGCGCACCAGCGCACCCGAAACCGGTGCTGTCACAAGAGCACTCGTCGAGGGTGAGCTGATCAAGACCTGGGCGATGCGCGGCACCCTGCACGCGATGATCCCGGACACGGCCGCCGCCTGTCTCGCACTGCTCGCCGCTACGCGGACCTGGGAAAAACCGGCCTGGCAGCGCACATTCGGCGCCACTCCCGAACAGATCGCCGCACTGGCCGACAAGGTCGGCGAGCTGCTCGAAGCCCAGGTCCTCACCCGCGAGGAACTGGTCGACCAGATCGTCGCCGATCCCGCCTTCGCCGTGCACGAGACCGAATTGCGTTCGGGCTGGGGCGCGGTGCTCAAACCGCTGGCCTGGCAGGGGGTGCTGTGTCACGGCCCGGCGCGCGGCACCAAGGTGAGTTTCACCAGCCCGGCCACCCTGCCCGGCTGGCGGCCGGTGACCGACGTCGACGCGGCCGCCCGCACCGCGATCACCGCCTACCTCGGCGCCTACGGCCCGGCCACCCCCGAGGCCTTCGACGCCTGGCTCACCCGCGGCGCGCACCGCAAGACCACGGTGCGCGGCTGGTTCGCCGACCTGGGGGAGGAGCTCATCGAGGTCGACATCGACGGTCGGCGCGCGTACCTGCGTGCCGAGCACGCCGACGAACTCGCCACCACCACGCCCGACGATTCGGTGCAGCTGCTCGGCGCGTTCGACCAGTACGTGCTCGGGCCGGGCACCGGCGATCAGGAACTGCTGCCGCCGGCCCATCGCGCGAAGGTGAGCCGGACCGCCGGCTGGATCGCGCCGATCGTGGTGGTGCGCGGGCGGATCGCCGGCACCTGGGAACTCACCGACGACGACGCGGTCGCGGTCGCCATGTTCGACGGTGCCCGCGTGCCCCGCGCCCGACTCGCCGACGCGGTCGCTCACCTGGCCGAGGTCACCGGACGCGGTCGCCTCACCATCCGGGCGAGCTGACCGACCGCTGACGCCGGCAAGGCGACGCTGCGGCGTCCCCTCCGGATCGACCGCACCGTGGCCCGGAGCCGGTCACCCCCGCGCGCGTTCCTCCACCAGATCCGCCAGCCCGTCCAGGATCCGCCGCAACCCGAAACCGAAATGATCGAAGTCCTGGTCGAAGGCGTTCTCCTCGAGCCCGGCCATGGTCGGGTACCGGCCGCTGTTCATTGCGCGCTCCAGCATCGGTAGCTGCGCCTGCCAGAACTCCGCGTCGGTCATCCCGGTGGTGCGCAGCGCCTCCTGCTGGAACACCTCGGTCCGGGCGGCGCCGACGACGAAGTTGTCGATCATGACGATCACCGAGATCAGCTCCACATCGGACAGTCCCATCGGTTTGATCGCCGTCAGCACCACCTCCATGCTCTCGACGGAGCCGGGCCCCATGATGGGCCGCGCCTGGTTGACGTAGAGCAACCAGGGATGGCGGCGATACAGCGCGAGCGTCTGCCGGGCGACGTGCTCGAGCGCGGCCCGCCACCCGCCGGAGCCGACCGGGAGATCGTGGTCGGGCCGCTGGACCCGGTCGAGCATGAGGTCGAGCAGTTCGGCCTTGCCGGGCAGGTAGCGGTACAGCGTCATGGTGCCGGTGCCCAGTTCGGTGGCGACGCGCCGCATGGTCACCGCCTCGAGGCCTTCGGCGTCGGCGATCTGCACCGCGGCCTCGACGATCCGGTCCAGCGTCAGACCCGGTTTGGGGCCACGGCTCGGCCGGGGGCCGGTCTCCCACAGCAGTTCGAGGGTGCGGTTGATATCGCCGCTGCCGCTGGTTTCCGTGCTCGCCATGGTCGTCACCCTATCGCCCGGCCGGACGCTCGAAAATTAACTGGGTACATCGTACCCGTATTGGGGTACGATGTACCCAGTTTTGATCTCGTCGCTTGGGTACGGAGGGTTGTGTGAGCGAATACGCCGTAGTGGCCGAAGGTTTGCGGAAGAGATACGGGGACAAACACGCCCTCGACGGGTTCGATCTGAGCGTGCGCCGCGGCACGGTGCACGGGCTGCTCGGACCCAATGGTGCGGGCAAGACCACCGCCGTGCGGATCCTGTCGACGCTGATCCGGCTCGACGGCGGCAGCGCGACGGTGGCCGGACTGGATGTCGCGCGTCAGCCGCGGGAGGTGCGCTCCCGGATCGGGTTGACCGGTCAGTACGCGGCCGTCGACGAAGTGCTGACCGGACGGCAGAACCTGGAGATGTTCGGCAGGCTGTTCCATCTGGGCGGTCGCCGCGCCCGTCACCGCGCCGCCGAACTGCTCGAGCGCTTCGACCTGGTGGAGGCCGCCGATCGCGGTGTCGGCAAATACAGCGGCGGCATGCGGCGCCGGCTCGACCTCGCCGCGTCGATGATCCTCGCGCCGGATGTGCTGTTCCTCGACGAACCCACCACCGGTCTCGACCCGCGCAGTCGCGGCGAGGTGTGGGAGTCGGTGCGCGCGCTGGTCGCCGACGGGACGACGGTGCTGCTGACCACTCAATATCTGGAGGAGGCCGACAAACTCGCCTCCCGCATCACGGTGATCGATGCCGGGCGTGCCATCGCCGACGACACACCCGACGGGTTGAAGAACACCGTCGGCGCCGACCTGATCGAAGTGGTGGCGGCCGATATCGCGGACCTGCCGGCAGTCGCGAAGGTGGTGGCGCGGGTCTGCGTCGGCGAACCGGAACTCGATGACGCCGAACGCCGGGTGCACGCCCCCGTGGCCGACCGGGTCGCCGCGCTCACCGAGGTGGCGCGGACCCTCCAGGATCAGGGAATCACGGTGGAGGACATCGGATTACGCCGCCCCAGCCTCGATGATGTGTTCCTGCAACTGACCGGCCATCGGGCCGCGACCGAGGAGGTGGCGGCATGACCGCGACGACCGAGACCGTCGACCTCGCACCGCTGCGTTCGCGCTCGCGCGGGTACTGGGTGGTGGCCGACTGCTGGAATGTGGTGCGGCGCGGCCTCACCCACTATCAGCGTCAGCCGGTGAATATCGCCTGGCAGCTGGGCTTTCCGATCCTGTCGGTGCTGCTGTACGGGTATGTGTTCGGTTCGGCGATGACGGTGCCGGGCGGCGGCGACTACCGCAGCTTCCTGATGCCGGGCATGTTCGCCATGACCATGGCGTTCGGCTTCATCAATACCGCGACGGTGATGGTCTACGACGCCACCAACGGCGTGATCGACCGGTTCCGCTCCATGCCGATGTCGCCGTCGGCGGTGGTGTCCGGCCGCGGGGTCACCGACCTGCTCGTCGCCTGCGCCGAACTGACGATCTTGATGCTCACGGCGCTGGTCATCGGCTGGCGGCCCGAAGGCGGAATCCTCGGGGTGATCGCGGCCTTCGTGCTGCTGCTGTGGCTGCGGTTCGCGCTGATCTGGGTGGGGGTGTGGCTGGGGCTGCTGGTGCCCAATCCGGAAGCCGCGGGCGGGCTGTTCGCGGTGGCGTTCCCGCTGACGATGATCTCCTCGATCTTCGTCGCACCGCAGCTCATGCCGGACTGGCTCGGCGTGATCGCGGCCTGGAACCCGATCTCCTCCACGGTCGCGGCCAGCCGGGAACTGTTCGGCACCCCGGTCGGGGCGGGGGATTCCTGGATCGAGCAGCACGCGGTGCTGATGGCGGTGGTCTGGCCGATCCTGATCACCGCGGTCTTCCTGCCGCTGGCGGTGCGCCGGTTCCAGCGACTCAGCCGCTGAACGGCCCATCGGCCCGGTGCGGATGGCGCCGGGCCGATAGGCTGCCACGGTGACCGACGGGCTGGTGGCTGAACTCATCGATACGGTGGCGTGGGTGCGCATCGAGGACGGCAAGATCCTGTGCGCGCGGCCGCGCGGCAAGGACGTCTTCTACATCCCCGGCGGTAAGCGCGAGGACGGCGAATCGGATTTGCAGACGCTGGTCCGCGAGATCGAAGAGGAACTGACCGTCGCATTGCTGCCGGAGACGGCCGCCCATGTCGGGGTGTACGAGGCGGCCGACGGGGCGGTCTCGGTGCGGATGAGCTGCTACACCGCCGACTATCGCGGCACCCTCACCGCCAGCAGTGAGATCGAGGCGCTGGCCTGGTTCGGCTACGCCGATCGCGAGTTGGTGCCGCCGGTCGACCAACTGCTGTTCGACGAACTGGCGGACGCCGGTCTGCTGCGCTGATCGGCCTCAGCCCTGGTCGGGATTCAGCACAGCGGTGCCTTCGAGCCCACCAGCTCGCCACGGAACAGGCACACGATCAACTGCACGAAATCGCGGGCGTAGGTCGCCGAACCGGAATCGGCGGAGCCGGTGGGCGCGGCCGTCGCCGTCGGAGCGGCCACGCCGACGCCGGTGGCGAGGGCGGTGGCGACGAGGGCCGCGGCACATGCGCGTCTGACAACCATGACGGACTCCATTCGGTCGAGGTGTGCCGCCAGTATCGGCTGTGCCTCGCGGCGGCGGCAGCCCCGATCTCTGGGGGCGAGAGGCGCGCGAGCGGCGTGGTCGCGCGGGGATTGCCGATGAATAACGTTGTGCGCGAGCACTACTCGGCTACGGGCGCGGCATCGTACCGTGAAGGATGGGTGAACTTCCAGGGGCTCGGCGCGTGAGCAGCGCGACGCCAAAACGAACGTTCCTTCCTTGACACCAGGGGGTCGGAGGGAAACACTGGAATTCACGTAAGTGGAGGACCCATCTCCTCTTAGGAGGTCATCGTGACCATACCCATGGCGTCGCCGCCGATTCAGCACTGCGCCGCCCCCGCACCGCCGGGACCGGAACCCGATCTCTGGCTGGACTGAGCGCGCCGGATCGGATTGATCGAAACAACGTCGTTTCCCCCTCGAAGGGTGCCTCCGATGACCGTCATCACCGTCCCGACCCGTCCGGGCATCGTCACACTCGCCGATCCACGCGCCCGCGACGCCGGCCTCACCGGCGCCAAGGCCGCCGCTCTCGCCGAGGCCGCGGCCATGGGACTGCCCGTGCTCGACGGATTCGTGCTCACCACCGCGTGGTCGGAGGCCGAGCATCCTCCGGAACTGTTGTGGCGCAAGCTCTCCGGTGGCGGCGAGCGTCCGCTGGTGGTGCGGTCCTCCTCGGTCGCCGAGGACGGCGCCGAACAGTCCATGGCCGGGATGTTCACCTCGGTGCTCGGCGTGCGCGGCTGGACGCATTTCCGCGACGCCGTCGACCGGGTGCTGGCCTCCGCTGCCGCACCCGCAGCCGGTGACGGCGCCGAGGCGGCGATGGCGGTGCTGGTGCAGCCGTTTCTGGCGGCGAGCTGGGGTGGGGTGATGTTCACCGCCGACCCCGTCACCGGGCGCACCGATCGGATGATGATCACCGCGGTGCGCGGCGGCCCGGACGCGGTGGTCAGCGGCACCGAGGACGGGTGGACGGCGCTGCTCACGCGATCGGGCCGGGTGCGCCGGGTCGTCGCGCAGGATGCGCCCGGGCTGCCCGCGGCGGTGCGGCGCAAGGTGGTGCGGATGGCGTTGCGCGCCGAGCGGATGTTCGGCGGCCCGCAAGACATCGAATGGGCGGTCGACGCCGGCGGTGCCGTACGGCTGTTGCAGGCCCGGCCGATCACCACCCTGCACGGCCGCGTCGCCGGGCCGATCCTCGGGCCCGGCCCACTGGCCGAGACCTTCCCCGACCCGCTGCGCCCGCTCGAACAGGACCTGTGGCTGAGCCCGCTGGCCGAAGGCCTGCGCGTGGCCCTGGAACTGACCGGCGCCGCACCCGCGCAACGCATCCGCGAATCCCCGATCGCCACCGCGGTACTCGGGGTCGCGGTCGCCGATCTGGAACTGCTCGGTGCCATCCGGCCGCGGCGCCGGCTGATCGACCGGCTCGACCCACGCCCGGGTGCACGCAAACTCGGCGCGGCCATGCGGGTGGGCCGGCTGGCGGCCGCGATGCCAGGGCTCGCGCGCCGCATCTGCGAACGGGTGGATGCCGACTTGGCGGAGGTGCCGCCGCTGACGGAGCTGAGCCGCGCTCAACTACTCGCCATCCTGGACAACGCACGCACCACACTCACGGCGCTGCACGGGTACGAAGCGCTGGCCGGAATGCTCGCGCGGGCCGATGAACCCGCGCCGACAGCAGCCGCGATGGCGCTCGCCGCGCTGCACCGAGCCCGGGCCGAGGCGGTCCCCGCCGACCGGGTTATCGAGGAATTCCCGGTGGTCCTCGCCCTGACGCCGCCCCGCATCGGCGAGCCCGCCGAACCACCGGACGCCGAGGGCGCCGACCTGCCGCCCGGCGACCACCCCGTCGGCGAATTGCCGCTCGCCCGTGAGGCTCTGCGCCTGCGGACGCGGTGGGTGCAGGAACTCGGCGCCCGGACGGCATGGGAGTTGGGGGCTCGGCTCACGGCCGACGGGGTGGTCGACTCGGCCGCGTCGATCGCGTTGCTGAGTTTGGATGAGGTGGTTGCCGCAGTCCGTGGGCATCGGTTGTCGCTTCCGACCATTTCGAGGCCACTTCCCGAAAGCGACGTGGACCGCCGCCGTACCGCGACCGACGAGACGGGCTCGCCCACCGACGCCGCCGTTCACCTACCCGCGCGGTTCCGGCTCGCCGAGGACGGCTGGCCGGTGCCCGTCGGCGAGCGGGCGGGTACCAGCGACGGCGGCGTGGGCGCCGGCGGTGGCAGCGGGCGCGGGGTGGTGCATATCGGCGAGAATCCACCGCCCGGATCGGTGCTGGTGGTGCGCCATCTGGATCCGCGGCTCGCGGTGGTGGTGCCGCGGCTGGCCGGGTTGATCGCCGAAACCGGCAGTCCGCTCAGCCATGTCGCGATTCTGGCGCGCGAGCAGGGGGTCGCGGTGGTCGTCGGGTATCCGGACGCCACCAGGCGCTTGCCGGACGGTGCGGTCGTCGAACTCGACGGGCGCACCGGCGCGGTACGAGTGAACGGCGACGCGGAGGTGCGGCGATGAACGCGCGCGGACTGGGCATGCTGCTGGCGATCGGCTCGCTGATCGCCACCGGCACTTACGTTTTCGTGTATCTGTACCGGTGGGAATGGAATCGGGCGATCCTGACCGCGACGCTGTTCATCGCGGCCGAGATCGCGCTGGTCGCGATGGTGCTGATCAAACGGTTGCGCGCCATTCAACGCGAGCTCGGCGACAGCGGCTACGACCGCAGCCGGGCCGAACGCGAACGCACCGCCCGCATCGTGCACGCCGCCGAACCGGCCTCCCAGGTCGGCTTCGCCTGGCTGGCCAAGCCGGATCGACTCTCGGTGTTCGTCCCGGTCCTGCTCGCCGGCGGAGTGCTGCTGACCGGAGTGGCGTGGCTGGTCGAACGCCTCGCCAGGATGACGGCGGGCCCGTCGGCCGAACGCCGCATCCTCGCCGGCCTCGACCGGTTGCGGTTGCCCGACGACGGATTCCTGACCCCCGCCCCCGACCGGCTCCAGCTGCTGCGCGGACCCCTGACCGATTCCCGGTGGTGAGCGATGCGCCGCCTGCTGGTGCTCGCACTCCTCGCGGTGGTGGCCGCCGCGGGTATCACCGCACTGTCGTCGAGCATGAAATTCGAAACCGACCGCGGCCCCACCGGCAGCCGCACCGTCATCGGCTTCCGAGCCGAATCCCGCCACCCCACCCCGACTCCCGCCCTCCGCCTGTGGCAGGAATGCGCCAGCATCGCCAATCACGTCCGCCTCATCTCCGGCCCCACCCCCCACGGCCAAGTCTGGACCGTCGTCCTCGAACCGTCCCTCGGCCCGCACACCGAACGCCGCCTCACCGGCTGCCTCGACGACCTCACCGTAGACGGCATCCGCGGCCACCACCTCACCACCGAACGCCTCGCCCACTGACCTTTTGTCGGGCCGGCCGACCGGTTCGCGTTGCTGGCGGGGATGTCGGTCTACCTGGGTGGGGTGGGCGTGCGGCCCGAGCGCGCACCGGGATTCGCGCGTCGTTCGTCCTGACGGCGCGTACCGGGGCGGCTCAGGTGGTGACGTGGGCTCGGGTGGCGCGGTCGATGAGGTGCTCGATCAGGCTGAGCAGCACGTTTTTCGACGAGACGCGGTCGCGGGCGTCGCAGAGCATGACCGGAGTTTCCGGGTCCAGGTCCAGGGCGTCGCGCACCTCGTCGGTGGTGTAGCGGGGGGCGCCGTCGAAACAGTTGACGCCCACCAGGAACGGCAGCTTGCGGCGTTCGAAATAGTCGATCGCGGCGAAGGAGTTGCCGAGCCTGCGGGTGTCGGCGAGCACCACCGCGCCGAGCGCGCCGCGAGCCAGTTCGTCCCACAGGAACCAGAACCGGTCCTGGCCGGGCGTGCCGAACAGGTAGAGCACCAGATCGCTGTCGATGGTGATCCGGCCGAAGTCCAGCGCCACCGTGGTGGTGGTCTTGGATTCGACACCGGACAGATCATCGACCCCGGCGCTCATCTCGGTGATCATCTCTTCGGTGCGCAGCGGCGTGATCTCGCTCAGGGCCGAGACCAATGTCGTCTTGCCGACGCCGAATCCGCCCGCGATGAGGACCTTCACCGAGGCGGCCAGATGCGGCACCCCGTTCGGGTCGAGCCGGGCAGGGTCAAATTTTTCGGATTCCATCCAGTACCGCTCGCAATACGTTGAGGTCGCCGGGCCCGGCCTCCGGTTGCACCGGAGCCCGGAAGATCAGGTGCCCGTCACCGATCAGATCTCCGACGAGAATCTTGGTCACTGCCAGTGGCAGTTTCAAGGTGGCCGCCACCTCCGCCACCGATCGCGGCTGCGCACACGCCACGACGATCTGCGCGTATTCGGGTTCGACACGCCGCATGGTCGGTGCGGGACGCGCCGCGACGACCGCGGTGAGCATGTCCAGATCGTGCGCGGCGCCCATCGTGCGCCCACGCGTCACCGCATAGGGCCGCACCAGCGGACCCGCCGCCTCGTCGAACCACGGCTCACCCATACGCGTCATAACGAACTCACCACATCACCGCTGTGATTCGACCTCGGCGGCGCCATTGCGCGCGGTGGTCGACAGGTAGTTGCCCACCCGCTGCACGGTCAGGTTCATCTCATAGGCCACCATGCCCAGATTCGCGTTCTCGGAGGCTTGCAGCGCCAGGCAGGCGTTGTCGCCGGCGGAGGTCACGAACAGCACGGCGCGGTCGAGTTCGATGACGGCTTGGCGCACGCCGCCGCCGTCGAACCGGCTGCCCGCACTGCGCGCCAAACCGTAGAGCGTGGAGGACATGGCGGCGAAGTGCTCGCCGTCCTCGCGCGCGATCCCGGCGGAATGCCCGAGCAGCAAACCGTCGGTGGACAGGACGACCGCGTACCGGACGCCGGCCAGCCGCTCGACCAGATCGTCGAGCAGCCAGTTGAGATCACTTGCGGGAGAAGCGGACACTTAGCCTTCCTGTTCCTTCGGGGCCGGGCTCGGCTGCGCCGGTGCGGCGAGATCGTCGGCGGGCAGCGGTTTGCGACCTTGTCTGGTGCCGTTTTCGATGGCAGACATCAGATCCCGGGCCTGTTCGGCCGTGCGAGGTCGCTGCGCGGCGGGCTGCGGGGTGACCGGCTGCGCCAATTGCGGTGCGAGACTAGTCTGCCGGTTGCGCCGCGGTAAAGCGGGACGACCGTCGGCGGTCCGTTCCATCGGCTCGGGCTGGGTGGCCGGCGCGGGCTCGGCGGGCGGTTCGGCCAGCAGGGTGGCCGTCTGGGCCGGTGCGGATTCCACGGCGTGCGTGGCGGATTCGCTCGCCGCCGGCAGGGCAGGCCGCCGCCGGGGCTCGGTGACGGGTTCGCTGGTCGCGGGGCCGGGCTCGCCCGGCAGCAGCAGCTTCGACGGCACCAGCACGATGGCCCGCACACCGCCGTAGTCGGATTCGCTCAACCGCACCGAGATGTCGTGGCGCGCGGCCAGCTGACCGACCACGAACAGCCCGAGCCGGGAATCGGCCGACAGCGACGCGACACCGAAATCGGGTGGATCGGCGAGCATCTGGTTGACCCGCGCGAGCTCGTCGGCGTCCATGCCCATGCCCTGGTCGCTGATCTCGACCACCAGGCCCTTGCCGACGATATTGCCGGTGACCTCGACCCGTGATTGCGGCGGGGAGAACGAGGTGGCGTTGTCGACCAGCTCGGCCAGCAGATGCACCAGGTCGGCGACGCCGTTGCCGGCGATGCGCGACTGCGGCAGCGTGCCAAGGCGCACCCGGGTGTAGTCGAGGGTCTCACCGATCGCGCTGCGCACCAGGTCGATCAGCGGGACCGGATTGCGCCAGCGCCGGCCGGGCTCGCCGCCGCCGAGAATGATCAGGTTCTCGGCGTTGCGGCGTTCGCGGGTGGCGAGGTGGTCGAGCCGGAACAGCGTCTCCAGCATCGCCGGATCCTCTTCGCGCTGTTCGGCGGCGTCGAGGATCTCCAGCTGCCGGTGCACCACGATCTGGCTGCGGTGGGCGATATTGAGGAAGACCGCGCGCACACCCTCGCGGGTGCGGGCCTCGGTGACGGCCGCGGTGACCGCCGCGGCGTGCGCGTGCTCGAAGGCGGTGGCGACCGCGCCGACCTCGTCGTGGCCGAAGTCCAGGCGGGGCGCTTCGGCGACCGGATCGACGTCCTCGCCCGCGCGCAGCCGTCGCAGCATGTCCGGCAGGCTCTCATCGGCCAAGGCCAGGGTCTGGTCGCGCAAGCGCTTGAGCCTGCGGATGAACCGGTTGGCCAGCACCAGCGACACCAGGAACGCCATGACACTCATCAGCAGCACCGTGACGCCCAGCGCCAGCGAGGCGGCCGCGGATTCGGTGGCGGAATCACGGGCCAGCTGCTGGGCATTGGTGTTGTGCAGGTCCCAGATGTCGAGCAGCGCGTTGTCGACCTCGGCGGCCGCGGCCTGCCATTCCTCGGCCGTCGACGGCAGCGGCGCCGGTTCGTCGTCACTGCTGGTGCGGCTGCTCGTGCGGCTCGAGCCGGTGCCGGTCTGCTCGTCACTGGTTCCGCTCGACTCCGCCGGTGGGTCGAGGGTGCGCTGCATCAGCGCGTGTTCCATCGCCGACAGCCGCTGCCAGGCCGGGCTCGCCAGCAGCGCCTGCATCTTGTCGCGATACGCCGGCTCGAGTTCGCCGGCCAGCTGCGGAAGCATGGTGTGGTGCGCGCCGACCTGGGCGACGAACTCCTCCGGCAGCGCGACCACACCGCTGCCGTCGACCAGCGCCGCCTCCACCAGCGCATTGCTGCGCGAGACCGCCTCGATGCCGTAGATGAGCCGCGTCGACAGCGCCAGCTGAACCACCACCGCGGGGTCGGGCGCCGAGCGCTGTGCCAGCTGGGTGCCGATGGTGATGACGTCGAGTACGCGGGTGTAGAAGGTGTAGGCGTCGGGGGTGGGCAGGGCGCGCGCGTCGGCGCCGGTGCGCACCATGGCCAGCTGCTGGCCGAGGGTCACGAAATCGCCGACGTTGTCGCCGATGGTTTCGGAGTCCAGTTCGCGCAACGGATTCGACGCTTCGATCAGCGACTGGAACGCCGCGTCGACGCGGGGGCGGGCGGTGGCCAGTTCGGCGGCGGCGTCCGGATCGCCGGCCAGGTGCGCAAGGGTGAGGCGGCGTTCCTGCTGAATCGCTTCCAGTAGCTGACGGGTCGGCTCGATCGCCGACTGCATGGCCTCGGCCCACTGTTTGCCGTGATTGCCCCGGTCGACCAGGTATCCCGCTGCGCCCACGCCGACCACCAGCAGAGTCAGGCTCGGAATGAGCGCGATCGCCAGTATCCGGGTCCGGACACCGAGCCTCGCTCTGAACATCGGCACAACGTAAACGACATCGTGACCGAATCGGGACTCCGGTCCCGTTGACCGGGACCGGATTTGACATCGGCGTGACCGACGGAATAAAGGCCGTGCCGCGGGGTGGAACTGCGCGATTGTGACACCGGGCACCATCGTGCCGCCGGTGTGGGTAGATTGTGTGTACCGACGAGTAACCCACATCGAGGAGGCAACGATGCCCGCGCCGGAAGCCGACGTATTCACCCGCTTGAGCGCCCTGGCGGCGATCGACGGCGCCGAGGCACGCCCCACCAGAACCATCACCGAGGTGTTCACCGGACGCCCGCTCGGCACCGTGCCGGTCGGTACCGCCGAGGACGTGGCCGACGCGTTCACCAGAGCCAGGGCCGCCCAAGCACATTGGGCCGCCCGCCCGGCCGCCGAACGCGCGGCGGTCTTCGAGCGCTATCGCGCGCTCATCGTCGACGAGCGCGAATACCTGATGGACGTCATCCAGGCCGAGACCGGTAAGGCGCGCTGGGCCGCCCAGGAAGAGGTCATGGGCCTGATGCTGGCGGCCCGCTACTTCTCGCGGGTCGCGCCCGGGCTGCTCGAACCGCACAAGGTGCCCGGCGCCTTCCCGGTGCTCAACCGGGCCCAAGTGCGCACCCAGCCCAAGGGCGTCGTCGGTGTGGTCGCGCCCTGGAACTATCCGCTGGTGCTCTCCATCGGCGATTCCATCCCGGCGCTGCTGGCCGGCAATGCCGTGGTGGTCAAGCCCGACAGCCAGACCCCGTTCTCCTCGCTGGCCGGCGCCGAACTGCTCTACCGCGCGGGTCTGCCGCGCGATCTGCTGGCCGTGGTGACCGGACCGGGCACGGTGGTCGGCACCGCGATCGTCGACTCCTGCGACTACCTGATGTTCACCGGCTCCTCGGCCACCGGGCAGACCCTGGCCCAGCAGTGCGGCAAGCGCCTGATCGGCTTCTCCGCCGAACTCGGCGGCAAGAACCCGATGATCGTCACCCGCGGGGCGAACCTGGACAAGGCGGCCAAGGCGGCGGTGCGGGCCTGCTTCTCCAACGCCGGCCAGCTGTGCATCTCGATCGAACGGATCTATGTCGAGCGCTCGATCGCCGAGGAGTTCACCGCCAAGTTCGTGGCCGCGACCGAGGCCGCGAAACTCGGTGTGGCCTACGACTTCTCCACCGATATCGGGTCGCTGATCTCCGAATCGCAGCTCGAGACGGTGTCCAAGCACGTCGCCGACGCGACGTCCAAGGGCGCCAAGGTCCTCACCGGCGGCAAGGCCCGCCCCGACCTCGGGCCGCTGTTCTTCGAGCCGACCGTGCTCGCCGACGTCACCGACGAGATGGAGTGCGGGCGCAACGAGACCTTCGGCCCGCTGGTCTCGATCTACCCGGTCGATTCGGTCGATGAGGCCGTGCGCCTGGCCAACGACACCGACTACGGCCTCAATGCCAGCGTGTGGGCGGCCAGCCCGTCCGAAGGTGAGCAGATCGCCCAGCGGCTGCGCACCGGCACCGTCTGCGTGGACGAGGGTTATGCCCCGGCCTGGGGCACCACCGGCGCGCCGATGGGCGGCATGGGGATCTCCGGTGTCGGCCGCAGGCACGGCGCCGACGGGCTGCTGAAGTTCACCGAACCGCAGACCATCGTCGTCACGCGGTTCATGAATCTGGATCCGCCGCCGATGCTGTCGCAGGACAAGTGGCAGCGGTTCCTGATGACCATCGCCCGCAACCTGCGTTTCCTGCCCGGACGCTGAACCGCCGCTTCGGCATGCCGCTCGGGATTACCCTGGCGGCATGCCGAAGCGCTCGCGGCCCGCGCGAGCGGCCGATGTGCACGAACTGGCCGCCGCCATGCCGCATGTGACGCGCGTCGACGGCCCGCGCGGCAATGCCGTCTACCAGGTGGGCGGCAAATCGTTCGTGTTCTTCCGCACCCCGCGCCCCGACGCCGTCGACCCGGATACGGGCGAGAAGTACGACGACGTGATCATGTTCTGGGTGCCGTCGGAAGGCGACAAGCTCGCGCTGGTCCAGGACCGCACCACCCCGTTCTTCACCACCGCGCATTTCGACGGCCATCCCTCGGTGCTGGTGCGTGCGGCGCACCTGCACCGGATCACCCGGCAGGAGCTGGCCGAGATCATCGCCGATGCGTGGCTCTCGCGCGCTTCGGCCCGGCGCGCGCGACTGTGGCTGGCCGAGCATCCGATCCCCGGGTGACGGGTCAGCTGACGCCCTGCTTCAAGCGCACCGCCGCCTCGTCCACCCCGGGCCCGGTGAGCTGGTCCAGCGCGATCGGCCTGCCGGTGATCAGCAGTAGTAGCGCGATGATCGGGCCGGCGATCTCCGCGCCCGCGCCCACGGCCCATGCCGTGTCGGTGGCGCGCAGGCGGAATCCGTCGAGGCGCCGGGGCCGCCAGACCGGCCGGCCCACGGCGTAAGCGCGGGTGGCCGCAGCCGCGGCGGCGTCCTTGGGGACCGGGACGGGGCGGCCCAGCGGAATCGAGATGTCCTGGCCGTGCACGATGATGTCGAACAGCACATTGCGGTAGTTGGTGACCTTCGGCAGCCGGCGCGACGCGGCCGTATCCCGAATCTCGGCCACCAGTTGGGTGGTGGGGCGACGGGCATGCGCGCGGGCCAAGGTATCGACGAGCACGTTGTAATCGCCACGCGCACGGGAGAATTCGCGCGCGATGGTCCACAACGACAGTGGCTGCGGTGTCATGGCGATATGAGCGGCGACCTCACGGATACGCCAGCCCGTGCACAGCGACGGCGTGTCCCATTCGTCCTCGCCGATCTCGTCCAGCACCGCGGCGACCGCGCGGCGCTGCTGCTCGATCGCCCACCAGCATTGTTCTCGGTCCATGGACCTCACCTGCCCGGACATCGGAGTCGTCGGATCAGCGGCGATTCCGTAGAATTAGTCAGAATCTATGACTATTTTAGTCAGTGACTCTGACCGATGACAAGGGTGGAGGCGGTGTGATGGACCGGTCCGCGGAGCCCATGCTCGGGCTGCTGCTGTTCTTGCCGTATCGGGCGATGGAGAACCGGGTCTTCGCCGCGCTGGCCGAAGCGGGGTACCGCGATATCACGCTCGCGCAGGCCAGGATCGTGCAGCGAATCGCGCCCGGCGGCATCCGGCTCACCGAGCTCGCCGAACAAGCGCAGGTCACCAAGCAGACGGCGGGGTTCCTGGTCGACCAGCTCGAGCGCGCGGGCTACGTCGAACGAGTGCCCGACCCCACCGACGGCCGGGCCCGGCTGGTGCGCTTGTCGGCGCGCGGGCAGCAGGCGACCTCGGTCGCGAACGCCGTCGCGGCCGAGGTCGAGAACGAGTGGGCCGACTACCTGGGACCGCGCACGACCGAGCAGCTGCGCCGCGCCCTGACCCGTCTGCGGGATATCACCGACCCCTACCGGTAGGTTCCGGATCAGCGCAGGCGGTCGGCGCCGGTGCGGGGTGGGGGAGCGGCCGCCGCGGCGGCGGACTCGGCGTCGTCCAGCGGGCGGACCCGCAGCACGAACCGCGAACCTTCCGCGGCTTCCAGCGAGGTGGTCGCGGCATCACCGGCGACCTCCGGCCGCACGTCGAGGGTGAGGTGATCGCGCGCGTAGCGGGCGCAATTGTCGCCACTCATCCAGAACTCGGTATGCCAGGGCAGCCGAGTGACCAGCACATCGCCGTCGTCGGCATGAAAATCGCGGGCCCGCAGGCAGATCGGGGCCGTCGCGCCCGCGCCGAGCAATAGGAGCACGGGCCCGTGCTGGTCGATCAGGTGCCGCAACACCGAGCGTGCCGCCTCGGTGGCATCGCCGCGGACACTGCGCTCCGGCATCAGCGCGCGGGTGCCGCAGAAGTCGTCGCGGCGGTCTCGGATTCGGGATCGAACCAGCACATCGCTCCTCCTCATGACTGCTCCGGACATCGCTACCGATGCCGCACACTATGGATGGGGAAGGTTGGTGTCACGTTGGCGCCGGCTAGCGGCCGCGTCGCCGGGCCGGTTTCTTGGCGCTCGAACGGGCACCGGATGATCGCGGCTTCGCTGGCTTCTTTTCGGCGGCCGGTTTCTTGCCGCCGCGCGTGGGCGCTGCCGCCCGCTCTGCCGACGGTGCGCGGGAGCTACGTTCGGAGCGGCCGCGGACCACGCCGATGAACTCTTCAACCAGCTCGGTGGTCCGGTCGGCGGGCCAGGCGAGGGCGATGTCGGTCGCCGGCGCATCGGTCACCGTCCGGTACACCACATCGCGGCGGGCGTGCAGCCGGGCGATCGAATGCGGCACGATCGCCACCCCGACGCCGGCGGCCACCAATTCGATGCTGCCGGCGGCGCGATCGAGATCGCTGGTGTCCTGGCGCTGTTCCTCGGCCAGATCGCCGGTGGTGACCTCGGTGAACACCGAGATCGGATGCTCTTTGGGCACCACGACGACGGGCAGTTCGCGGTAGAGCGGGATTGCGCTCAACCCCGTGGTGTCGATGGGCAGCCGTACGAAACACATGTCGACGCGGCCGTCGCGCAGGGCGTCGAGCTGGTCGGCCTGTGCGATCGGTTCGAGCGCCAGCGCGATCCCGGGAAACCGTTCGGCCCAGATCCGCTCCCATTTCGACACCGTGACGCCGGGCACGAAACCGACCCGCAGCCCGGCGCTCTCAGCCGGACCGGAAGCGGGTTGCTCGGCCTCGGCCGCGGCGATGAGTTGCTTGGCCTCGGCCAGCAGTTCGGCGCCGTCCCCGGTCAACCGTGTGGGGCTCGCCCCCGGCACGAACAGCTTCACCCCGAGTTCGTTCTCCAGCTCGATGACGGTGTGGCTGAGCTTCTGGCGGGAGATGTGCAGCGCCTTCGCCGCCCGCGCGAAATGCAGCTCCTCCGCGACCGCGACGAACCAGCGCAGACGCACGATATCGATCGAAGCGAAGCGGCTCATTCGTATCAGCGTATGCGCACGGCCCGCCGCGACGAGCGTGCGGCCGGGCCCAGTAGGCTGTATCGGTGAGCCCGGACAAGAAACCGCAGACCATGAAGCCGCTGACGGCGGCGAACAAACTCGGCATCTACCTTCCGGCGGCCCCCGAGGAATTTCGCAACACCCCGATCACCCGGGCCGAGCTCGACAAGCTGCGCACCGACCCGCCCCAGTGGCTGACCGACCTGCGTCGCACCGGCCCCTTCCCGCGCGATATCACCGCCCGCAAGCTCGGCGTGTCCAACAGCGGCCTGGCCCGCGCCGAGGTCTCCGACGCGCTGACCGCCGACGAGATCGCCGCGCTGCTCGCCGACCCGCCGGAATGGCTGCTGCGTGAACGCGACAACTACGCCGCCGTGCAGGCCGAGAACGCGCGCATCAAGGCCAAGGAAGCCGAACGCCGGGAAGCCACCAACCGCCCGGCCAAGAACCGCTAGCCCGACGTGGCTCGGCGCGCATACCGGACCGGCCTGACCCCGGCGGCCATCACCGAGGCCGCCGTCGCGCTGACCGCCGAACGCGGCCTCGATGGCTGGACCATGCGCGACCTCACCGCCCGCCTGGACACCTCGCTGTCGGTGATCTATCACCACATCGGCGACCGCGAACGGGTCTGCGCCGCCGTCGTGGACAAGATCTACGCCGATATGCGCCTGCCGCTCGACGACACCGATTGGCGGGCCTTACTGCACCGGGTGCTGACGGCGATGATCGACCAGCTGGCGCAGTATCCCGGCGTCGCCGCATGGCTGCTGCGCAACGGTCCGCAAACCGAACAACTGGTGCCCGTGCTCGATGCCGGTGTGGCGCGCATGCTCGAGGCCGGTTGGGGCGAGGAATCGGCCACTGCCTATTCGATCGCGTTCAACACCTGCCTCGGCCTGATCGCCCTCGACGATCAGCGCGCCCGCGATCCCGACGGCGGTGGCCTGACCGGTCTGCATCGGATGCTGGACACCCACCCCGATGCCGGCGTGGGTGCCGAGCAGATGCGCCGCATGGTCACCGATTTCATCGCGGCCGATGAGGCCGAACGCCGCAGAGTCCGGCGCGAATACGGCCGATACGCGTTGGAGCGTTTGCTCGATGGGCTGGAATTGCGGTTGGCCGAACTGAAGGCGACCGCGGAGTCCGAGTAGGCGACCCGGCCGCCGTGTCGCGCGGCGGCTCGGCGATGTCCGCGCTCGTTCATCGCTGCTGAGAACACCTCCTTGCGCGTGCGGGGTGCACCGCTACACTCAAAATTAGAACACTGATCCAATTTCCCATCGGGGGTTACATGAGTACTGCGGTATCGGAGCCGATCACGGCCGTCGCGGAGCCAGCGGCCGCCACGGGACTGCGCGCGGTGCTGTCACCTGCGCGCCGGCCACTGGCCGTGGCGGCCGCCCTTCAGGTCGTCGGTGCGCTGGCCGCCATGGCGCCCTACCTCGCGGTCGTCGGGATCGCACGCGAACTGCTCGCCGACGCGCCGGCCGACCGCGGCGCGGTGTGGAGCTGGGTCGTCGTCGCAGGCCTCGGCTTCCTGATTCGCACCGGCTGCGCGGCCGCCGCGTACACCATCAGCCATCGCGCCGACGCCGACGTCGCCGCCGGACTGCGCCGTGCCATGGCCGATCGGCTCGGCCGGGTCCCGCTCGGCTGGTTCACCGCGCGCAGCTCCGGACGGGTGAAACGGGCGCTGACCGACGACGTCACCGCCATCCACCACCTGGTGGCGCACGCGATCAACGACCTGGTCGCCGCCGTCGTGACCCCGGTGGTGGCGCTGGTGTACCTGTTCGTGCTGGATTGGCGGCTGGCGCTGGTGTGCCTGGTGCCGTTGATCGCCTGGTTCGTCCTCACCGCGGTGATGTCGCGGGATGAAGCTGCCCGGATGGCGCGCTGGAACGCCGAACTCGAGAAGGTCGACGCCGCCGTTATCGAATACGTCGATGGCATCGCGGTGGTGAAGGCGTTCGGCCAGGCCGACCGCGCACAGGATCGCTACCGGCGCGCCGGCGACGACCTCGCCCGCTTCCTCGGCGAATGGATCGGCCCGATGCACCGGCTCGAAGCGGTGGCCTCGGTGTTGATCTCGCCGCCGGTACTGCTGGTCGTGGCTCTGGGCGCAGGGGTATGGCTCGGTACCGAACCGGCCGAGCTCATCGCCTTCACCATGCTGGTGGTCGGTTTGGGCGCGCCGGTGCTGGCGATCGGATTCGGCGCGCTGGCCATGCAGGTGGCGCGCGCCGCCGCCGACCGGATCGCCGGCGTGCTCGCCACGCCCGAACTGCCACACGCGCGAGTCCCGGTGGTGCCCAACGGTACTCGGGTCGACTTCGAGGGGGTCCGGTTCTCCTACGACGGACGCGGATACGCCCTCGACGGCATCGACCTCACGCTGGCGCCCGGCACCGTCACCGCGCTTGTCGGCGCCTCCGGGTCGGGGAAATCGACGCTGGCCCGGCTGCTGCCGCGATTCTGGGATGTCGACGCGGGATCGGTGCGCATCGGCGGCGTCGACGTCCGCGATATCGCCGAACACGAGCTGTACCGCCACATCGGGTTCGTCTTCCAGGAGACCTCACTGCTGCGCACCTCGATTCGCGACAATATCGCGCTGGCTCGGCCGGCGGCCGATGCGGCCACGATCGAAGCGGCAGCGCGCGCGGCGGCCATCCACGAGCGGATCCTCACGCTGCCGCGCGGCTACGACAGCGAGGTCGGGGTCGACGCGCAGCTGTCCGGCGGCGAAGCCCAGCGCATCGCGATCGCCCGCGCGATCGTCGCCGACGCACCGATCCTGGTGCTGGACGAGGCGACCGCCTTCGCCGACCCGGAATCGGAAGCGGCGGTGCAGGACGCGCTGTCGCGGCTGATCGCGGGCCGCACCCTGCTGGTGATCGCCCACCGCCTGCACACCATCCGCGGTGCCGATCGCATCGTGGTGCTCTCCCGCGGGCGCGTGGTGGAGACCGGCCATCATGACGAATTGCTCGCCGCCGCCGGCGAGTACGCGCGGATGTGGGCCGCCCAAACACTGTCGAAGGAGCTGTCCCGATGATCGCCAAACTGTTCGGCCTGGTCGATCCGGGCGACCGCCCCCGTTTCCTGCGCTGGATCGCGGCGATGCTCGGATTCGCGGTCTTGCAGGGCGTCTGTGTGCTGCTGCTGGTGCCGGTGCTGCGGCCGCTGCTGGCCGGTGACGCCGAGGCGGCCACGCCGTGGCTCAGCGCGCTGGCGGCCACCACGATCGCCGCGAGCCTGGTGTATTACACGCAGGCGATGCTGGGCCAGCGCATCGGTGACGATCTGCTGCTCGGCCTGCACCACCGGGTCGCCGATCAGCTGGCGCGGATGCCGTTGGGCTGGTTCGACACCGACCGCACCGGCCGGCTCACCCACGCCATGTCGCAGGGCACGACGAACATCATCGCGGTGCCGGCGCACCTGATGCAGCCGGTGATCGCCGCGGTGACCACACCGGTGGTGGTGGCCCTGGGCATGTTCGTCTTCGACGCACGTCTGGCCGTCGCGTTGCTCATCGCCGGGCTGGTGCTGCTGGTCACGCACACCCGGGCCCGCGAGGCCATCGCCCGCAGCTTCGGCGCCATCGACGACGCCGAGGTCGAAGCGGCGAGCCGGGTCGTCGAATTCGCCAAGCGCCAGCCGGTGCTGCGGGCGTTCGGCCGGGCCGGCACCGGGAACACCCTGCTCGATGACGCGCTCACCGGACAGCGCCGCGCCTACGGTGCGCTGACCCGCAAGGCGGTGTCCGCACTGGTGGCGTTCTCGACAGCCGTGCAGGCGGCGTTCGTCGCGCTCATCGCGCTGGGTGTGGTGCTGGCGCTTGGTGGTTCGCTCGAGGCCGCCGAACTGATCGCGCTGCTGGTGCTCGTCACACGCTTCGCGGGTCCGTTGATCGAAATGGTCGACCATTCGGCAGCCCTGCGCATCGCCGCGGAGACCATCGACCGCATCGATGAGGTCTTGGCGGTACCCGCGCTGCCCGAGGGATCGGTGCGGAAGGCGACCCGCCCCGGCGAGGTCGCGCTGCACGGCGTCGGGTTCGGTTACGGAGATCAGCCGGTGTTGCGGGATGTG
The DNA here is from genome assembly GCF_000284035.1 of Nocardia cyriacigeorgica GUH-2. Classification (NCBI taxonomy): domain Bacteria; kingdom Bacillati; phylum Actinomycetota; class Actinomycetes; order Mycobacteriales; family Nocardiaceae; genus Nocardia; species Nocardia cyriacigeorgica. The sequence goes on along the minus strand of NC_016887.1, from coordinate 3,568,045 downwards.
GAATTCACCGCCGCACCCGGCACCTTGACCGCGATCGTCGGCCCCTCGGGCTCGGGTAAGACCACCCTGCTGCGGCTGATGGCACGATTCTGGGACGCCGACTCCGGCACGGTGTGCATCGGCGGGGTGGACGTGCGGCAGTGGCGCACGGACGCCCTGATGCATCAGCTCGCCATGGTGTTCCAGGACGTCTACCTGTTCGACGACACCATCGCGGAGAACATTCGCATCGGCCGGCCGGAGGCCACCGACGCGGAGGTCCGGGCGGCGGCGCGGCTGGCGCGGGTCGACGAGATCGTCGAGCGGCTGCCCGACGGCTGGAACACCCGGGTCGGCGAAGGTGGGGCGAGTCTGTCCGGCGGTGAACGGCAACGGGTCTCGATCGCCAGGGCGTTGGTCAAGCAGGCGCCGATCGTGCTGTTCGACGAGGCCACCGCGGCCCTGGATCCGGAGAACGAGGCCGCGATCACCGACGCCATGCGGGCCCTCGCCGCCGACCGCACCCTGCTCGTCGTCGCGCATCGCCTGCACACCATCGCCGCCGCCGACCAGATTCTGGTGCTCGACGCGGGGCGGATCGTGCAACGCGGGACGCACGACGAGCTCATCGACCGGCCAGGCAAATACGCCGAATTCTGGCGTGAACGCGAGCGTGCGCAGGGCTGGCGGGTGACCGGGTGAGGTGACTCAGGCGCGCAGGGCGGTATGCAGCCGCGCCGTGACCACCGCGCGCCGCACATCACCGGCCGGCAGCAGTCGGAGCGCATGCTCGTGGACCTCGATGTCGGCGGGCACGCGCTCACCGAAGGCGATGGCGTGATCGGCGCGGTCGCCGGCGAGCACGGCATTGCGCACGCCGACCTCGAGGTGGGCGCGCCACTGCGCGATGCCGGGCGTATCCGAACCCGGCAGCAGCGCACCGCGATACAGCCACACCGCGGAGGTGGTGTCGCCGGCGGCGATGGCGGCCAGCAGGTCTACCGCATCGCAGGAGATCGGGCCGGTGAGCAGATAGCGGCGGTTGCCGATCTGCCCGCCGGTGGCCCGGCGCAGATGCGAGACCTCGGCCTTGAGGGTGGCGACGGTGACGGGGCGATCGCCGTAGAGGGCGGCGTGCAGCTGCTCGGGAGTGAAGCCGTCGGGTTCGAGGGCGAGCAGGGTGAGGATTTCCAGCTGACGTGGCCGCAGCGCGATGGTGACACCGTCGCGGGTCAGCCGGGCATCGCCCAGGCATTGCAGCCGCAGTCCCGGGGCGGGTGGAGGCTGCGCGCTGCGTAGCATGGTCTCCACCGCGGTGGCCAGCGCCCGCACCGAGGACATGACCAGCGGATGGGACCGATCCCAGGAACTGGACAGATCCAGCGCACCGATCTGCCTGCCGTCGGGTGCGTGGATCGGGGCGGAGTAGCACACCCATCCGTGCAGGGCGGCCACCAGATGTTCGGCGCAGAACACCGTGCTCGGGGCGTCGGTCACCAACGACATCGACACGGCATTGGTGCCCATATGGGCTTCGTCCCAGCAGCCCCCGGGCGCGAAATTGACCTGCTCGGCGCGCCTGCGCACGGCGCGGTCGCCGCCGGACCACAGGATCGCGCCGGTTTCGTCGGTGACCGCGGTGAGGTAGCCGGCGTCCACCGCGACGTCGTCGAGCGTTGCGGCCAGCTCGGTGACCGGCGCCCGTAGCGGTGATCGCGCCCAGCGCTCGGCGATGTCGTCGAGGCCGGGTGCGCCGGTGCAGCCGGGGTCGACCGTGCTCAGCGAACGCCGCCAGGATTGCGCGACCTCGGTGCGTAGCAGGGTGTTCGGGGCGTGCGCGGTGCTATTCGGTGCGGTCGCGACCCGTTCCCATTCCTTCTCGAGATCGGTCCGCTGCTGGGTCAGGGTACGAAACCGTGCCACACGCAGTCCTGTTCGTCGTCCGGCGGCCGGTCGGCCGACCGGCCTGCTCGAGACCTATATCCTGGCTCGAGCGCACCGGTCGCGGAACGCTTTGCCGCACAAGAGGCTGCGTTATTTGGTGATGAAAATGCCTGCCACGTCGGCGTTCTTGATCGGGGTGTCGGCGTTGCGCTGGAACCCGCACAGCAGATCGACCTGGATGATCGTGGCGTCCACGGCGGTGCCTGCCGGTTCGTGATCGATGCCGGAATTCTGCTTGATGAACTTGGTGACCGTCATCCGCTTGGTGTCGGGGTCCTGCTGCACGTACTCCCGGCACGGGGTGTCGCCGCCGCGGTTGAGGGCGCGTTCGATGTCGTTGCAGCCGGCCAGCAACAGCGCGGCGGCCGCGGCCGTGCAGGCGAGGCCGGTCCGTGCGATGGTGGCGTTCATGTGATCCTCCTGGTCGGCGCGCCGGGCTGCGCACCCGGCCGGTGGCCTACAGCCTAGGCCGCCGCACCGACACCGGCCGCGCTCAGCTGGTGAACACGCGCAGCGGGACGTTCATCTCGGCCGGGGTGAGCGAACCATGATGGCCGGGCAACGCCGATTGCAGTGGTTCGGCCTGCGTGCGTACCACTCCGCCGGTGCCGCGCGCGACCACGACCAGGTCCCCGATCCGGTCGTGGACCTGCGGCGACACCGTCGGCCCGAACCAGCCGCGGTCGATGACCTCGGCGCGGGTCAGCACCTGGAATCGGTTGCCGAGGCTTTCCCTCCAGGCCGAGTGCACATCGTCGGTGGCGCCGTCGGCGGTGTAGACGTGGCGGGCGCGTGGCTCGCCGCCGAGCCGCTGCACGCCCTCGCGCAGACCGGATTCGGCATCGAAGTCGATCGTGTCGCTCAGCTCCACCATGCCGTGGTCGGCGGTGACGATCAGCGCCGAACCGGCGGGCATCCGCGCGGCGATATCGGCGGCGATCCGGTCCACATGCGCCAGCTCCAGCAACCATGACTCCGAGGACGGCCCGCGGACATGTCCGGTGGTGTCGAGTTCGCCGTGGTAGGCGTAGACCAGCGAGCGCGGTGTGGCGAGGGCCTCGACCACGCCGGCGACCAGATCGCCGACCGAGAAGTTGGGCCGGAACGCGCAGCCGCGCAGCACCGCCCGGGTCAATCCGGAACCCGCCTGATAACGCGGCGCCACCTGGGTGACGGTGAGGCCGTGCGCCGCGGCCCGTTCGAAGACGGTGGCGCCGGGCTGGAACTGCTCGGGCACCAGCTGTTCGAGCAGATCCCCTTTATGCTGGCCGCCGAACAGCCGCCAGCCCAGAGGATCGAACAGCCGATCCTGGCCCGGTACGCGCAGCAGATAGCCGACGATGCCGTGCTCACCGGGCGGTACGCCCGCACCCAGCGAGCTGACACTGGTCGCGGTGGTGGTCGGGAATCCGGCCGTGAGCACGGCCGGGGCCAGTCCGGCCAGGAACGGCGCCACCTCGGCGTGCTCGGCCAGCGCCTCGGCGCCGAGACCGTCGATCAGCAGCACACAGACCCGGTCCACCCCGAGCCCGAGCCCGAGCCGATCCTGTTCGCCGGGTACCCCGAACCCGGCCAGCACGGAGGGAAACAGATCGGACAGGGAACCCGTTCCGTAACGGGGCGCGACGAACACGTGCTCAGCATGGTGGCCGCGACCGGCGGGCGCAACCCGGTTGTTTCAGGTGCCGGGAGCGATCAGGGCATTGAAGGTGCCCATGATGTCGGCGACGAGTTCGGCGGCGGTGGTGCCCATCAGCGCACTGCGTTTGTCCAACTGCCCGTCCAGCCACAGCGAGGCCAGACCGTGCGCGAGGCCCCACAGCGTGACCGCGATGGCGTCGGCCCGGCCCGCGGGTAGCTCACCGGCGGCGACGCAATCGGCGACGGTGTCGGACAGCACGGCGAAGGCGGCCTCACCCGCGGCCCTGGTCTCGGGATGCTTTTCCGGCTGCGACAGCTCCGGGCGGAACATCAGCCGGAAGTAGCCGGGATTGTCGCGGGCGAAGCGCACGTACGCGTCGGCGATGGCGGTCAGGCCGGCCAGGGGAGTGGGTGCGCTGTCCCTGGCGACGGTCACCTCGGCGCCGAGCAGGTGGAAACCCTGGGTGGCCAGGTCGGCCAGTAGCGCAGCCCGGTCGGCGAAATGGTGGTAGGGCGCACCGGAACTCACCCCGGCCTCTCGCGCGACGCGGCGCAGGCTCACTGCCGCGATGCCTTCGGTCTCGATCAGCCGCAGGCATGCGGCGAGCAGCGCCTCGCGCAGGGCGCCGTGGTGATACGAGGTCCGGGTCACCATCCGAGCGTATGCGAAAGCCTCTGGACAACAAATCTAGGCAGTGCTTAGATTATCTGAGCGGCGCTTAGATAAGGCCGGTTCCTCCGTCGAACGGATAGACATCATGGGCACACGAGTACTGGTGACCGGCGCGACCGGATTCATCGCCGGGCACGTCATCGCGGAATTGCTGGACCACGGATACGCTGTGCGCGGCACCGTGCGCAGCCTCGCCGATACCGGCAAACGCCAACATCTGATCGACCTCGCCGAGCGCGCCGGCGGTGAGATCGACTTCGTGGCAGCAGATCTCGACAGCGACACCGGCTGGCCGGCCGCCGTCGCCGGCTGCGACTACGTTCTGCACGTCGCCTCGCCGTTCCCGTCGGCGCCGCCGGATGACGAGCAGGAGATGATCGACACCGCCGTCAACGGCACGCTGCGGGTGTTGCGGGCGGCCGCGAACGCGGGCACGGTGCGCCGAGTGGTGCTGACGTCCTCGATCGCCGCCATCGCCTACGGCCACCGCCACGACGCGATGCGCACCGAGGCCGACTGGACGGTCGTGGAACGCAGCCCCGCCTATCAGAAGAGCAAAACCCTCGCCGAACGCGCAGCATGGGATTTCGCCGCCGAGCATTTCGGCGCCGACGGCCCGGAGTTGACGGTGGTGAACCCGGGAATGGTGCTGGGTCCGGCCCTGTCGGCGGCCACGAGCACCTCGCACGAACCGGTGCGGATGCTGCTGGGTCGTCAGGTGCCCGGATCGCCGCGAGTGGGCTGGGCGACGGTGGACGTGCGTGACCTCGCCCTCGCGCACCGGCTGGCCATGGAGACACCCGAAGCGGCGGGCAAGCGCTATATCTGTGCGGGCGAACATCTCTGGATGCGTGACCTCGGCCGCCTGCTGGCCGAGGAGTTCGGCCCCCGCGGCTTCCGGGTACCGACCCGTCAACTGCCCGACCTGCTGGTGCGCGCGATCGCCGTGCTGGACAAGACGGTGCGGCTCACCGTGCCTTCGCTGGGACTGGTGGAACGCCTCAGCGCCGAACGGGCCGAACGCGAACTCGGCTGGACCATGCGGCCGGTCCGCGAGTCGGTCCGCGACACCGCCGAGAGCCTGCTCCGGTTCGGTGTGGTGCCGACGCCCGCGGGCGCCCACGCCGCCACCGCCGAACCTGCTCGCGCGTAAGGAGATCGGCTCATGATTACCGCAACGTTGATCGTCGCGACCCTCGGACTGCTGCGTCGCCTGCGGCGGCGTGAGGGGAGTGGCGGGACCGGCGCCGAGCGGCCGCACGCGGATGCGGGCTCTGTGCGGCTGGAATCCGGCTGGTGGCGGTCGAGCCGGGTGGCCGCGTCGGCGGCCGCGCTGTCCGGGGCCGGCCTGGCTGCTGTCGCGTGTGTCGCGTGCTGACTCTGCCCGGCCGCGGCCCGGGAGCACTGGTAGACAAGAGGAGTGAGTGCGCAACGTGAGTTCCGGTTCGGTGTGAATATGGTGGTCCCGGAGTCGAGGCAGGCGTGGATCGCCAAATGCCGGCGGGCCGAAGCGCAGGGCTACGACGTGGTCGGGGTGGCCGACCATCTCGGGCTGCCCGCGCCGTTCCCGTCGATCGTGCTCGGCGCCGAGGCCACCGAACGGGTCCGGCTCAACACGTTCGTCCTGAACACACCCTTCTACAACCCCGTGCTGCTGGCGCGCGATGTGGCGGGGGTGGATCAGTTCACCGACGGACGTGTCGAACTCGGCCTGGGCGCCGGGTATGTGCAGGCAGAGTTCGAGGCGGCGGGCATCCCGTTCGGCACCGGCGGCCAGCGGGTCGCCCACCTCGAGAACACCGTCGCCACGCTGCGGAAACTGCTCGCCGACCCCGAGTACCAGCCGCGGCCGGTGCAGCCGGTCGGGCCGCCGCTGCTGATCGCGGGCTGGGGTGACCGGCTGCTGAAGCTGGCCGCCACCCAGGCCGACGTCGTCGGTTTCACCGGCGCTGCCTCCGGGACCGGTGGGACGCTGACATTGGCCGACGTCGCAAGCACCCACGATCGGGTGCGGTACGTGCGGGGGCTACTGGGCGAGCGCGCCGACGCGGTCGAGCTCAATATCCTGCTGCAAGCGGTGGTGCCGCCGAGCGAACGCGCGGCCCTGCTGGACAAGTACGGGTCCGTGCTGCCCGAGGGCGACCCCGAGGAGCTGCCCACCCTGCTGTTCGGCACCCCGGCCGAGATGGCGCAGCGGTTGCGTGAACGCCGCGACGAGTACGGCATCTCCTATATCACCGTGCTCGAGCCGTACATGGATGCGTTCGCGCCGGTGATCGAACAACTGCGGTGACGTACTTCCCGGCGCGTGGCGTCGACAACCGCGGCGCCGCTGCGGCCCGGGCAGCGTTCGAACCCGCACCGGTCTGGCAGGCTGTGCGCCACAGCAGGGCATAGCGGCGCTGCGGGTGGGCTGGGTGAGCCGCCCGATCAGGCGGGCTTGTGCCACAGCAGGGTGTAGCGCCACATCAGCCTGCGCCGGATCTGCGCGCCCGGCAGCAATTCGGCGGCGGCTGAACGGATCTCGGGCAGGGTGTCCTCGGGATCTCGGCAGGTGAAGCCCGGACCCCGGCTACCTCCGTGCCACTTGTCGATCGCCCAGATCGCGGGTATCAGCGGAAGGTATCCGGCATCGGCGCGGACGCTCATCTTCCAGAGCCCGACCACGGCCAGCGTGCCGCCGGGCGCGACCAGATCGCGCAACGCCGTCAGACCTTCGATCAGTGGAACGTGATGCAGTGTCGCCACCGCCGTCACCACGTCGAACGTCTGGTCCAGCTCCCGGAAATCCCCCTGTGTAAGACGAACATTCGCCGGAGTGGTGCCGTCGGCGATGATCTCGCCGTCCACGTCGATGCCGAGCACCGACTCACACCGAGCGCTGAGCTTCGACGCCAGCAACCCGTCGCCGCACCCGACATCGAGTGCCGTGCGCGCGGATCCGGGAACCTGCGCGACCAGCCACGGGTGATAGTGCGTGTTGTGATTCCAGTAGGGATCGCCGCTCACCGGATCCAACGTACCGGCGCCGTGATGCCGGGCGCAGGGCCGACCGGTGCTCTCCGGGCAGGGCGCCCCAGATGCGTTCGAGTCCGGCGACGACAGCGATGAGCCGATCTCGTCGGGCACCGCTTGCCGACGCCACGAAGCGTCGGATGATCAGGGCCGCGTGTGCGCGCACCGGCGAGCTGATCCCCGGGCACCGTCGAAGCCCGCCCACCATGCCGGGAACCCGGTCAGATCCGCAAGGACGACCTCGGCCCCTGCTGCCTCCAATTCCTCCGCCGAGCACGGCCCGGTCACAACCCCCACCCCGTACGCCCCCGCCGCTCGTGCCCCGCGCATATCGCCCGCATGATCACCGACGAAGACGCGCGCCCCCTGCTCCCGCAACGCCACCGCCTTCCCCTCCGACCACAGCTCACCCACCACAAGATCGACGGGCCACCCGAGATGCTCGATATGCAACTCGGCATGCGGCTGATACTTCCCGGTCACCACAACCACCCGGCCCCCAGCACCCACCACAGCCTCGACCGCCGCCTCCGCACCATCCATCGCCGGAACTTCGGCGACAACGTCCGGATACAGCTCCCGATACCTGCCCACCAACTCCGGAATCAACTCCTCGGGAGCACCCCCATCAGCCAGAATCATCCCCAACGGCGGCCCCAACCGCTCGGCCAACTCCGCCCCCCGCAACTCGAGCCCGAACTCCGCCGCCACGACATCAATCGCCCGCGCCACACCCCGCCGCGAGTCGATCAGCGTCATATCCAGGTCGAAGCCAACGGTCCAGGTCACCGTCCGACCCTATCGAGTCGTCGGCAGGGCGTAGTGTCCAGCCGGCGCCGACACCTTGAAAGGATGACCGGATGCCGACCCGTATCGAAGACCTCGCGACCGAAGCAGAACGCGACGGAGTCCAGCAGCTCGTCGTGGGTGCAATAGTCGAACATGCCGATCGGGTCCTGCTACTGCGCCGCCCCGGCGACGACTTCATGGGCGGCATATGGGAACTACCGAGCGGCAAGGTCGAACCGGGGGAGAGTGTCGAGCGGGCTCTAGAGCGTGAGGTCGAGGAAGAGACAGGGCTCCGTGTCGCCGGAATCGGCCGCTATATCGATAGCTTCGACTATCGCTCCGGTAGCGGGAAACGCAGCCGTCAGTTCAATTTCGCCGTCGAGTGCGTCGCTCCTGAACCGATCAAGCTCACTGAGCATGACGCCTACACATGGACCGCGCTCACCGACGAACCCCCGGTCACCGAAGCCGTGAAACAGACTCTCGCGCGCTATCGGCAGCCCGAGGCGATGTGGGATCACCCGGATGGCGCATAACGGGACGGAGTTGACCGTGCGTTTCTCGTCGGCTGTGGGAGCCCCTCGTGGTCTGGTTCCCACGGCCGATCGGTGGCCCGAGCCCGGTCGCCGGTGTAGCCGACGCCAGGCGCGGTGACGGTGATTCGGTAGACCCGACCAGGCCCGAGGTCAGATCTTCAGGTTCGTGAACTGTTCGGTGCCGGTGACCCGCAGCAGCTCGAGGGCGCCGGCTTCGGGGGTGCCGGGTGCTGCGGAGTACACGACGACGGATTGGTCGCTGTCGGGTACCAGGAGGGTGTCGCAGTCCAAGGTCAGGCGGCCGAGGCCGGGGTGTTTGATGGTTTTGCGGGTGTTGCGCAGGTGGCCGGCGCGCCGTTCGCCCCACAGTCGCTCGAATAGCGGGCTGCCGGAACGGAGCTCGGTGGTCAGGCGTTCGAGGCCGGGATCGGCGGGGTAGCGGGCGCGGGCGGCGTGCAGGCTCGCGGCCCAGGTGGCGAAGATGGTGTCGATGTCCCCGGGTTCCAGCACCACGCGGTGCGGCCCGTCGCCGAGGAAGGCCTGCCAGATGATGTTGCGCCGGGCCGGTGGCCAGCGGGAGAAATCGCCGAGCAGCGCGGCCGCCATCGGGTTCCAGGCGCAGCACGCTCGCGCGCACCACCATCGCGATCCGGTCCGCGCCGGGCGGTTCGGTGCCGGCGAGCCGGAACAGTAGATCGCGATCGTCATCGTTCAGGCGCAATGCACGAGCCAAGGCCGCCAGCACCGAGGGCGACGGCCGGGGTCCGCGTCCCTGTTCGAGCCGGACGATGTAGTCGACGCTCACTCCGGCCAGCTGAGCGACTTCCTCGCGCCGCAGCCCCGGCACCTGCCTGCGTGCGCCGGCGGGGAGGCCGACCTCCTCGGGGCGGACTCGGGCGCGGGCCTGGCGCCGCTGTGCAGACTTGAATCGGCCCGAAGACGTTGGTTTCGAAGACCTCTCGCACGTCGGCAGCGACCGTATCCGCGGGTGTCACCCAGGGGCCACCGATACCCGCGTGGCTGGGCCGGGAGACTGTGCGGCGGCTGGCCGAACTGGGGTGGCGGGTGTTCCTCGGTGCGCGCGACGCCGAACGCACCCACGCATTCCTCCCGCTCCTCCGCAAGGCGGCCCAGCCGCGCATCGTCATGGTGTCCAGCGGCATGGGGTCGCTGGCCATCACCTCCGACCCGGCACGGCTGGAATCCACCCTGCACAGCCTCGGCTATCCGGCGTCGAAGTCGGCGCTGAACATGATCACCTCGCAATACGCCCGCGCCCTGCCCGGCATTCAGGTGAACGCGGCCGACCCCGGCTACACCGCCACCGACCTGAACGGCAACAGCGGGACCCAGACCGTCACCGAGGGCGCCGACGCCATCATTCGGCTCGCCACCCTCGGCCCGGACGGACCGGCCGGCGGGTACTTCGATCGCGCGGGACGGCTGCCCTGGTAAAGGTCGTCACGCGACACAGTTGGCGCAAACCGACGGATTCATCGACCCGGTGCGCGCAAAGCCCTGCGGCCAGGCGGCAGGAGAACCGCCCGCACAGGTACCCGAGTAGGGCGATCTCGCCGGGGCTGAGCAACGTGGCAGCGAAATCGCCTGGGGGAGTGGTGATTCACGTGGAACCGCCGATGCACGGCCTGCCAGGGCGCGCCTGTCGTCGGACCTGGCCTGCTGTGCATGTGTGCACCGACTGCCGAAACGAGGTGGTGCCGGCGTCGTGAGATCGATGTTTGCGCAGGTGAACTGGGGTCGCCCAGTAGGCGTTCGGGACGAATATCGCAGCGGATCGGGGTATTCGGGGCAGTAAATACGGACCGACCGCCCGGTCCGCGAAACGGCGACACTCGCGACATGGCAGTCGGTGCACCCGTGCACCGACTGCCATTCCGCGACGCTCAGCTACTGGAAGACACCGCGAAAGGCGTCCCAGTGGAGGTGAATTCACGCCGATGCGGATGCCGCCACAGCCCCTTCCGCTCCAGAATCGGCAGCACTCCTTCACCGAACCAGTACGCCTCTTCCAGATGCGGGTAACCGGAGAGAATGAAATGGTCGATGCCCAGGCGGGCGTATTCGCCGATCCGCTCGGCCACCTCCTCGTGCGAGCCGACCAGCGCGGTGCCCGCACCACCGCGCACCAGCCCGACACCCGCCCACAGATTGGGCGCGATCTCGAGCCGGTCGGTGCGGCCGCCGTGCAGTTCGAGCATGCGCCGCTGTCCCTCGGACTCGCTGCGCGCGAGATTGGCCTGTACCCGCTCCACATCGGCCGGATCGATGCCGGCCAGCAGCCGGTCGGCTTCGGCCCAGGCTTCCTCGGCGGTGTCGCGGCTGATGACGTGGATGCGCAGCCCGAAATCGAGCCGGCGCCCGCGCTCGGCCGCCAGCCCGCGAATCCAGTCGAGTTTGCGGCTCACCGCCAGCAGCGGCTCACCCCAGGTGAGGTACGTGTCGGCATACCGGGCGGCCACGGGACCGGCCGGTTCGGATGAGCCACCGAAGAAGATCGGCGGCACCGGATCGGGCCGGTTGTTCAGCAGCGCCCCGCGCACCCGGATGTGCTCGCCGTCGAAATCCACCGGCTCGGTCGAGGTCCACAACTGCCGGACGACGTCGAGGAATTCACCCGTGCGCGCGTAGCGCTGGGTCTTGTCGAGGAAATCGCCGTAGGCCTGCTGCTCATGCGGTTCGCCGCCGGTCACCACGTTGAGCAACAGCCGACCGCGCGAATGCCGCTGGAAGGTGCCCGCCATCTGCGCGGCCAGGGTGGGGCTGATCAGACCGGGCCGGAAGGCGACCAGGAACTTCAGGGTCTCGGTGGTCTCGACCAGCATCGCGGTGGTCAACCAGGCGTCCTCGCACCACGCCCCGGTCGGGGTCAGCACGGCCTCGAAACCGTTGGCTTCGGCGGCGGCACCGATCTGGTTCAGATAGCGCAGGCTCGCCGCCCGGTCGCCGGACATGGCGGTGCCGTGACCGCCCGCGATGAGACCGCGGGAGTCGCCGTAGGTGGGCAGGAACCAATGAAACGACAGGCTCATCCGCTCATCGTGGAATGCGGGCCGCGCCTGGTCACGGGTTGTAACCAGCGCGGTTTTAATCCGGCTGGACGACGCTCACATAGGCGGCGAGGAAGCCGAACAGGCCCGCGCTGTGCTCGATGATCTGCTCGGCGTCGAAGTCGAGTTCACCGTCGAGCCAGCGCCGCAGCACCTCGAACAGGCCGCCGACGGCCAGCGTCGAGCCCAGATGCGCCACCGCGATGGTGGATTCGGCCAGATGCAGATAGCGCCGCGCGTTGGCCAGTACCAGATCGGTGAACCGGGTCATGATCTCGCTGCGCAACTCGCGCATCACCGGTTCGGCCGCGGATTCGATGAACAGGATGCGCGCCATCACCGGATCGTCGGCGATCATCCGCACGAACGCGCCGACCGTCGCCCTGGCCACCTCGTCGGGGGCGGCGCCGTCCTCGGGCGCGGCCAGTTCCACCTCGCGGCGCAGGATGGTTTCCAGCTCGACCGCCACCGCCCGCAGCAGCGCGTCCCGGTCGCTGAAGTGCTGGTAGAAGTACCGCGAGGTCAGCTTGGCCTCCGCGCAAACGGCGGTGACGGTGGTCTCGGCGGCGCCGCGGGTGCCCAGCAGGAGGGTGGCGGCCTCGATCAGCCGAGCGCGACGCTGATCGTGTCGCTGCTCGGCGGTCAGGCCCCCGTAGACGCGCGCTGGACTCACGGCCGACATTCTGTCATGATTCCAGGCATCTGACTAAGTGTAAAGTCAGATGGAACTCGGTCGAAGGCGTCCGAGTGCGACCAGACGAGGAACTCAATGACGCGGCATGTCGACGTATTGATCATCGGCGCTGGCCTGTCCGGAATCGGCGCGGCCTGTCATCTGGCCAAGGAGCAGACCGGGCGCAGCTTCGCCATCCTGGAGCGGCGCACCGCCATCGGCGGCACCTGGGATCTGTTCCGGTACCCGGGCATCCGGTCCGATTCGGACATGTTCACCTTCGGCTACGGTTTCCGTCCCTGGACCGGCACCAAGGTGCTGGCCGACGGCCCGAGCATCCGCCGCTACGTCGAGGAGACCGCCGCCGAGTACGGCGTCACCGAGCACATCCGCTTCGGCCGCAAGATGGTCAAGGCGAGTTGGTCCACCGAGGCCGGCATCTGGACGGTCGAGGCCCTCAACGAGGAGACCGGCGAGACCGAGGTCTACACCAGCAACTTCCTCATCGGCTGCACTGGCTACTACGACTACGACAAGGGCTACCAGCCCACCTTCCCCGGTCAGGAGCGCTTCGGCGGCCGGCTGGTGCACCCGCAGCACTGGCCCGAGGACCTGGACTACAAGGGCAAGCGCGTAGTCGTCATCGGTTCCGGCGCCACCGCGATCACGCTCATCCCGGCCATGGCCGATGACGCCGAGCACGTCACCATGCTCCAGCGCTCGCCCACCTACATCGCCGCCATCCCCAGCGACGACCCGGTCTCGGTCGGCTTCAACGCCGCCCGCGTGCCTGCCGCGCTGACCTACAAGCTGGGCCGCGCCCGCAATATCGCCTTGCAGCGCGCCACCTACGAGCTGTCGCGCAAGCAGCCCGACGTGGCCCGCAAGCTGCTGCTGTCGGCCGTGCGCCTGGCGGTCGGCCCGAACGTCGACATGCGCCACTTCACCCCGAAGTACAACCCGTGGGACCAGCGGCTGTGCGTGGTGCCCAACGGCGACCTGTTCAAGGTGCTGAAGTCGGGCGAGGCCTCGATCGTCACCGACACCATCGACACCTTCACCGAGACCGGCATCAAGCTGTCCTCGGGCGAGGAACTGCCCGCCGACATCATCATCAGCGCCACCGGCCTGAACGTGCAGATGCTGGGTGGCGCGACCCTCGAGGTCGACGGCGAACCGGTGGCCACCCGCGATCGCGTGCTCTACAAGGGCGCGCTGCTCGACGGCATCCCCAACGCGATGGTGGTGCTCGGCTACACCAACGCTTCCTGGACGCTGAAGGCCGACCTGGCCGCGGAGTACTTCTGCAAGCTGCTGAACTACATGCGCGACAAGGGCTACACCCAGGTCGTTCCGCGCGCCGAAGAGGCCGACCGCTCCAGCGATTCGCTCATGGGCGGTGCGCTCACCTCGGGCTACATCCAGCGCGGTGACGGCGTCATGCCGCGCCAGGGCGCGCGTGGTCCGTGGAAGGTGATCAACAACTACTACCGCGACCGCGCCTACCTGCGGAACAGTCCCATCGAGGACGACGCGCTGGTGTTCACCGACGCCGCGGGTGCCACGGTCACCGGCATCCGCCCGGCGAGCTCACGCGGTGTGCTGGGCAAGGCGGCCGAACGGCTGATCGGCACGCGCACGGCCTGATTCGCTCCTCGGCGCCGGCCGGGTCCCGCGGGACCCGGCCGGCGCTGTCGTCTTCCCACCCTCGCGCAGCGAATGCGGCCGACCGCGCGGCGGGCTCGGTAGCGTGGCCGTATGAGCGAGCGACTGGTGATCATCGGCGGTGACGCGGCCGGTATGTCCGCGGCCTCGCAGGCCCGGCGGATGCGCGGACCCGGCGAGCTGGAGATCGTCGTGTTCGAGCGGGGGCATTTCGCCTCGTATTCGGCCTGCGGCATTCCGTATTGGGTGGGCGGTCACGTCGCCGACCGCGACCAGCTGATCGCTCGCACCCCCGAGGAGCACCGGTCCCGCGCCATCGATCTGCGTATGCGTACCGAGGTCGTCGAGATCGATATCGATGGCCGCCGCGTGCGGGCACGCGAGCTGGACACCGGCGCCGAATCCTGGACCGGCTACGACAAACTCGTCCTCGCCACCGGCGCCCGCCCGATCCGGCCGCCCCTACCCGGCATCGACGCGGCGGGAGTGCACGGCGTGCAGACCCTCGACGATGGTCAAGCGCTCATCGAGACCCTCGAACGCGCCGCCGGCCGCCGAGCGGTGGTGGTGGGCGCGGGCTACATCGGCGTCGAGATGGCCGAGGCGCTGATCAACCGCGGCTTCGAAGTCACCCTGATCAACCGGGGCGCGGAGCCGATGTCGACGCTGGACCCGGACATGGGTGCGCTGGTGCGCACGGCCATGGGTGGCATGGGCGTCAAGATCGTCGGCAATGCCGAGGTCACCGCCATCGGCACCGATGACGACGGCCGCGCCCGCGCCGTCGTCACCGGCCAGGCCGAATACCCGGCCGACGTGGTGGTTCTCGGCATCGGTGTGCGGCCCGAGACCACCCTCGCCGAGGCCGCCGGACTCCCGCTCGGCACGTATGGCGGTCTGCTGACCGACCTGTCCATGCGGGTGCGCGGCCACGACGACATCTGGGCCGGCGGCGACTGCGTCGAGGTGCTGGACCTGGTGTCGGGCATCGACCGCCACATCGCCCTGGGCACCCACGCCAACAAACACGGCCAGATCATCGGCGCCAATATCGGCGGCGGCTACGCGACCTTCCCCGGTGTGGTCGGCACCGCGGTGAGCAAGGTCTGCGATCTCGAGGTGGCGCGGACCGGGTTGCGCGAGAAGGACGCTCAGGCCATCGGCCTGCAATATGTGAGCGTCACCATCGAATCGACCAGCCGCTCCGGCTATTTCCCCGGCGCCGACCCGATGACGGTGAAGATGCTCGCCGAACGCCGCACCGGCCGGTTGCTGGGTGTGCAGATCGTCGGCCGCGAAGGCGCGGGCAAACGCGTCGACATCGCCGCGGTCGCGCTCACCGCCGGGCTGACCGTCGAGCAGATGACGATGCTGGATCTCGGATACGCACCGCCGTTCTCGCCGGTCTGGGACCCGGTGCTGGTGGCCGCGCGCAAGGCCGTCACCGCGGTGCGCGAGCGTGACTGACCCGCGCCGCGCGCGACGCGCTCCCATCGTGGCGATCTGTGGGCACACCCGCTCACCGCTGTCGTACTATCGTCGATCGACAACCATGATCAGAAGGGGGGCGCCGTGCAGCCTGGGGAATCGGTGAACATCGGCGGGGACGGCAGGGTAGTGCCACACCGCGGACGCGGATCGGCCGCCGGTGCCACGGCCCGGTCGGCGGTGACCAGGTGAGCCCGGAAGCCGGTGCGGGCCTGGGCAGCTCGGAATTCCTGACCATGCCGATCCCGGCCCCCGCGCAGGGCTTCGAGGGCGGCGGTGGCGGGGAACCGGTGCGGCGGGTCGCCCTGCCGCAGGCCGACGCCACGGCCGAGCCGCACGCGCCCGCCCATCCCGGACGGGCCCACGTGCCCGGTCCGCCGGATCGGTTCGAGGCCGATCTCGGCGCGGTCGCGCTGATCACCGACCGGGGAATCGCGCACGCGCGCAACGAGGACGCCGTTGCCGCCGGTGTCGGCGTTCCCGCGCCCGGCCGCGCACCCGTCACCGTGGCCGTGGTGTGCGACGGCGTCTCGTCCTCACCGAATCCGCAAGCGGCGTCCGGCACCGCCTCGCGCACCGGCGTCGATGCCTGCCTGAGCGCCCTGGCCGAGGGCAGGCCGGTCGAGGACGCCGCCACCGCGGGCCTGGCCGCCGCCGCGTCGGCGGTGCGCGATATCGCTTCGATCGACGGCGATTCGCCCTCGTGTACCTACGTCGCGGCCATCGTGCACGACGACGGTGCGGGCGGTGCCACCATCACCGTCGCCAATGTCGGCGACAGCCGCGCTTACTGGCTGGTCCCCGGCGACGCCGACGGTGGCGATGCCGAACCGGCCTCCCGCCGGCTCACCCTCGACGATTCCTGGGCCCAGGCCCTCGTCGACGCCGGCGCCATGGACGAGACCGCCGCCATGAACGACCCCCGCGCGCACACCCTGCTGCGCTGGCTCGGCGCCGACTTCGACCAGCAGCCCTGGTCCACGCGCAGCGTGCAGAGCTTCCGGTTCAGCGGTCCCGGCGTGCTGCTGCTGTGCAGCGACGGGCTGTGGAACTATCTGCCCGATCCGGTCGCCCTCGCCGCGATAGCCACGGCGAAGCCCGCCGCCGCGGCCGCCCGCGATCTGGCCGATTACGCGGTGGCCTGCGGCGGCGGTGACAACATCACCGTGGCGCTGGTGCCGGTGGGCGTTCCCGGGGCCGCCTGACCCTGTGCGGGCCGTGCGGCAAACGCTCAGTGACCCTGCTGGTCGGTGAGTTTGTGCCCGTGCATCGCCTTCACCCGGCGATGTTCGAGCGCGATCACGGCCACCCCGCCGATCAGCAGCACGGCCGCGGCGATCCCGCCGACGATCGCCCAGCCCTCGTAGCCGTAACCGGCCGCGGTCAACGTCAGCGCGACGGCCACCAGTCCGAGCGCGCACATCACGATGCCCGGCCAGTTGCGCACGTCCTCCATCGCCTCGCCTGCGTGCGCGCGGGTGGTGCGGGTGTCGTCGGGGAAATGATGTTCGGGGACGTGTGGGGAGTCCCGGTGGAAACCCCTGGTCGAATCGTCGGGCCCGGCTGCCATCGCGTTCTCCTTCCGGTCGATGATCCGGGGCGAGCGTCCGGATGGTGACAACCGCCGAGTACCCCGCGACCGGCGAGACAATCGCCGATGCCCGTCACCAGGGCATCGGCGGACAGCTGCCTGTCCGGTGGTTTGTCGCCGGACGAGCACGGGTATCAAGTCGGCGAGCCGGTGCGATCGTCTCGACGGTTCGCTCATCGGTGACCGCTAGCACGCACCTACCGCGAGGAGGTTCGTCATGAACGGTGGACCATCGGCCGGTCCGGGACAGACCATGGTCACCACCAACCACGACGTCATCCGTCGCTGGGCCGAGAGGCGCGGCGCCAACCCGGCCACCATGCCGGGCAGCGACTACAACGGACGCGTCGAAGTGTTGCGGTTCGACTTCCCCCGCTACGGCGGCGCGGGATTGCTGCCCGTCGACTGGGACGACTGGTTCGCCACCTTCGACGCCCGTCAGCTGTGCTTCCGCTACCAGGAACGACGCCCCGACGGCAGCCCGAGCAACTTCTTCCGATTGGAGCGTCCCGACCGACCGGTTCGGTGAGCGATCTCACGCAAGGTTTAGCAATCGGGCATTCAGGGCACTACTGTTACCGGAAAGTTGCTCGAGAAAAGCTGAAAAGCGGAACATCGCGTCGGTCTGGGGATGCGAACCTCCGCGCCGCGATGCGCTCCGCGTATCTGCAAAGGATTTGAATATTGAGCGCGAGCCTGATGATCGTGGAAGACGACGACAGGGTCCGGGGCGCACTGCGCCTGGCCATGGAGGACGAGGGCTACGACGTCGAAGAAGCCGAGCAGGCAGAGGACGCGCTCACCCATCTGCGCAGCAACGGCGTTCCCGATGTGATGATCGTCGACCTGATGCTCGGCGGCATGGACGGGTTCACCTGCATCCGGGAGATCCGCCGCGACCACGATGTGCCGATCATCGTGGTCAGCGCCCGCGACGACACTCATGACGTGGTGGCCGCGCTGGAAGCCGGCGCCGACGACTTCGTCACCAAGCCCTTCGAGATCAAGGAGATCACCGCCCGGATGCGGGCGCTGCGCCGCCGGGCCCAGCTCTCGGCCGAGCGGGAAGCGCCGGTCGAGGTGGTGCTCGACGCCGATCCCGAGGCGCCGCTGATCCTCGCTCCGGACGGCGGCGCGGTCCGTCGCGGCGATGAGGAGATCGCCCTGACGCTGACCGAGTTCCGCCTGCTGTGCGAGCTCGCCGAGGTACCAGGACGGGTGCTGAGCCGATCGGTGCTGCTCGAGCGCGTCTGGGACCGTGGTTTCTTCGGCGATGAGCGCATCGTCGACGTGCATATGCGCCGGCTGCGCACCAAGATCGAACGCGATCCCTCCGATCCGCAGATCGTGGTCACCGTCCGGGGCCTCGGCTACCGGCTCGACGTGCAACGCTGAGCGGGCCGCCCATCTCAGCGTCGATGACGAACGCCGAACGCGTCCGCACCCGGCTCGACCCGGGCCTGTGGAGTCTGCGGGGCCGGGTCACCATCGCCTTCGCGGCGACCTCGGGCCTGATGTCGCTAGCCCTGGTGCTGCTGGTCTTCGCCCGGCTGGGCGACGACGGCGTCACTCTCGGTCAGCGCGTGGTGAACCGCCCTGTCCTGCTGATCTGCTGTGCGCTGCTGGCCGCGACGCTGGGCGCCGCGGTCGGGATCTGGGTCGGCCGCCGGGTCCTGCGGCCCCTGCGTGACGTCGCCGAGGCGGCAGCCAAGATCGCCTCCGGTGATCTCGGCATCCGCCTGCCCGACACCCACGACCAGGATCTGGCCAGCACCGTCGACTCGTTCAACCGGATGGTCGATTCGCTGCAACGGCGCATCGACCGCGAACACCGATTGTTCGGCGACGTCAGCCATGAGCTGCGGACTCCGCTGACCACCCTCACCGCCAGCGTCGAGGTGCTGAACCGGCATCGCGATGATCTGCCGAACGCTCGCGCCGGGCGCTTGCGTTGGTCACCGCCGAGGTAGATCATCTGCGGCGGCTGCTCGACGACCTGCTGGCGCTCGCGCGGGTGGAGGCGGGAATGCATCACGGCGACGCCGACCCGCTGTCGGTGGCCGAGCTGCTCACCCACACCCTGCGCGACAGCAGGCATCCGGTGGAGTTGCTGACGGTGACCGAGGACGTCGTAGTCCGCGGCCGCAAACTCGAACTCGAACGCGCGGTGGTGAACCTGCTGGAGAACGCCGACCGGCACGGCGGGGGAGTCGTCGCGGTCACCGTGCACCGCGAGGGCGATCATGCGGTCATCGCCGTCGACGACGCGGGCCCCGGCGTGCCACCGGCCGACCGCGACCGCATCTTCGAACGGTTCGCCACCGCACGCACCAGCCGCCGCAAGGCCGACGGCGGCACCGGAATCGGACTGGCGCTGGTGGCCGAGACGGTCGCCACCCATAAGGGCACGGTGGAATGCGGCGAACGCCCCGGCGGCGGCGCGCGATTCACCATTCACTTGCCCGCCATCGAGTGAATTGAAACGTGAGGTATATCCCGAAAATGCGGAGTTCATGAACGGCGTCACACGGCCGTAACACAATCGTAAAGTCCTCGACCAGGTCAGCTCAAAGTTCATTCGTAAGCCTGGGAAAGTACTGAACATCGACCTCGGAGTTGTATGTCAACGCAAGCATTGCCCACACCGACCGACGGCGACCCAGCACGCGTCGAATCCGGTGCGACCCGTTCCGGATCGCACCGGCAGCCCGTCGGCGCCCCGGTTCTGCGGACCCCGGAAATTCGCGACGGGGCGCGCCTGTGGGAAATCGCGAAGGATTCGCAGGTGCTGGACACCAATTCCAGCTACGCGTATCTGCTGTGGTGCCGCGATTTCGCCGCCACCTCGGTGGTCGCCGAGGCCGACGGCCGGGTCGCCGGCTTCGTGATCGGGTATCTGCGCCCGCAGTCCCCGCGCACCGTGTTCGTCTGGCAGGTCGCCGTCGATCATGATCAGCGCGGCCGCGGACTCGGCGTCGCGATGCTGGATCGCTTGGTGGACAACCTGATCGACGCCGAAGGGCATGGTGTCGACGCCCTGGAGACGACCGTCTCACCGGACAACCCGGCCTCCATCGCGATGTTCGCCGCACTGGCGCGGCGCCGCGACGCGGAGATGACCAAGACCGAGTTGTTCACTCCTGGCGATTTTCCCGACAGCCATATCGCCGAGGACCTGTACCGAATCGCACCGATCGCCCGTAAAACTGAAAGGGATCTATGATGATCACCGCTGACACGACGATCTTCGACGCACTGGAATCGAATGTGCGTGGTTACTGCCGCTCCTGGCCCACGGTTTTCGAAACCGCGAAAGGCGCCTGGCTGCGTGACGAAGAGGGCAAGGATTTTCTCGATTTCTTCGCCGGCGCCGGCGCCCTGAACTACGGGCACAACAATCCCATCCTCAAGAAGGCCCTCATCGATTACATCGCCTCCGACGGTGTGACGCACGGGCTGGATATGTCCACCGTCGCCAAGCGCAAACTGCTGGAAACCGTGCGCGATACGCTGCTGGCGCCGCGCGGGCTGGACTACAAGGTGCAGTTCCCCGGACCGACCGGCGCCAATGCCGTCGAGGCCGCGCTGAAGCTGGCCCGCAAGGTCACCGGCCGCCAGACCGTGCTCAGCTTCACCAACGCCTTCCACGGCATGACCCTCGGCGCGCTGTCGGTCACCGGTAACGCCGCCAAGCGCGCGGGCGCCGGGGTGCCGCTCAACCACGCCACCCCGATGCCCTACGACGGCTACTTCGACGGCACCACCGCCGACTTCCAGTGGATGGAGCGGGTGCTCGACGATTCCTCCTCGGGCCTGGACCGTCCGGCCGCGGTCATCGTGGAGACCGTGCAGGGTGAGGGCGGGGTGAACCTGGCGCGGGCGGAGTGGCTGCGGCACCTGGCCAGCCTGTGCGAGGCGCGCGGCATCCTGCTCATCGTCGACGATGTGCAGATGGGCTGCGGGCGCACCGGCCCGTTCTTCTCCTTCGAATCGGCCGGCATCACCCCCGATATCGTCACCCTGTCCAAGTCGATCGGCGGCTACGGACTGCCGATGGCGCTGGTGCTGTTCAAGCCCGAGCACGACGTCTGGGCCCCGGGTGAGCACAACGGCACCTTCCGTGGCAACAACCCCTCGTTCGTCACCGCCCAGGTGGCGCTGGAGCACTACTGGTCCGACGGCGCGCTGCAGGCAGCCACCGAGGCCAAGGGCGAGCAGATCGCCCAGGCCTTCGGCGCGATCAGCGAGGGCCTGCCGGGCATCTCGACCCGCGGCCGCGGGTTGGTGCACGGTCTGGTCTTCGACGACGCCTCGCAGGCGGGCAAGGTCTGCCAGGTCGCCTTCGAACGCGGTCTGCTGGCCGAGACCTCCGGCGCCTCCGACGAGGTCGTGAAGCTGCTGCCCCCCTTGACCATCACCGAGGACGAGCTCGACCATGGATTGCAGATCCTGACCGGCGCGGTCCACACCGTCTGCGGCGCCTGAGGAGGGCCACTCATGATCGTGCGTACCACCGAAGAAATCACCGGAACCGACCGCGATGTGGCCGGCACCGGCTGGCGCAGCAAGCGGATCGTGCTCGGCGGTGACCGGGTGGGGTTCTCCTTCCACGAGACCACCATCGAGGCGGGCACCACCCACGTCTTCCACTACCAGAACCACGTCGAGGCGGTGTGGCTGGTCGAAGGCGAGGGCACCCTGACCGATCTGACCAACAACCAGACCTACGAACTGGGCCCCGGTTCGATGTATCTGCTCGACGGCCACGAAAAGCACCAACTCGAGGTGCGTACCCGGATGCGCATGATGTGCGTGTTCAATCCGCCGGTCACCGGGCAGGAGGTTCACGACGAGAACGGCGTCTACCCGTTGGTCGCCGTTCCGGCCAGCTGAGAAAGGACGCGACGTTGGCACATCACCGGATCGATCATTACCCGACCCGCACCCCGGAACCGGCGCCGCACCTCGAGCGCCACGACGCGACGGTGTGGGGTCGAATCGAGGCACCCGAGCTCGCCGGATTCGACACCGACGGGTACACGATCCTGGACCAGTTGATCTCCCCGGAGGAAGTCGCGCGCTTCGCCCGGGAGATCGACCGGCTCGCCGCCGATCCCGAGTTGCGCGGCGACGAGCGGGTGATCGTGGAGAAATCCTCGAATCAGGTGCGTTCGGTGTTCGAGGTGCACCGGCTCAGTTCCGCGATCGCGGAGCTGGCGGCCGAGCCGAGGGTCGCGGGCCTGGCCCGCCAGATCCTCGGGTCGGAGGTCTACCTGCATCAGAGCCGGGTGAACTATCTGCCCGGTTTCGGCGGGACCGGTTTCTACTGGCACTCCGATTTCGAGACCTGGCACGCCGAAGACGGCATGCCTGCTCCGCGTGCGGTCAGCATTTCCATCGCGCTGACCGACAACTACCCGTTCAACGGCAGCCTGATGGTGATGCCCGGTTCGCACCGCACCTTCGTGCCGTGCCAGGGTGCGACACCGGCCGACCACTATCGGGAATCGTTGCGGGAGCAGCAGATCGGGGTGCCGTCCCAGGCCGATATCGAGGACCTGGCGCACAAGTACGGGATCGCCCAGTTCACCGGGCGGGCCGGGTCGGCGCTGGTGTTCGATTCGAACATCATGCACGGGTCGGCCAACAACATCACCCCGTTCCCGCGTTCGAACATCTTCCTGGTGTTCAACAGCGTGGAGAACACCCTGGAGGAGCCGTTCGCGGCTCCGGCGCGGCGCCCGAGCTACATCGCGAGCCGCGATTTCACACCGATCTGAGCCATCGGTCGCGTCCTGGCGGCGGCGGGAAAGGCATTGGCCTGTCCCGCCGCCGCTGTGTGCTCACCGTACGGGCGCGGGTATCCGGCGCAGCTGCCGGTACAGGGTGATCCACCGGTCGGGATGTACCAGCCCGACCGGTGCATCCGGCTCGATGCCCGCCGCGACGCAAGCGGCGTTGACGCGGGGAGCGGGGAATTCGCGGCGCAGCGAGGCGGACAGCGATCCGCCGACGCCGGAGAAACCGAGCTCCACCAGGGCGCGATAATCGGCGGTTTCCCGCCCGGCCAGCAGCGGTCGCGGGCGGCGCGCCAGCCGCAGCACCGCGGCGTCGACGCGCGGGACCGGGTCGAAGCAGGTGCGCCCGATGCGCGGACCCAGCCGGGACGTCGACGCGGGCCAGTGGGTGACGGTGAGCTTGGTCCAGCGGTCGTAGTCGCCGCAGTGTTTGCGCGCGAACTCGCGTTGGGTGAGCAGCGTCGCCGAGGTGAGGTGGCGGGCGTCCAGGCACCAGCGCAGGATGTCGGTGCTGATCCCGAAGGGGATATTGGCGACCACCGCGAACGGCTGCCCGGGCGCGTGCGCGCGACGGAAGTCGTTGTGGATCACCCGGATTCGCGGATCGCCGGCGTATCGGGCGTGCAGTCGCCGGGAGTAGTGGCGGTCCTTCTCGTAGGCGATCACTCGGTACCCCTTCGCGAGGAGTTGCCGAGTGAGCATGCCGTCGCCGGCGCCGATCTCCAGCACCAGATCGCCGGCGGCGACACCGGCCGCACGGACGACGGTCTGCGCGGCACGTGGATCGACAAGGAAGTTCTGCGACAGCCGCTTACGCGTGCTGGTGGCGCGGGCATGCGGGGGGAAGTGTTTGCGGGACATGGGGTCCTCCGAGCGGAGTGGACGAATCGGGACTGCGTGATTCGCCCGGACCCATGCCAGGGCACGTGGGGACGACGGTTACCAGAACCGCGGGGGAGTGTTCGACGCGATCAGCGTTCTGGTCAGCGCGCGACGGGGTGCGCCGGCAGAGTCCGGGCCACCGTGCGCAGACGGATGAAATACACCGCGGCCGCGCACGCCGCGTCCTGACCGGTAATGCCACTCATGCCGGCCACGGTAAACGCCCACCCCGCCGGCCGTCCACCGAATTATCGGCGCTCAGACCGCCCGCCGCGACAGCGATTCCGCGACGGTCTTGGCGGTGATCGCGCGGGTGCGCCACAGCTTCGCCTCGGTCTCGGCCCCGCGCCGCTCCAGCAACTCGGCCAGCCCCGCCATCGCCCGCACCCCGCGCTGCTCGGCCGCGATCCGCCAGTACCGTTCGGCCTCGTCGAAATCGCCCTGCCGGAACCGCACGACGCCCAGGTCGTAGGCGGCCGGCCCATGCCCGTCGGCCGCCGCCTGCGACCACAGTTCGCACGCCTGCTCCTCCTCACCGCGGGCGAACATGGCGACCCCGAGGTCGTAGAGCGCGCTGCGGTAGTCGCGTGCGGTGGTTTCGGTGTCCGGCACGGACCGGGCGCTGCCTTGGGGGGCCGCCGCCTCGACCGGTCCGTTGGTCGTTGCGCTCGGGTCGTGTGCCCCTGCGCGCGAGTCGGCCGCCGCGCCGATCGGGCCGGCGGCTGCTGCGAACGGGCCGCCCGCCGTCGCGAGTGGGCCGGTGGATGCGGTGTGCGGGCCGTTGCCCGTTGCGAGTGGGCCGGCTGCCGATGCGACTGGGCCGTTGGCCGCGGCGCGCG
Source organism: Nocardia cyriacigeorgica GUH-2 (assembly GCF_000284035.1). NCBI lineage: Bacteria > Bacillati > Actinomycetota > Actinomycetes > Mycobacteriales > Nocardiaceae > Nocardia > Nocardia cyriacigeorgica. The sequence goes on along the minus strand of NC_016887.1, from coordinate 3,543,464 downwards.
AGCCGGTGGCCGAGCCCGGCCGTCCGGTGACCCGAGCAGGCATGCCGATCGCGGGCATCGGGGTGGTGTCGGCCGGGGTGGCGCTCACCTCGACCACCAGATCGGCGAAATGCGGTGGCCCGGCACCCAAACTGCACCACAGCACGGTGCGACCGTTCGCGGCGCGCTCGACGACGATGCCGTAGTTGCCCGTCCACGACCGGGCGGTCCCGTCGGTGTCGAGCCAGACCGGCGTCAGCGAATACAGTGCCCCGCGCTGGACGGCCGACAGTTCGACGGTGATGCCGCGTTCGAGGGCATCGCGCCACACGTCCACGCCCGCAAGGCGGCGCCGGTCCACGCCGACGTAGCCGTCGACCACCGACAGCCCCATCCCGAGCCCGCGCAGGCCCGGCGGCGGAGTGGCCGACAGCAAGGTGAGGGTGAGGGTGGTGGCCGAACCGGTGAGCTGCTCGGTGTACATCGGGTACACCATGCTGCCGTGCCAGTCGATCGGGTCGGCGCTGCGATAGCGGGCGGCCAGCGGTAGTTCGGGCCCCGGGCTGAACGGTGTGCCGGTCGCCGGTGCGACCGCGGACGTAACCGGTTCGATCATGTCTAGCCCCGCCTTTCCCCGATACCCGATCACCGCGCTCGACCCCGCGCGGCGGCTATACCGTACTCGCCGAAGCTTGCGATTTCGCGGCGTTTCAGTGGGTGACTATGCGTTCGAGTGCGGCCAGATCGCGCTCCAGCATCCGGAACAACCAGTACACGCCGACGAAGGCCAGCGCGCCGCCGAAGCACAGCACCCGCAGCGGCACGATCACCGCGTCGATGTCGGCCGACGGGATGAAGGTCACCCCGGCCGCGCCGAGCAGCGGGACCGCGGCGGCCACGGTCAGGAAGTAGGTACTGCGCCGGTCCAGTGCGCGCAACTGCCTGCTGTCGTCGGCGCCGAGTCCGCCCAGCGGCAGGAACGCCGGGTACAGGCAGCGCACCGCGTAGAAACTCACCAGGAAGTACGGGTACGCCATGGCGATGGCGCCGCAGACGATCTGGGTGAGGAAGAAATGCGCCGAGGATTCGGCGCTGATCTGGCTGCCCGACAGTTGCACCGACACCGGCACCGCGATCCCGGTGATCACCCACAGCACGAAGCAGGTCAGCACATTGCGGCTGGCCAACTGCAAGGTGTCCGAGCGGGCGCGCGCCAGTGCCGCCGCGTCATAGGCCTTGCCGTGGCGCAGCCCGTACATGATCAGCCACAGATGCATCACCAGCGCGATGGTGACGATGGCGCCGATCAGGAAGCCGACGCCGTAGCTGGTCCAGGCGACGCGATCGAAGGTGCGCTGGGCGTCGGCGTCGAGTTTGCTGATGATCAGCGTGCGATTGTGGTTGTAGCTGTAGAGGATCGCCAGCAGGTTGGGCACCGCGATGGCCAGCGCCATGATCGGATGCACCCAGCTGCGCGCCCGCAGCCGCGCACTGCCCGGCGGCGGGTCCACCAGGTCGCGGGCGCGCGCGTCCAGGCAGACCTGCAACTGTTGTGCCATATCGGCACCGCGTTCCCAGCGTTTGGCCGGATCCGGTTCCAGCGCGCGCACCAGCGCACGCTGCAACGCGGCGGGCGTGCCGGGCGGCAGATCGGCGTAGGGCAGGTCCTGCGGGCTGTGCGCGCGCCGGTCCAGCATGGAATCCAGCGCGGTGCGATCGCCGCCGGTGGCGGCCTCGTCGCCGAAGGGTTTGCGGCCGGTGAGCAGTTCCCACAGCACCACGGCCAGCGAGTACAGGTCGCTGCGGGTGTCGAGGTCGGCGGCGGCGGTGGGCCGGTCCGGATGCACCACCGACAGCTGTTCGGGCGACATGTAGGCCAGCGAGCCGCCGAAGTAGGCGACCGGACTGTCACCGGAGACGTTGCCGCTGAAGCTGATATTGAAGTCGGCCAGCTTCGGCACACCCTCGGCGGTGAGCAGCACATTGGCCGGTTTGACGTCGCGGTGCAGCACCCCGATCCCGCCCGCGTAGTCCAGTGCTTGGGCGAGTCTGCGCCCCAGCCACGCCACCGTTTCCGGCCAGGACAGCTTGGCCAGTTCGGCGCGCACCGGCGATTCGGCGGGCTGGATCTCGCCCTTACCGGCCAGCACCGAGTCGATGACATCGAGCAGCAGCCGCCCGTTGCGTTGCGCTGGCGGCGTCGTGCGCACCCGCTCCAGCACGGTCAGCAGCGTCCCACCGGGCACGTACTGCATGTACAGCAGCCGCAAGCCCGGCCCGTCGATGACGCGCTGATCGAAGACCCGCACGATGTAGTCGTGATCGAGCTGGGCCAGCGTCTGCGGTTCGGTGCCCTTGTCGCGGGAGATCTTCACCGCCACCAGCCGCTGCATGGACCGCTGCCGGGCCAGGAAGACCCGGGCGAAGGCGCCGCGGCCGAGGCTGGTCATCAGGTCGAAGTCGTCGATGCGCTGGCCGACCTCGAGTTCGTCCAGATTCGCCGGTTCGGCGCGGCCGCCGAGCAGCGTGCTGTGATAGTCCTCGGTGGTCAGCAGCTGTGAAAGTTGTTCGGCCTGTTCGGGATAGGCGGCGGTGTATTCGCCGACGTCGACGGAGCTGCCCGAGCGGCGGCGGATGTGGAACTCTTCGTAGATCAGGTCCGGCGGCAGCGGCCAGGTGCGCAGTTCGGGGAGCTCGTCGACGTATTCGGCCAGTCGTTTCGGCGCGGTGCCGCGCTGCCAGCGATTGGCCAGGTCGATCTTGATCAGTTCGATCAGCGAGACCCGCCGGATCGCGGGCGCGTCGGGCAGGTAGCTGCGCAGCTCGGGCGGACTGTCGCCCTCCTGCCAGGCCTGGGCGAACCGTTCGACGACCTCGGCGACCTGGTTGCCCCGCGATGTCTCCGGCGACCGGTCGGACTGGACGGTCACCCCGGAGGCAGGCGGGGCGGAGTGCGCCATGTGCGCATCGTAACGCCGTCAGCAGCGGTGTGCCGGATTCTTTCCAGGTCGCGTCGTACTGAAGTCAGGCGAAGAGTTCGAGCAGTTCGGTCTTGCCGAACATGGTCGCGGCCTCGCGCGCCGAGGGCGTGCCCGCGTCCGGGTCGGCGCCCGCGGCCAGCAGATCCCGCACGATCTCGGTCTCGCCCTTGAACACCACACCGGCCAGCGGGGTCTGGCCGCGGTCGTTGGCGCGGTCGGGGTCGGCGCCGCGGGCCAGCAGCACGCCGACCACGTCACGATGGCCGTGGTAGGCGGCGAGCATGAGCAGGGTGTCACCGCGATCGTTGGTGAGATTCACCGGCACGCCCGCGTCGAGGTAGGCGGCCAGCTGGTCGGCGCCGCCGGTGCGGGCCAGGGTGAATACCGCGGTGGCCAACTCGACCAGGTCGGGGTCGATCGCCGGGTCGCCGGATTCGGGGGCAGAGCCGTTGTCCGCAGTCACCGTTCCATTCCTACCAGGCCCGGCGGACAGATCCGGACAGGCCGACGGCCTCCGGCGCGGGGCCGGAGGCCGTTGCCACGCGTCACTGGATGATCGCGCAGCCCTCTCCGGCCGAAATCGAGCAGACCAGCCAGGACAGCGCCATCAGAATGGCCTGGATCGGATTCGACGGGACGACGGTCGGAGCAACCATGGCGGAACCTCTTATGTGTCGGGTGCGGAATCTGTGACCCCCACTGACTACAGCGTGTGGGCAACCGAGGCTGTTACGCCGACCGTGATAGGCCCCCTGACATGGGTTTGTGCCGGTGGTGGACGCGTCGTTGCCCGATTCCCGGGGTGCCCACCGGTCATACTGGGGCGGATATCCCGCTCGGGTAGATGGGAGTGGTCATGAACACCACGGAGAAGCGCTCGTTGTTGCAGCGGGTCTCGCCCACTCAATGGCTGGCATTGGTGCTGACGATCCTGGCCGTCGTCTTCATCTTGCAGAATCGCACCAAGGTGTCGATCGACATCCTGGCCATCACCATCACCTCACCCATGTGGGTGGCGCTGCTGGCGCTGTTCCTCGTGGGCTGGGCCGCCGGCGTGCTCACCATGCGCCGTCGCCGCTGAGGCGGCCTCGATGTGGTCGAGGACGGCGGCCAGTACGGCGTCGGGGGCCTCGAGATGCGGCCAGTGGGCGATGGCGTCGGGCAGCATCACCACATCGGGTTCCGGGATCAGCTCGCGGTAGCGCTCGGCCATATGCCTGCCCGAATTCGGGTCGGCCGGCCCGTTGATCAACCGCATCGGCACCGTGGTCTCGCGCATGGCGCGCACCCAGCGGTTGCGGTGGGTGAGCCGATCGCGCACGAACCGGCCCACCAGATGGGTGACGCGGGCGCCGTCGTTGTAGTGCATGATCTGGTCGAACTGGTCGAGCAGCCGGGGGCTCGGTTTGGTGTGCGGGCCGATTTCGAAGCCGAGGAAGTCGAAATACTGTCCGCCGTCTTTCCATTCGCGCAGTTGTGCGTCCATGACTCCACCCTCGTAGCCGGATGAGCGCCCACGCACCGAGCCCGCACCCGCGGTGCCGACATGACGGCGGCGAGCGCCGATGAGCGCACCTTTCGCGCCGATGTGAACCATACTGTGGTCGAACTGTCGGCGGTGGTCGACTCCGCTGTGAACGAGGTGCGCAGTGGCGACAACCGCGACCGAGACGAAGCACGACGCTGCGGACTCCGCGCAGGCGACGGCACCGCCGAAGCCCGGCAGCGCGTGGGTGCGGCTGGAATTCGGCGGCCTGGTCGGCGCGCTGGTGCTGATCTGGCTGTCGCTGACGCCCTCGCTGCTGCCACGCGATGCCCTGTTCCAGGGTGTGGTGACCGGCGCGGCCGCCGCCGTCGGCTACGGGCTGGGCGTGCTGGTGGCCGCGATCATCCGGTGGATGCTGCACCGTGAGCAGCCCCGCCCGGCCCGGGCGCTGACCTGGTGGGTGCTGGCCGGGATCGCGGTGGTCGGCACGGTGCTCATGCTGATCTGGTTCGCGGGCTGGCAGGACGAATTGCGCACGCTGATGGGTGTTTCCGGGCTGTCGATCTGGTCGTATCCGATCATTGTGGTGGTCGCGGTGGTGGTGTTCGCCATCCTGGTCGCGCTGACGCGTGCGGTGATCGCGGTGACGCGCTGGGTGGCGCGGCTGCTGACCAAGGTGCTGCCCGCGCGGGTCGCCGTGGTGGCCGGCGGCGTGCTGGTGGCGATCGCCCTGGTGGCGGTGCTCGACGGCGTGGTGGCCAATGGCGCGATGTCGGTGCTCAACAACACCTTCGCCGCGGTCAACCAGGAGACCGATGCCGATAATCCGGCGCCCACCGTGCCCGAACGTTCCGGCGGGCCGGGGTCGCTGGTGACCTGGGATTCGCTGGGCCGGCAGGGCCGCATCTTCGTCGGCAACGGGCCGACCGTCGAGCAGCTCACCGAGTTCAACGGCCGCCCGGCGATGATGCCGATCCGCACCTACACCGGGCTGGCCTCGGCCGAAACCGTGCGCGCGGAGGCGGAATTGGCGGTGGCCGAACTCGATCGGGCCGGCGGCTTCGACCGTGCCGTCATCGGCGTGGCCACCACCACCGGCACCGGCTGGATCAATCAGTCCACGGCCTCGGCGCTGGAGTACCTGTACAACGGCGATACCGCGCTGGTGAGCATGCAGTACTCGTACCTGCCGAGCTGGCTGTCGTTCCTGGTGGACCAGGAGCGGGCGCGGCAGGCCGGGCAGGCGCTGTTCGAGGCGGTGTACGCGAAGTGGTCGACGCTGCCCGAGAACGATCGCCCGAAACTGGTGGTGTTCGGCGAGAGCCTGGGGTCGTTCGGCGGTAAGGCCGCCTTCTCCGGTATCCAGGATCTGACCGCGCGCACCGACGGCGCCCTGTTCGTCGGGCCGACCAGCAACAACGTCGTCTGGGGTGAGGTGACCGCGCGTCGCGATCCCGGTACGCCGCAGGTGCTGCCGGTCTTCCAGGACGGCCGCACGGTGCGGTTTGTGGCCCGCCCCGCCGACCTGGAGCGGCCGACGCCGGACTGGCCGGGACCGCGGGTGGTGTATTTGCAGCACGGCTCCGATCCGATCACCTGGTGGACCCCGGGTCTGGCGCTGCGCGAACCCGATTGGCTGCGCGAACCCCGCGCCGACGACGTCCTCGACAGCACCCGCTGGATCCCGATCGTCACCTTCCTGCAGGTCTCGGCGGATATGGCGGTCTCCACCAACGTCCCCGACGGCTACGGCCACACCTTCCACGCGGCCATCGCCGACTCATGGGCGGCCATCCTGCAACCGCCGGACTGGACCCCGGCCGACACCGAACGCCTGCGCGCGGTGCTGACCGGCGCCAACTGATCCGCCGCGGCTACGCCGCGTACCGGAAGATGCCCGCGATCTGCGCGCCACCGGGCATGTCCGCGGCGCGCACCGCGAGCACCCGGCCGCCCGACAGCAGCACCCGGCGGCAGATCTCGTCGAGAATGCCGGGCGCTTCGGTGTCGGACGGCGCGTCGAAGGTGACCGCGCCGTCGTCGGGGGAGATGGTGCCGGGCACCGCGGCGTCGATATCGACGAGCAGGGTATCCACGTTGCCGAAGGTGGCCGCGCGCGCCAGGTCGGCGATATCGGTGCTCGCACGGCCCTCGCTGCGGCGCTTGTCCAGCAGCCCCGCCAGTTCGGCCAGCTGCGCGACATAGTGGCGGTCCAGGATCTCCCGGGACCGATCGGCCAGCTCCTGATCCGACAGATGCTCGGGGTTGCCGGGAATGCTCTCGTCGAGTAGGCCGTCGTAGCTGTTCACCGAGCGGTAGAGCGAATCGGTGGGTTCGGCGGCGGCCAGGATCAGCGGTACGTCGCGACCGGACAGGATGGTGCGCAGCTCGGCGTCGATGGCGCGCGAGTACTGGCGCACCCGCATCTTGCTGCCCTCATCGCCCTGTACGCGGCGTTTGGGCGCACGATCGCTGAGGGAGGCCTTGCGTGCGTAATCGGCCGCGCTCGACGGCAGATTCGCGAGCTTGACCTCCTGGGCGGGGCGGTCGGCGCTGACCTGGACCAGGCGCACCGAGCCCTCGGCCAGGGCGAGCACAAACGCCGACTGCGGGAAGGTGATCGTGCGCAGCAGCGGTTTCAGATAGAAGCGCTCGCCCACGGTTTCGGCGGCGCCGAGCTGATTCGGCACCCGGTAGGTGCGGATCCGGGACGGCGTGGCATGCACGATCAGGGTGCGGGACTGGTAGCGCCAGAACTCCTCGTCGTCGATGAGATCGTCGAATTCTTCTTCCAGCGCCGCGCGGGCGTCGGCGTCGGTGACCAGGTCGAGCACGGTGCGCGCCTGGTTGGAGAAGGCGATGCGGTTCTGGTCGGGGGTGGCGGTGTCGGCTTCGGTGGGCGTGTAGATCGACACGCACCACGGATCGGTGGCGGCGGCGAGCGCCTGCACCTCGCCGCGAGTCGGGATGTCGGTATGCAGCATGATCGCCTCCAGGTGTCCGGTCGGATCTTGCGCGCGCACGAGCATCGAACGCTGTGGCCGAATTACATCACAGGGGCGGCGAAAGTTTGCCCGATGTCATCGCCGGCTTCACCGTACGGGTCAGTGGCTGTCGACCTGGCGCGCCCACCATGACTCATGGGCCTGTCGCGTCGGCAGCTGTTGCGGTTCGGTGGCGTGGCGTCGGCCGCCGCGCTGGCGGGAAGTTGCGCGGTCTCCGGCGCCCGGTATCGGGCTCCGCGCTGGACCGGCGATCCCTTCACTCTCGGCGTCGCCTCCGGTGAGCCGACCGCCGACGGGGTGGTGCTGTGGACTCGGCTGGCGCCGGACCCGTTCGCTCCCGATGGTCTCGGCGGCATGCCCGCCCACCCGGTGACCGTCGACTATGAAATCGCCCATGACGAGCAGTTCCGGCAGGTGGTGCGCCGCGGCTCGGCGGTGGCCGATCGAGCGCTGGGCCACAGCGTGCATCCCGAGATCGGCGGGCTGCAACCGCAGCGGTGGTACTACTACCGGTTCCGGGCGGGTTCGGCGCTGTCGCCGGTGGGCCGCACCCGCACCGCACCGCGGCCCGGTACGGGTTCGCGCCTGCGCTTCGCCTACGCCTCCTGTCAGGCCTGGAACGACGGCCATTACACCGCCTACCGGCATCTGGCCGAGGAAGACCTCGATCTGGTGGTGCATTTGGGCGACTACATCTACGAATATCCGCTGACCGGCGGCCGTCGCGGCGTGCGGGTGCCCTCGCCGCTGCGCCATGAAGCCCGCGACCTGGCCGGCTACCGACTGCACTACGCGTGGTTCAAATCCGAGGAGCCGTTGCGCCGGGCGCATGCGGCGTTCCCGTGGCTGGTGACAATGGACGATCACGAGGTCGACGACGACTGGGCCGCCGACGCCGTCGCCTCGACCGTCGATATCGACGCCCTGCGCGCTGTGTTCCTGCGCCGTCGGGCTGCTGCCTTCCAAGCGATGTACGAACACCAGCCGCTGCGCCTCGGGCAGTTGCCGTCGGGCCCGAATATGCGCCTGCATCGCTGCTTCCGGTTCGGCGACCTCGCCGAGATCACCCTGCTCGACACCCGCCAGTACCGCACCCGGCAGGCCTGCGGCGGCGAGATCGTCACCGGATGCGCGCCGGCCACGAATGTGGATCGCACCATTCTCGGTGGCGCGCAACGACAGTGGTTGCTCAACGGTTTCGCGCAGTCGCCCGCGCGCTGGCAGATCCTCGGCAACCAGGTGGTGATGGGCCGCACCGACCACGATCCCGGCCCGGAGGTGGCGATCTCCACCGACGCCTGGGACGGGTACGCGAGCGAACGTGCCGCGATCCTCGGTGCCGCCGCCGACCGGTCGGTGCGCAATCTCGTGGTGCTCACCGGCGACCGGCACGAGAACTACGCCGCCGACCTGCGCCGCGATGTCGCCGACAGCGAATCCGCAGTGGTGGCGGCCGAATTCACCGGCACCTCGATCACCAGCGGCGGCGACGGCGTCGACCTGCCCGGCCGCGGACGGGACCTGCTGGCGGCCAATCCGGATCTGAAGTTCTACAACGCCCAGCGCGGCTACGTGCGGGTGGAGGTCGATCACCAGTTGTGGCGCACCGATTTCCGGGTGGTGCCGTTTGTCGAGCGGCCCGGCGCGCCGGTTCACACCCGAGCGAGTTTCGTCGTCCAGGACGGTGTGCCCGGTGTGGTGGAGGCGTCCCGGTGGGATCGGCCCGCGACCGTGGAGCCCACCGATCGCGTCGAGCACGCCGCCGCACCGCCGCTCGGCTCCGACGACGATCGGTGATCATCTCGCGAGGAGCGGCGTATAGACGGTCGTCGCCGACGCAGACCGCTCACAGCCGCAACGTATCCACCGCCGCCTGATGCAGCGCCTGCCCATAGCCGGGCCCGTACCCGGCCGCATGCACGGCCAGCGGATGCAGTTGATGCAACGGCACCCGGGCCCGCCAGCCGTCGGCCAATCGGTGTCGCGACTGGTATCCGTCGATGATCTGCTCGAAGTAGGGGCAACCGAACAGGTCCAGCATCGCCAGATCGGTCTCCCGGTGCCCGCCGTGCGCGGCCGGATCGATCAGCACCGCCTGCGCACCGGTCCACACCACATTGCCGTTCCACAGATCGCCGTGGATCCGTGACGGTGCTTCGCCATCGTCGAAACGGCCCTCGGCGACGACGGCGCAGGCCCGCTCGATGACGGCGCGCTGCGAGCGATCCACACTGCCGGCGTCATAGGCGATGGCGAGGAACGGCAGCACCCGTTCGGTGACGTAGAACTCGCCCCAGCGATCGTGCTCGACACTGCTCATCGGCCGCTTGCCGATGAAGATCTGTCCGGTGAAACCGGCGGGCGGACAACCGAATCCGGCGCCTTCGGTGCCGGCGTCGTGCATCCGCGCCAACGCCTCGCCGAGCCGGCGCGCGCTGTCTGCCGAGGCCCGCCCGTGCGGCAGTCGGGCCAATTCGATGTGCGCGCGGTCCACCGAGAGCACCTCGACCACCGGTGCTCCCGCTGCGCCGAGCCAGCGCAGTCCCGCCGCCTCGGCCGGATAGAAGTCGGGGTGGGTACCGGAATCGGCCTTGCGAAAGGTGGTCACGACCGCCACCGTACGACCGGCTGTCGCTGCCCGGAAACACCCTCCCGCCAACCAAGCACTTGCTAGACTCGCCCGATGATCTCCACAGCGGTGTGGGGCACCGGAAACGTCGGCCGCGCGGCCATCCGTGCCGTCGCGGCGCATCCCGGGCTGGAACTCACCGACGTCATCGTCCATGATCCCGCCAAGGCCGGCCGCGACGCAGGCGCGCTGGCCGGTCTGGACCACGAGCTCGGCGTCGCCGCCACCACCGACGTGGGCGCTGTCCTCGCCGCACGGCCTCGCGCGGTGGTCTACGCCGCCTCCGGTGACGTCCGCCCCGATGACGCCCTCGCCGATATCGTCGCCGCGATCGCGGCGGGCGCGGTGGTCGTCACCCCGGCCCTCTACGCCTTCTACGACGCCCGCAACGCGCCCGCCGATCAGCGCGAGAAGGTCCTCGCCGCGATCGATTCCGGCGGCGGGTCGCTGTTCGTCTCCGGCGTGGACCCGGGCTGGGGCAACGATGTGCTGCCGCTGCTGATGAGCGGGCTCGGCACCGTCGTCGAGGCCATCCGCTGCCAGGAGATCTTCGACTACTCCAGCTACGACCAGCCCGATTCGGTGCGCTACCTGGTCGGGATGGGCCAGCCGATGGACTACGCACCACCCATGGTGGCTCCGGGCGTGCCGACGATGGTGTGGGGCGGCCAGATTCGGCTCATGGCCCGCGCGCTGGGCGTCGAACTCGACGAGATCCGCGAAACCCTGGCGCGGCGGGAACTGGAGACCACGGTCGATACGGCGTCGATGGGGGAGTTCGCGGCGGGCACCCAGGGCGCGTTGCGCTTCGAGGTGCAGGGCATCGTCGCGGGGGAGCCGGTCATCGTCATCGAACACATCACTCGCATCCACCCGAGCTGTGCGCCGGACTGGCCCGCACCGCCGAACGGCACCGGCGCGCACCGGGTGATCGTGGCGGGTCGCCCGCGTCTCGAGGTCACCGTCGAGGCCACCGATGAGGGCGGCAACTACGCCGCAGGCGGCAACGCGACCGCGGTCGGGCGGCTGGTCGGTGCCATCGACTGGCTCACCGAGGCGCCGCCCGGGCTCTACGACGCGCTCGACGTCCCGCTGCGACCGGCGGTGGGCAGGCTGGGAAGGAACCGGGCATGAGAATCGACATTCCGGAGGGTAAGGACCCGATCGGCTACGTCTGGGGTGAGATGGTGCCCGGCATCGGCGTCGCCGCATCGAACTACTCGCTCGCGGTGTACTCCCACTCCACCCTGGGCCTCGCCGAATTCGAGGCCGCACGACTGCGCATCGCCCAGATCAACGGCTGCCTGTTCTGCCTGGACTGGCGCACCGAACGCGACGGTGAGAAGGTCGACCCCGGTTTCCTCGACGCCGTCGCCGACTGGCGCGACACCGACGCCTTCGACGAGCGCACCCGGCTGGCCGCCGAATACGCCGAACGCTATGCCCTCGACCACCACAACCTCGACGACGAGTTCTGGGGCCGGATGTCGGCCTGCTACAGCCAGAAAGAGATCGTCGAGCTGAGCATGAGCATCGGATCCTGGCTGGCCTTCGGCCGGCTCAATCACGTGCTCGGACTCGACGCGGTCTGCGTGCTGCCCGGCCACTCCGGCACTGCCACATCCTGATCCGCTGAGGTTTGCTCGCGGTGCGCGCGGGGTACCGGAATATCGGCCCCGCGACCGGACTGGCTCAACCGCCGCAGTGGGTCCGAACGTGCTGGATGAGCTGCGCAGACCGTGTCCGCGGTGGTGTCGTGCGTCACCGCGTCGGCGTTACGCTGTACGGTTGCTGCGGGAAGAGAACTACCGCCGACCAGCGGTCGTTCGCGATCTGAAAGGACTCCGATTCAATGTCGATCGGCGCCGACAGAAATTCCCGGGACACCGACGCGACGGTGCACCGGGTTGCTGGCAGATCACCGGCGAAACCAGGGCTCGACCGTCTCGTCTTCGGCGTCACGGCGATCGGATCACTGGCCTTCGTGGCCTGGGGCATCATCGACCGCTCCAGCTTGGCCACGGCGGCGGGCAATGCGCAATCCTGGGTCATCAGCAACACCGGATGGCTGTTCGTGTTGATCGCGACGGTCTTCGTGGTGTACGTGATCTGGCTGGCCGCAAGCAGATACGGCAAGATCCCGCTCGGCGCCGACGGCGAGAAACCCGAATTCCGCACCGTCTCCTGGATCGCGATGATGTTCAGCGCCGGCATGGGCATCGGATTGATGTTCTGGGGCGTGGCCGAACCGCTGTCGCACTTCGTGAATCCGCCACCGGGCACGGCCGAACCGGGCAGCCCCGAGGCCTCCGAGGTCGCGATGGCGACCACGCTGTTCCACTGGACGCTGCACCCCTGGGCGATCTACGCCGTGGCCGGATTGGCCATCGCCTACAGCACCTTCCGCCGCGGCCGCTCCCAGCTGATCTCCTCGGTGTTCCGTCCGATCCTGGGCCGCAAGGCCGACGGGCTCGGCGGCCAGGCCATCAACATGATGGCCATCTTCGCGACGCTGTTCGGGTCCGCGGCCTCGCTCGGGCTGGGCGCGTTGCAGATCGGCGCAGGCATGGAGTTCAACGGCTGGATCGACGCCATCGGCAAGGTCGGCCTGGTCGCCATCATCTGCGGCCTGACCATCGCCTTCATCTTCTCCGCCGTCTCGGGTATCGATCGCGGCATCCAGTGGCTGTCCAACATCAACATGGTGCTGGCGCTGGCGGTGGCGGCGTTCGTGTTCATCGCCGGGCCCACCCTGGTGATGCTGAACTTCCTGCCCGCCGCCATCGGCGATTACATCGCCATGCTGCCGACCATGGCCTCGCGCACCGGGGTGGCCGGCGGGGAGGCGATGGAGACCTGGCTGTCGACCTGGACCATCTTCTACTGGGCCTGGTGGATTTCCTGGACCCCCTTCGTCGGCATGTTCATCGCGCGCATCAGCCGCGGCCGCACCATCCGCCAGTTCGTCACCGGTGTGCTGCTGGTGCCGAGCGTGGTGAGCCTGGTGTGGTTCGTCATCTTCGGCGGCGCGGGCATCCGGCAGCAGAGCGAGACCGGCGACCTGACCGAGGCCGACGGCTCGGTGAACGAGAACTTCGCGCTGTTCCATCTGCTGGATCACTATCCGCTGGCCTCGTTCACCGCGGGCCTGGTCATGGTGCTGGTGGCGATCTTCTTCGTCTCCGGCGCCGATGCGGCCTCGATCGTGATGGGCACCCTGTCGGAGAAGGGCAGCATCGAACCGTCGAAGCCCACCGTCATCTTCTGGGGTTCGGCCACGGGAGCGGTTGCGGCGATCATGCTCGTCATCGCCGATCCCAAGGATCTGGGCGGTGCGCTGACCGGCTTGCAAGCGCTCACCACCGTGGTGTCGCTGCCGTTCATGGTGGTGATGGGGTTCATGTGCGTGTCGCTGTACCGCGATCTGCGCGCCGATCCGATCATCCAGCGCGAGGATCTGGGTGTGCAGCTGGTGGTCGACGCGGTGGTGCAGGGCACCGAACGCCACGATGGCGAATTCGAATTGGTGACCGAAGCCGTCGTGGTGGACGAACCCGACGATTCGCCGGAAGACCGCACGGCCAGCTGAGCGCCACGGCCCGGTGACGTTTCACGCGTCGCCGGGCCGCAGCGCGTCGCGCCACGCGCGGTCGGCGAGCAGCCGCATGCCGTTCAATCCGACGATCACCGTCGACCCCTCGTGGCCGGCGACGCCCAGCGGCAGCGGCAGCGTGCCGACCAGATCCCACGTGACCAGGGCGACGATGAACGTTGCCGCGATGGTCAGATTCGCCACCACGATGCGCCGGGCCCGCCGCGACAGCCGGACGACGGCGGCAACCGTGCCGAGGTCGTCACGGACGACGACAGCGTCGGCGGCATCGACGGCCAGATCGGAACCGCTGCGGCCCATGGCGATTCCGACATGCGCGGCCGCCAGCGCGGGCGCATCGTTGACCCCGTCACCGACCACGGCGACGCGACGCCCGGCCCCGACGAGTTCGCGCACCGCCGCCACCTTGTCCTCGGGCAGCACACCCGCCCGCACATCGGTGATGCCGAGCGTCCCGGCCAGCGCGGCCGCGGCACGCGGATTGTCGCCGGTCAGCAGGACCGGGGTGGTGCCGGTGAGGGTGGTCAGATCGGCGACGGCCTGCGCCGCGGCCGGGCGCGGCCGGTCGGTCGCCGTGAGCACACCGGCGGGACGGCCGTCGACGAGTACCACCACCGCGGTCGCGCCGGTCGATTCCGCCTCGGCGACAACGGCTCTCGCGGTGGAGTCGGCAGCCGGTGCCAGGAGCGCGGCGGGGCTGCCGACCTCGATCACCCGGCCGTCGATCGTGGCACGCACACCCCGGCCCGGCCGCGAGTCGAACTCGGTGGCCTCCGGCAGCGGCAGATCACGGTCCCTGGCTGCGGTGACGATGGCGGCGGCGAGAGGATGTTCGCTGTGGCGTTCGGCGGCCGCGGCGAACGCGAGTACGGCGTCGGCGTCGAGCTCGCCTGGCAGCGCCTGCGTCGCGGTGACCTGCGGGCGGCCCTCGGTGAGGGTGCCGGTCTTGTCGAAGGCGACCGCGTCGACGGTCCCGAGCCGCTCCATCACCACCGCCGATTTCACCAGCACGCCATGCCTGCTCGCGTTCGCCATCGCGGCCAGCAGCGGCGGCATGGTCGCCAGCACGATCGCGCACGGCGAGGCGACGATCATGAACGTCATCGCCCGCAGCAGCGCGGGCTGCAACGCCGAGCCCGCGGCCAGTGGGATGAACAGCACGGCGAGCGTGGCAATCACGACGCCGGTGGAGTACCACTGCTCCACCCGCTCGATGAACAGCTGGGTCTTGGCCTTGGTTTCGGAGGCCTCGGCCACCATGGCCGCGATGCGCGCGATCACCGTGTCGGCGGCCGCCCGCCGCACCCGCACCCGGAGAGTGCCGGTGCCGTTGATGGCGCCGGCGAAGACCTCATCACCGGGCCCGGCCGCCACCGGCAGCGGTTCGCCGGTGATCGAGGCCTGGTCGACGTCACTGCGCCCGGATTCGACCACGCCGTCGCCACCGATCCGCTCACCCGGGCGCACCACGATCAGCCGGCCGACCTCGAGGGTGCGCGCGTCCACCACCCGCTCGGTGCCGTCGTCGTCGACGACGGTGGCGCGATCGGGGGCCAGGTCGAGCAGTCCGCGCACCGCCTCGGCCGTGCGGTGGGTCAGCACCGCTTCCAGCGCACCCGAGGTCGCGAAGATCACGATCAGCAGCCCGCCGTCGACGATCTGCCCGATCGCGGCGGCGCCGAGCGCCGCGACGATCATCAGCAGATCCACATCGAGGGTCCGATCACGCAGCGCGCGTAGCCCTTCCAGCGCCGGCTCCCACCCGCCGGTGAGGTAACAGCCCGCCATCAGCGTCCACACCAGCCACGCGGGTGCACCGGCCCACTGCGCCGAAACGCCGGTGACGAACAGCGCCGTGGCCGCGATCGCCCAGCGCACCTCGGGCAGCGCCCAGGCGGTCCGGCGATCCGCACGCCGCGGCGCGGACTGCGCGGCGTCCGCCCGATCCAGCATTGGGGAAGAAACCATCGGAGAACGCTCCGTTCGAGATCGGGCTGGCATAGGACTACAGGAATACATGTACATGTCTTCATGTAATCCCGCAAGGTACAGTGATCTCGTGGGACACGGAGTCGAGGGCAGAACTACGCCGCCCGCTCAGCTGGACGCCGACTCGGCGGCCACGGTGGCAGCGACTCTGCAGGCCCTGGCCACCCCCAGCCGGCTACGGATTCTCACCCGGCTGCGGCACGGCCCGTGCTCGGTGGGGGATCTGGTGGACGCGGTCGAGATGGAGCAGTCGGCGGTCTCGCATCAACTACGGCTGTTGCGCGCGATGGGGCTGGTCACCGGTTCGCGGCAGGGTAGGAGCGTCATCTACCGGCTCTACGACTCGCATGTGGCGATGTTGCTGGACGAAGCCGTGTATCACATCGAGCATCTCGGGCTCGGCATCGCCGACGAGGGCGAGACGGCCTAGCGTCCCGCGCGGCGGACGGAGTGTGGCGGAAGCCGAAAGCACTCCGCCACACTCGCCGATCACTGCATGGCGAATCGCAACAGGGCCTGCTTGTCGCCCTGCTTGATCTTGCCCTTGCGGTTGAGCACTTCCAGCTGCCAGCTCGCACCGGAGCGGAACGCCCGCGCCACCGCGTTGGCGTTGTCGGAACCGAGCAGCGACGGCCAGATATCGGCGACCTGCTGCGAGTCGCCACCGGTCGCGTCGTAGACCTTGAACGAGATGTTGTTCGCCTTGTCGAACGAGCTGCCCTTCTTGAAGGCCGCCGCGACGAAGATGATCGAGTCGATGGCGTCGGGCACATCGGCGAAGGTGACCTGCACGGTCTCGTCGTCGCCGGAGGCGGCGCCGGTCTGTTCGTCACCGCTGTGCGCCACCGCGCCGTTGCCGAGCGGGTCGAGCGAATCCAGGCCGGCGAAGCGCACCGGCTCGGCCCCCTGCATGAGAATCGCGATCAGGTCCAGGTCGACGCCGCGCTTGCGGCGAGCCCAGCCGAGCGCGCCGCCGCTGGCACCCGCCGACGGGTCCCAGCTCACCCCGACACTCAGTTTGGTGATGCCGCTCAGGTCCGCGGCACCGTCTTCTTTCTTGAGCGTGATCATGGGCCTCAGCGTACCCACGAACGAGTCCGCGGGCAGGGCAGCGGGTTCCGCGACGACGGCCGCGGAACCCGCTGTGACCGTGCGGCTCAGCGCTTGCGGCCGACTCCGCCGAGCATCACCCGCTCCTCCGGGAACGGCTCGCGGATCGGCGGGCCCATCGGCCACCACTGCTCGAGTTCGACCAGACCCGGCTCGATCATCTCGAGATCGTGGAAGTAGGCGGCGATTTCCTCTTTCGTGCGGTACCAGCCGGAACCGAGGCCCATCTCGGTGAACTGACGTTGCAGGCGCAGGGCGAGATCGGCGAGTTCGGAGCCATCGTTCGGGTTCCAGAAATGCGTGATGGCCACGTACGAACCCGACGGCAGCGCGTCGATGTACTGGCGCATGATCCCGACCGGGTCGAGATCGTCGTCGACGTGATGCAGGATGCCGCACAGGATCAGGCCCAGCGGGCGCTCGAGATCCAGGTGCCCGGTGACCTCGTCGTCTTTGAGCAGCGTATCGGGCTGGGTCAGATCCGCCGGAACGAAATGGGTGTACTCGTTCTGCTCGAGTAGCACCCGGCCGTGCGCGTTGCACACCGGATCGTTGTCGACGTAGACGACGGTCGCCTCGGGATTCTGGCTCTGGGCGATCTCGTGGGTGTTGCCCACCGTGGGCAGACCCGCACCGATGTCGAGGAATTGGTCGATGCCGACGGTGCCGGCGAGGTAGCGGGTGACCCGGTGCAGCCAGCGCCGGTTCATCTTCGACACATCGCGCTGGCGCGGGGCGGCTTGCAGGATCATGTCGAACGCGGCGCGGTCGACGTCGTAGTTGTCTTTGCCACCCAGGCTCACGTCGTAGACGCGCGCGATGCTCGCTCGGGTGGTGTCCACACCGACCGGAACGCGAACACCGGTCTGGGGAGCGGGTTGGGACATCGGGTACCTCTCTTGTACTTTCACTGTGATCCGGCTCACTCAGCGTAGGGGTCGATGAGCTTCCCGGCAATGGGTCCGGATGCTTTCGGGCGGCGCAGGATTCACGCGCTGTCCGGCAACCGGGCGAAACAGCGCGCCGCGGATCAGGCCGAGACGCGGTCGAGCCGGCGACCGGGCAGCCAACCGGCGCCGACGTGGGTGACCCGCCACCAGTCGACGTGCACCAGCAGCGCTTCCACCGGGGTGGCGAAGAACGGCTCGATCATCGGCTCCTTCTGCACCAGCGCCTGGAAGGTCTCCTCGCGGTCGGCCGGATCGCGCACCTCGACGGTGGCCAGGCCTTGCGCGAAGGGATCGGTGAAGCCGCCGCTGACCACCTTGATGCCGACATTCGGGTTGGCGCGCAAGGCCTCCAGCGTGCGTCCACCCGATTCCAGGATGAGGGTGAGGCGGAACGGGTCGTCGTCGAGGTGGGCGAAGAACGCGCTCGAGCACCAGTTCACGCCGTCCTTGGAGGTGGCGAGGTCGATGCTGGTGGTGGCGAGGATGCCGGTGAGCTTGTTCCGGACGTCCTGCTCGGTGATCTCGGCATTGCCGGTGGTGGTGTCGGCGTCGGCTGACATTGCGACCTCCTGTGGTTGTGCGGATGAAACGAAAAACGGTGGAACGCCTCAGGCGGGTGCCGGTTTACGGCCCACGCCGCCGATGATCAGGTACTCGTCCGGCACGCGTTCACGGTCGTCGGGGCCCCACGGCCACCAGTCGTCGAGCGGGACCAGTCCGGGTTCGAGCAGCTCGAGCCCGTCGAAGAACGGCATCAGCTCCTCGCGGGTGCGCCAGCGGCCGGTGCCGAGGCCCTCGTCGTGCAGGGCGCGTTCGGCGCGGCGAGCCAGCTGGTGCAGCTGTTCGTCCTCGCTGCCGGGGTCGAAGAAATGGCTGATCATGACGTAGGAGCCGGGAGCGAGGCGGTCGATGTACTCGGCCATGATGCCTGCCGGATCGCGGTCGTCGTCGACGTGATGCAATGTGCCGCACTGCATCATCAGCAGCGGCTTGTCCAGGTCCAGGTATTGGTTGACCGCCGGATGGCCGAGGACCTCGGCGGGCTGGGTGAGGTCGAGATCGAGGAAGTGGGTGTATTCGTTGGCCTCGAGCAGTTCCTTGCCGCGCCGCACGCACACCGGGTCGTTGTCGACGTAGACGACCATGACCTCCGCGCCCAGCTCCTGGGCGATCTCATGGGTGTTCTTCTGGGTCGGTAGCCCGCTGCCGAGATCGAGGATCTGGGTGATGCCCGCTTGACTGGTCAGGTAGCGCACCACACGCTCGAGCCAGCGCCGGTTCGCCACGCCGACCGCGTTCTGGTTGGGCACCACGGTGAGTAGGTGTTCGTAGACTTTGCGATCGACCTCGAACCAATCCGTGCCGCCCAGTCCGTAGTCGTAGACGCGGGCAATGCTCGGCGTGTCAGGGTCGACACGCCCACCGAGACCATCGTCGTCCATCGGCATCATGGGGCTCCTCTCCCATCGGCTCCCATGTCTGTGACTCTACGCACCCCGCGTACACCGCGCGCGGGATCGAGAAGAAGTTATGCCCTTGTCCCGCTGTGAAATCCACGCAAACCGGCCGACGGTGCGGCAATCGGACACACCCGGCGCTTGCATTGCCGAATTCGACGACCGACCAGTCTGTGCGGGCGCCCGCCTGCCGCTTCGCGTCGACGTCCGCAGCGATGATCGCCGACGGGTAACGGGCTCCGGTGGTTTGGCTATAGGAGCGAGTAGGATCTGCAACCGACGCGGTGAAGCCGGTGGGTGTGACCGGGCAGATCGCGGTCTATCCACTATCGGCCAGAGGCGGTCCATGACCAACGACCAGGACAACAGCGACAACGTGGAACTGCTTGTGGCAGAACGTGGTCCGACGGTGATCCGGATCGCGCTCGGCAGCAGGTTGCGCCGGCTGCGGGAGAGTTGCGGTATCACCCGCGAAGCGGCCGGGGACGCGATTCGCGGTTCGCACGCCAAGATCAGCCGTCTGGAACTGGGCCGCACCGGCTTCAAGGAACGCGATATCCGGGATTTGCTCACCCTCTACGGCGTCACCGACGACGACAAGCGCGAGCCCTACCTGGACATGGCCCGCAAGGCCAACGATCCGGGCTGGTGGCAGAGCTACAGCGACCTACTACCCGCGTGGTTCGAGACCTATGTCGGTCTCGAACAGGCCGCCACCACCATCCGTACCTATGAGGCGCAGTTCATTCCGGGCCTGTTGCAGACCGCCGACTACGCTCGCTCGGTCATCATGCTCGGCAACGACGATGAAACCGAACGCCGGGTCGACGTGCGCATGCGAAGGCAGCAGATCTTGCATCGCCGGTCGGCGCCCACTCTGTGGGCGGTCATCGACGAGAACGCGTTGCGCAGGCCCGTCGGCGGTATCACGGTGCTGCGCGAGCAGATCCAGCACCTGATCGACATCTCCGAGAAGTCCAATGTGCGTATCCAGGTGCTGCCGTACTCGGCCGGTGGCCATCCCGCGGCCGGCGGGCCATTCAGCATCCTGCGGTTCCCGGAACCCGAACTTCCCGACATCGTCTACACCGAGCAGCTGACCAGCTCGATGTATATGGAGAAGCGCCACGATGTGGAGCTGTACATGTCGGTGATGAATCAGCTCAGCGTGCAGTCGCTCTCACCCGCCGACAGCTTGCAGTTCCTGACCACGGTGCGCGACGAATACGCCGACGAGGACTGACACGCACACCGATCAGCCGCGGGCTTCGGAGTGGCCGGTGTCCAGCGGTGATTCGGCGCCCGACCCGCCGCGCAGGCGCACCTCGAGCCCGTCGAGGACCGAGATGAGGCCGAAGTCGAAGGCGATCGCGCGGGCGACGGCAGGATCGGCAGGCACCGTGTCGCGGTAATCGTCGAGCAGGTCGGGGAACTCGGCAGCGTGGGCCTCGATCACCGGGAACACGGCCTCGGGATCGATATTGGCGTCGCCGTAGGCGTTGTTCCAGGCCAGCAGGGGCAGCACCTGGCCGAGGACGAAGGAGAACAGCGTTCCGGTGGCCATATACACGTCGTTGCCGTGGAAGCCCGCGCCGACGAATGTGCGGCGCAGTTTTTCGGTCAGCCGCAGTGAATTGGGGCCGATGCTGGGCTTGTGGCCGATCAGGTTGGCGGCCCAGGCATGGCTGATCATGGTGTCGCGCAGGTTGTAGGCAAAGGCGGTGGCCACCGCGCGCCAGGAGTTCTGTTCCGGTTCGGGGACGTCCACCATGCCCCAGAACTCGTCGAGCACCAGCTCCAACAGCTCGTCCTTGTTCGCGACGTACCAGTAGAGGCTGGTCGCGCCTGCGTCCAGGCGCGCGCCGAGCTTGCGCATGCTCAGCGCGCCCATGCCCTCGGTATCGAGGATCGCCACGGCGGCCCGCACGATCTGTTCGCGGCCGAGCCCGGAGCCCTTGGGCTGGCGCGGCTCGCGGCTCCATACCGACTTGAACTGCTTGGTCACCGCCTCATTCTAAACGCGCTCGCACACTGTGCGACTTTATCGTACGCTGTGCGAGTGGAATCGAACGTTGTACGAGATCCCCGGCGCTGGTTGATCCTGGGGGTTCTGTGTCTGTCCTTGTTGGTGCTGATGATCGACGGCACGGTGTTGAACCTCGCGATCCCGTCGCTGATCCGCGAGCTCGGCGCCACCCCGTCGGATGTGCAGTGGATTCTGGACGCCTACGTCCTGGTCTTCGCCGGTCTACTGCTCACCGCGGGCAGCCTGTCGGACCGGTTCGGGCGGCGCCGGATGCTGATCCTCGGGCTCGCCGTGTTCGGGGTGGCGTCGCTGGCGGCGGTGCTGGCCACCGAGCCGTGGCAGGTGATCGGGGCCCGCGCCGCGATGGGTGTGGGCGGCTCGCTGCTCATGCCGTCGACGCTGTCGATCCTGATGACGACCTTCGAGCAGGATGAGCGGCGCCTGGCGATGGCCGCGTGGACGACGGTGTCGATGGTCGGCATCGTGGCCGGTCCGACGCTGGGCGGATTCCTGCTCGAACACTATTGGTGGGGTTCGGTGTTCCTGATCAATATTCCGGTGGCGATCCTGGCGATCGCGGCGGCGCTGGTGCTGATGCCGGAGACGACGGGGGAGCAGCGGCCGGTCGACCTAATCGGCGTGGGTCTGTCGATCCTGGCGCTGGTTTCGGCGGTGTATGTGATCATCGAGCGCGAATGGAACCTGCCGGTGATCGGCCTTGCGGTGGTGTCGGCGGTCGCGTTCGTGGTGTGGGAGAGCCGCTCGGAGCATCCGATGCTGCCGCTGGCGGTGTTCCGCAATCGCGATTTCACCGGCACCTGCCTGACCTTGCTGCTGATGGTCTTCGGGATGGGCGCGATCATGTTCATGCTCACCCAGTATTTGCAGTTCGTGCTGGGCTACGGGCCGATGAAGGCCGGACTCGCGCTGCTGCCGTACGCGGTGGCCGCGGCGGTGTGCAACGGGCTCGGCGCCACGCTCGGAAAGAAGCTGAGCAACAAGACTCTCATCGTCAGCGGTCTGCTGGTGATGGGTGTGGCGTTCGTGGTGCTGGCGATGGGCACCGGGTACGGCGCGGTGCTGGTGAGCATGCTGATCATGGGTATCGGTGGTGGTCTGGCCGGCCCGTCGGCGTATGCGGCCATCATGAGCGCCATTCCGCTCGAACACGCGGGTGTGGGTTCGGCGATGAACGACACCTTGCAGCAGGTCGGCATGGCGATCAGTATCGCGGTGCTCGGCAGCGTGCTCGCCGAGGTGTTCACCGCGAACATGCCCGCCGAGGCGCCGACGGCCGCGCGCGAATCCATCGGCGCCGCATTCGAACTCGGGTATACCGAGCCGGCCAAGGTGGCCTTCACCGAGGCGATGTCGACCGGTGCGTGGATCAGCGCGGGCTTCAGCGTCGCGGCCGCGGTGCTCGGGCTGGTGCTGCTGCGGGCCCGGCCACCGCAGGCCGTGGTGCCGGAGCCGGTGGCGGTGCAGAGCTGACCGAAGGCGGGTGCGTGAGACGGTCTCGCGCACCCGCCGCCGCCGTGGACTGTCCGGGCAGGGGAGTACCCTCGGCATCGCACCGGACCGGACCGGTCGGGACCTTCGGTCCGGTGCGAGAACAGAGCCTCCGGTCCCCGGCGAAGGAGCCGCTGTGATGCCTGCGCCGCTGCGTGACAGCGCGATCCCCAAACATGAACAGTTGCGCGCCATCCTGTTGCACAAATGCACCCGCGAACTCCAGCCGGGCGATCTGCTGACCAGCGAGCGCAACCTGATGCAGGACTATGGCGTCAGCCGGATCACCGTGCGCGAGGCGATCGGCCAGCTGGTCAACGAGGGCCATCTGGTGCGGGTGCGCGGGAAGGGGACCTTCGTCGCCCATCGTCCGGTGCAGTCGCGGCTGCATCTGGCCTCGTTCACCGAGGAGATGCGCGCCCAGGGGCACCAGCCGACAACGGTCGTATTGATCGCCGAGGAGGCCACCGCTCCCGCGGCGTCCGCTCGTGCACTCGGATTGGACGAGGGCGCCCGGGCCTATCACATCAAGCGGCTACGTCTGGCCGATGGCGAACCGGTGAGCGTGGACGACGGCTGGTTCCACCCCGGACTGCTGCCCGGGCTGATCGAGGTGGATCTGACCGCCTCCATCTACCAGACCTGTGCCGACCGCTACGGCCGCCCGATCGAACGCGCCACGCAGACCGTCGACGCCACCGCTGCCGACGCGGGAATCGCCGCTTTGCTCGGCGTGAAGAAGAACGCGCCGGTGCTGCATTTCGACCGGACCTCGTTCAGCGGCGGCACCGCGGTGGAGCATACGCACAGTTGGTACCGCTCCGACCGCTATCGAGTGCAGATGGAAGTCGGGCAGGAACCCACCGCGCGCTGACCGTGCACCGAGCAGGTCAGCGCGGTGCGGAGGTCCAATCGAACAGTGCCGCACCGATTTCGACGTCGGTGCCGACGCCGGCCTGGTCGACCGAATCGCGCGGCGAATCCATCACCACGATCGGGCAGACCGCCGAATACCCGGTGGCGTCGATATCGGCCGGATCGAACCGCACGATCGGGGTACCGGAATCGACGACCGCACCCTCCGCGGCCAGCAGCGTGAACCCGGCGCCGGCGAGCTTGACCGTGTCGATGCCCAGATGCGTGAGCACGCCGACACCGCCCGCACCGAGGATGACGAACGCGTGCGGATGCAGCTTGACGATCGTGCCCGCGATCGGTGCCACCACCTCGAGGGACCCGCGATCGCGGGCCGGGTCGATGGCCACGCCGGAACCCACCAGTTGGCCGGCGAAGACCGGATCGGGCACGTCGGCCAGGGCGAGGACCCGCCCGGGCAGGGGTGCCAGGATCGGCACCGTCACAGCAGGTCCTCGATGTCCTCGGCGAGGGTGTCGGCCTCCGGGCCCACCACGACCTGTACGACCGAGCCGGACATCAGGACGCCGTGTGCCCCGGCTGCTTTGAGCGCGGCCTCGTCGACCAGGGCACCGTCCTTGACCTCGGTGCGCAGCCGGGTGATGCAGGCTTCGATCTCGACGATATTGCCGGCGCCACCGAGGCCGCTGACGATCGCGTCCGCCTTGGACATAAGTTCTCCCTCGATGGGTCATCCGCCGTGCCGGTGGGTGTTACCTGGATCATAGGTGCCGGTTGACAGCGGGCGCCCACCTGGTCAAACTGGCAACTAGTTATGACCGGACAGTACCCGTCGGGTAGTCCGCTCACAACGGTTTCGACCGGATCCCGCGACGGTGGCTCCGGTGGCTCTCCCCGCGACCGCCGTGTTCGCTGACGAAGAAGGTCGATATGACTGCCGTGGACAGCCCGAAGAAGGAATCGGCGACGTTCGCCGGATTGCAGCGGCTCGGGCGCAGTCTGATGTTGCCGATCGCGGTACTGCCCGCCGCGGGCATTCTGCTGCGCCTCGGACAGGACGATCTGCTGGGCCGGTTCTCGGCGCTGTCGAGTGCGGCGAGCGTCATCTCGGCTGCGGGGCAGGCTGTATTCACCTGGCTGCCATTGATTTTCGCGGTCGGTATCGCGATCGGGTGGGCGAAGAAGTCCGATGGCTCGACCGCGCTGGCGGCCGTCGTCGGCTACCTGGTGGTCGACGGGGTATTCGAGGCGATGTCGCCGATCGTGCTGGCGGGGGAGACCGACCCGAAGGGCGGCCAGGCGATGATCGACTACGGCGTGCTGGCCGGCATCGTGATGGGCCTGCTCTCGGCGCTGCTGTGGCAACGGTTCTATCGCACGAAATTGCCCGACTACCTGGGATTCTTCAATGGACGGCGGCTGGTGCCGATCCTCACCGCCGTCACCGGGCTGGTGGTCGGCGTGCTGATGGCGTTCGCCTATCCGCTGTTCAATTCCGGCCTGACCTGGGTGGGTGAGACCGTGGCCGAGCACTCCGTGCTGGGCGGCGGGATCTACGGCACCGCCAACCGCCTGCTGATTCCGACCGGGCTGCACCACATCCTCAACACCACGCTGTGGTTCCTGATCGGCGACTACGAGAACGCACAGGGCCAGATCGTGCGCGGCGACCTCAACCGCTTCTTCGCCGGCGACCCGACCGCCGGCACCTTCATGACCGGCTTCTTCCCGATCATGATGTTCGCCCTCCCCGCGGCGGCGCTGGCCATCTGGCGCCATGCGCGTCCCTCGCAGAAGAAGCTCGTCGGCGGGATCATGCTCTCCACCGCGCTGACCGCGTTCGTCACCGGCATCACCGAACCGCTGGAATTCTCCTTCATGTTCGTGGCGTGGCCGCTCTACATCGTGCACGCGATCCTCACCGGCACCTCGCACGCGCTGGTCAACGCCCTCGGCATCCACGACGGATTCACCTTCTCGGCCGGATTCATCGACTACGCCCTGAACTTCGGCAAAGCCACCGACGCGTGGCTGCTGATCCCGATCGGACTCGGCTACGCGCTCATCTACTACCTGCTGTTCAGCTTCGTGATCAAGAAATGGAATCTGCGCACCCCGGGCCGGGAACCGGAGACCGACGCCGAGGTCACCGCGGGCGACACGCCGTCGGCGCCGGAGGTCGACGGCAATTCCGGGACGAAGACCGAGGATCGGTGATCGTGGCCGAAGGCCCGCCGATCCTGCTGCGCGGACGGGTCGTCGGCGCCGGAGCCGGGGTCGGTGGCGAGATCGCCGACGGTGTTGTCGAATTCGCCGGTCCGTTCATCTCCTGGGTAGGTCCGGCGGCGCGGTATCCGGACCGCACCCTGCTGCCGCCGCCCGGCGATACCGTCCTGCTGCCCGGCCTGATCGACCTGCATTGTCACGGCGGCGCGGGCGCCGGTTTTCCCGAGACCGATGCCGCCGGAGCCCGGCACGCCGTCGCCCATCATCGTGCGCACGGAACCACGGGGATGCTGGGCAGTCTGGTGTCGGCGCCGTCGGCCGATCTGCTGCGGCAAGCGGGCGTGCTGGCCGATCTGGTGGAGCGCGGGGACCTGCTCGGCATCCATCTGGAAGGCCCATTCCTGAGCCGAGTCCGCTGCGGCGCCCAGGATCCGGCCGCGATCGTGGCGGGCGATCCGGAACTGTTCGAGCGGATCTGCCTGGCCGCGCGCGGCACCGTGCGATCGATGACGGTGGCACCGGAGACCGCGAACTTCAGCGCCCTGGTCGCAGCGATGCGCGCACACGGGGTGCTGCCCAGCCTCGGGCACACCGACGCCGACGCCGCCACCACCTCGGCCGCCATCGCCGAAGCCGCAGCCCCGTTGACCGCGACCCACCTGTTCAACGGCATGCCGCCGCTGCATCATCGCTCACCCGGCCCGGTCGCGGCCTGTCTGGCCGCCGCCGGACGCGGCGAGCTGGTCGTCGAATTGATCGCCGACGGTGTGCATCTGGCACCCGACACCGTCGCGATGGTCTTCGATACCGTCGGCCCCGAGCGGATCGCCCTGGTCAGCGACGCGATGGCTGCCGCGGGAATGAGCGACGGAGACTACCGGCTCGGACCACTGCGGGTGCGCGTGGAGCAGGCGGTGGCGCGGGTGGTCACCGCCGACGGCGCCGTCGGTCCGATCGCGGGTGGTACCGCGCGGCTACTGGACGTGCTGCGCCATACCGTTGTCGGTGCCGGTGTCCAACTGCGGGATGCCGTGACCGCCGCGACCCGCACACCGGCCACGGTGCTCGGGCTCGATGCCGAACGCGGCACGCTCGCACCCGGTTACCGCGCCGACGTGCTCGTCACCGATCCCACCTTGCGCGTGCGCCAGGTATACACCGCGGGCGTGCGGGCCGATACGGAAGGAACCGCATGGAAATCGTGATCCGGGACGACGAGCAGCAGGTCGCCACGACCGTCGCCGACATCGTCGAGGGATATGTGCGCCGCGGCCCCGCCACCCTCGGCCTCGCCACCGGATCCTCACCATTGCCCAGTTACCGGGAACTGGCCCGGCGCCACCGCGAGCACGGCCTGGATTTCTCCGCCTGCCGGGCGTTCCTGCTCGACGAATACGTCGGCCTGCCGAAAACCCATCCGCAGTCGTACTTTTCGGTGATCCGCGCCGAATTCACCGACCAGGTGAACCTGGACCCGGAGCGGGTGTCCGGCCCCGACGGCGAAGCCGTCGACATCGCCGCCGAAGCGCAGCGCTACGACGCCGCCCTCGCCGCCTGCGGTGGCGTGGATGTGCAGCTGCTCGGCATCGGCACCGACGGGCACATCGCGTTCAACGAGCCCAGCTCGTCGCTGACCTCACGCACCCGGGTCAAGACCCTGACCGCACAGACCCGCAGCGACAACGCCCGCTTCTTCGACGGCCCGGGCGCGGTGCCGCGCCATGTGCTGACCCAGGGGCTCGGCACCATCGGCGAGGCCAGGCATCTGGTGCTGATCGCCGTCGGCGAGCGAAAGGCCGACGCCGTCGCGGCCGCGGTGGAAGGCCCGCTGACCGCGTTCTGCCCGGCCTCGGTCATCCAACTGCACCGCCATGCCACGGTCGTCATCGACGAGGCCGCCGCCGGCGGGCTGCGACTGGCGGACTACTACCGCTACGCGCTCGCCCACAAGCCGGCCTGGCAGAGCTTCTGATTCTCGGCATCGCCATCGCCGGGTGGACCGGAAGTGGCGCGCACGACGCGCGCGCGGCACACTCGACGCCGTGAAACGCATGTCATTCGCACGGTTGGGCCGCGATCGAGGTGATCGGCGGTGAACGCGCTCGCGCGCGGGGAGAACCGCCCGGCGCCGGCGGATCGGATGACGGTGACCGTGACCTGCTCCACCCCGGTCGACGTCTCGGCGCTGCTGCTGGGCACCGACGGCAAGGTCCGCGCCGACGGCGACTTCGTCTTCTTCAACCAGCCCGTCGGCCCCGGGGTCGTCTACCGGCACGGCCGCGGCGCCGGCGATATGGTCGATGTGCAGACCAGCGCGCTGCCCGCTGACGTCGACCGGGTCGTGGTCACCGCCAGCCTCGACGGATCCGGCCCGGCCACCTTCGCCGCCGCCGGATCGCTGACCGCGAGCATCGCCTCCGACGCGGGCACGCTCACCTTCCCGGTCTCCGGGCTGACCACCGAATCGGCCGTGGTGTGCGTCGAGATCTATCGCCGCGGCGGCGGCTGGAAGGTCCGCGCGGTCGGCCAGGGCTACGACAACGGCCTGGCCGGTATCGCGACCGCGTTCGGCGTCAACGTCGACGACGAGCCCGCCCCGCCACCGGCCCCGGCCGCGCATTCGCGCACCGACCAGACGATCGTCGCGCCCTCGCGCACCGATCCGACCGTGGTCGCCCAGCCCGCCGCGAGCGGCTACCCGCCACCCGCCGCGCCGGTGTCCGGGCAGCAGCCGGCCCCGGCCGGCCCCGGCTACCCGCCGCCACCGGCCTACCCGCCGGCCGCCGCCTACTCGAGCGGCCAGACACCCAGCGGGCAGCCGTATCCGCCGGCGCCGGGCTATCCGCCCGCGTATCCCGCTGACCCGCAGCAGTATTCACCTCAGCAGCCGCCCGCCGCGGTGGCGTCCACATTCTCGTCCCAGCAAGGAGCGCTGCCGATGCACAGCGATCTGTTCGATCCGCGCCACGCCGAAGTTTCCGGAGTCGGCATCCAGAAACAGGGCGGCAAGATGATCAAGGTCACCGTGCAGGGTGAGGTCATGGCGCGGGCCGGGTCGATGGTGGCCTACCAGGGTGATCTGCAGTTCCAGGCGCTCGGCTCCGGCGGTATCGGCCGCGCCATCCAGCAGCGGCTCACCGGCGAGGGTGTGCCGTTGATGAAGGTGTCCGGGCGCGGTGATCTGTTCCTGGCCAACAGCGCCGCCGACGTGCACACCATCGACCTCGACGGCACCGATGGGCTCACCATCAATGGCGCCAATGTGTTGGCCTTCGATTCGACGCTGACCTACAACATCGGCCGGGTCCAGGGCGCGGCCGGTGTGGCCAGCAACGCGGGGCTGTTCAACTGCGTATTCACCGGACGCGGCCGCATCGCCATCACCAGTCACGGCGCACCGGTGGTGCTCAACGTCGACCAGCCCACCTACGCCGACCCGCAGGCCGCGGTCGCGTGGTCGTCGAGTTTGCAGACCGGCATCAAACGCAACGACTCGTTCGGCCTCGGCCGGCTCATGGGCCGCAGCACCGGCGAAGGCACCACGCTGGCGTTCTCCGGACGCGGCTTCGTCATCGTGCAGCCCTCGGAGCTGCCGCCGGGCGGGCTGCTCGGCGGTACCGGCGGCGGTCAGGAAGCCGGTCACAGCGGCGGCATGTTCGGCGGACTGCTCGGCTAGTCGCCGCGCCACCATGACCTCCGAGGTCATCGCCGTCGCGACCGGGCGCGATTAGCGTCGGGACCGATGACGATTCGACGATCGGAGCGATGATGGGCAAGCGCGACCAGCAGCTCGCGGTGACCGAGGGCGTGCTGCGCCACGGCATGCCGTACCTGGCATTCGGCAGCGGCAGGCCGCTGGTGTTCCTGCGCTGGCTGACCCCCGACCACGCCAACCCGACGGGGTGGATGCGGTCCTCGGAGCTGAAGAAGCTGTCCGGCCTGGCCCGCCGGCACCGGGTGTACGCGGTGAACCGGGCGCCGGGCACACCCGCCGGTGCCACCATGGCCGATATCGCCGCCGAGCATGCCGACGCGCTGCGAGCCGAATTCCAGGCTCCGGTCGATGTCGTCGGGGTGTCCTCCGGCGGTTCGCTCGGCTTGCAGCTGGCCGCCGACCACCCCGAGGTAGTGCGCAAGCTGGTCGTGGTGGCGGCGGCTTCCCGGCTGGATCCGGCGACCCGGATCGGCCAGCGTCGCTATGCCGAGGCCGTGCTCGCACGCGAACGCGGCTTGCACCATCTGGCGAAGGTCACCATCGCCAACCCGGTGGGGGCGCGGCTGGCCGGGACGCTCATGTGGCTGGTGGATCCGCTGGCACGGCCCAAGGTGCCCGAAGACACCTACCGTTTCCTGCTCGCCGAGGACGGGTTCGACGTCACCGATCGGCTCGGCGAGATCGCGGTACCCACCCTGGTGATCGGCGGTGACCGCGACCCGGCCTATGCCCCCGAATCGTTCCGCCGCACCGCGGATGGGATACCGGACGGGCGGCTGATCCTGTACCCGCGCACCGGGCATATGGGAGCAGTGGATCATCGGAACTTCACCGACGACGTCACCCGGTTCCTCGCGGACGCACCGTGCTGAGGCCGCCCGGATGACCGAAACCTGAGAGAACTCATAGCTTCGGCACAGGCTACGACCAGGCACGACCGGCATCCTGAAACGAGCGAACACTCTCGGTGATAGTGAGGTGCACAATGGTCGAGCTCGAGGTCACGGGTACGACGGTGACGGTTCATGTGCTCGGTGCGCACCGCCTACTGGCGCTGCGCGAGTCGATCCAGTTCGATCTGGCGTCGGTCACCGCTGTCGCTCCCGCCGAAATCGATCGCCGCCCGCCCTGGGTGCGCGCGCCCGGCACCTTCTTCCCCGGCGTGATCGCCGCAGGCACGTTCCGCGGCAAGGGCCGCAAGGAGTTCTGGGATACCGCCTTCGACGGGCGCGGTGTGCGCATCGACCTGTCCGGCGCGGACTTCACCCGGTTGGTCGTCGATGTCGCGGACCCCGACGAGGTGGTGCGGATGCTGGCGCGGGCGGCCGCCGCCTGAGCTCGGTCTACCGCAGTTCCCGGATGATCCCGAGGCGCCCGTCTCTCCGCTAGCCAAATTTGGCTAATGGGGAGGCGGGGCGTTACGCTGTGACCTACTAGCCAAATTTGGTTAGTTATTCCGGCGGAGGTGTGCGATGAAGCCTGTTCAGCTACTGGTTCTGGGAGCGCTGCGGAGACGGGGGCGGGCGCACGGCTATCAGATCCGCGCCGATCTCGAATCCTGGGGCGCGCACGAATGGTCCACGGCCACATCGGGGTCGGTGTATCACGCGCTCAAGAGCATGGCCGGCAAGCACCTGCTGACAGCCCACGAGAGCGCGGCCTCGCCGGCGGGTGGACCGCCACGGATCGAATACGAACTGACGTCCGAGGGGGAGCGTGAGTACTTCGCCCTGCTGCGCCGAGCCCTCGCCGACAGTCAGCCGAGCCTGGACGTCCTCGGTGCCGCCGTCGGGCTGATCGAGGATCTGCCGCGCGGGGAAGCGCTGGAGATCCTCGAAGGCCGGGCCCGCGCCATGCGCGAATGGCGCCGCAGCATCACCGAACACCTTCCACCCGACGCGGACCTGGACGATTGGGGGCCGGTCGGCGAGGTGATCGCCCTGTGGTTGTCCACCGCCGACGCCGGCTACGCCTGGACCCAGCGACTGATCCGCCGCCTGAACAACGGCGACTTCACCATGGCCGGCGAGGCCGCCGATCGGGAGGACCGCTGATGGCAGGGGAGATCACCGTGCCGCTGCTGCCGTGCCGATCCATCGACGAGATGGCCGAGTTCTACACCATGCTGGGCTTCACCCGGACCTACTACCAGACCCGCCCGAACCCGTACGTCTCGCTCGAACGCGAGGACTTCCGGCTCGACTTCTTCGGTATGCCCGACTTCGAGCCCGCAGACTCCTACGGGACCTGCCTGGTCATCGTGCCCGATACTCGCGAGCTGTTCGAGGCATTCGCCGCAGGTATGCGCGCGATGCACGGCAAACTCCTGGTCTCCGGGATTCCGCGGATGACCCGGCCGCGCAAGCGCAAGAACGCCGATAACCATTCCGGGTTCACCGTCATCGATCCCGGCGGCAACTGGATCCGCATCGTCGCCGCCGCACCCGAGGCCGAGCAGGGGACCGGCGGAAAACTGTCGGTGACCCTCGCACGCGCGGTCGTCATGGGCGATTCCCATGGCAAACACGTGCGGGCGGCGCAGATCCTGGATGCCGCGCTGGAACGGGACAAGGCGACCGCGTCGGCCGCCGAACTGGTCGAAGCCCTGGCCTACCGGGCCGAACTCGCGATCCGCGCCGACGACGCCGCGGCCGCCGTCGATGCATTCGAACGCGCCCGCGCGATCACCCTCACCGACACCGAGCGCGGTGCACTCACCGAAACCCTGGCCGCGCTCGCCGACGTGGAGCTCGCACTGCGTTCGGCCCGCCGGCCCTGATCGGCCGAGCCACCGGACCGGTTTCCGTACGATGGCGGTATGGCCGAGCGCAAGCCGCCCGATCTGACCTTCGAGTCCTGGATCGACAAACAGGTACGCGAAGCCGCCGAGCGCGGTGAGTTCGCGAATCTGGCGGGCGCGGGGAAGCCGATTCCCGGCGCAGGCACCAGCGTGGACGAGAACTGGTGGCTGCGTGACTATCTGCGCCGCGAGGGCGTGCGCGCGGATGGGATGCTGCCGGAATCGCTGGTGCTGCGCCGTGAGGTCGAGCAGATCCACGAGACCGCGCGGGAACTGGACTCCGAACGCGAGATCCGCGCGGCCGTCTCCGACCTCAACCAGCGCATCGTCCGCTGGATCCGCGTCCCCACCCCGCCGCATGTGCCGATCGCCCCGGTCGACGTCGACGAGGTGGTGGCCCGGTGGCGAGCCGATCGCACGCCTGCGCCGTCAGCACCGGCTCCCCGGACGGACGCACCGGCCTCGAAACCGGCGCGACGCCGGTGGTGGCAACGCCGCCGCTGATCCACCTCGGGGTATCCGGCCGGAAATCGCCGGTGGCCAGCGAGCCGTGCACGATCACCGACCTGGTGCTCGCCCCGATGATCTCGGCGCAGGATACGCCGAGCCGGGCGGCGGCCGCATGGGCGGCGGTGGTAGCGGACAGTGTCACCCGGCCATGGCTACCAGAGCACGGCACATCGGACCAGCGGATTCCGCCTCGAGCGCGGTGCGGCCGCGGGCGCTCACCCGGTCGCCGCGGCCCGGCCGCGCTCCCATCCGCGGGCGAACATCCGCATGAGCGCCGGGTAGACCAGGGTGTACCGGAACGGGAGAATTGCCGCCATGTAGGCGCGGCCCCAGAACCCGTTGGGCTTCACCAGCACTGCCATCTGCCCGCGATAGCCGCCCTCGTCGTCGGGCACCCAGCTGACGTGCATGAGCGCGTGCACGGTCCGGTTGGCGATCTCGCTCACCCATTCGTCGTCGGTCAGATAGACCGACTGGAAGGGCTCCGAGACGAGGGCGGGGCCGCGTGGTCCGTCGCGCAGATCGGCGGGGAGCCGGTCGCGCAGGCTCGGCACGCGGGTGCCGACGCCTGCGTCGTCGCGGTCCCAGCCGAGCAGGGCGCCGAGCTTCCACCGGATCGCGAACAGCACTCGATAGATGAACGGCGGTGGCTCGTCATCCGGGCTGTCGGGGGCGGCGATCATGGTGACGAGGCGATCGAAATCATTGGGGCCGCCGGGGGTGGGCAAGGCCCACACGTCCTCCAGGGTGAAATCCGGGGCCAACTCGTGAATCCGCCAGGAATGGGCGGTGTGTGCGCTGTGCGGGAGCCGCATCGTCGAGTCTCCATCCATAGGGCGGCACCGGACCGTGCGGTGGCCGGTGTCCGCAAATCAGTGGTGGGGCAGGATTTCTCAAATATACGGCGCCGTATATGTTGATCGTAGCGTTGCCGCCGGTGTTGTCAACGGCGTCGGCAATACTGAAGGTATGGTCGCCGTCACCCGCACCCCGAGGACCAGCTGGATCGAGCAGGGCCTGCGCGCCCTGGCCACCGGTGGGCCCGACGCGGTTCGAGTCGAGGCCCTGGCGCAGGCGCTCGGCGTCACCAAGGGCGGGTTCTACGGGCATTTCGCCGACCGCAATGCCCTGCTCGAGGAAATGCTCGACACCTGGGAGCACGAGGCCACCTTCGACGTCCGGGAGCGGGTGGAACGCGAGGGTGGGGACGCGCGGGTGAAGGCCCGGCGGGCGGGGGTGCTCACCTTCTCCGACGACCGGTTGCGCCCGATCGACCTGGCCGTGCGGGATTGGGCTCGCCGCGATGCGTCCGTGGCCGAACGCCTGCGCCGCGTCGACAACTATCGCATCGGCTACCTGCGCGAACTGCTGGGCACCTTCTGCTCCGATCCGGACGAGGTCGAGGCGCGCAGTCTGCTGGCGTTCAGCCTGGCGGTCGGCACCTACATGATCGCCGCCGAACACGAGGGCCGCACCCGCGAGCAGGTCCTCGACCGTGCCTCGGCATTCCTGTTGCGCACCGACCACGACACCGACGCGACCGGAGCTGAATAACCGTGGCTGCTGGTTAGGCTCGACGGCATGGGGCTCAGCGAGATCGCGGCCGAACTGTACGGGCTCGACCCCGGTGACTTCGTCGCCGCCCGCAAGGACCGTGCGGCGCAAGCCAAACGCGCGGGCGACAGCGAACTGGCCGCCGCGGTGGCCGATCTGCGCAAACCCACCGTCGCCGCCTGGACGGTGAACCTGCTGGCCCGCGAGGCCCCCGACGAGGTGGACGCCCTCCTGCGCCTCGGCGAGGCCTTACGCGAGGCCCAGCGCGAACTGTCCGGTGACGATCTGCGCGCGCTGACCAAGCAACGTCAGCAGGTGGTCAACGCGCTGGCCCGGCGGGCGGGCGAGCTGGCCGCCGAACACGACCGGTCCGTCGGCGAACCGGTCCTGCGTGAGGTCGCCACCACGCTCACCGCTGCCTTGGCCGACCCCGAGGTGGCCGACCAGGTCCGCGACGGCACCCTGGCCAAGGCGGCCAGCTACGAGGGATTCGGTGATGCCGCGCCCGCGCTCACCGCGGTCCCCGATGCGAAGACCGCTACCCGTGGCCGCACAACCAAGGGCCGGCAAGCCAAGGGCAGCACACGCGAAGCCGACCGTGCGGCCGCGCGCCGCAAGGCCGCGCAGGCCGAACTGGACGAGGCCCGCGAGGCCGCCGAAACCGCCCGCGCCGAACTCGACTCGGCCGACCGCGAGGCCGCCGACGCCGAGAAACGACTGCACGAGGCCGACGAACGCGTTGCCCGCCTGCGCGAGGAATTGACCGCCGCCGAGGAGCAGCACCGGTTCGCCCGCACCGCCGAACGCGGCGCCCGGGAGGCCGCGCGCGCTGCCGCCACCGAGGCGGAGCGCGCGCAGCGCCGGGTCGAGCGGGCCGAGCAGGCGCTCGCCGACCTGTGAGATCGATTGCCGCTGGAGCTCAGTCGCCCTCGATCCGGGCGGAATGGGTGGGTAGCCGGCGGATTCCGGCCGATACCTCCTGCACCAGACCGGTATAGCTCTCCACCAGCTGCGCCAGCCGGCGTTCGGCATCCTCCACGCTGGGACGTTGCGGTGAGCCCTTCGCCTTCAGGTGCCGGACGTGCATGTAGGCGGCCACGATCCGGTCGACGACGGTGCCGAGCGTTTCGGTGTGCAGCACGGTGCCCCGGCGGTGTTGCGGCACATGGTTTTCGGTCCACACGTCGATGGCGTGGATCAGCGAGTCCCGCGTGGAGGCGGCATCGGTGCCGGGTTCGGGGGCGGTGTAGGGGTGCAGGGTGGACAGATATCGCGCGCAGCGGGTGACCGGATGGCGGTCGGCCGAGGCGCCGCCGGTGTCGGTGTGGTCCAGGGCGTCGATGAGATCTTGTGCGGTGGGCAGACGCGCGGAGTCCAGTTCCGGTGCCCATGCGGTGGTGTCGTCGGTCGGTCCGGATATCGAGTGCTGTCGTCGCATCGCTCGTCCGCCTCCGCCTAGCGCCCTCCCGCGCTCGGGCCGGTTCGGCCGCTCGGTGTCGCAGCCGGTGCGCCGGGGCGTGCTATCGACCAGGGTGTCACGGTGGGAGCCTTTCGGTTCGCGGTGGCCGTGCGCGGCGCCGGTCGCCTCCGTCGGGCGAGGGACGGGTCCGCGCGGCCGATCACTGTCGGGTCATCTCGGGGGAGTGGGACCTCGGCCCGCCTCGAGATGCCGCCGCGCGGTCGGCTGGGGGCCGGGTGACGCGACTCTCCGAGGGCAGTGGTCCCGGTGCGCGACGAGGAGGGTGGCTGCCGGGCCATGGCCGGTTGCCGTGCGTCACCGTGGACGGTGGATGTGGATCGAGTTCTCGGAGAGTCTGTCCCACAGCAGGATTATCGTCGCCTCCGCCCGGTCTCGCTGGGCAATCAGCGAATTGCGATCGCACTATTGCATACCAGCCGAGCGGTGGCCTGCTCGGGGAATTCGTTGCCGGCGCCCCGCCGGATCGCTCGCCGCCGTGCGCTCGCCGCCGCCGGCGCTACCCTGGGGTGCCATGGATACCGCCCCGGCCGCCCTAATGGAGCCCGCCGAGCGGGCGGAGCCGACCGGGACGAACGGCTCGACCTGGCGGTTTCCGGCGGTTCGGTGGTCTCCGGTGCTGCTGGCGGCCGTGGCGCTGATCGTCGGGCAGCTGGTGTTGCGCGGGTGGGTGGCCGGGTCGGGGTACTTCTACTGGGATGACCTGATCCTGATCGGCCGGGCCGGCAGCCATGCGCTGTGGTCGCCGGACCTGTTGTTCTACGACCACGACGGCCATTTCATGCCGGCCGCCTTCGCCACCGCGTGGCTGGTTACCGCGATCGCTCCGCTGTCGTGGGCGGGGCCGGTGGTCACCATGCTCGTCCTCCAGGCGGCCGCGTCGGTCGCGGTGTTGCGGATGCTGGTGGTGCTGCTCGGCACCCGGCGAATAGTGCTGGTGCCCTTGGCCTTCTATCTGTTCTGCCCGGTGACGGTGCCCGCCTTCGCCTGGTGGGCGGCCGCACTCAACTCTTTGCCGTTGCAATGCGCACTGGCCTGGGTGATCGCCGACGCGGTGTTGCTCGTGCGCACCGGTCGGCGACGCTATGCGATCAGTGGCGTGGCGGCGCTGGCGGTGGGGTTGTTGTTCTTCGAGAAGGCAGTCATCGTGCCCGCGACCGCGTTCGCGGTGGCGGCTCTGTCGCGGTATGTGGTGGGGGAGCGGGGCGTGATCCGCGCTGTGGCGCGGCGTGGGGCACCGTTGTGGATCGGATCGGGTTTGGTGCTCGGCTGCTGGCTGGTGGCCTATCTCGCCGTCGTCGATATCGCCTACGCACGCAGCCAACCGAGCGAGATCCCGGGATTGCTGCACAGCGCCACCTCGCTCGGGGTGGTGCCGACGGTGGTCGGTGGACCGTGGAGCTGGGAACGGTGGGTGCCCGCGGCGCCGTGGGCGACACCGTCGCAGGTCCTGGTCGTGCTGTCGTGGCTCGCGCTGGCGGCGATCGTGGGGTGGTCGATCCGCTCGCGCCCGCGCGCGGCGGCGGTCTGGCTGACGGTGCTGGTGTATCTCGGTGTGGCGCTGATTCCGGTGGGGCTTGCGCGCGGCGGCCCCAACACCGTCGACGAGCTGATGCAATCGCTGCGCTATCTCGCCGATCTGGCCGTCGTCCTCACCGCGGGCGGCGCGTTGCTGGTGTCGGCCCGGCCGCGGGCCACCGAGCGGACGAGCCGGCCATCGGCGGCCGCCGTGCTCATGCTGACGGCCGCGTTCGTCATGAGCAGCGTGTGGTCCACCATCACCTTCGTGCGGTCCTGGTCCGAGGGCACCACCGAGCGCTACCTGACCACCGTCGCCGCCGAACTCGGCACGCTCGACGCGCCGCTGCTGGAGCAGGAGGTGCCGTGGACCGTGCTGAATCCGACCGCGTATCCGCAGAATCTGGCGAGCCGGGTGCTGGCGCCGGTTACCGGCCCGGACACCTTCGCCGACTCCACCCCGAGGCTGCGCATGATCACCGATACCGGCGACATCGTCGACGCGCAGGTCTGGTGGAACCGCAGCATCCGGCCCGGCCCGGTACCGGGCTGCGGCTATCGCGTGCAGGGTCCGGCGCCGGTGCGGCTCGACCTCGACGGCCCCATGCTGTCGCACAAATGGACGGTGCAACTGAACTATCTGGCCGGCCGCGACGGCACCGTCACCCTCGGCTTCGAACACGGTGATCGGGTGGCGGTTCCGGTCCAGAAGGGGCTGCACACCGTATTCGTCCGGGTCATCGGAAGCGGGGAGGCCCTGCGGATCGCCGCGACGACACCCGGTTTGGATCTGTGTGTCGCCTCGGGGCCGGTCGGGGTCGCGTCGTACGACAACTGAACTGTTCCCGGCGCTGAGCCACCAGGCAATGCCGCGACCACCGCGACGCGGGCGTCAGCCCCGTCAAGCCGAGTAATAGTGCCGATACGTTGATATGCGCATCACAGCATGTTTGGGTTAACGTTCAAAGGTTAACAAGATCGGCCGTTGCGAGCATGGAAGTGGGAGGGTATTCCCAAGTTTGGGAAGTATCGCCGGAATCGGGGAGAATCGAAAACGATTCGGGCCGCGAAGGTTTCGCCACCCTAGGCTATGCGATCTAACGAATCAACTCCCGGTGGAGCTGTTGTTCACCACAGCTGCCCGAGGGGTGAGGGGTGCGCGAATCGGGTAACGTACTGGCGAGTAGCGTCCGTCAGCGCCGATGGGCAGAGTGCGAAATATTAAGGGACAGTGTTGGATCAGTCCGCCGGGATCGTCCTTCGGCAGGCCACCGTCGGTGATATCGATGAGATCACCCGGGTCGTCGCCGATGCCTTCGAGCACGACGATCCGATCGAGGAGTTCGTCTTCCCCTCGGAGGCCGTGCGGCGGCACCGGGCGCCGCGGATGCTCAGGGTGATGGTGAAGTACCGGTTCATCCCCGCCGGTGGGGCGGAGATCGCGGTGCGTGACGGCGCGATCGTCGGAGCGATCCTCTGGTATCCGGCCGGGTATCGCACGAACCTGTGGCGGGAAGCGGTGTCGGGGCCGCAATTCCTGTGGGCCATGGGTGCGGCCACCCCGCGCGGGATGGCCATCGACACCGCGCTGGCGCGGGTCGCACCGCGTGAGCCGCACAATTTCGTCGTCTATCTGGGCTGTGATCCCGCCGCCCAGCGCATGGGCGTCGGCAAGGCGCTGATGGTGTCGCTGCGCGACCGCTCCGACCGGGACGGCGTGCCGCTGTACGGCATCTGTAAAGACGACAATGTCGGCTTCTACGAGGCGCTGGGCGGTCGCCGGATCGGCGAGACGACCATCGGCCGCGGCGGCCCGCGGATGAACGTCGTGATGCGACCGCCCGCGGAGGCGAAGGTCTGACCGACGCGCGCTTGCGCGGGTGAATGGTACGGCTGGCAAGGGGTTTCGCCGGCACACACAAATGGGGGGTTCTCCAGGGGTTTATTTCGATGTGGGTGAGGAGTCTTCGTGTCTGATATCGCGATTGTCGGAATCGGTTGCCGTTATGCGGGTGGCATCGATTCACCGGAATCGTTCTGGGAATTCCTGGTCGGCAAGGGCGACGGCGTGGTCGACATTCCGGCCGAACGCTGGGATTACCGCCGCTACTACGACCCGGACCGCCGCACCCCCGGCCGCATGTACACCAAGCGCGCCGCCTTCATGACCGGTGACCCCTGGCAGTTCGACCCGGATTTCTTCGGTATCTCCCCGCGCGAGGCCGCCGCCATGGATCCACAGCAGCGGCTCATCCTGGAAGTTGCCTGGGAGGCGCTCGACGATGCCGGCATCGCGGGCACGATCGCGGGCGCGCCGATCGGTGTCTACATCGGCGCCTTCACGATGGACCAGCTGGCGGTGTCGATGGCGGGGGAGGCGCTGCCGTTCGTCGACATGCACACCGCCGTCGGCGCGTCCTACACGATGCTGTCCAACCGCATCGCCTACGCCCTGAACATGGTGGGTCCGGCGGTCACGGTGGACACCGCGTGCTCGTCGTCGCTGATCGCGCTGCATCTGGCCTGCCAGGCCCTCGGCAGCGGCGACTGCGAGGTCGCGATGGCCGGTGGTGTCACCATGCTGTTGCAGCCGGAACCATTCGTATCCATGTGCAAGGGCGGCTTCCTCGCCGCCGACGGCCGCTCCAAGCCGTTCGACGCTGCCGCCGACGGCTACGGCCGCGGTGAAGGCTCGGGCATGGTGGTGCTGAAGAAGCTCGAGGCCGCCGAACGCGACGGCGACCGGATCTACGCCGTCATCAAGGCCACCGGCGCCAACCAGGACGGGCGCACCACTGCCATCACCGTGCCGAATGCCGATCTTCAGGAGGAGCTGGCCAAGAAGGTCACCCGCCGCGCCGGGATCGCCCCGCACGAGATCACCTACGTGGAGGCGCACGGCACCGGCACGCCGGTCGGCGATCCGCTCGAACTCCAGGCGATCGGGCGGGCCTACGGCAAGGTCGAGGGCCGCACCGCTCCGCTCGGTGTCGGCTCGGTGAAGGCGCAGCTCGGGCACACCGAGGCCGCCTCGGGCGTCGCCAGTGTGATCAAGTCGGCGCTGGCGATCTCCCATCGCACCATCGCGCCGCAGGGCTGGCTGGAACAGCCCAACCCCGATATCCCGTTCGACGATCTGAACGTGAAAATCCAGCTCGAGGCCGAACCGGTCGGCCCCGAGATCGAGCGAATGACGGTGGCGGTCAACGGTTTCGGCTACGGCGGCACCAACGCCCACGCGATCTTGCAGGAATACCGCCCGCCGGCCGCCGCCGAGCGCGAGCCCAAGCACTTCGGCGTGCTGCCCATCTCGGCGCGCAGTGAGCAGGCCGCCCGCGATCTGGCCAAGGGCTTCGCCGAGCGCATCGCCGACGGCGCCGACCCCGCCCACCTGGCCGAGGCGGCCTGGACTCGCCGCCAGCACCACGCCTTCCGCACCGCACTGACCTTCGGCGACGACACCGAACTGGTCCGCGCGCTGGTCGATTTCGCCTCCGGCGAGGGACGCGGCGCCACCAAGGTGATCCCGCGCAAAACCGACGAGCCGGTCTTCGTCTTCACCGGCATGGGTCCGCAGTGGTGGGCCATGGGCCGGGAACTGTTGCAGTCGCCGGGGCCCTTCGCCGACGAAGCGGCCCGGATCGACGCGGTGTTCCAGGAGATCGCGGGCTGGTCCATCGTCGAGGAACTGCTGCGCCCGGAAGAGGAATCGAAGGTCACCACCACCGCGGTGGCGCAGCCGGCCAACTTCCTGGTGCAGGTGTCGCTGTTCGCGCTGCTGGGCGAACTCGGCGTGCGCCCGGCGGCGGTCGTCGGCCACAGTGTCGGTGAGGTGTCGGCGGCCTACGTCACCGGGATGCTGTCGTTGCGTGACGCGCTGCTGGTGAGCTATCACCGGGCGCGGTTGCAGGCGACCACGGCCGGGACCGGTGGCATGCTGGCCGTCGGGCTGGCCCCGGCGGTGGCGGCCGAGCTGATCGCCGGTGACGACCTGGTCGATATCGCCGCGATCAACAGCCCGAACGCGGTCACCCTGGCCGGTGCGGTCGAGCGCCTGGACGAGATCGCCGGACAGCTCACCGAGCAGGGCACGTTCGCCAAGCGGCTGCATGTGGAGGTGCCCTACCACAGCTATCTGATGGAGCCGATTCTCGACGAGTTGCGCACCGTCTTGGCCGGGCTGGAGCTGTCGGATCCGGTGCTCGCGCTGTACTCGACGGTCACCGGTGAGCGGGTGACCAGCGGCGAGTGGGATGCGGAGTACTGGTGCCGCAATGTCCGTCAGCCGGTGCGTTTCGCCGATGCCATCACCGCACTGGTCGGCGCGGGCAGCCGGGTGTTCTTGGAGGTGGGCCCGCATCCGGTGCTCGGCGCCAATATCCGCGAGATCCTGATCGGCGCGGGCGAAACCGGCACCAGCATCGCCACACTGAGCCGCAAACAGCCCGATTCGGAGAGCATTCGCGGCACCATCGGCGGCCTCTACACCGCGGGTGTGCTCGATATCGATGCGCTGTTCGCGGACCACCCGGTGACCCCGCACATCGATCTGCCGCGCTACCCGTGGCAGCGCACCGTGCTGCACAACGAGCTGCCGGGCCTGACTCAGCGCAAGTACGGCACCCCGGGCGGCTACCCGATGCTCGGCGATCCGGACCTGATGGATCCGGCGACGTGGACGGTCGAGCTGAGCCTGGCCGCGTTGCCGTGGCTGGACGATCACGTGGTCGGCGGTGCCCGGATCCTGCCGGGCGCGGCCTACCTGGACGCCGCGTTGAGCGCCGCCGCCTTGCGGAGCGAGGCGGGCACGGTAGCCGTCGAAGAGGTGCGTTTCGTCTCGCCGCTGATCATCGCCGACGGTGCGGCCCCGGTCGTCGAATTCACGGTGGAGGAGTCGACGCAGCGCTTCACCATCCGTTCGCGCGGCGCCGCCGAAGCGACCTGGACCATCAACGCGCTGGGTCGCTTGGTCACCGGCACGTTCGAGCCGTCGAAGGTGGAACTGCCCGACGCCGCGGGCATGCTCGAGATCGACCCGGCCGCCTTCTACGCCGGACTCGCCGAACGCGGCCTGGCCTACGGGCCGGCCTTCCAGCGCGCCACCTCGGTGCGCATCGCCGACTCCACCGTGCTGGCCACCCTCGACGGCAGTATCGCCCGTGGTTCCGGCCATCTCGCGCACCCGTGTGTCGTGGACGCGGCCTTGCAGAGCGTGGCCGCCCTGCTGGCCGGTACCGCCAACTCCCAGGACGGGGCCATGGTCCCGGTCGGGGTCGACGGCGTGCGCGCCTTCGCCCCGATCCCCGACCAGGTGATCGTGGTGGCCCGCCTCGACACCGAGGGCGAGCCGACCGCCGATATCGACCTGCTCGACGCCGAGCACAACCTGGTGATGCGCATCGCGGGTATGCGTTTCGGATCGATCAACCCGGGACTCAGTGCGCTGCAACGGATGACGGACTTCTTCTACGAAGACCGCTGGGAGATGCGCGATCCGGTCGACCGCAGCGGCCTGCCCGCACCGGAGACCGCGTTCACCCTGGTGATCGAGCTCGGCTCGCAGGTCAGCGCCCGGGCCGAGCAGGTGGCGCGGACCGCACAGCGGTCGGAGATCGTCACCGTGGGTGATCCGGCGCGCGCGGACCTGGAGACCGCCATGCTCGACCGGGTGCGCGCCGCCGCGGCCGTCGACGGTGTCGAGCGCGTGCACGTGGTGATCGTGGCCGGCTCGGAGTACTCCGACATGGACAACCTGTGGACGCTGCGCAGGCTCGCGGTGATGCTCGAAGGCTTCCTCGAGGACTGGCTCGAAGAGCGCGCGGCCGAGGTGTCGATCATCGGTGACGGATCCATCCACCTCACCCTCGTCACCGCACACGCCTTCGCCCATCCGCAGGACGAGGTGCCGCCGAACCCGAGCCATGCCGCACTGGCCGGTGCCCGCCGGGTGTTGTTGAACGAGCAGCCGCGGCTGCGCTGGCGGCTGGTCGACGTCGACGCCGAGACCGGCGATGCGGAGCTGGCCGCCGAACTCGCCATCGGCGGTGCCTTCACCTACGACCACTCCGACGAGGTGTTCCTGCGCAACGGCCTGCGCTGGGTGACCGTGGTGGAGGCCTCGCTGCCGGGCCGGCTCGAAGCCATGGACGAAGCGGTGCCGCTGGAGGACCCGGAGGCCAACTTCACCCTGGAACTGCCGAAGTCGCGGGTGCTGTCGCGGCTGGGCTGGCGCCGGTGCGATCGCCGCGAGCCCGGACCGAACGAGGTCGAGATCCGCATCCGCGCGGTCGGTCTCAACTACAAGGACCCGCTCAAGGTGATCGGTGTGCTCACCGAACGCGAACTCGCCGGCACCTTCTTCGGCACCACGCCGGGCATGGAAGGCATCGGCACCGTCGTGCGGACCGGCTCACAGGTCGAGCATGTGGCCGTCGGCGATCAGGTCAGCCTCGGTTCCAAGGGCATGATCAGCCGCTTCCACACCACCGACGCCGATCTGGTGCGCAAACTGGCCCCGGACGTGGATCCCGCGCACTGCACCAACGCGACCGCCTTCGCCACCGCCGAGCATTCGCTGCTGGAGCTGGCGCGGGTGCAGCCGGGGGAGACGGTGCTGGTGCACGGCGCGGCCGGCGGTGTCGGTGCGGCCGCGGTGCAGATCGCCAAGGCGCACGGCGCCACGGTGATCGGCACGGCCAGCACCGATGAGCGGCGCGCCTATGTGCTGTCGCAGGGCGCCGATCACGTGCTGAACTCGCGATCGCTGAACTTCGTCGACGATGTGCTCGGCCTGACCGGCGGCCGCGGCGCCGATGTGATCATCTCCTCCGCGCCCGGGGAGATCCTGCGCCAGAACTTCAAGGCCATCGCCGAATTCGGCCGGATCGTGGAAGTGGGCAAGGCCGATATCTACACCGGCGGCATGCTCGATCTGCGCCACTTCGACAAGAACGTCTCCTACCACTCGATGGATCTGGACCGGATGCTGGCCTTGCGCCGCCACGCCACGGTCGAACTGGTGCAGCGCAGCTACACCACCATCGCGGCAGGCACCTACCAGCCGCTGCCGTACGAGTCGTACGGAACCGCCGAAGTGGCCAAGGCGTTCGAGGAGGTCGCGCGGTCGAGCAAGATCGGCCGGGTCGCGTTGAACCTGGAAGACGAAGCGCCGCTGGTGCGTCCGCAGATTCCCGAGGTCGTCATCGATGCGGCGGGCCAGTACCTGATCACCGGTGGTTTCGGTGCGTTCGGGCTGGCCATGGGCCGGTGGCTGGTGGGTAAGGGCGCCACCCGGCTGACGCTGCTCGGCCGTAGCGGTGCCACCACCGAGGCGGCCCGGCAGCAGGTGGCGATCTGGGAGG
Source organism: Nocardia cyriacigeorgica GUH-2 (assembly GCF_000284035.1). Classification (NCBI taxonomy): domain Bacteria; kingdom Bacillati; phylum Actinomycetota; class Actinomycetes; order Mycobacteriales; family Nocardiaceae; genus Nocardia; species Nocardia cyriacigeorgica. The sequence goes on along the minus strand of NC_016887.1, from coordinate 3,498,693 downwards.
ACAAGGGTGTCGAGGTGAGCGTCGAACGCGTCGACGTCACCGATGCCGAAGCCATGGCTGCCGTCATCGCCCGGGCGCACACCGCCGAGCACCCGTTGCGCGGGGTCTTCCACACCGCGGGTGTGGTCGACGACAAGCGCATCTCGGTGATGGATCGCGACAGCCTCGCCTCGGTGTACCGCCCCAAGGTCGACGGTGTGCGCGCGCTGCTGCACGGGCTCACCACCGCCGGTGCGGAACTGGACCTGTTCATCCTGTTCTCCTCCGGCAGCGCGATCTTCGGCGGGGTGGGCCAATACGCCTACACCGCCGCGAATCTCACCTTGCAAGCGGTGGCCGACGTGGTGGTGCGCAAGGGCGGCAAGGCGCTGGCCGTCGGGTGGGGTCACATGTCCGGTGGCGGTATGGCCGCCGCGGATGAGAACCTGGCCCGCTACCTGCGCAATACCGGCTTCGACTCCATCGATATGGACGAGGGCACCGAGTATCTGGAAGAGGCACTGAAGCTGGGCCTGCACCACTACGGTGCGATCTTCCCGATCGACTGGGGCAAGGTCGACGCCACCGCGCCGTTCTTCGGCATGACCGGTCGGGTCGAGGCGCAGATCGCCGCGGCGGCCAAGGACGATTCGGCCGCCGCGCAACTGGCGGCGGCGCTACGCGAGCTCGACGAGGGCAAACGCAACGACGTGGTCGCGCATATGCTCGCCGAGCAGCTCGCCTCGGTGATGGGGGTGTCGGCCGAGTCGATCGACCTGACCGTCCCGGTGCCCGAACTCGGCCTCGACTCGCTGATGGCCGTGGAATTCGGTGCGCTGATCACCAAATCCCTCGGTGTGGACATGGCCTCGCTCCAGATGGGCCGCACATTCACCCTGGAGCAGGCGGGCGCCAAGGTGGCCGCGTATCTGGTGGAAGGCAACGGCACGTCGTCGGCCGCGCTCGCGGCACCGGCCACCACGGCACAGCAGGCGGCCGAGCAGACCGCGGAGGTGAACGCATGACCGAGTCGGCACGCGATCTGGCGCGAAAGCTGTTGTCCGGCACCGGAACCGCAACGATCGGGCCCGCGGCGTCGACCACCCGGCCGGGGCCTGCCACGGCTGCGGTCCGGCCCGCGGCCAACCCCACCGCCGCGCCCCGCAAACGCCGCGGACCCGGCCGCCAGTTCGCCGACCATCCCGAGGTGGCGGCCATGGTGGCGCGCCGGACGGCGATCGCCGGACTCTACGAGCAGACCGGCATGCCCAACCCGCTGTTCCTGCCGCGCACCGGCGCCAACGACGCCACCATGCGGGTGGGCGAGCGGGAGCTGCTGAACTTCAGCGCCTACAACTACCTCGGCCTGGCCAACCATCCGCGGGTGGTGGCCGGTGCCAAGGCCGCGCTGGACCGCTACGGCGCCTCGGCCTCGGCCAGCCGCATCCTGGCCGGTGAGATCGCCCTCTACGGCGAACTCGAACGCCGGCTCGCGGACTGGTACGGCGTCGGCGACGCCATGATCACCACCAGCGGGTATCTCACCAACGCCGGTGTGCTCGGCTTCCTGATGGGCGACGGCGACGTCGCGGTGTGCGACGCGCTGATCCACGGCAGCGTCATCTCTGGCACCCAGTGGGCAGGATGTCGCCGGATCACCTTCCGGCACAACGACCCCGAGGCGCTGCGCTCGGTGCTGCGGATGTCGCGGTCGGGCTTCGACCGGGCGCTGGTGGTGGTGGAAGGCCACTACAGCATGGACGGCACCGTCGGCCGGGTGAACGAGATGGCCGCCATCGCCCGCGAATACGACTGTGCGGTCATGGTGGACGAGGCACATTCGCTCGGCGTGTTCGGTGCGCGCGGTCGCGGTATCCGCGAGCACTATTCGATGGCGGGCGAGGATGTCGACATCTGGATGGGCACGCTGTCCAAGGCGCTGGGCAGCGTCGGCGGTTTCATCGCCGGCGACGCCGACCTGATCGGGGCGATGAAAGCGGCCGCGCCGGGTGTCGCGATGCTCACCGGCGGCCCGGCGCCGTCGGCGGTGGGCGCCGCACTGGCCGCCCTCGATGTGCTCGACGACGAGCCCGAGCGGTTGACCAGGTTGTGGTCGAACGCCAAGCGGTTCGCCGCCTTGCTCACCGAGCGCGGCATCGACGTCGGCGAATCCCAGGGCACGCCGATCTGCCCGGTGATCGTGCCCGGGGAGATCCGGTCCGGGTTCGTGGCCTCCTCGCTGCTGCAACGGGGTGTGTACGCGGGCAATATCTCCGCGCCCGCGGTCCCGGCGGGGCAGGAGCGGCTGCGCTTCTTCGTCACCTCCGAGCACACCGACGAACAGCTCACCAGCACCGCGGATCTGCTGGCCGAGGCGATCGCCGCGGCCGCGCACGTACCCGATCCCACCGCACCCGACAGCGAGAGGACGGCCACCCGATGACCGAGCAGATCGAACTGGGCTGGTCGCGGCCGGGCACCCCGCGGTTGCGCAATCCGTTGCCGTGGCGGTTCAGTCCGCCCAATGCCGAGATCGTGGTGCCCGTGCTGCACCATCCGACCATCCTCGGCCCGTGGACCATGCTGGTGAACAACATTCACCTGCTGGCCATCGCACATCCGATCCTGCCCGTGGCCGACTGGGAACTGATCGCGTTGCGCGGCAGCTGGAACTGCGGCGGCCGGTTCGAATGGGAGAACCACGTGCTCACCGCCAAGGTGCTGCGCAAGGATGCGGACTATCTGGTGGCGATCAAGGAGGGGCCGTCGGCGTCGCTGTGGAACGACCGGCAGGCCGCGATCCTCACCGCGGTCGACGAACTGCACGAGGACCAGCTCGTCACCGAGGCCACCAAGCAGCGGCTGCTGCGGTATCTGTCGCCGCGCCAGTACCGCGAGCTGTATTCGGTCGGCGCGATGTACGAGGTGCTGGCCATGGTGAACAACTTCTGCCCGCCGGGGGAGCTGTTCGATTTCGAGCCGCGCGCCGCTCGCCGCGCGCCGGCCCGTCCGCGGCGTCCGCGCAAGGACCGGCCGCTGGCGCCGTCCCCGGCCGAGATCACCACCGAGCCGCCGTCGCGTCCGCACATCTGGGTGCCGCACGATCCGGCGATCACGGCGGAGTTCGCGCTGAATCATCCGTGGTCGGCCGCGATCGTGCGCCGCATCGACGCGATGGCGGCACGGCGGATGAAACTCGCGGCCGCCGAGCGGGAGCTGGCGATCCTGCGCATGCTGTGGCGGGTCGGGCCGGCCGGCGAATGGTCCATGCGGTCGGCCGCCTATCCGGAGGTGGCGGCCGTCGTCGCGGCGGGCCCGGAGGCACCCGCGGCGAGCCCGGCGCAGGCCGCGCTGATGCGCGCGGTCGACGAACTCGATACCGAGTACTTCATCAGCGACGCCACCTGGGCCGAACTGCGTAACCACTTCTCGGTGAAACAACTGCTCGAGCTCGTGCCGCTGGTGGGCAACTATCGGGTGTACGCGGCGATCATGAACAACCGCGGCTGAGGTGCCGCCCGGTCCGGAATTCCGCTTCGGCCGGGCCGGGCGGTATAAATGCTGCATGGGAGAGCCGCTGACCGATACCGATGGCGCCGACGCGCCGTCGATGGCGAATACCTCCCTGCTGCGTGAGCTGCCCACCACCCAGCGCGGCCTGCGCACCCGGGCGGCGCTGGTCGCGGCCGCGCGGGAGGTGTTCGAACGCCGTGGTTACCTCGACACCCGGCTGATCGACATCACCCAGACCGCCAACTGCTCCTCCGGCACCTTCTACACCTATTTCGCGAGCAAAGAAGAGATCTTCGCGGCGGTGCTCGAGGTGGCCCAGAAAGACATGATGCATCCGGGCATGCCCCATGTCCCGGAGGACGACGACCCCGCCGCCATCGTCGAGGCCAGCAACCGTGCCTACTTCGAGGCCTATCAGCGCAATGCCAAGCTGATGGCGCTGCTGGAACAGGTCGCGGGCATCGATTCCGAATTCGCCGAACTGCGTCAGCGCCGCGCCGACGCGTTCATCCAGCGCAATGCCCGCAGCATCGCCGATCTCCAGCGACGCGGGCTCGCCGACCCCGGCCTCGACCCGTTGCTCGCCTCCCGCGCGCTGTCGGGCATGGTCAGCAGGCTCGCGTTCGGGCACTTCGTCACCATGGCCGGCGACGACGCCGCGGTGTCGATGGACGAGCTCACCTTCACCGCGACGCGCCTGTGGGTCAACGCGCTGCGCATCCCCGTCAAGTCGTAATCTCAGCTCCCGGCCGGGGCGACGATGCGAGAGAGCTTGTCCGACAGGCGTTCCAGGTAGGCCACCACGTCCGCCTCCGGCTTGTCGGGCAGCCCGTAGAGCACATCGGTCACGCCGCCTTCGGCCCATTCGGCCAGCCGCTCGGCATCGGGCTTGATATCGAGGGCCACCACCCGCGGGTTACCGGGACGGCCGGCGTCGGTCCAGATCTTGCGCAGCAACGCCAGTCGTTCGGAGATATCGGTTTCGCCGGGTGTGGTGATCCAGCCGTCGGCCGAAGCGGCGATCCAGCGGAAGGTCTTTTCCGTGCCCGCCGCGCCGATGAGCACCGGCACCGAACCGCGCACCGGTTTCGGCCAGGCCCAGCTCGCCCCGAAATCGACGAAATCACCGTGGTATTCGGCCTCCTCCTGCGACCACAGCGCCCGCATGGCCTCGAGGTATTCGCGTAGCACGGTGCGCCGCTTGTTCGGCGGGACGTGATGATCGGCGAGTTCATCGGTGTTCCAGCCGAATCCGGCGCCGAGCACCACCCGCCCGCCGGACAGGTGATCGAGCGAGGCGATGGTCTTGGCGAGGGTGATCGGATCGTGCTCGACCGGTAGCGCGACCGCGGTGGACAGTTCGATCCGTTCGGTCACCGCCGCGGCCGTTGCCAGCGCCACCCAGGGGTCGAGGGTGCGCATATAGCGGTCGTCGGGCAGGGATTCGTCGCCGGTCTGCGGGTGCGCGGCCTCGCGCTTGACCGGGATGTGGGTGTGCTCGGGCACGTAGAAGGAGTGGAAGCCGGTGGCCTCGGCCGCCTTGGCCGCGGCGGCGGGGGTGATGCCGCGGTCGCTGGTGAACAACACGATGCCGAAACGCAAGGCGTCGCCGAGGGAACCAGAGCCGGTCATATGTGCACTCCTTCGGTCCGCCGGGTGCTGTCGGCCCCGGCGCGGGGTTCCGCCACCCGGCAGGCGCGGGGTCGAGCGTCCAGCGTTCCTGAGTGTCTGGACAGGTGTTCGGAATATTAGCCAATGGCATGGACTCCAGCAAGAACGTGTTTCAGTTTTGCCGTCGCTGGTGGCTGGTTGCGCGTGCGTCCGCCGGTGGATCTCGGCTGGTCGGGCAGCGTGCGGAATGGCTTCGTCGACCCGCTGGAACGACGGCGGCCGGGCCTGATGCCTCCGGCGAGCCGCGCTCCGGGAATCGCGGTATAGTCGAGTTCGACTAAACGAATTCGACTAAGCGGAGGCGGCCCCGAGAATGCGTGCGCTGCGAACGCCCCTGACGCTGGCGGTACTGACCTTGCTGGCCGAGCGTCCGCGCCATCCGTACGAGATGAAGGTGGCCCTGCGTGAGCGGCACGTCGAGGACGTGGTGAAGCTGCGCGGCGGATCGCTCTACGACGCGATCGGGCGGCTCGAACGCGCGGAACTGGTGCGGCAGGTGGGTACGGCGCGCGCCGGTGCGCGACCCGAGCGCACCGTCTACGAGATCACCGAGACCGGCCGCGTGCTGCTGCGCGAACTACTGGAGGAGATGCTCACCGAACCGGTGAACGAATACCCGCGTTTCGTCGCCGCGCTGGCGCATCTGCCCGCCCTCGATCGGGAATCGGCCGCCCGGATGTTGCGCCTGCGGGCCGAACGCTTACGCGAAGACCACGCCGACACGGCCCGGATGGTGGCCCAACACGCCGACGGAATCCCGCGCGCGGTGCTGCTGGAGGCGGAGTTCCTCCAGCATCAGCGCGCCGCCGAGATCGACTGGCTCGACGGTGTCGCCCGCGACATCGACCACGGAATGGCCTGGCCGAACAACGAATTTCCCGCCGCAAGTAACCAGGAGTAGAACCATGACCAGTGACAACGATCGGATGCGGCGCCGCCTCAAGCCGTTCAACCGGGTGGTGATCGCCCTCCAAGCCCTCGGCCTGGCCCTCGGCACCATGCGGGTGCTGTCGGTGCCCGGCCGCAAAACCGGAACCCTGCGCACCACACCGGTCTCGCCGCTGACCGTCGACGGCATCACCTACGTCGTCGGCGGATTCGACGACGCCGATTGGGTGCGCAACGCCCGCGCGGCCGGCTGGGGTGTGCTCGCCAAAGGCCGCCGCAAACAACGGGTTTCGCTGACCGAGCTGCCGGTGCCCGAGCGCGAGCCGATCCTGCGGGCCTTCCCGCAGAAGGTGCCGCACGGCGTGCGTTTCATGCTGAATTCGGGAGCGGTCGCATCGGCGGACCCCGACGCGTTCGCCGCGGCCGCGCCGCGTTGCCCGGTCTTCCGGGTGGAACCGGCGCGCGTCAGCGCAGGCTCATAGGCCCGGTCCTACGCGGCCACGCATTCGATGGCGAGATGGCCCTGCCGGGTCGGGTGCACGCCCGCCACGGCGAGCCCGGCCGTGGCCGCCAGCGCGGTGTAGTCCTCGATGCTGCGTTCGCGGCCGCCGGAGATCGCCAGCATGCGCAGATTCATTTCCGCGAACGCGGCCGGATCGCGGGTGGAGTCATAGCCCTCGATGAGCACAACCCGGCCGTCGCGCCCGGCGGCCTGCGCGCACCGGCGCAGGATGGCCACTGCCTGCTCGTCGTCCCAGTCGTGGATCACCCGGCACAGCACGTAGACGTCGCCGCCGGCCGGCAGCGGGTCGAAGAAACTCTGCCCGACGAAATCGCAACGCTCGTCCAGGCCGCGAGCGGTCAGCAGTTGCCTGCCGCGTTCGACGGTCTCGGGCAGGTCGATGAGTGTGCCATGGATACCGGGATGCGTTTCGAGCACCTGAGCCAGGAAGGACCCGGTGCCGCCGCCGACGTCCACGACATGCCGGGCGCCGGCCCAGTCGAAGTCGTCGGCCTCCTCGCCGAGCCGCGTGACGCCGGTCGCCATCGCCTCGTCGAACGCCGCGCTCATCGCCGGGTCGTTGTCCAGGTACTCCCAGAACGGTGCACCGAACACCTTCTCCCACACGGGTTTTCCGGTGCGGACGGTATGCAGCAGCGCGGTGAACACCAGGTCCATCCGCCCGAAGAACCCGTCCAGATCCAGATAGCCGCGCATCCGGGTCGGATGATCCGAACGCAGCAGTGCGGCGACGTCGTTGGTGGCGAAGGTGCCCGGCGCGGGCTCGGTGAACACGCCGTGGCAGACCAGGTGCCGTAGCAGCCTGCCGAGGGCGTCGGCGTCGGTGTCCGAACGCCGGGCCAGCTCCTCGACCGGCAGCGGCCCGTCCGCCACGAAGTCGGCCAGGCGCAGCGTCGCCGCGACCCGCAACGCCATCGGCGTCGCCAGATCCATCAGCGGGCTGAGCGTCGTCCAGGCCTCCGGGACGGCGTTGTCGCTGGTGTCCGCCATGAGCCCTCCTGCGATCGTCGGGGTGCAGGGTTCGCCGAGGTCAGTGTCGCAATGTGGAGAGGGGGGAGGCAACCATCGATGCGGTTACCGCGGCTGCTCGACAGCAACGGCGTTGTACGGGGTCGTCGCTGTCGGCGGCGTGGTGAACCGCGCGTTCGGCAGATACAGCCGGTCACCGAAAGCCGCGATGGTCGTGGGTACATCCCAGCGCTCATCGCGGATACGGCGCTCGATCCGGCCGGTCCTCGCGGCCTCGTCCAGTCTGACCGCCGCGACCATGTTCAGCCGGTTCTGCACCACGAGCAAGTCGCCGTCATGCCACAGCAAGCCATCTCCGCTCCGAACATCCTCAGCGCCCAGATCGATCCGCGTGGTGCGGCCCGAAGCCGGATCGACGCGGAACAGCTGCCCGGTAGCCGACTGCACGATGATCAGCGCCGCACCATCGGGCGTGCGCACGATGCCATTGGCGTTGATCGCCCCGTTCACGTACTGGATGTCACCGGTCAGCGGGAGCCTGACCAGCGAATCCTGGTCAGGTAGCGCACCGTCGGGGCCGATCGGCAAGTGGTACAGCACCGGCGTCCGGGAATCGGTGAACCAGGCGCCGGTCGGCGTGAGGGTGACGTCGTTGACGAACGTGTCGGGCGCGGTGCCGAGCCGGTAGGTCGCCAGTTCCGCACCGGTCTCGGCAGCGATCACCCGGGCCGTGCCCGCGGTGCCACCCGCGACGAACAGCCGGCCCCGCGCGTCGAGCGCCAGGCCCAGCGCCGGTGTCCCCGGTCCGGGGCTGAAGATCCTGCCCCGCCCGGTCGTCAGGTCGGCTCGGTAGAGCGAACCGTCGCCGCGAGATCCGAAGTAGGCCAGTGGCAGCGCGCCGATCGCGATCCCTTCGGGTTGGAACCCGGCCGGCAGGGCGATCACGGTGGGGACCTCCGGAGGCCGCGCGGACGCCTGCGCGGGCAGCAGTGCCGACACCGCCAGGCAGACCGACGCGAACGATGTGTAGGCGACCCTGTTCATTGCGATTCTCCGTGGTCGGCCGGACGCCGCTAAGAGGCGACCGTGAAATGCTTGCTATTGCTGGGCCTTTCGAGTTCATCCACGACCGCGACGGCGAAATCCTCCGCCGAGATCCGGGACGCGCCCTCGGGATCGGTGAGCAGGGTGGTGGTTCCCCGGCGATACTTCCCGGTCCGCGCACCCGGTTCCAGCAGCGCGGGCGGACTCAGATAGGTCCAGTCCGCCCGATGCTCGCGGCACGCCGCCAACTGCGCGACGCTGGACGCGGCGATGGGGCGAATGTGGGTGGGCACGTAGCCGGGGTGATCGAGCACGAGCCGATCCGGCTGGCCGGGAACCCGCAGGGGTGCGGCGCCGCCGACGACCAGGATCCGGACGCCGGCCCGAGCGGCCGCCTCGAGCAGTGCGGTCGTCGCCGCGGTGACGGTGTGCTCGTGGCCGGGAGCCGGACGGGTCGCGGCCACGACGGCATCGGCCCCGACGAAGAACGCACTCATCTGCTCGGGATCGCCCGCATCGCCTACGGCGGCCACCGCGCCGGGTGGCAGCGTGACCTGCCGCGCTGTCCGGAAGACGGCGACGACGTCATGGCCGCGGCGCGCGGCTTCTCCGACGACCCGGGAGCCGACCATTCCCGCGGCTCCCACAACGGTGATCTTCATCGAGCAGTTCCTTTCGGAGTCAGAGGTGACACATCGTGAGCGGGGGCGGGCAGCTGGCCCGCGACGATCGCGGCCAGCGCGAGCGCGAAGCCGGTGAGCTGGATCGGGCCGAGCGTCTGACCGAGCAGTACGGCCCCGAGAATCGCGGCGACCAGCGGCGACAACAGCACCAGCACCGCGACCGAGGCGACGGGCAGGGCGGCGATCCCGCGGAACCACACGACATAGGCGAACAGCCCGCCCACCAGTCCCATCCAGAGGTAGCCGAGGCCCGCCTGCGTATCGATCGCGGGCGGTGCGCCCTCGAGCAGGAAAGTCAGCGGCAACAGGAACAGTCCGCCGGCGGTCAGCAGCCAGCCCGCGAAGGTGGTGGGCCCGGCCTCGGGCGGACGGCCCCAGCGTTTGGTGAGCGTCAGCGCCAGCGCCATCGACGCCGCGCTCCCGACACCCGCCACCACGCCCACACCGTCGAGGCCGGCATTCGGGCCGAGTACCACCAGGCCGACGCCGACGACGCCGATCAATCCCCATCCCACCCGCCACATCGACAGGCGCTCGCGCAGCACCGGCACAGCCAGCACCGCGACCGCCAACGGCTGCGCAGCCGCCAGGGTCGCCGCGACACCGCCGGGCAGATGTTCGGCCGACAGGAACAGCAGCGGGAACGGCAACCCGATGTAGAGCACGCCGAGCGCGGCCGCCTTCCACCACCAGGCACCGCGCGGCAGCATCCGGGTGAATGCCAGCGCGATCAGCCCGGCCGGCAGCGCGCGCAGTAGGCCGGCGAACACCGGGTGCCCCGGCGGCAGCAGTTCGGTGGTGACGACGTAGGTGGTGCCCCAGGTGATGGGCGTGAGTGTGGTCAATGCGGTGAGCGGCAGATTCCCGTAACCCGGCGCCGCGGTGGGCCCAGCGGAAACCAGTTCCGCGGCTGAAGTTTTCATGCTCTCCATCTCACCCGGGATCGATCAATGAATCCAACACATGTTTGTCACCGCAACGATCGTGATTCACGATGGATAGATGGAGCTGCAACAACTGCGGTATGTGCTGGCCGTCGCCGAGACCAACAGCTTCACCCGCGCCGCCGAACGCTGCCTGGTCGTCCAGTCCGCCCTCAGCCACCAGATCGCCCGCCTGGAACGCGAACTCGGTGCGCGGCTGTTCGAACGCACCAGTCGCCGGGTGCGGTTGACCCCGGCAGGAGAGGCGTTCCTGCCTGCCGCCCGGCAGTGCCTCGACGCCGCCGAACGCGCGGCCGCCGAGGTCGCCGCGGCCGTCGGTGAGATCCGCGGCCGGCTGGCCGTCGGCCTGATCCCGTCAGTCGCGGCGGTCGACGTGCCCGCCGCGCTGCGCGAATTCCGGCGCCGCTACCCCCACGTCCGGATCAGTCTGCGCGTGGGCGCGAGTGAGGGCCTGGCCGAACGGGTCGAACAGGGCGCACTCGACGTGGCGTTCCTCGGACTGCCACCCACCACCCAGCCACAGGGCGTCGCCGCTCACGAACTGGCCCGTGACCGGCTCGTGGCCGTCGTCGCGCCGGAGCATCCCCTCGCCGGCAGCGGCCCGGTCGACCTGCGCCGACTGGTGTCGGAGGTCTTCGTCGACCTGCCACCCGGCACCGCCGGACGCGCGCAATCGGACCTGGCGTTCGCGGCCGCCGGCCTGGACCGCGATGTCGCCTTCGAGGTCAGTTCCGCCGAGTACATCGCCCGCCTCGTCGGCCAGGATCTGTGCATCGCCATGCTGCCCGCACTGTGGGTGCCGCAGCTCAGCGGCGTCGTCACCGTCGAGGTCACCGATGCGCCCACCCGCGTCGAGTACGTCATCTGGAGCCGGACCACCCGCACCCCGGCGGCCGGCGCCTTCCTCGACATCCTCGGCATCCCGATCGAGCCGGGCGCCGAAACCTGAGGCGGAGCCGGCCATGCGGCATCGACCGGGGTGTCCCGAGCGCACCGCGCCCCCGAGGCGTCCACAATGAGCACGACCGGTGCGCTGCCACCGGCGCATCCGCGAACAGCGAGGACGTGGCATGGATGAGAAGGCCGACGCCGAGCACCCGACGGCCGAGCCGGACAGGCCGGTTCGCCCGAGCCCATGGCCGCGCCGGCTGCGCTGGACCGCGGTGGTGGTGCTGCTGATCGTGACCGGCGTGCTGGCCGGGGCCTCGGTCCTGGCGCGCACCGCGCACAGCACCCTGCTCGATACCGACGGCTATGTGGACACCGTCGCACCCGTGGCCGCCGATCCGGCGGTGCGGGCCGCGCTCGCCGACCGGGTCACCGACGAGATCGTCACCCGCATCGATCTCGAGTCGATCGTGGCGCAGGCACTGACGGAGGTGGCCGGTGAGGGGCAGCGGCGCGAGCGGGTCATCGCCGGTCTGAGTCCGGTCCTGGCCGATCAGGCCACGGATTTCGTGCACGAGACCGTCACCACGTTGATCGAATCCGAGGAATTCGAGGACCTGTGGGCCGGGGCGAACCGCGCCGCGCACGGCCAGGTGGTCGCGGTGCTGACCGGCCAGACCCGCTCCGGCGCCGTCGAGATCGACGACACCGGAACGATCAGCGTGTCACTGGCGCCGATCATCGACCGGGCCAAGGCCCGGCTGCTGGAACGGGGCTTCGTGTTCGCCGACCGGGTGCCGCGGGTGCAGGCGCAGTTCGTGCTCATGCAGTCGGCCGAACTGGCCAAGGCTCGTCGCGCCGTCGACGCGCTCGACCGCGCCGCCGCGATCCTGCCGTGGCTGACCCTGCTGTCCGCCGCCGCGGCAATCGCCCTCGCGCCCAAGAGTTCCCGGCTCCGCGCGATTGTCGCGCTTGGCCTGGTCGGCACCGCGTCCATGGCCTTGCTCGCACTCGCCACCCGGCTCGCCCGGGCCTACTACCTCGACCATCGCGGGCCGGCCCTGCGCTCACCCGAGGCTGCCGCGGCGATCTTCGACGCCCTCACCGCGCCGCTGTGGCAGAGGGTGTGGACCGTTTTCGTCCTCGCGCTGCTCGTCGCGGTGGGCGCCTACCTCGCCGGCGGATCATCCCCGGCGCGCGCCCTGAGCCGACGTGTCACGGCGATGACCCAGAAATAAATGGGATGACTTGACCTCGAGTGTGGTTTAGCTTGTTTGCTGTTCTTCGAGCCCGATAACGGCTCGGCGACGCCAACGAGGGGCGCCGCCGGAGGCGGATCGGCGTGCGACCGATGAATCCATCCGGCGGTTCCCGTCTGATCAGGTGTGGCCGCGCGAGGTCGACGATGACCTGCCATCGGCCACCCGACACCATGCTCACGATTACCGGAGGTACCCCGATGCCCAACGCAGTGACCGAACGCCGGACGGGAGGGCAGCGGACTCCGACGGTGATCCGGCTGCTGGTGCTCGCGACCTTCGTGGTGATCTTGAACGAGACCATCATGATCAACGCGATCCCGCGCCTGATGACCGATCTCGAGATCACCGAACGCTCCGCGCAGTGGGTCTCCACCGCCTTCATGCTCACCATGGCCGCGGTCATCCCGGTCACCGGCTGGTTCCTGCAACGCGTCACCACCCGCCGCGCCTACGCCCTCGCGATGGGAGTCTTCCTCGCCGGTACCGCGCTGTCGGCAATCGCGCCGTCGTTCCCGGTCCTGCTGATCGGGCGCGTCATCCAGGCCGGCGGCACCGCAGTGATGATGCCGCTGCTGATGACCACCTTGATGACGGTCGTGCCCGAACGTGACCGCGGCCGCGTCATGGGCAATGTCACCCTGGCCATTTCGGTCGCGCCCGCCATGGGCCCGGTGCTGTCGGGCCTGGTGTTGCAGGTCGGTTCCTGGCGCTGGCTGTTCGTGCTGGTGCTGCCCATCGCCGGCCTGGTCACCTGGCTGGGGCTGCGGCGGCTGGAGAACGTCGGCGAGCCCGAAGCCGGGGCCATCGACTGGTCCAGTGTGGTGTTCGCGGCGCTCGGCTTCGGCAGCCTGGTGTACGGCCTGAGTCGTTTCGAAACCGGTAGCGTCACCACCCCGGCGCTGATCGTGGCCGCCGGTATCGCGCTGATCGGGGTGTTCGCCTGGCGTCAGCTGCGGCTCCAGCGCACCGGGACCCCGCTGCTGGATCTGCGCATCCTGGCCTCGGGCACCTACACGAAGGCGCTGATCTTCATGTCGATCGCCTTCCTGGCCATGCTCGGCTCGATGATCCTGCTGCCGCTCTATCTGCAGAATCTGCGTGGGCTGAGCCCGCTGAGCACCGGACTGCTGGTCATGCCGGGCGGCATGGCGATGGGTCTGCTGGGACCGACCATCGGCCGGCTGTTCGACCGCTTCGGCGGGCGGGTGCTGGTGATTCCCGCGGCGATCGGCGTCACCGTCTCGCTGGCCGGGTTCACCCTGATCTCGATGAGCACGCCGTACTGGCAGCTGCTGGCCCTGCATATCCTGCTGATGGTGTCGCTGGCCGCGGCGTTCACCCCGGTGTTCACCCTCGGCCTCGGTGCGCTGCCGCAGCATTTGTACTCGCACGGCAGCTCCATGCTCGGCACCCTTCAGCAGGTGGCCGCCGCGCTCGGCACGGCGCTGGTGGTGACCGTGATGTCCACCCGCAGCACCTCGCTGATCGACGAGGGTGTGGACGCCACGACCGCGCATCTGGACGGCATGAAGCTGGCCTTCGGAGTCTCGGCTGCCCTGGCCGTGATCGTCATCGTGGTGGCGGTGCTGCTGCCGAATCGGGCGAGCACGGCGGAGGAACCGGACCGGTCCGACGACCCGCAAGCGCCGCAAGCTCCGGAACTGGAGCTGGTGAAGAGCTGACCCACCGGTTTCATCGGCAAGCCCTCGCACACCCGAACCCGGTGTGCGAGGGCTTGCCATTTCCCAGGCCGCGCGCAGGTAGCCAGTCCGGCCCCCGGGGCGTCTGCCGGATTCGGCGTACATCCCCCGGGAGCGCCGCTAAAGTAGAACACGTTCTTATTCTGGCGACGGAACGGATCGTGTGATGGGGTTTCTTCGTCCCAACCTCCCAGTGGTCGATTACGCCGAATGGAGCAAGGGCACCCGGTCGGAGAAGATCCGGCCGATGGCCCGGCACTGGGCGGAGGTGGGGTTCGGTACGCCGGTGGCGCTGCACCTGTTCTACGTCGTGAAGATCGCGCTCTACATTCTCGCCGCCTGGCTGATCGTGCTGAGCACCAGCGGAATCGACGGCTTCACCGCGGTGGGAACGTGGTGGACCGAGCCCATCGTGTTCCAGAAGGTCGTCCTGTTCACCATGCTGTTCGAGGTGGTCGGACTGGGCTGCGGCTTCGGGCCGCTCAACAATCGGTTCTTCCCGCCGATGGGCTCGATCCTGTACTGGTTGCGCCCCGGCACCATCCGGCTGCCACCCTGGCCGGGACGGGTGCCGCTGACCGCAGGCACCGCGCGCACGCCCGTCGACGCCCTGCTCTACGGTGCGCTACTGATCCTGCTGCTGGTGGCCTTGTTCTCCGATGGCACCGGGCCGATCCCGGAGCTCGACACCACCGTCGGTGTGCTGCCGACCTGGCAGATCGTGGCGATTCTCGCGGTACTGGGCGTGCTCGGGTTGCGGGACAAGGTCATCTTCCTCGCCGCGCGCGGTGAGGTGTATGGATCGTTCACGGTCGTGTTCCTGTTCAGCGGCGTCGATATGATCGTCGCGGCGAAGATCGTCTTCGTCGTGATCTGGCTAGGTGCCGCGATCTCCAAGCTGAACAAGCACTTTCCGTTCGTGGTCTCCACGATGATGTCGAACAATCCGGTGCTGCGGCCCAAGGCCGTCAAGCGGATGTTCTTCGAACGTTTCCCCGACGACCTGCGCCCCGGCCGGCCCTCGCGCGTGCTCGCGCACGGCGGGACCGCGGTGGAACTGTTGGTGCCGCTGGTGTTGTTTTTCAGCCATGGCGGCTGGCCCACCGCGATCGCCGCCATCGCGATGATCTGCTTCCACCTCACGATTCTCGTGGCGATCCCGATGGGCGTGCCGCTCGAGTGGAATGTCTTCATGATCTTCGGTGTGCTCACCATGTTCGTCGGGCACGCCGATCTCGGTCTGGCCCAAGTGGATTCCCCGGCGTTGCTGGCGCTGGTGTTCGCGGTGCTGATAGGGATCGTCATCGCGGGCAACCTGTTTCCCGCCAAGATCTCGTTCCTGCCGGGCATGCGCTACTACGCCGGCAACTGGGACACCACGCTGTGGTGCATCAAACCCTCGGCGGATGCGAAGATCCGGGCCGGCATCATCGCGGTCGCGGCCATGCCCGCCGCGCAGCTCGAACGCTATTACGGCAGTAAGGAAGCCGCCCAGATCCCGCTCTACCTCGGCTATGCCTTCCGCTCGTTCAACACCCATGGGCGGGCGCTGTTCACCTTGGCCCACCGCGCCATGACCGGCAACGACGAAGCCGAATACACCATCACCGACGGCGAACGCATCTGCTCCACCGCCCTGGGCTGGAACTTCGGCGACGGTCACCTGCACAACGAGCAATTGATCGAGGCGCTGCACCAGCGCTGCGGCTTCGAACCCGGCGAGGTGCGGGTGGTGCTGCTCGACGCCCAGCCCATCCACACCCAGACCCAGCGCTACCGCCTCGTCGACGCCGCGACCGGCGAATTCGAGCGGGGCACAGTGCGGGTCGAGGACATGGTGACCCGCCAGCCCTGGGATGACGAGCTACCCGTCTACCCGGACACCGCCGACGAGACGAGCCGATCATCCCGATGACGGCGGCGCGACCGTTGTCGCGTCGAGCAGGAATTGCGGCAGTCCGCTCTCGCGACAGCGCGCGGCCGCGGGGGCGCCGAGCTGCTCGGCTTCGCCGGCCCGGCCTGTCAGCCGCAGGACGGCGCTCAGCAGTAACGTCGCGCCCAGTGCGGCCAGCGGGCGGCGATCCGGATCGATGGCGGCGGCCAGCGCCAGCGCCCGCGCACAGGCCTCCTCGTCGCGGTGCCGCAGCAGCAGTAACCGGATCGCGGAGTCTTCGTCGAGTTCGGCTGTGATGGTGGCGATTCCGTCGGCGCAGTGCAGGGATCGCGGCCGCAGCAGCTGCTGCGCCACGGCCTCCGAAACACCGAGCCCCAGCCGGATGCGCTCAGTGCGCAGCCGCGCCGCCAACCGTGCCAGCCCGAGCTGCTCGGCCTGGCGCATGCCCTCGGCCAGCCGCGCGGTGGCGGCGTCGCGATCGCCGTGTGCCGCTTCGATCCGGGCCGCGGTGGCATAGGTCGCGATCATCACATCGACCAGACCGCCGCCCTCGGCCGCCAACTCGCGGTAATCGGGCAGCAGCCGCAACGCGCCGTCGAGGTCGCCGCTGTAATAGCGCAGCTCGCTGAGCAACGCACCGGCGATCCGCGCCGCATGCGAGCGCACGCCCATCGTCTCGGTCGCCAGCTCGAAGGCGGCATCGAAGGCCGCGTACGCGGCGGGAATATCGAGCTGCTCGCGCGCGGCGATGCCGGTGGCGCAGCGACCGTAGACGCGCACGAACGGGCCCGTCGCCTCGTGATACGGGGTGACCCACTGCTGTCGGCGCCGTGCCGCGTCGAAATCGAAACGGTAGATCGCTCCGAAGGAGTCGATATTGCCCGCTACCCCCGCGACCCGGGGCGGGAAGTCGCCGGGCCGCGACAGCACCTCGGCCAGCAACCCGTCGATCCTGTCGATGCGGTCGTTGAACACCTCGGCCACACTGTCGATCACGGCGGCCTCGGCGCGCAGGTCGACGATCTCATCCGCACTCGACGGCATCTGCTCGAGGGCAGCGGCGAAGCGCGCGAGCGCGACCTCGGCCGGAGTACTCGGGCGGCGCAGCACCAGATTCACCCAGGCGATCCACAGCTGGATCCGCGGCCGTGCCAGGATCGCCGACGCGGGCAGCTTGGCCAGAATGCCGAGCATCGTGGTCATCTTGGCGTGCTCGAGCAGATGGGTGGCACCTTCTTCGACCAGGTCCACCGCGTGCTCGGGATCGCCGGCGGCCAGGGCGTGATCGACGGCCTCGTTGAGCAGATCGTGGCGGGCGAACCAGGCCGCCGCGCGCAGATGCAGCGCATCGATCTCGCCCGGCGGGCGATCGCGCTCGAGGCGGCGGCGCAGATATCCGGCGAAGAGTGCGTGATAGCGATACCACTGGCGATCCGGGCCCACCCGTTCCAGGAACAGCCCGCGATGTTCGATGTCGTCGAGAATCGCCGCCGCGTGCTCGGACCCGGTGAGCGCGGTGGCCAGCCCGCCACACAGGCGATCGCAGACCGAGGTGGTGGTCAGGAATTCGACGGTGCTCTGATCGAGTCCGTCGAGGACGTTCTCGGCGAGATAGTCGCCGATATCGGCGTGCTCGGACAGTGCGGTGAGCAGCTGGGCGGGATCCTCGCCGGCGCGCAATGACAGCACGGCCAGTTGCAGCGCGACCGCCCACCCGTCGGTGGTCTGGGTCAGACCGTCGATATCGACCGCCGGACGCAGGCAGCCGGCCTCGGCCAGCAGCGTCCGCACTTCGTCGGCGTCGAAACGCAAAGCCTCGGTATCGATCTCGACGAGTTCGCCGCTGAGCCGCAGCCGGCTCAGCGGCAGGTCGGCGGTCGAGGTGCTGGTGAGCACCAGCGGCAGGTGATGGCAGCCGTGCTCGAGCAGGAAGCGCAGCGCGGCCACCGATTCGGTGCCGGTGACGCGCTGCCAATCGTCGAGGACCAGCGTCAGCTGATCGTCGGCGCCGTGCAGGTGATCGATCAGCGCGGTGAGCACGTGGCGGGCCGGGTCCTCGGGATACTGCCCGAGCAGCTGCTCCAGGCCGGCGGCGAGCGCGGGCCTCGGCAGGCGTACCGCTTCGACGAGATGTTCCAGGAACCAGGCCACATTGTCGTCGTCGCTGTCGACGGTGAGCCAGGCGACCGCACCGCCGGCCTCGCACAGCTCGTCGCGCCACCGCGCGGCCAGCATGGTCTTGCCGAAACCGCTGGGCGCATGGATCAGCGTCAGCCGCTTGCCCGCTCCCGACCGCAGCCGGTCCAGGAGTCGTTTGCGGATGACGGGCGAGCGCGCCGAGGCCGGCGGCCGGTACTTGGTGGCCGGGGTCGGGGGAGCGGTGCTGCGTCCACGCGGATGCGGGGTGGGCGCCGTCGCGATGCGCGGTGCGGCGGCGGGCGGCAGGGCCAGTTCGTCGACGGGCAGGTCGTGGCGGCGCTGGATCGCGCGCAGGTGTTCGCCGAAGGCGGCGGCGGACTCGAAGCGTTCGCCCGGAGTCCGCGCCATGGCCTGTTCGATGGCGGCGCTCACGTCGTCGGGGACGCCCTCATGCCGCAGATCCGGGACCGGCTGCGCCGCCACCCGCAGGAAATGCGCCAGCACCTGCTCACCCTCGCGGCGCTCATAGGCCACGTGGCCGGTCAGGGCACAGAACAAGGTGGCGCCGAGGCCGTAGATGTCGGAGGCGACCGTCGGTGTCTCGCCTTCCAGGACCTCCGGTGCGGTGAAGGCGGGTGAGCCGGTGATGATCCCGGCCGCGGTCTGGAAGTCACCGGCCGGTCGCGCGATGCCGAAATCCGACAGCTGCGGCTCGCCGTAGTCGGTGAGCAGGATATTGCCCGGCTTCACATCCCGGTGCAGGGTACCGACGCGGTGCGCCGCCTCCAGTGCGCCGGCGATCTTGACTCCGAGGGTCAGGGTCTCGGTCCAGTCGAGCGGACCGGTGTCGCGGATGCGTCGTTCCAGCGATCCGTGCGCGTGATAGGGCATCACCAGGTACGGGTGGCCGCCGGTGGTGGTGCCGACCTGGAAGACGTCGACGATGTGCGGATGGCCCGACAGCTGCCCCATCGCGCGTTGTTCGCGCAGGAATCGTTGCAGGTTCTCCGCGGCCAGATCCGAGGTGAGCACCTTCAGCGCGACGATCCGGTTCAGATCGGGCTGGGCGCACCGGTAGACGACGCCGAAGCCGCCACGCCCGATCTCTTCGGCCTGCTCGAAGCCTTCGGTATTCAGTTCCGCGATGATCCCGGCAGCTGCGCTGCGCTGGGTCGGCGGCAGGTCGGCCATCGTGGCCTCGATTCGTCGCGAACCAGGGGCGCCCCCGCGTGCGGGGTCTGACTCGAGAATAGCCCGCCGATCAGGGCATGCGGTGGACCCGACGACGCCCGGCCGTGGTTCACGCCGAGGGCGCCCACATATTCGACAGCAGCCGGTGACTGGGTGTGTCGGCCAGCGATTGCGAGGATTCGTAGATGCGGACGTATCCGGTGGCGGTGATGCGCCAGACGCCGTCGGGATCGCGGCGATAGCGGTCGGAGTAATAGCCGGAGCCGCGGATGAGCACCCCGTAGTCGGTGGCGATGACGGTGTCTTCGAACAACCAGCTGCCCGTGGCCTGCTCGCCGTCGACGTGGATTTCCGGGTGGTTGGCCACATGCGTGGTGACGATGCCGGGGCCCATGTTGTCGCGCAGGAATCCGACAACGGCCTCGCGCCCGGTGAGCACCAGCGGCTCGCCGAGCGCGTGGGTGCCGTAGCGGCCCTCGACGTCGTGGGCGAGGGTGTCGGCGAACTCGTCCCACAGCTTCAGATCGAGCGTGCGGAAGTAGCGATACTTGAGCGCGCGAATGGCTTCGATTGCCACCAGGTCCATCGGCCAAGCCTGACACGGCACCCGCGGCAAAACAAGAACACGTTACAAAATATCCGCTTGCGGTCCGGTTGACCGGGTTCAGGTGAAGGCTTGCTCGAGCCCCTCGAACCATGCCGAATCCTCCACCAGGCGGGTGCTGCGCCAGCCGTCGGGAGTGCGGACGAGGTCGTGGTTGTACCAGCCGCCGCAGAAGAATTGCTTGCCGGTCGAGACGATCATCGGGTTGAAGAACATCGCCCGCACCCGGGCCTGGTCGCCGTCGAGCGCGACGTCGACATTGGAGACGAAATGCTGGGTGCGGGAGAACAATTCGAGCGCCACCGACAGCTGTGACACCACCGTGTCCAGATCGCCGCTGGGGCCGCCTGCGGTGGTGTAGTCGATCTGGGCGTCGGGGGTGAACACCGTGCGGTACAGCGGCCAGTCCTTGGTGTCGACGGCGTGCGCGTAGCGGGTGAGCAGATCGCCGATGGCGATCCGGTCGGCGATGGTCTGTAGATCCATCAGTCGATATAAGCGCACTCGGCCACCTCGCGGTGGCCGAATCCGGCGGTTGCCCGCGCGACTAGGCGGCGCAGAACTCGTTGCCCTCCGGATCGCGCATGACCCACCAGTGCCCGGCCGGCCCGCGGTCGAATTCCTCGACCCGGGTCGCGCCGAGGTCTTCGAGCCGCCGCACCAGCTCGTCGAGGCCGCCCGGTGCGCTGTGCACATCGATGTGCAGGCGGTTCTTCACGGTCTTGGCTTCGGGGACGTCCTGGAACAGCAGCCGCCGCCCCCGGCCGACGCCACTGGCCGGGTCGAACGGATCATCGGGATGCCGGATCGCGGCGTAACCGCGGAAGGTCTTGCGCCCGCCGTGCTCGAGCACCGCGCTTTCCGGTAGCTGCCCGGCCGCGAGCAACTGCTCGACCAGCACGGTGGGGTCTTCGACCTCGTATTCGAGGGCCGCGGCCCAGAAATCGGCCAGCGTCGCCGAGTCCCGGCTATCGATCACGAGCTTCCAGTTCAATGCCATGGGCATGTCCTATCATTCGCCACCGACAGGCTCGGCCCGCCGCGATCCGGTCGCGGTGGTTATTCGTCGATGACCTGCGTGCCGGCCAGCCGGTCGTGCCAGCCCTGCTTGGTCGGGCTGGAACTGATCGTGACCGCGATCGCGATCGCGGCGATGAACCACAGGATCGGGCCGATGCACGGAATCAGGTTCAGCAGCATGTAGGCATTGCGCAGCGCCGAATCCTTGACGCTCGGCTTGGGCGCGCCCCCGGACCCGTTGACGTGCAGCCCGAGAATCTTCTTACCCGGGGTGGACCCGGTGGCCACCTCGAAGCCGAGGAAGTACAGGAACCCGAATCCGGCGCCCGGCAGGATCGACACCCAGTCGGGGGTATCCCAGGCCTTGTTCAGTAGCCAGAAGAAGATCGCGCCGACGATCATCGCGAGAATCCAGTCGATGAACCGGGCTGCGGCGCGTTTGCCGAGTCCGCCGGGAGTGACCCCCGCGGCCGCACCGAAGCGAGGATCGTATCCACCTGCGCTCACCATGGTTACTCCTTCAGAAAAGTAGCTCCACTTGTCCGGAGTGTTCGCACCGCCCGTCGGGTGGTCGTACCAACGATCTCACAATCTCGGGCCGCAGCGGCGAATTAGCTGAAATGTGGCTAGAGTAGAGGCGAGCCGCGGTGCGGCGCAGGGGGTGGAGGTCGTTCGGCACCCCGTGGAGCACAGCCCGGCGTCGCGTGAATCCCTGTGAACTCTTGCCCTGCTGGGGGATTGATCGTGCGTGGCGTCCGGTGGACAGGTCGGTACTGGATTTCGAGGAAGGACGATGATGCAGATGCGCTCACGGTCGGCTGTGCTGGAATTCGTTGACGAAGTGACCCTCCGGTACGGCTCACTGGATGCGTACTTCACCCGATTGCGGGCCGAACTCGATGACGAACCGACGGTCGTGCTGCCCGCGCTCACCGATACGCCGACCTCGCCCACGGCGTGGGCGGCAGTGGCGCGTGCCGACGACGAACCCGGCGCTGGGCGGCCCGCGGCACAGTTGCCGCAGGCGCCGGTTGCCAAGGGTCGCAAGGGTCCTGGTGCGTTGTGGAGCCGCATGCTGGGGCGGAGTTAGCCCGCGCACCGATCCACGACGGTATCGGCGACGAATGTCGTAGCAGGTTCGCACCGCTCGGGTGCGCGCGACATCGCTGGTACTTCGTGGAGGGTATGACAATGTTCGGCTGGCGCGGCATCGCTCGGATCGCCGCCATCATCGCGATAACGATCGGTGCCGCGGCGGCCGGGTCCGGCCCGGCCGCCGCGGAATACGGGGGAGTCCTGGCCATCGACGAGGTCACCTTCGTGCACTCGCCCGATGCCGCCGACGACAGTGGCGGAACCCTAGCGGTCACCGTCACCTACAGCTGCGCCGACGACGAAGCCGACAGCCTGCACGTCTACGCCTATCAGGGCGCCGAGTCCGCGGGCGACACCCCGGTGGGCGCACCGCACGGACCGGGCTACGACTACGACATCATCTGCGACACCGTGACCCGGCGCAAAACCGTCATGATCGACCCGCCGTGGCATGGAACAGGCTCCGGCTCACGCCATTTCACCAACGGCGCGCAGGGCCGGGTGAGCGCCGAACTGCGCCGCGGAACCACCACCACCAGACACGCGACCGGCTGCTTCGAATGGAACGACACGACCGCGCGCAGGTAGGGCCACGGCGGCGGATCAGGATCGGGCCTCCTCCTCCGGGTCCTCCGGCGGATAGGTCAGCCGCGTCCCGTCGACCCGCGCGAACGAGGTCAGCGTATGCGGGCGCCAGTTGGTCGCCGACATGATCTCGACCACCGGCACCCCGCGCACGAGCAGTGCGTCGGCGACCAGCGAGCGATGGCAGCGCCACGGCACCGCCTCGGCGCACATGATCGCGGTGCGTGCCGCGCGGCCCAGTCGCATGAGTCCGTCGAGCGCGGCGGCGAACTCGGCGGTCTGCATGTAATCGGCGTAGCCACGGAAACTCTTGTTGCGCCACCCGGTATTCGGCGAGTCCTTCCGGGAATGCCGCAGCCCGCCCAGCGCCGCCATATGTGTGTAGTCGATCCCGTTACCGGGCAGGCTTTCCGCCAATGCGTCGCTGTTGAACTGCGGGTTGTGCCGCGACCGCGGAATCGTGCGGATATCGACCAGCTGCGCGATCTCATAGCCGCGCAACAACTCGGCGAATTCCGCTATCGGCATCGTGGAATGCCCGACGGTATAGATCGCACCGTCGGGCAGTTCGTCGTCCGGCACAGCGAACGCCTAACGTGCTGCGGCGACGAGTTCGGCGCAGCGCTCACCGACCAGCATCACGGTGATATTCGGATTCACCGTCGTATGCGCCGGGAACACCGACGCGTCCGCGACCCGCAATCCGTCCACGCCCTTGACCCGCAGCTGCGGATCCAGCGGGCTCAACGGGTCGTCATCGGCGCCCATCCGCACCGTCCCCACCGGGTGATACACCGTGTTGTGCGTGCGGCGGATGTAGTCGGCGAGTTCGGCATCGGAATCGGTCTCCGGGCCCGGATACAGTTCCCGCGCCACCCATTCGGCCAGCGGTGCCATCGCCGCGATCTCCCGCGCCATCCGCAGACCCGCGATCATCACCCGCATATCGTGGCCCTCGGCGTCGGTGAAATAGCGGGGATCCACCCGTGGCTTATCGCGGAAATCGCGTGAGCGCAGCCGCACCGTGCCGCGCGAGCGCGCATGGGTGACGTTCGGGGTGAGGCAGAAGGTGTTCTCGGCGGTGGGATAGCCCTGCCGCAGAGTGTGCATATCGAACGGCACACTGCCGTAATGCATCATCAGATCCGGCCGATCCAAACCGTCGACGGTGGTGGTGAAGATCCCGGCCTCCCACCACTGGGTCGAGCGGGTCACCATCGGCCGCGTCGTCTCGAAACCGATCACGCCCTCCGGATGATCCTGCAGATGAGCGCCCACACCGGGGGAGTCGACCAGCACCTCGATGCCGGTGGCGCGCAGATGATCCGCCGGGCCGATGCCGGAGAGCATGAGCAGCTTCGGCGAGTCGATCGCGCCGGCGCAGACGATGATCTCTCGGCGCGCCGAGAGGCGGGTGGTGCGGCCGAAGGCATTGTCGGTGATATCCACCGCGACCGCCCGACCACCGTCGAGCACGATCCTCTTCGCCCACGCACCGGTCCGGATGGTGAGATTCGGCCGATCCAGCACCGGATGCAGGTAACTCACCGACGACGAAGCGCGAGTGCCGTCGGCGCGGCGGTTGATCTGGAAGAAGTTGGCGCCGTTGACCACCGTCTTCCCGGAATTGAATTCCGCGCGCGGAATGCCGACGGCCTCACAGGCATCCAGCAGCGCCACGCCGCACGGATCCTCCGGCGGCACCGTCATGATGTGCACCGGGCCGCTGCGCCCGTGATGATCGCCCGGTGCGTCGTTGGTCTCGATGCGGCGATAGAGCCGATACACCGAATCCGCGCCCCAGCCCGTGCAGCCGTGCTCACGTTCCCAGGAATCGAGATCCTCGCGCGGCGCCCAGAACGCGATACAGCTGTTGTGCGAGGAACAGCCGCCCAGCACCTTCGCCCGCGCATGCCGCATGAACGAATTGCCGTTCTCCTGCGGTTCGATCGGATAATCCCAGTCGTAACCGGATTCGAGCAGTTCCATCCAGCGGTCCAGGCGCAGGATCGCCTCATCGCCGACATCGCTGGGCCCGGCTTCCAGCAGGCACACCGTCACCGCCGAATCCTCGGAGAGCCTGGCGGCGACCGCCGCACCGGCCGACCCGCCGCCGATGACCAGGTAATCGTATTCGCTCACTACTGCCCCTTCCGGTCGGCGAACCAGCCGGTCACACCCGGCCGCAGGTTCTCGTAGACGTGCTTGGCCTCGCGATACTCGTGCAGCCCGGACGGTCCCAGCTCCCGCCCGATCCCGGAGCGGCCGAATCCGCCCCATTCCGCCTGCGGCAGATACGGCCCGAAATCGTTGACCCACACGGTGCCGTGCCGCAGCCGGGCGGCGATGCGCCGGGCCCGCGCGGCATCGGCCGACCACACCGCACCGGCCAGGCCGTAATCGGTGTCGTTGGCGATGGCCACGGCCTCGTCCTCGGTCCGGAACGTTTCGACGGTGACGGTGGGCCCGAATCCTTCGTCGTGCACGCAGGCCATCTCGCGGGTAGCGCGGTCGATGACGGTGGGCAGGTAGAAGTAGCCGTCGTCGAGGTTGCCCGCGCCCCGGTCACCGGTGGCGAAGGCGCCGCCGGTGCGGATCACGGCGCCGTCGGCGCGGGCCTGCTCGACATAGCCGTGCACCTTGTCGCGGTGCGCGGCCGAGATCAACGGCCCGGTCTCGGTCTCCGGATGGAACGGCAGGCCGACGCGGATCTGTTCGGCGCGTCGCACCAGCTCGTCGACGAAACGATCATGCGCGGCTTCCTCGATCACCAGCCGCGCACCGGCCGAACACACCTGGCCAGAATGCAGGAACGCGGCATTGAGTGCGTTGTCCACGGCCGCGGCCAGCCGCTCATCGGTATCGCAGGCGTCGGCGAAGACCACATTGGGGTTCTTGCCGCCGAGTTCGAGGGCCACCTTCTTGACCGTGGCGGCCGCTTCGCGGGCGATGATCCGGCCGGTGGTCAGGCCGCCGGTGAACGAGACCAGGTCGACGTCGGGGTGCGCGGACAGCGGCGCACCGGCGGTCGCGCCCGCGCCGAGCACCAGATTGGCCACACCGGCGGGCACACCGAGTTCGTGCAGTACTCGCATCAGCAGGATGGAGGTATGGGGCGTCAGCTCCGCCGGTTTCAATACGAAGGTGTTGCCCGCCGCCAGCGCGGGCGCGACCTTCCACGACACTTGCAGCAGCGGGTAATTCCACGGGGTGATGAGCCCGCACACCCCGACCGGCTCGTACACGATCCGGGAATCGACATCCGCCGAACCCGCGTCGACCACCCGGCCCGCGTCCTCGGCGGCCAGCTTCCCGAAATACCGGAAGCAGTGCGCGATATCGGACATATCGATATCGGATTCGTAGGGCCGTTTACCGGTGTCGAGGGTTTCCGCGCGCACGAATTCCTCGCGCCGGGCGTCGATCGCGTCGGCGACCTTCAACAACAGATCGCCCCGCTCGCCGGCGGAGGTCCGGCGCCACGGGCCGTCGTCGAAGGCGCGGCGAGCGGCGGCGATGGCGGCCTCGGTGTCGGCGGCACCCGCTTCGGCCACCACGCCGACGAGGGAATTGTCGGCCGGGCAACGGATTTCGCGGGTCTCGCCGGACGCGGCCGCGGTCCAGACGCCGTCGATATAGAGGGTCTCACTCATGCGGTGGTTCTCCCTTCCGGATCGCTGTCGGTGTCGACGTCGCCGGGATTCGGCTCGTAGTGTTCGGTCGCCGAGCGCCGCAGATGCAGATAGCCGAGATGGCGTTCGTACTGGTCGAGAATGTCGCCGATGATCTGCTCGCGGGTGTAGCCGTTGAGCGAATAGCCTTGCGAGCCCTCGGCGAGATAGACCTCGCAGCGGAAATACCGGTCCTGCGAACGCTGCGCGAGCACGGCGTAGGTCGGCGCCGGGGCCGATACCGGCCACACGCAGTATTCGAACCGGGGTTCGCTGGCTTGATCGACCAGCAGGCGGGTGGTCGGCATGCCCTCGTTGTGGGCGGATTCGTCGACGGTCGCCGCCACGCCCGCCGCGGTGAATTCGGCACAGACCTCGCGCACCGCCGGAAGCACCGCATTGGTCATGAATCGCCGGGTGGCCGCGGGGCCGGGATAGCTGATGGTGGCCAGCAACCGGCGTCGCCAGCTGCCGTGTTCGGCTGGCCCGCGCCCGACCGCGAGGGCATGCGGCAGCGCGGTGCGGAAGCTGTCGAGCTTGTAGGACTCGTTGCGCACCGACCGCAGCAGCGCGATGCCGATGAGCGCGAGCACGAACGAGAACGGCAGCCCCATGATGATGGTGGCGTTCTGCAGCGTCGTGATGGATCCGCCGGCACCGGCGAACAGCATCGACAGGGTGAGCAGGCCGATGGCCACCGACCAGAAGATGCGGGTGCCCTTGGCACAGTCGGCCATCGGGTTCGGCAGCCGGGAGGTGAAATTGCCCATCACCAGCGCACCCGAATCGGCGCTGGTCGTATAGAACAGCAGGCCGGTGAGGGTCGCGATACCGAGCAGCAGCGGCGCACCGGGGTATTGCTCGAGCAGCGAATAGAACCCGACCTCGGCCTGCGCCGCGGTGGTTTCGCCGAACTCGGTGTCTTTGCGGGCCAGATCCAGGGCGCTGTTACCGAAGATTGAAATCCACATCAGGATGAAGCTGAACGGCACCACCAGCACCCCGAACACGAACTGGCGCAGCGTGCGGCCGCGCGAGATGCGCGCCAGGAACAGCCCGACGAACGGTGCCCACGCCACCCACCAAGCCCAGAAGAACAATGTCCAGGCGTCCAGCCAGGCGGTCGGCTGGTTCGGAGTCTCCGGATTGCGTTCCCAGGCGAAGGTGTCGAGAGTGCGGTCGAGGAACGTGGAGACGTAATCGCCCGCGTTCTGGGCCAGCGCGTTGAGCAGGAAGTCCGACCGGCCCGCGACCAGAATGTAGATCAGCAGCGCGATCGCCATGATGACGTTGAGTTCCGACAGCCGCCGGATTCCGCGATCGACGCCGGTGGTCGCCGAAATCGTCGCCACGATCACCGACAGCACGATCAGCCCGATCTGGGCCGCCTTGCCCTGATCGATGCCGAACATTTCGTGCAGGCCGTAATTGAGCTGCACGATGCCGATGCCGAGGGAGGTGGCGATGCCGAAGATGGTGCCGAGTACGGCGGCCACGTCGATGGCATCGCCCCAGCGTCCGTGCACGCGTTTGCCGAAGATGGGATACAGCGCGGCGCGGATGGTCAGCGGCAGGTTGTGCCGGAAGGCGAAGTAGGCCAGCGCGGCGCCCATCAGCGCGTACATGGCCCAGCCGCTGAGCCCGTAGTGGAAGATCGTCCAGGTCGTGGCCGCGCGGGCGGCCTCGTTGGTCTGGGCTGGGCCGGTGGGCGGGTAGAGGTAGTTGTAGACCGGTTCGGCGACCGAGAAGAACATCAGGTCGATGCCGATTCCGGCGGCGAAGAGCATCGCGGTCCAGGTGAACAGGCTGTATTCCGGGCGCGATTCCTCCGGGCCCAGCCGGAAGCGGCCGTACCGGCTGACGCCGAGGAACACCACCAAACCGACGATGCCGGTCGCCAGCAGGAAGTACCACCAGCCGAACCAGGTGGAGATGAAGGTCTTCACCTCGACGACGACGGTTTCCGCGCTCTCGGGGGCGGCCAGCGCCCAGATCGCGAAGGCGAGCACGATGCCGGCGGCGGCCAGGAACACCGGCTTGTTGACCGATCCGCGGCCGGCCGCCGGATGCGCGGGATGGGCGGAGTGGAAGCGGGCGGCGTCGGCGGCCGCGTCCGATGTCGCGGCAACGGACGGTTCGCGGTCGGTGTTGTCGCCCTCCGGTGGATCGCTGACACCACTCATGCGACGAACGCTAGTCGCGTCGGTGCGCCGCCGGAGCCATGATCGGCCTCGTGTCCGCGATCGGTAGGAACCCGCGTCCAGCCGCTCCGCCCGGTCCGCTGACTCGGGAGGGTGCTGGCGTCGGCGACTGTGACCGGGCCTCGGCAGGCCCGGCCCGGTAGTCGACGCGGCTCCGGGACGGCTATCGCGGAATCACTTGATGTCGATGGTCCCGTCGAACATCAACGGCGTCGGGCCCGGTTCGCAGCCGCGGAAGCTGCTGGTCGGCATCGGCACGCCGTAGCCGATCCGGTTGGGCTCACCGCCTTGGCCCTTCATGACCGTGATCTGGATGGCCATCGAGTCCGGCGGGAACAGCATCACCGGTTCCATGGTGGTGATCGGGTAGACCAGCGACACGGTGTTGTCGCGGACCGTCAAGCAGGTGACCGGACCGGTGACGCGCACCGGCAGCGTCATATTGCCCAGCTTGGCGGTGGCCACATAGGTGCCGGTGGTGGGGTTGCCCGGCGAGCTCTTCGCATCGACGTGCAACACGTTCATGCCCAGGACCTGCATATTGCCGTCGATCGTGACGCTGGTGGGCTGGGCGGCCGCCTGTCCGGAACCGGCGATGAGCGCCGCGGACGCGAGCGCCGCTGCCGCACCGAGCCGGGTGAGCTGACTTGCCATGAGTGTGCCTCCTCGGGTCGTTGTCCCCGTTGCGCGGATACCCGGGGTGATCGGGTTCAAGCCGGGCAATGCCGATCTTCGGTATTCCTCGGATGACCCGATCTATGCGGCCTCGTTGCTCAGGGCGTCATCTCCCGCAGGATGGTGTCGAGGGAGGTGGGTGCGAGGCCGAAGGTCTTTTCGGTCAGCGTGGAGTCGAGGACGAACGGGCGGTCGAGCTGGTACAGCACCTCGGGAAGTTCCCGGGCGACCGGGGAGAACAGGCCGGCGGCCCGCAGCATCCAGCCCGGCATGCGGCGCAGCCTGGCCGGGGACGCTCCGGCGACGGCCGCGAGCCGGTCGGCCAGCTGACGCGGTGTGACGGGTGGGTTGCTGGGGACGTGCCAAGCCCGGCCCCACGCTCGGTCATCCTGCGCGACGGTGACGAGTGTGCGGGCCGCGTCGCCGGTGCCGGTCCAGCTGTGTGGTGCGTCCAGATCCGCCGGGAACAGCGCCGTCTTGCCCGCTATCACCTTGGGTGCCACCAGGATCGCGAAGTTCGACTGGCCGCCGCGGCCGAGGAAATCGCTCGACCGCACCTCGGTGACCCGCACCCGGCCCGCCTCGTGCGCGGCCAGCGCCTCCTGCCAGGCCTGCGCGCGAATCCGCCCTTTGACCGAGTTCGGCGCCATCGGCAGATCCTCGGTCATCGGCGCGGTGGGGGCGCCGTACCCGTAGAGATTGCCGAGCATGACGTAGTCGGCGCGGGTGGCCTCCGCGGTTGCCAGCAGCGACCCGAACAGCGGCAGCAGGTCGGTATGCCAGCGGTGATACGGCGGCGCGGCGCAGTTGAACAGGGTCTGCGCGCCGGTGGTCAGTTCGATCAGCCGGGCGGTGTCACCGGCATCGGCGGCGACGCACTGGATCCGACTGTCCTGCGGCCCGTTTCCGCTGCGGGTGATCAGGCGGACTTCGTGCCCGGCATCGGCGAGCAGGTGCGCGGTGATCGTGCCGACGCCACCGGCGCCGACCACAACAGACAGTGTCATGTTCTTCTCTCGATCGCGTGATGTTCGGGGGCGGACACCAGACACCGCGCGCGAGTCCTGTGTGACAGGCCGGGGCGGCCGACAGCGTGGCGCGCGGTACCTCAGTCTGACGGAACAGCAGCGCCGAATGTGAGGCCGGCGGCCGCAAGCTCAAGCGACGTCGGCGGTGCTGCGCCCGCGATGGGCGCGAATCAGCAGTGCCGCGCGCAGATAGCACAGGCCGGTCACATCATTGGGGTCGAAGCCGGTGATCTGGCCGATGCGTTTCAACCGGTAGTCCACGGTGTTGGTGTGCACGAACAGGCGCCGGGCCGAGCGGGAGCGCTGCATATTCGTGGCCATATGGACCTCGAGGGTGGTGAGCAGTTCCGGGTGGGCTTCGAGGGAGTCCAGCACCGAGCTGAGGTAGTCGCGGGCGGGCCCGGGCCGGGTCAGCTGGTATTCGAAGGCCAGCTCGTGCGGGCGATACACCTTGCTCGCCCCGCCGAGCAGATGGACGATGTCGACGAGCTCGTGGACCTGCTCGGCGACGGCCGGGACCTGTGCGGGCGTGGCCGTCATCGCCACTGCGCGGATCGGCACCTGCCCTGCGCGGGAGAGGTTTTCGATCAGTGCGTCGAGATCGGCGTCGGTGAATTCGGTGGCGGGTAGTAGCAGGGTGCCCCCGTCGACGCTCAGCAGCGACAGCACCTTGCCCGCGCACCGGTTGGCCAGCTCGGCTTGTACCCGACGCAGCTTGCGGCGCGCGACCACCTTCTCGTCCAGGGCGGAGACCTGCTCCTCCGGATGCGGTGGAAGCTCCAGTGCCACCACGTGATAGCGGTCGGCGACCTCGATGCCGCATTCGCGGGCCATGGTGGAGGTGCTCTGGCCGCCCAGCAGTGCCGAGGTCAGCGTGTGCACCGCGGTGTGGTGTTCGCTGACCACCGAACGCAGTTCGCGGACATAGGCCACCGAGACCGCGGAGTTGATCATATCCTGGGCGTCCATCAACCGCCGGGCCACCCCGACCGCGGTATCGAAGTCGTGGATCGTGCCGTTTTCCAGGATCAGATCGAAACCGAGCTTGAAACCTTCGTGGATGGCGTGATGAATGGTGTCGATCGGAATGCCTTCGCGCGCCCAATCGGCGGCGGCGTCCTGCACCCGTTCGGTGCGGCCACGTAGATCGCGGCCGTCGAGCATGCTGTTGGTCAATTCCAGGCAGACCCGCGTCACGGTGGTGATATCACCGTCGAGCGCTTCGCCGGGCAGCGTGGCGCACGGGACGACGTTTTCGATGAAATGGCCCACCATTTGACGGGAAATGGTCCGTACATCCTTGAGTGGTGTGGATACCGGCCGACCGGAGGAGGTGAGAAATGGTTCGGCGGAGGCTGCGACAGACATGGTAATTCCTTCCCACCCAGGGCCACTGGGCAGGGACTCACGCTACCGCGCGAAGCCGTTGCCGGGTTGTGACCTTCGGTTGTGACAAGGTGGAACGGATGCCGAAAACGTTTATAGATTCCAACAATCGGCGCCGGGGCCGGGCTGGGCGAGTCGCGCGGCGGTGGCGACGGGACACGCCACCGCCGCGGCGACCGGAGGCGGTGCTTACAGGCAGAAGCTGAGCTCCAGCGGCCCGAGGTGGATGGGCGCGCACACCTCCACCGAGCCGGAGACGGGCGCGGCGGTCTCGGCGGAGGCGGGGGCGGCGCCGATGGCTGCCGCGGTGAGCACCAGGCCGGCGACGGCGAGCGGACGGATAATTCTGGAGTTCATAAAACAATCCTCGGTTGTGCGATGGTGTCCCGGATTCGGGACCGGCCCCATCAGAACACACACCGCACCCGAAATGTCCCTCGCCACATCGTTTTTGATTCTTCAGCCGATATCGCCGCGCCCATCGTAGGAATCCACAATTCCATCGACGCCGCCGTCGGCCATAATTCGGCCCGGCGGGAAAAGACGCGAAACGTTTGCCTCGGCAATCAACCGGGTACGGCGCCCATACAGCGATAACGAACCGCGCCGCGTGCCGGGCGGTGAGCGTGAGGAGGTCCGCCATGACCGAGAAGCGAGGCCGTGCGCTTCTGCCGTCCGATGTCACCGGCAAACAATCGATCTTCGACCGGTTCGCCACCCAGGCGGCGGCCATGGTGTCGAAGGCCTGGTTCTTCGCCTTCTGTGTGCTGATCGTGCTGGTCTGGGCACCGAGCATCCTGGTGTTGCGCAATATCGATAGCTGGCAGCTGGTGATCAACACCGCCACCACGATCATCACCTTCCTGCTGGTCGCGCTGCTGCAGAACACCCAGACCCGCTCCGATGACGCCGTGCAGCACAAACTCAATGCCATCGCCGACGCCCTGGGTGATCTGATGGACGAACTCGGTCCCGAATATCCGGGCCTGCGCCAGCATCGCGAGGAACTCACCGACGCCGTCGGCCTGGAGCGGCACGAGTCCAGCTGACCCGCTCGGTCGCTCAGGCCGGGTAGGGCTCGGCCCGCAGCAGCCGCGCCAGGTGCGCGGCGTTGCGCGCCAGGGTCGCGTTCGTGGTGGCGACGGCCTTGGGCACCGAATCCAGGTCCAGGTAGTCGACACCGCTCATGGCCTCGCCGTTCCAATAGGTCCCGCCCTGGCCGGGAATGGTGAACCCGATGTCGTCGAGTGCCTGGAACAGATCGGCGATGATCTTGTGCGCGCCGTCCTCGTTGCCGACCACCGCCGCCGTGGCGACCTTGCCGAACATGACGGGGCGGCCGCGGTCGTCGGTATTGGACAGTTCGGCGTCGAGCCGTTCGAGCATCCGCTGCGCGACCGAGGACATGTGGCCCAGCCACGTCGGTGTGGACACGAGCAGGATGTCGGCGGCCAGGATGCGCTCGCGAATCCGCGGCCACTGATCGCCGTCGCCCTCATCGGGGGTGATCCCGGGCAGCACGTCGTAGTCGACCACCCGCACGATCTCACCGCGCACGTCGTGGCGAGCGAATTCGGCCAGCAGTTGGCTCGCCAGCAGATCACTACTGGATTCGGCGGGCGATTTCTTCAACGTGCACACCAGTGCCACGGCATTGAGCTCGGTCATGTTCACTCCTCCCGGTCCGGCCGGCCTCGCAGGCGGCGTGTGCCAGGGCAGTACCCGCTGTGGCGGCGCCGACACCGGCGCCCGGGTTTGCCCGCCGGGAACCGGGTAGACCGATCGTGACCGGTGGACAACAACTCAGAGGAGGCAATAACGATGTCGGTTCCCATCAAGAGCACCCTCGACGCCGAAGCGCAGCGCATCACCGGTGACGCCCTGCGAGCGAGCGTGGTCGATCTCATCGATCTGTCGCTGATCGCCAAACAAGCCCACTGGAATGTCGTCGGCCCGAACTTCCGTCCCCTGCATCTGGCCTTGGACGAGCTGGTGACCGCCGCGCGTGGATTCACCGACGACGTGGCCGAGCGCGCCACCTCGATCGGCGTCAGCCCCGACGGGCGGGCGCAGACGGTGGCCAAGGAAGCGGCCGGGCTCGGCTTCCCCGACGGCTGGCAGCAGGACACCGACGTCATCACCGCGATCGTGGACAACCTGGCCACCGTCATCGGCCGGTTCCGCGAGCGCATCGACACCACCGAGAAGTCCGATCCGGTGACCCAGGATCTGTTCATCGAGATCGCCGCCCGGCTCGAGCAACTGCACTGGATGTGGCAGGCCCAGCTGGCCACGGCCTGACCGGCGAGAGGAGACGTCATGGCCGAGCAGGTCGGCGATGTGCTGTTGCGCCGCCTCGGGGAATGGGGTGTGCGCCAGGTCTTCGGTTATCCCGGCGACGGAATCAACGGGTTGCTCGCCGCCTGGGCGGAGGGGGTCGGGCATCCGCAGTTCGTCCAGGCCCGGCATGAGGAGATGGCCGCCTTCGAGGCCGTCGGATTCGCCAAGTTCTCCGGCTCGGTCGGGGTGTGCGCGGCGACCGGCGGTCCGGGCGCGATCCATCTGCTCAACGGCCTCTACGACGCCAAACTCGATCACGTCCCCGTGGTGGCCATCGTCGGCCAGACCGAGCGCAGCGCCCTGGGCGGTTCGCATCAGCAGGAGATCGACCTGCCCGCGGCCTTCAAGGACGTGTGCAGCGCGTATTCGCAGCTGTGCGTGGTCCCGCAGCAGTTACCGAATGTGCTGGACCGGGCATTCCGGGTCGCGATCGCCGAACGCGCGCCGACGGCGGTGATCGTTCCCGCCGACGTGTTCTCGCTCGACTACACCGCCCCCGCGCACGAGATGAAGAATGTGCCGTCGAGCCTGGGCCTGAGCGAGGGCGTCGTGTCACCGGACGCCGAGGCGCTGCACCGCGCGGCGGAGATTCTCGACGCGGGGGAGCGGGTCGCGATTCTGGTGGGGCAGGGTGCCCGTGGCTGCGCCGAGGAGCTGACCCGGCTGGCCGATCTGCTCGGCGCCGGCGTGGCCAAGGCGCTGCTGGGCAAGGACGTGCTGCCCGATACCGAGCCGTGGGTGACCGGATCGCTCGGTCTGCTCGGCACCACGGCCAGCCATTTCCTGATGTCGGAGGCCGACACCCTGCTCACCATCGGCTCCAACTTCCCCTACAGCGAGTATCTGCCCGAGTTCGGGCAGGTGCGCGGCATCCAGATCGACCGCTCCGGCGCCTGGATCGGCATGCGCTACCCGTATGAGGTGAGCATCGTCGCGGATGCGAAAGCCGCGCTGCGCGAGCTGATTCCGCTGGTGCGCCGCAAGCGTGACCGGTCCTGGCGCAAGCGGGTGGAGCAGGAGGTAACGCAGTGGTGGCGCGTCGCCGACGAGGTCGCGATGCTCGACGCCGATCCGATCAATCCGATGCGCATCTTCTCCGAGCTGTCTCCGCAGCTCCCCGACAACGCCCTGGTCACCGCGGATTCGGGAACCTCGGCCGACTGGTACGCCCGGCATCTGCGTTTCCACGGTGCGATGCGCGGGTCGCTGTCGGGCACGCTGGCCAGCATGGGCTGCGCGGTGCCCTACGCCATCGGCGCCAAATGGGCCTACCCCGACCGGCCCGCCATCGCGCTGGTCGGCGACGGTGCGATGCAGATGAACGGACTGGCCGAACTCATCACCATCGCCCGCTATTGGCGGCAGTGGCAGGATCCGCGGCTGATCGTCGCGGTGCTGCACAACAACGATCTCAACCAGGTGACCTGGGAACTGCGCGGCATGCACGGCGCGCCGAAGTTCCCGGATTCGCAGACCCTGCCCGACGTCGACTACGCCGCGTTCGCCCGCAGCCTCGGGCTCGGCGCCCGATCCATCGACGACCCGGCCGAATTGGCCGGCGCCTGGTCGAGTGCGCTAGCGAGTTCGCGGCCGGTGGTGCTCGACATCGTCTGCGATCCGAATGTGGCGCCTATCCCGCCCAACACCACCTTCGAGCAGTTCTCCTCGCTGGCGCGGGCGCTACTACACGGCGACGAGGACGCGGGGCCGGTGCTGGCGCACTCGGTCAAGCAGAAGACCCGGCGGTTCTTCGCCCGCCACCGAAACGGCTAGCGCGCCTTCAGGATCGTGCGGAGGGCTGCTTCTTGCCGACGGCGATATCGGCGAGGCGGGCCAGCGCCTCCTTGTTGCGCGGGGCCAGCAGCACGCCTTCGGCCGGTCCGGGCAGCCAGCGGCCCGGACCGCGCACGGCCTGCTCCGCCATCCGGATCTCGGTGCGGCCCGGTGCGATCTCGATCAGATCGAGCCGGATCCAGGCCGCGCCGAACGGCCACAGCCCCGCATCCAGCTCGAGACTGTGCGGCGGGTCGACGGCCCGCACAGTGGTGGTGTCGTCGATGGTGAGCGGACACGGACCCACCCGGTGGTGGATCTGCGCACCCACCTGCGGCCAGCTGCTGTCGACCTCCCGGATGTGGGAGGCACCGACCACCCAGCTCGCATACGACCAGCCATCGGCGAGCACCGCGAAGATCTGCTGCGGCGACGCGCTCACCTCGGTCCGGACCTCGACCATGATGTCCTGCCTTTCTCGGGTGCACCGGTTCGGTCATGGGCGGAACACGGCGCGCACACACTCCTGTTTGCTGTTCTTGAACAGGTCGTAGCCGCGCACCGCCTCGGTCAACGGCAGATCGTGGGTGATGAGATAGGACGGATCCAGATCGCCCTGCTCGAGGTAGTCGAACATGCGCGGCATGTAGGCCTGCCCGCGCTGCTGGGCCGAGCGGATGGTCAGCCCCTTGTTGGTGATCACCGCCA
Source organism: Nocardia cyriacigeorgica GUH-2 (assembly GCF_000284035.1). Classification (NCBI taxonomy): domain Bacteria; kingdom Bacillati; phylum Actinomycetota; class Actinomycetes; order Mycobacteriales; family Nocardiaceae; genus Nocardia; species Nocardia cyriacigeorgica. Next base: position 3,462,319 of record NC_016887.1, on the reverse strand, counting down.
TCGGGAACTTGTCGGTGACGCCGTAGACGCCGAGCACCGACACCACACCGCCCTTGCGGCAGGCCAGGATCGCCTGCCGCAACGACGTCGCCCGGTCGGTGCCCATCCGCAGCAACTGTTTGGCCTTGTCGTAGAGCTGCTGCACGCCGGTGCCGTGGCCCTCCATCCCGACCGCGTCGATACAGGCGTCGGGGCCGCGTCCGCCGGTGGTTTCCCGCAGCGCCTCGACGATGCTGTCCACGGCCGAGTAGTCGATGGTCTCCGCGCCGGCGTGGGTGCGGGCGAGTTCGAGCCGCCGGGGGAAGCGGTCGATGACGATCACCCGTTCGGCGCCGAGCAGCCGCGCGGTGTGCGCGGCCATGAGACCGACTCCGCCGCTGCCCCACACCGCGACCGTATCGCCGGGGGAGATCTCGCAGAAGTCGGCGCCCATCAGGCCCGTCGGCACCGCGTCGGAGCAGAACAGCGCTTGTTCGTCGGTGATGCCGTCGGGGATGGTGAAGCAGTTGACATCGCCGAACGGCACCCGGATGTATTCGGCGTGCGAACCCTGGTAGCCGCCGAAAGGATGGGTGTAGCCGTAGATTCCGCCGGAGGGATAGCCGAGCAGCGGTTGTTGCAGCGCGGCATTCGGATTGGTGGTGTCACACGCCGAGTACAGGCCGTTGCCGCAATACCAGCACGCCCCGCATCCGATGAACGACGGCACCACCACCCGATCGCCGACCTTCGTCGAACGCACCTCGGGACCGGTCTCGACGACCTCGCCCATGAATTCGTGCCCGATCACGTCGCCTTCGCGCATCGCGGGCAGGTAGCCGTCGATGAAATGCAGGTCCGAACCACAGGTCGTGCTCAACCGCACCTGCACGACCACATCGTGCGGATTGACCAGCCGTGGATCGGGCACGGTCTCGACCGCGAGATCGTTCACGCCGTTCCAGCACAGTGCACGCATCACGTCTCCTGTTCATCGCGTCGGCCGCTGGGATTGTGCGCGAGAGTGGGTGATTCGCCGGTTTGCAGCAGGGCGCGGGCGCGGTAGAGGGCGGTGAAGGCCACGGCCCCGGTGAGCAGACCGGGTGCGGGTGTGGTCGTGCGGATGGTGACCTCGGTGCCGAGATCGTGCGGGGCGTCGGCGAAGCTCACCCGGATCTGGTCGTCGTGTTCGCCGACGAACCGCAGTTCGTCCGTCTTGTCGACCACCTCGGTTTCCCAGCGCAGCGACTCACCGTCGAGCGGGTCGAACCGCCACTCGAGCCGATCCGGACCGGTCGCGCTGACGCGGGCGATGCCGTCGAGGACCGCCGACAGATTCTCCGGATCCCGCCAGAACCGCTGTACCTGCGCGCGCGGCGCCGCGATGGTGACCGTTTGCGTACTCACTCCGCCACCGGTGGCCCCCACAACTTTCCCGACCAGGTCGATCACCTGGTGCCTGGCCTTATCGATGTAGTCCACGAGCGCTCCCTCCGGTGCGATCGGCGGCCATCCGGTCCCGCGGACCTGCCGCATTCACCCACCGCATACCCCGTGTTCGGCAAACAATGTCGCGCCCGCGTGGACGGCGGGCAGGTGTGAGATCGGTGCGGCGGGCTAATTCGGTGAGGGGAGGGACGTATGAGATTGCGGCGCAGCAGGCCCTACGGCCCGGGCATCAGCAGGATCGCGCGTGGGCGCGGATTCTCCTATGTGCTCGATTCGGGGGACCCGGTCGATGATGCCGAAACGCTCGAGCGGATTCGCGCGCTGGTGATCCCGCCGGCCTGGCGCAAGGTGTGGATCTGCCCGTATCCGAATGGTCATATCCAAGCCGTCGGGGTGGATGCGGCGGGCCGCCGGCAGTACCTGTATCACCAGCGGTGGCGCCGGGAACGCGACGAGGAGAAATTCGATCGGGTGCTCGATCTGGCACGCCGGCTACCAGAGCTGCGCGACCGGCTCGCGGCCGATCTGGATCTGCGGGGCGCGGCGCGCCATCGGGTCGAAGCCTTGGCGATCAGTCTGGTCGATCGCGGGGTATTCCGGGTCGGCGGTGAGGAATACGCCGAGGAGAACGGCACCCGCGGTGTGGCCACGCTGCTGCGCGATCAGGTGCGGGTCTCCGGCGACGAGATGGTGTTCGACTACGTGGCCAAGGGCGGGATCCGGCGCCGGGTCCGCGTGCACGGTGCGCAGCCGGCCAAGGCGGTGCGCACCCTGCGGCGCCTACGCACGGACACACCGCGGCTGCTGGTCTACCGTGACGGCACCGGCTACCACGAGCTGCACGCCGAGGAGATCAACGCCCGCTTCAAGGAGCTGACCAGCCCGGAATGCACCGTGAAGGATCTGCGGACCTGGCAGGGCACGGTGCTGGCGGCCGCCGGGTTCGGCTCGGCGCGACGTCCGCAATCACAGCGGGGGCGACGGCGTGTCGAACGCGAGGTCTTCGGACAGGTCGCCGACGCCCTCGGCAACACACCCTCCGTGGCGCGAGATTCCTACATCGATCCGCGGGTGGTCGAGGCCTTCGAGAACGGCACGACGATCGCCGCGGCCCTGCGCCGCGCCAACCGCGTCGACACCGACGCCGAACGCACGGCGATCATCGAACGCGCGGTGATCCGGCTGCTGCGCAAGGCCGCGGGATGAGCTAGTGACTCATCCCAGCAGCACCCCCGCCTCGTGGACCGGCGTGAGCCTCACGGCTGTGGTTCGTCGGGCGGTGATTCGCTCAGCTCGGGCCGGACCTGCAGATCCGGGTCATCGTCGGCGGGTGGTTCGGGGTCACGCCATTCTTCGGCGCGGCTGGAACGGTTCCCGCGGATCGTGCCCTGCAATTCGTGGGCGAGTTCGTCATCGCGTTTCGGGCCGTGCTTGCTGCTTCCTCGCTCCATGACGTTTCCTCTCTCGCTGCTGTTCAGGTGTGGCGCAGCAGCGCGCCGATGCCGTCGGGCAGTGGGGCGTTCTCGAGCGGCACCACCTGCGCGCGGACCGCCAGCGCGGCCGCGGGCAGCGCTTCGTCGGCCGGACACTGCCGTGCGGCGGCGTCGAGGTCCTCGCGCTGGGTCGAGATCTGCGCGGGATCGGCGCCGACCCACACCGAGTGGTTCGCCGACGCCGACGCGTCGATCAGCAGGTGCGCGACATTGGCCATCCGCAGCGCGGCGACGGTACGGGCCAGCCCGGCCACCGCGAGCCCGTCGTCACGACCCTTGTCGGCGATGAACCGCTCCAGGATGTCGCGGCGATGGCTGCGGGCCTGCTCGGCGATCACCTCGTGCACGCGGGCATCGAATCCGGTCTCGTCGGTGCCTTCGGCGCGGCCGCCGGTGTCGACCTCGATGACGGTCGCGCCGTGCTCGGGCAGCGCCTCGTGCAGGGCTGAGCGCGCGGTGACCTCGCCGGCCAGTACCACGACCTCGGCGTGCACTCGATCGGCCAGTGCCGAAACCTCGCGGGCGACCCCGTCGACATTGCGGCGCACCGTTTCTTCCACTCGCCGTTGCATCGACAGATGCGACCAGCCGCCCTCGCCGACCTTGTGCACCGGATGGTCCTGGCCTTCGACGGCCTCTTCGACGGCGTGGCCCTGATCGTCGACGGCCCGCACATCGCAGCCCACGCTGTCGACCACCGCGACCACATGCGGGGTCTGTTCGGCGTCGTGGGCGATCAACGGCAGCAGATACGGCCGCGCCGAGACGCGCAGGTCTTCTCGGGGCGGCGGGTCCGGCAGGAACTCGTCGACCAGGACCTCCTCGGCGTCGGCGATGAGCAGGCGGCCGCAGCGGCCCCGGCCCGGATGACGTTGCGCGATCGCGGTGTCCAAGCGATCGAGGGTGGCGGTCGGGGCGCCTTTGCCGGCCAGTTGGCCCCGGGCCGAGCGCCAGCGCAATTCGGTCTGGTGCGCGGCGTCTTCGGTGTCGTGCGAGCCATCGATGTAGACCGTGGCGAACGGTCCGGCCCGCTGCGCTATGTGTCTGATATCCATGCTTCTCACGCAGGCCGGTTACCCGGGATCGACCCGGCGAATCAGCGACGGCGCCCGCGGATCAGGACTCTTGGCCGCGGCCTCGGCGGCTGCCGATGTAGGCGCGTTCACGGAGTTTGGTGACGAGGTCGGGCACGAGGGTGACCTCGGCCGGATGGTTGAGCATCGGGTCGAAGAAATCGGTGCGGTAGTCCTCGGGTTCGGCCCGGTGCAGGGTCAATTCGCCGGCGATGCGACGGGGGGTGCCGATGCCCTGGACGGTGATCTCGAAGCCGAGGGTGTGGTCACGGAGGTGATCGGCCATCGCGTCGAGTGCGGCGGTGGCGGGCTGGCCGGCGTCTGGTTCGGCGTAGACCCAGGTGAGGCTGGATTCGCCGAATCGGTACGGCAGCAGGGAGCCGTAGCGGGCGCTGGCCCAGCCGCGGGCGGGGGTGATCGCCAGGCGGCCGAGACCACCGCGGCCGGTGGTGGCGAGCACGAAGTCCCAGGGGTGATCGTCGCGATCGAGCACCCGGAAGGCCAGCCCGAGCACGTCCGGGAAACCGGCGGGCAGCCCGATCCCTTTGGACAGGCGGGCGATCACCGCCCGCTCACCGGAGCCGAACAGGGTGAGGTATTCGTCGTCGGCATGGAATCGGCCGGACAGTCGTATTCCCCGCGGGTGGAAGACCCGGGCGTGCCGGATCCGGGCGCCTGCCTCGAAAGCTTTCGTCACCGTTGCGGAAACCAGATCAGCCATCACAAACCCTTCGCTGCTGTCTTCGGATCATCTAGTCGGGTGTTGCCGCGTCGGACGGTTCGGACAGTTCCGCGCCGACGCCGTGCCCGGTGGAGCGGCCGACGTGGGCTTCGGCGCGGATCCGCTCGACCATATGCGGGTAGTGCGCTTCGAACGCGGGCCGTTCGGACCGGATGGGCGGCAGTTCGTAGAAGTTGTGCCGCGGCGGCGGGCAGGTGGTGGCCCATTCCAGGGAATTGCCCGAACCCCACGGATCGTCGACGGTCGCCACTTCGCCATAGCGGTAACTCTTGAATACGTTCCACACGAACGTCACCATCGAGGCGCCGAGTACGAACGACCCGATGGTGGAGACGGTATTGAGCGCGGTGAAACCATCGCTGGGCAGGTAATCGGCGTAACGGCGCGGCATGCCCTCGTTGCCCAGCCAGTGCTGCACCAGGAACGTCAGGTGGAAGCCGAGGAAGGTGGACCAGAAGTGGATCCGGCCCAGCCGTTCGTCCATGAACCGGCCGGTCATCTTCGGGAACCAGAAATAGATCCCGGCGAACGTCGCGAACACGATGGTGCCGAACAGCACGTAATGGAAATGCGCCACCACGAAATAGGAATCGGTGACGTGGAAGTCCAGCGGCGGGCTGGCCAGGATCACCCCGGACAGGCCGCCGAGCAGGAACGTGACGATGAAGCCGATCGAGAACAACATCGGCGTCTCGAACGTCAGCTGGCCCTTCCACATGGTGCCGATCCAATTGAAGAACTTCACGCCCGTCGGCACGGCGATCAGGAAGGTCATCAGCGAGAAGAACGGCAGCATCACCGCGCCGGTGGCGTACATGTGGTGCGCCCAGACCGCCATCGACAGCGCCGCGATGGCGATGGTCGCGAAAACCAGTGCGGTGTAGCCGAAGATCGGTTTGCGGCTGAATACCGGGATGACCTCGCTGATGATGCCGAAGAACGGCAGCGCCACGATATAGACCTCGGGATGGCCGAAGAACCAGAACAGGTGCTGCCAGAGAATGGTGCCGCCGGTGGCCGGGTCGTAGATGTGGCCGCCCAGGTGCCGGTCGTAGGCCAAGGCCATCAGGGCCGCGGTGAGAATCGGGAAGGCCAGCAGCACGAGAATGCTGGTGATCAGGATGTTCCAGGTGAAGATCGGCATCCGGAACATGGTCATCCCCGGTGCCCGCAGGCAGACGACGGTGGTGATCATATTGACCGCACCGAGAATGGTGCCGAGGCCCGACAGCGCCAGACCCATGATCCACAGATCCCCGCCGACGCCCGGCGAATGCAGTTCGTTGCTCAACGGCGTGTACCCGGTCCAGCCGAAATCGGCCGCGCCTCCGGGGGTGAGAAACCCGGCCGTCGCGATCGTCGCGCCGAACAGATACAGCCAGTAACTGAGCGCGTTCAACCGCGGAAACGCCACATCCGGCGCGCCGATCTGCAACGGCAGAATCGCATTGGCGAAGCCGAAAACCACGGGGGTGGCATAGAACAGCAGCATGATCGTGCCGTGCATGGTGAACAGCTGGTTGAACTGCTCGGGCGAAAGGAACTGCAATCCGGGCCGCGCCAGCTCCCCCCGCATCAGCAGCGCGAGCAACCCGCCGATGAGGAAGAACGCCGTCGCCGAGACCAGGTACAAGATGCCGAGCACCTTCGGGTCGGTGGTGGTGATCATCCGGTAGAGCGCAGAACCCTTAGGACCGTGCCGCGCCGGAAACGGCCGCGTGGCGGTGAGCTCACCCACCGCACCCGAGGATGACGCGGTCATCGCGTCTCCCGCATCGAGACGGGCGGCATCGCCGGAAATGCGCTCATGGTCTCGCCCTACCCGCCTGCCGCCACCTGAACCATTCCCGCGGCGATTCGATCGCACCGATATCCCGCGCCGTCTCGGCGGTCGCGGTTTCGTCCGATCGGCTCGTGGAATGGCGACAGGGAGTGGCTCGCACGGACGGAGGACGCATGAGCGGAACCGAGGAGGGCGACCGGACCGAGGCCGCGCACGATCTGAACGCCGCCGCGACCGTGGTCGTGCTGGGGGATGCCATGCTGGATGTCTGGAATTGGGGCAGTTGTGAGCGGCTGTGCCGGGAGGCGCCGGTTCCGGTGGTCGATGTCGAGCGCAGCCGGTCCATGGCCGGGGGAGCCGGAAACACCGCCGCCAACTTCGCGGCTCTGGGCGCCGACACCAGATTGGTCGCCTTGACCGGTGACGACGCGGCGGCCGGCGCGCTTACCGACGTGCTGGTACGCGGCGGTGTCGACGCGAGCCGGATCCATCGCGCGCCGGACCGGACGACGCCGGTGAAGACCCGCATCGTCGCCGGCGAACAGATCCTCATGCGTTTCGACGAATCCAGCAGCGGGCCGGCCCGGGCCGGCGAGGTCGCCGAGCTACTCGTGCGCCTCGACGACGCCTTGACCCGAGCCGACGCGCTGGTCGTCTGCGACTACGGCGGATCGCTCGGCGACAGCCTGCGCGACAGTCTGGTCGAGCGCCGCGAGGAACTACCGCTGCTGATCGTCGACACCCACCATCCCGGACGGTGGCGCGAGCTGCGTCCCGACCTGGTCACCCCCAATGCCGGTGAGGCCGCCGAGGTGCTCGGCGTCGCCGCGACGACGGGGGCGAATCCGGATCAGCGGGCCGAGCTGTTCGACCGGCACCGCGAGGCCCTGTTCACCGCGGTCGGCACCCGCACCGTGGTGGTGACGCTGGACCGCGACGGCAGCGTGCTGCTCGACGGTGACCGTCCGGCCCACCGCACCTGGGCCCATCCGGTGCGCGACAGCCAGTCAGCGGGCGGCGGTGACACTTTCGTCGCCGCGCTGACCCTCGCGGTGCTGGCGGGGATGCCGCTCACCGGTGCCGTGGAGGTGGCCCAGGCCGCCGCCGATGTGGTGGTGCACCGCCCGGGCACCTCGGTGTGCACGCTGGACCAGCTGCGCACTCACATCGACCGCAGCGGCGGTGCGGTGCTCGAGCCCGGGCAGCTGATCGAAACCGTGCGCGGTCATCGCAGCGCCGGACGGCGCATCGTGTTCACCAACGGCTGCTTCGATGTGGTGCACGCCGGTCATATCGCCTACCTCAACGAGGCCAAGCGACTCGGCGACGTCCTGGTCGTCGCCGTCAACTCCGATGACAGCGTGCGCAGGCTCAAAGGCCCCGACCGCCCGGTCAATCCGCAGCACGACCGCTGCGCGGTGCTGGCGGCGCTGAGCTGTGTCGACCACGTGACCGTCTTCGACGACGACACCCCCGCCGAGCTGCTGCGCGCCACCGAACCCGACCTCTACGTCAAGGGCGGCGACTACCGGCCCGAGATGCTGCCCGAAGCCCCCATCGTCGCCGGATACGGCGGTGAGGTCCGGGTACTGAGCTACCTCGCCGATCATTCGACCTCCGCGATGATCGAACGCATCCGGGCACGATCGGCGACCGGAGGTGCGTGATGGGCCCCGATCTGGAGGTGCTCATCCCGACCCGCAACCGCGAGATCGAGCTCGCCACGACGTTGTCCGGGCTGGCGGCACAGGATCTTCCCGGTTTCGGCGTCGTCGTGAGCGATCAATCCGATGTCGCGCCCGGCTACGACACCCCCGCCGCGCGCAGCATGCGCCGAGTGCTGACCCGGCACGGACACCCGGTCCGGCTCGGACGTCATCTGCCGCGCAGGGGGATGGCCGAGCACCGCGCCCACCTGCTCAGTCGCTCGACCGCTCGCTATGTGCTGTTCCTCGACGACGATGTGTGGCTGGAGCCGGGCACGTTGACCCGGATGCGCGAGGCGATCGGCGCCATGGGATGCGGGCTGGTGGGCTGCGCGGTGCAGGGGCTGTCGCACCTGGACGACTGGCGTCCGGGCGAGCTGGCTCCCTTCGAGCTGTGGCACGGCCCGCCGCAGCCCGAGCACATTGTCCGTGGCGAACCCGCGTGGGAGCGGTGGACCCTGCACAATGCCGCCAATCCGGCCCATCTCGCCGACGCCGTGGTGCGCCGGCCCGGACAGACCTATGCCTACAAGATCGCGTGGATAGGCGGCTGCGTGCTCTACGACCGTGGCGCGCTGCTCGACACCGGCGGTTTCGACTTCTGGACCGATCTGCCCGCCGAGCACAGCGGCGAGGACGTGCTGGCCCAGCTGCGGGTCATCGCGCGCTACGGCGGGGCGGGCCTGCTGCCCAGCGGGGCGATCCATCTGGAATCGCCGACCACGGTGACCGATCGGCGGGTGGAGGCGTATCAGGTGGTGCCGCCGGAATTCTGGCCGCAGCGCGCTATCCGGGAGGATGGGCAGCACGGGTGGCCGGCGGGGCGGCAGCGAGCTCGCGCAGTTCGGCATCGACATCCTCGGTCGTCACCGACGTGACCAGCGATTCGTCGTGTGGGCAGCGCGCGCCGAACTCGTCGGTGATGTCGCGACCGCATACCGGGCAGTCGTCGCGCCAGGAGATCAGCACCCGGTCCTCGCTGCGGCTGAGCGGGCCGGCGTTGACGACATTGCCGATCCAGAACACGCCCACCGTCGGCGTGCCCAGCGCCCGCGCCAGATGACGTGGGCCGCTGTCGTTGCCGACCAGGACGCGGCTGCGGGCCAGCACGCCACACAGTGTGGACATATCGGCCCCGGCGAGCACCTGGATGGTGGCGCTGTCGCGAACTCGGCGTGCCTCGGCGTGGGCCGTGGCGGCGATGTCGGCGAGCAACGCGCGTTCCGCTCCGGTGCCCACTACAACGACATCCCAGCCGCGGCTCAGGCAGCGGGCGGCGATCTCGGCGAATCGGGACGCGGGCCACCGTCGGCGCGGATCCCGGGCGCCGGGATGGATCGCCACCAAGAATCCGGTCCTGCCGGTTAGGACCCGCTCGGCGGCGGCGATATCGGCTGCGGTGAGCGGCAATTCGGCTTCCAGCAGCACCGGGCGAGCACCCGCTGCGCCGGCGACCTCGAGGGCGCGCAGGGTCTCGTTGTGGTAGTAGCGGAACGCGACGTTGCGGCCCAGCGGTGCCGCGTCGGCCGCGCGCGAGCCGACCGACCAGCGTGGATGCAACTGCTGGATAACGGTATTGGACCAGGCGCCGCCGCCGTGCAGTTGCACACCGAGGTCCACCGGCTCGAGCAGCGCGCGATCCAGGCATACGCGCAGGTCTTCGTCGTCGGGATCGGCGGATCCCATGGTTGATTCCGGGATCACCACGACCTCGCCGACCGGGGTCGGCCGGTCCCGCAGCAGCTGCGCGTGCAGCGCAGAGCCGAGCAGCACGATATCGGCGCCCGGATACGCCGCGGCAAGGGCGTGGATGGCGGGAACGGCGAACAACAGATCACCGAGACCACCGCCGCGCAGGACCGCGATCCGGTGCACGTCCGGCAATCGCGGATGCACCGGGCCGACCGCGAGCCGGTTCGCCGCGTTCTCGGGTGCCGCCGCATCGGCCATGATCACCGTCCTCCCGCGAAACCGCTTGCCCCGCATCAGCGTGTCGCATACCCGGCGGCGCGGGCCCGAAACCGAAGCGCGACCCGGATTGCCGGTGGAGATACCGGGTACGCGCCGCGTAGGGCACCACGGAGGTTTCCCGGGCGCCGACAACCCAGCGAGCAGGAGAAAGGGGACCGCCCCGTGAAGATCGCCATGGTTTCCGAGCACGCCAGCCCCCTCGCCGCGCTCGGCGGGGTCGACGCCGGTGGTCAGAACGTGCATGTGGGCGCGCTGGCCTCGGCCTTCGCCCGCGAGGGCCACGAGGTGAGCGTCTACACCCGCCGCGACGATCCACGCATCGACACCGAGGTGATCACCGACGACGGCTATCGCGTGGTGCATGTGCCCGCGGGGCCGCGCGCGTCCATTCCGAAGGACGCGATTCTGCCGCACCTGGGTGAGTTCGCCGACTTCCTGTACGAATCCTGGCGCACCGACAGCCCCGACGTGGTGCACGCGCACTTCTGGATGTCGGGCCTGGCCACCGAGCTGGCCGCGCGCCGGCTGCATCTTCCGGTCGTGCTCACCTTCCACGCCCTCGGCACCGTGAAACGCCGTCACCAGGGCCGTGCCGATACCAGCCCGCGGTCGCGGATCAAGTTCGAGCGGCTGATCGCGGTGCGCGCCGACCACATCGTGGCGACCTGTTCGGACGAGGTGCGTGAGCTCGCGCGCATGGGTGTGCCCGATGCGCGCACCTCGATCGTGCCGTGCGGAGTCGACCTGTCGATGTTCGGCAGGCATGGGCCCGTTGCCACGAAGGGCCGCCGTCGTCGCCTGCTGTCGATCGGACGGATGGTGCCACGCAAAGGTTTCGACACCGCGATCAAGGCGCTGCCGGAAGTGCCGGGCGCCGAGCTGCTGATCGCGGGCGGCGCCGACGACGACATCGCCCGGGCCGAGGCAGCACGACTGCGCCGGGTCGCCGACCGGCACGAGGTGGCCGACCGGGTCGAACTGCTCGGTCAGGTACCCCATCGCGATATGCCCGCGCTGCTGCGCTCGGCCGATGTGGTGGTGTGCACGCCCTGGTACGAACCGTTCGGCATCGTCCCGCTCGAGGCGATGGCCTGCGCGAAACCGGTGGTCGCCAGCGCCGTCGGCGGTCTGCTCGACACCGTGGACGACGACGTCACCGGCGCCCTGGTGCCGCCGTCGGAACCGACACCGCTGGCCCGGGCGCTGCGCTCGCTGCTCGCCGACAGCGCCCGGCGCCGGCGCTGGGGCGCGGCGGGTCACCGGAAGGTGCGCGGGCGCTACTCCTGGGACCGCATCGCCGCCGACACCCTGACCGCCTACCGCACCGCGACCACCGCGCAGGCGACCGCGCTCGGAGCCGCCAGCTGACAGCCATGACCCGACGTCTGAAGGGATACAGCGTGAACGCATCAGCGCACACAGAACTCGGCAACGTCCTGATCACCGGCGGCGCCTCCGGTCTCGGAGCCGCCGTCGCCGACGCGGTAGCCGCCGAGGGCGGGACCGCTCTGGTCATCGACCGCGACAAACCGGAGGCCGACGTGGCCTGGGAGTACGCGGATCTGGCGTACTCCGATGACACCCAGCGCGCCGTCGAGCAACTCATCGCCCGCGCCGACGGCCGCCTGAACGCGGTCTTCACCGCCGCGGGCATCGACGCCTGCGGCGCCCTCGGCGACGTCGCCACCGAGGACTGGGAGCGGGTGATCCGGGTGAACCTGCTCGGCACCGCCGCCGTCATCCGGGCCGCGCTGCCCGCCCTGCGCGCGAGTCACGGCACCGTGGTGACCTGCGCATCCACCCTCGGGCTGAAAGCTCTGCCGGACGCAACCGCCTACTGCGCGTCCAAGTTCGGAGTGGTGGGGTTCACCAGGGCGCTGGCCGCCGAAACCGCCGGCGAGGTGGGCGTCACCCTGCTCGTGCCCGGCGGGATGCACACCGCGTTCTTCGACGGACGACCCGCCCAGTACGCGCCGCCGCCGGATGTGCGGCTCAACCAGCCCGAGGACGTCGCCGCCACCGCGATCTTCGCGATGACCCGGCCACCGGGCTGTGAGATCCGGGAAATGGTGGTGTGCCCGTCGACGGAAAGCTCGTGGCCGTGATGAGCGCGCCGAGATCGCTGAATGTCCTGGTCTGGCATGTGCACGGCTCGTGGATGACCTCGTTCGTGCAGGGCGGCCAGCAGTATCTGATCCCCACCGATCCCGATCGCGGGCAGTGGGCGCTGGGTCGCTGCGGACGCGACTGGCCGGATTCGGCCCGCGAGATCGCACCCACCGACCTGACCCGCGAACAGATCGATGTCGTCGTGCTCCAGCGACCGGAGGAACTGGATCTGGTACGGCAGTGGTTGCACGCCGAGCCCGGCGTCGACCTGCCCGCGATCTACCTCGAGCACAACACCCCGCGCGGGCACGCGTGTCTCACCCGGCATCCGCTCGCCGACCGCGACGACATCCCGTTGGTGCACGTGACCGACTTCAACCGGCTCATGTGGGACAACGGACGCGCACCGGCCACGGTGATCCCGCACGGCGTCATCGACCCCGGACACCGCTACACCGGCGAACTCGAACGCGCCGCCACCATCATCAACGAGCCGGCGCGGCGCGGCCGGATCACCGGAACCGACCTGCTCGCCCCGCTGTCGCAGGCCGCGCCGATCGACGTCTACGGCATCGACACCGACGACCTGCACGAATCCCTCGATGCTCCGGTCGACCGGGTCTGCGGCGCCGGCGATCACGACCAAGAGCAGTTGCACAGCGAACTCGCCCGGCGGCGCGTGTTCGTGCATATCCCGCGCTGGACCTCGCTGGGGCTGTCGGTGATCGAGGCGATGTATCTGGGCATGCCCATCGTCGCGCTCGGCACCACCGAGGCCTCGGCGTCGATCCCGGCCGACGCGGGCGTGGTGTCCAACGATCCCGAGGTGCTCGACGAGGCGATCCGGATGTTCGTGCGCGAACGCTGCTTCGCCGACCTGGCGGGCAAGGCCGCCCGGCATTGGGCCCAGGCGAATTTCGGGATCGACCGGTTCACCGCCCAGTGGGATCGGCTGCTGCACGAGGTGGCGGCGTGAGCGGCCATGTGCTGGCAGCCCGGCTCGACAGCGCCGGCGATGTCCTGGTGACCGGACCCGCGGTCCGGGCGGTCGCGGCGCGGGCGGACCGGCTCACCTTCCTGGCCGGACCGCGTGGCCGGGCGGCGGCCGAGTTGCTGCCCGGCGTCGACGAGGTGGTCGAGTTCGCCGCCGGCTGGGTCGACTTCGACCGGCCACCGGTCACCGCCCGCGTCATCGACGACCTGGTCGCCACCCTCGCCACCCGGCATATCGATGAGGCGTTGATCTTCACCTCCTTCCATCAGTCGCCGCTGCCGCTGGCCTTGGTGTTGCGGATGGCGGGGGTGGCGCGGATCTGCGCGATCAGCACCGATTACCCGGGTTCGCTGCTGGATGTGCGGCACGCGGTGGACGACGATGTGCCCGAACCGGTTCGGGCGTTGTCGCTGGCCGCGGCGGCCGGTTATCCGTCGACGGATTCCGCGCTGGCGGTGCGGACCGATCTGCCGGATGTGCGGGCGCTCACCGGCGACCCCGGTTACGTCGTCGTGCATCCGGGGGCGGCGGTACCGGCGCGGCGGATGTCGGCGCAGCGCAACCGCGCGATGGTGGCGGCGCTGGTGCGCGCCGGCTATCGGGTGCTCGTCACCGGTGGGCCGGACGAAACCGCGCTCACCGCAACGGTCTCCGGCGCTGACGCGGTCGACCTCGGCGGCGCGACGGACCTGCCGATGCTCGCCGCGGTCCTGCGTGCTGCCCGGGTGGTGGTCGCACCCAATACCGCGGCCGCCCACCTCGCAGCCGCCGTCGGCACGCCCGTGGTGTCGTTGTTCGCGCCCGTCGTGCCCGCACGGCGCTGGGCTCCGCATCAGGTGCCCTGCATCGTGCTCGGTGATCAATCGGCGCCCTGCGCGGACTCACGCGCCAGGGACTGCCCGATCCCGGGGCACCCGTGTCTGGAGCACATCAGCGATGAGGCCGTGGTCGCGGCGGTGGACACCCTCGTCGTCGCGTCCTCGGCGCGGCTGCCGGCCGTCTTGCCGGTGCAGGAGCGTGCCCGGATGAACGCGGTGCCCTGATCCAACGGCGTACCCGCGCCACTGTTTCACGAGCAGGAACCCGGGCATGCCCCTAGCAACGGTGTCGAGGGCCGGCACCCGGGATCGGACCAGGAGGGCAGATGTACCACCGCTCGTCACCCTCCCGGCCCGCCGCACCGGAGTCGCGCCCGGCCGCGCTGCTCTTCGACCGCGACGACACCCTCATCCGCGATACCGGATACATCGCCGACCCGGATCTGGTCGAGCCGCTGCCGGGCGCGCGTGCGCAACTGCGCCGGGTGCGCGGGGCGGGCGTGCGCACCGGCATCGTGTCCAATCAGTCCGGGGTGGCTTCCGGCCGGATCAGCCTGGCCCAGCTCGCCGCGGTCAACGCGCGCGTGGAAGCCCTCCTGGGCCCGTTCGACACCTGGCAGATCTGCGCGCACGGTCGCGCCGACGGCTGCCGGTGCCGCAAACCGGAACCCGGTTTGATCCTCGGCGCCGCGGCCGAACTCGGGGTGGCTCCGTCTCGATGCGTGGTGATCGGCGATATCGGATCCGATATCGAGGCCGCGCTGGCGGCGGGCGCCAGGGCCGTGCTGGTTCCGACACCGCGCACCCGTGCGACCGAGACCGAACATGCCCGGCGAGTCGCCGCGGTGGCGCCCGACCTCGCCCGGGCGATCACCCTCGCACTCGATGCGCCGGGAATGGGGAAGGAATAGTCGTGAGTAGCGCCGAGAGCCGCCGAGACGAGCCGGATCCGCGACGTCGAGCTCGGGCCGACGACGTGCGCGCCCATTTCGACGCCCTCGAGCGCGCCTTGCACCGCAATCTTCGCCCCGCGACCGAACAGGTCCTGACCTGGGGTGTGCGGCTGGCCGGCGTCTACGAGCGCGGCGGGCGATTGTTCGCCTGCGGCAACGGCGGTAGCGCAGCGGAGGCCCAGCATCTGACCGCCGAGCTGACCGGCCGATTCCGCGCCGAACGCAGACCGTTGTCGGCGATCGCCCTGCACGCGGAAACCTCGAGCCTGACCGCGATCGGCAACGACTACGGGCCGGAGGAGATGTTCGCCCGGCAGCTGGTCGCGCACGGACGGCCCGGCGATGTGTTGCTCGCCCTGTCCACCAGCGGTTCCAGCGCCAATGTCGTGGCCGCGGCCAAGGCGGGCAAGGAGATCGGGCTGGCCACCTGGGCGCTGACCGGACCCTCACCCAATCCACTGGCTGCGCTCTGCGACGATGCCATCCCCGTCGACGCCGATTCGGTCTCGGTCGTGCAAGAGATGCACCTGGTGCTGGTTCATTCGCTGTGCGCCGCACTGGAATCGGCGATGGGAGTCGACCGTTGACCAGCGCCGGCCCGCTGGTGATCGTCGGTGACGTGCTGCTCGATATCGATATCGACGGCCGCGCCGACCGCCGCAGCCCGGATGGGCCCGTTCCCGTCGTGGACGTCACCACCATCGCGCATCGGCCCGGTGGTGCGGGTTTGGCGGCCACGCTGGCCGCCCACGACACCGGCGAGGTGGTGCTGGTGGCGGGGTTCGCCGACGACGAATCCGGGCATCGGTTGCGTGCACTGCTCTCGCACCGGGTCGAGCTGGTCGAGCTGCCCTTCTCCGGCAGCACGGTGTGCAAGGAACGGGTGCGCGCCGTCGGGCCCTGTGCGGGCGGCGAATCCGGGTTCGCGCCGATCACCCGGCTGGATTTCGGGCACGGCCGAATTGTCGCGGGTCCATTGAGCGCGGAGGTGCGGTCGGTGCTCGCGAATGCCCGGGCGGTGCTCGTCGCCGACTACGGACGGGGAGCCGCCGCGCATCCACAGATCCGGACGCTGCTCGAGCAACGTTCGCGGCGAACGCCGCTGGTGTGGGATCCCCATCCGAAAGGTCCGCCGCCGGTGCCGGGCGCCGATCTGGTGACGCCCAACCGGCCGGAGGCCGAGCAGCTGGTTCCGGATTCGTCCGGCTTCGGTGCGCGCGCCCGCGAACTCGCGCGGCGCTGGTCGGCGCGCGCGGTCACGATCACCCTCGGCGCGGACGGAGCAGTGTTGAGCTACGCCGACCGGCCGGCCGAGCGAATCCCCGTCCCGGTAGGGGAATCCGGTTCGGAGCAGGCGCGCGACACGTGCGGCGCGGGGGACCGATTCGCGGTCGCGGCCACGATCGCCATGAGTGCGGGCGCGAGCGCTGAGGACGCCGTGCGGCACGCCGTCGCCGCCGCGTCGGCCTTCGTCGCCGATGGTGCCGCGACCGCGTTCGCCGAGCCCGCTTCGCAGATCCCCGCGCCCGAACTCGCCGGGAGCGACCCGAACCGGTGAGCGTCATCCTCGTGCTGCGCGCACTCGGCCTCGGCGATCTGCTGACCGCCGTGCCCGCCCTGCGCGCCCTGCGCCGGGCCCGCCCCGATGATCGGCTGGTGCTGGCCGCCCCCGAGTGGCTGCGCCCGATCGTCGAACTGACGGGCACCGTCGACGACCTGCACCCGGTGCCGGGTCTCGGCGCACTGCGCTGGCCCGGGCCGCCACCGGCGCTGGCGGTGAACCTGCACGGCCGCGGACCCGCCAGCATCGCCGACCTCGCGGCCACCGCACCCGACCGCCTGATCACGTTCGGGCACAGTGATTTTCCGCAGTTCCCTGGCCCGGATTGGCCCGCCGACACCCATGAGGTCACCCGCTGGTGCGGGCTGCTCGACAGGGCCGGAATTCCCGCCGATCCGACACGGCTGTCCCTCCCGGCGCCCGCGTCCACGACACCTGATCCGGCGCGAGTCCTCATCCACCCGGGCGGCAGTTCGGCCGCGCGACGCTGGCCCGCCGAACGATTCGCCCGCGTCGCCGCGCACCTGCATCGCCGCGGATACCGGATCTTCCTCACCGGCGACGCCCGCGAGCGCACGCTGGCCACCCGGGTCGCCGACGCGGCCGGGGCCGGCACGGTGGTGGCGGGCGAACTGGCCTTGGCCGAGACCGCTGCCCTGGTCGCCGGTGCGCGGCTGGTCATCTGCGCCGACACCGGCCTGGCGCATCTGGCGACCGCGTTCGGCACGCCGTCGGTGGTCCTGTTCGGGCCGAACCCACCGCGCTGGTGGGGGCCACCGCCGCGGCCCGAACACCGAGCCCTGTGGGCGGGGCAGATCGGGGATCCGCATGCGAGCACACCCGATCCCGGGCTGCTCGAGATCGGCGCCGCCGAGGTCATCGAAGCCGTCGAGGACCAACTCGCACAGGCCTGGTCGCCGCACGCCGCGACGGACACCTCGAGCGTGGGTGATCGACCGTGAATTCCGAAGGTGCCGAGCGTCCTGCGGTGACGGTCGGCATGGTCGCCGATCCGGACCTGCCCGCCCGGCTGGCACACCAACTCGGCGAACGCCTGCCCGGCCTGCTCGCCCGGCGCGACGACAGCGTCGACTGGAAGGTCGAAATCTTCTACGACCCGTTCGAAGCGATGCACCCCGACGACGACCACCTCATCGACAAGGCCGCCCAGCACGTCGCCCACACCGACTGGGATCTCGCGCTGTGCCTGACCGATCTGCCGCTGCGCACCGACGACGCCGTCGTGCTGGCCAGCCTGGACCGACGCCACCACGTCGCGCTCATCTCGCTGCCCGCGCTCGGCGGCTGGCGTCTGCGGCATCGGCTGCAAGTACTCTCCGTGCGCCTGATCGACGGGTTACGACCCCGGGGCTCCACCCGCGAACTCCGGATGCCGCGCCCGTTCCACCGCGCCCGCCTCGAGACCCCCGATCCCACGACGGCGCGGATCGTCTCGCCTCGGCGCATCGGCATTCCGCGGCTGCTGGCCGGGATGGTGCGAGCCAACCGGCCGTGGCAGCTGTTCCTGGGCCTGTCCTCAGCGCTGGCGGGATCGCTGGCCGGGACCGCGTTCGGCGTGCTGTATTCCAGCATCTGGCAATTGGCCACCGCGCTCGGACCGTGGCGGCTGGCGGGTGTCGTCGGCACCGCGATCGCCGCGCTCACCGTCTGGACCATCGCCGGACACGGCCTCTGGGAACGCGCCGACTCCACCGGCATGGCGCACGGACCCGATCTCGCCTTGCGCAATGCCGGCACGGTCGCCACTGTCGCGGTCGGCACGGTGGTGTTCTTCGCGACGCTGTTCCTGCTCACCTGCGCCGCGGTCGGGTTGATCATCCCGCCGGACTATCTGGGTAGCGTGCTCGGCCGCACGGCCGATCTCGGCGACTACCTGACCATCGCGGCGATGGCCAGTGCGCTCGGCACCGTGGCGGGCGCGGTCGGCTCCGGTCTGGAAGACGACACCACCGTCCGCCGCGCCACCTACGGCTTCCGCGAGCGGGAACGCCGCGACCGCGTCGCTCGCGACCGCTGAACCGGCCCGCCGGCCGCTGTGTGGCAGTCGAGCACGCGGGTATGCCGGTAGGGCAGTCGACACGAGGAGGACCGATGCGCGTAGTCGTGATGGGGGCGACGGGGAACGTGGGCACCGCGGTGATCGACGCGTTGGCGGGCACACCGGAGGTGACCTCCATTGTCGGTGCGGCGCGCCGCAGGCCCACCGATGACCGGGTGGGCGTGGAGTGGGTCGCCGCCGACGTGCGCCACGACGATCTGACCGTACTGTTCCGCGGCGCCGATGTCGTGGTGCATTTGGCGTGGCTGTTCCAGCCGACGCACCGGCCCTTGGACACCTGGCGCGCCAATGTCGGCGGCACCGCACGCGTGCTGGAGGCGGTGGCGGCCGCGCGGGTACCGGCGTTGGTCTACGCCTCCTCGGTCGGTGCGTATTCGCCGTGCACCGACGATCGTCCGGTCTCGGAATCCTGGCCCACCGAGGGCTGGCCCGGTGCGGCGTACATGCTCGAAAAGGCTTATGTGGAACGGCTGCTGGATACCTTCGAACGTCAGCAGCCCGACTGCCGGGTCGTACGAATGCGCCCCGCCTTCACCTTCCAGTACGCCTCGGCCAGCGAGCAGCGCAGGCTGTTCCTCGGACCGCTGATGCCGAACCCGCTGCTGCGGCCCGGGCTGCTGCCGGTGCTGCCGTATCCACGCGGGATGCGGTTGCAGGCCGTGCACAGCGTCGATGTGGGGCTTGCCTACGCGCTGGCCGTCGCCTCCGACGCGCGCGGCCCGTTCAATATCGCGGCCGAACCGGTGCTCGCCCGCGCCGAACTCGCCCGCATCCTGCGCACCCGCACCGTCGAGGTCCCGCCGCGCGCGGTGCGCGGCGCGCTCGCGGCAGCCTGGCATCTGCGCCTGGCCCCGGCCACCCCGGGACTGTTCGACGCGATGATGCACCTGCCCGTCATGGACACCACCCGCGCCCGCGTCGAGCTCGGCTGGACACCCAGGATCAGCTCCTCCGACGCCGTCACCCAGTTCCTGGACGGATTCCGCGCCGGCGCCGGTGGGCAGACGCCTCCGCTGGCCGCGGACGCCGGCGGTACCTGGCGCTACCGCGAATTCACCTCCGGAGTCGGCGGCCACGACCCGGTCGACCGGGAATTGGCCCATCACGGGCGATGAGCAGTCCCGCGGCGGTGTCGGCCCGGTGCGGGCGGGTAGCCGATCAGCATGGCAACTATCGCTCCCTTACCGAAGGAACGCATCGGCGCACCGCTGCGCGCCGTGGTCACCGGCTCCGATTCCGGCATCGGACGCGCCATCGCCGTCGCGCTGGCCGGTGGCGGAGTGGATGTGGGCATCACATATCACGCGGACGAGCAGGGCGCCGCGCGGACCGCCGACCTGGTCCGTGAGCGCGGCGCGCGCCCCGCCGTCCGGCAGCTCGACCTCGGCGACCTGCCCACCAGCACCGCCGTCATCGACGAACTCGCCACCGAACTGGGCGGCCTCGACGTGCTGGTCAACTGCGCCGGAACCGGCTCGGCCACCCTGGTGATGGACATGGATTTCGACACCTGGCGCCACGTGCTGTCGGTGGATCTGGACGGCGCGTTCCTGTGTTCCCAGCGCGCCGCCGCGCACATGATCGAGGCCGGGCGCGGTGGCCGGATCATCAACATCACCAGCGTGCACGAACACGCACCGCGCGTCGGCGCGGCACCGTACTGCGCCGCCAAAGCCGGACTCGGCGCCCTCACCAAAGTGCTGGCGCTGGAACTGGCCGAACACGGCATCACCGTCAATTCGGTGGCACCCGGCGAGATCTCGACCCCGATGACCGGACAGGAAGACGTCGACCCCCGCGAACAACCTCGCCCCGGCCTACCGCTGGGCCGCCCCGGCCACGCCGACGAAGTCGCCTCCGTCGTGGCCTTCCTCGCCACCCCCGCCGCCGGCTACATCACCGGCGCCTCCTACGTCGTCGACGGCGGCATGCTGCTGATGGGCCCGCAGTCCAGCCAGCTCGTTCCCGACGAGAAGTGGCGCCGGCCTTAGCCGGGGTTGACACCGACCTTGCCTCAGAGCGTCGGCGGGTTCGGTGCACCCTCGTCCTGCTCACCCGCCGAGCGGCGCCGCACCGCCCGGCGGGCCCAAGCGGGGCGGCTATCGGCACATCTACCAGTACTGATGCCGCTGCCCGTCGGTGTCGGCGATCCAGATGACCGCGTCGGCGCCGTCGAGGTCTTGCGGGCTGAGCGGGATGTGGCCGGGCATCATCGGCTCGCCAGTGCGGATCGACGCGGGCAGGGCGGCGCGTAGCGCTCTACTGGGGAACAGGGCTCGGCCGGTGGTGGCCTCGGCCAGCGCGCCTTGCAGGGTGCCGGGTTCGCTGTGTGGGTTGGCGTCGGCGGCTATGACGGCGTAGCGCTCGCCGAGGGTGAGGGCGACGAGTGCGCCGGCGTTGGCCCACTGCACCTGGTTCTCGCCGACCGTCATGGTGGGTGGTGTGTATTGCAAGTGCACATTGTGGGCGAAGACCAGTGTGGGGCCGCGGTGTTCTTCGCGGGCCCTGATGTCGAGCAGGTTGTCGGCCATCATCTCCGCGCGGACGGCCAGCATGTTCGCGATGCGGTTGGGGCCGGTCTCGGCGATGGCGGCGTGGAAGCGCAGCTGGCCGAGGGCGGTGCGGGCGTGGGCGACGGCGTCGGCGTAGCCGTCGGGGTCCGCCGGACGCAGGGTGGGTGCGGCGCGGCGCAGGGCGCCGGCGAGGTCGTCGGCGAGGATGCGCAGGGCGCGAGCGCGATCGGAATTGCCGATGGAGACGGCGGGGTCGTACATGGCGGCCTGGTTGGTCCAGTCGGCGTCGTCGCCGAGCAGGGCTTCCAGCTCGCCCGCCGACCGCGGACGCAAGGGCTCGGGCAGGTACTCGACGGCGGCGCGAAGGGCCGGCCTCGGGCTCGCGATGTCGACCTGATCGCCGGGAAAGTCGAAGCCGTAGAAGCGAACCCGATCCTGCGGCGGGCGACCGGCGTTGTGCATGCGGAGCCATTCGACCAGTTCTCGATTGCCCGGTACGCCGCCGAAACGGTGGCTGAACCCGTCCGCGAGCACGATGTCGAGATCGGTATTCGCGCCCTGAACGTAGTCGTTCACCAGTGCGGCGGCGAACATGTCGATCTCGAGTGCGATCGACCGGAACCCCCGCTCCACCAGTTGGGCGAGCAGCTTGTTGCGCAGCACCGGAAAGGCCGCGATCCCGTGCGTCGGCTCGCCGAGCCCGAGCAGCGTCGTCGGCTCGGCCCGCGTGGCGAGCAGTTCATCAACCGCCCGGCCCAGGCCGGCTGAATCATCGAGTTCGCGAGCCAGCGCGCGCAGCGAGGTGGAAGTGGACATGGATACCCCTTTCAGAAGGACCTGCCCTCGACGCTATCGTTGAAGAATCGAGTGAAACTTCGTCAGCGATTACCTGGTAGTTGCTGCCGAAAGCCTCAAACGGAGGTCCACCTGCGTCCCATCGACCTCGCCCGGGAACACCAATTGTCCGCCCAGGCGATCCGCAACTACGAGGACGCCGGAATCCTCCCGCCGAGCGCCCGCAGCGACACCGGCTACCGCCGCTACACCCCGCTGCACGCCCAAGCCCTGCGCACCTTCCTCGCCCTACGCGCCGGCCACGGCCACGAACCCGCCGCCCAGATCATGCGCGCCGTCAACCGCGGCGACACCGAATCCGCCTACCGCCTCATCGACGCCGCCCACCTCGCCCTGCTCACCGAACGCGACACCCGCCTCGACGTCGCCACCGGCCTCGGCGCCCTCTCCACCACACCACCCTCGATCCCCGGACCCCCGCTGTCGGTCGGTGAGCTCGCCCGCCGCATCGGCGTCCACCCCGCCACCCTGCGCACCTGGGAATCCGAAGGAATCCTGCGCCCCCACCGCAACCCCACCACCGGCCACCGCGAATACGGCCCCGACACCATCCGCGACGCCGAAATAACCCGCCAACTCCGCCGCGCCGGCTACCCCCTCCCCAAAGTCGCCGACTTCCTCGACTCGATCCACGAAGCCGGCGGCCCCGAAGCCCTGCACACCTTCCTCACCACCTGGCAACACCGCCTCGCCACCCGCAGCCGCCATCTACTCAGCGGCGCAGCACAATTGGACGTCTATCTCCACCTGCTCGATAAGGAATAAGGGCTAGTTCCCGTTGCTGCATACTCTGGCCATATGCCGATCGGACCCCACCCGCCGCGGGTGATCTTCCTCAACGGAACGTCGAGCTCAGGCAAAACTACACTCGCACGCGCAATTCAGGACGAAAGTGAGGTCCCCTTCGTCTACTGGGGCATCGACACCCTGTTCGGCCTTGTGCCCCCGAATTGGGGTGGCGGCCGCGACGGTCCGCTCAGTCGCGACGGCTTCTGGTACGACCGCTCCGGCCACGACACCGACGGCAACCCCACCGTGGTCATCCGTTGCGGCTCTCTCGGCCGCCGCCTGCTGCATTCCGCCTGCGCAGCGGCCGCCACCTTCGCCCACGGTGGCGACAACCTGGTGATCGACGAAATGCTGCTGACCCCAGACCTGCTACCGATCTGGATGAATGCCCTCACCGGCCTGGACGTACAACTCGTCGGCGTCACCTGCCCCTTGCCGGTTGCCGAGCAGCGGGAAAGAGCCCGCAATCACCCGGTCGGCTTGGCCCGCGGCCATTTCCACTCAGTGCACGACCACGGCCACCCCTACGACACGATGGTCGACACTGGGACCGCAACGCCCACCGAACTGGCCGGAACCGTGCTGTTCGGAGACGCACACGAGCAGCGCCGCGCGCGATAGATGCGGCGCGTCACCTGCCGTCACGGCGTCGAATGGCTCGCGCGTCCAGTAAACGGCGGATCTGTTGGTCTGGGTATGGGGTCGTGCGACTCTCGTGCTGGAAGTCGCGGGTGAAGGTGGACATCGCGTCGGCGATTGGTGCGTGTCTGGTGAGGACTGCGGCGGCTTCGCCGGGGATGTCCTTCGGGATGTCTCCCTCGGCGATAGCGCGCACCATCGCGGCGCGGTCGTCTCCCCGGAGTCCGTACAAAGCGGTGATCAGCCAGATCGCCAGGTAAGTCGACGTGTATCCGCTGTCGTAGCTCTGGTTCCGGTCGAAGAATTCGGCCTCGGCCGGGGAGAGGTGGAACCCGGACGAAAGGGCGAGGCCGTAATCGGCGAAGTAGAGGCGTTGTCCGTCGGTCAGGATGTTCGCGAAGTGGGCGTCGAGATGTAGCAGCCCGCGGCCGTTCATGAATGCGGTGCCAGTGGCGAGTTCTCGTTCGACCATGATGCAGGCCCGGTCGGCGGCCGCGTCGCCGGACTCGATCTGAGCGTTCAGCCACTCGTGCAGGTTTTGCGGGATGTACTCCAGGAACAACGCGATGGTTGCCGAAGAGCTTCGGAGTGCTTCGATCCGGTGGCGTACCTGCGGTCGGCCTTCCCAGTAGGCGACGGCGCGGTCTATGTCGGCGAGTTCCTCGGGTAGCGGTGTCGTGTCCGGGAGGACTCGCCAGTGGTACATCAGGGGGAAGCCCGCGTGTTCACCGGCGAGCACCCAGTTCGTCGTCATGGTGTGCACGGCGAGCTCGCGCCAGGCTCCATAGCCGGGACTGCCGATGAGGCCGACGCCGTACTGGCACATCTGCGGCAGATCGAACAGGTTCGCCGTGGACCGCACGTGCTGCGGCTGCCGTTCGAGGTCGGTGAGGGGCACTCGTTTCACGAAGACCGGGGTCCCGACAACCTCCAGCAGCGCAGCCTTCCCACCGATGCCCGTGCCGATCGGTCTCGCCGCATCCACGGCTTCGCGCGACGCCTGATCGCTGTGCAGGGCAAGGGCGTTGGAAACGGAGCTGTAGGCGCTCAGACGTGCCTGCCGCGTCTCGTCGTCGGCCGTCACCGCGTGAATCATTGCTCGGCCATTTACTCCGAAACTACGGCCTCGACCTCGTCCGGTGCAGCACGGACCTCCGTAAGGCACAGGATCGTCAGTACAGGGAACGCCACCAGTGGAGTTGCGAAGACGATGTGGGCGGGTGCGTGGTGGTAGAACGCGTCGATCGGCCACCAGGCGAGAGCGGCCGCGAACAGTTGACCGAGCGTCACCAGCCATGCCCCGGCCATGAGCGTCGAGCGCCCGGAAACCCTGTCGCGCAGGAGAAGTACCGCACCTCGGCCGAGGAGCCCGGCGACGAGGAGGTAAGCGAGTGACAGCAGCGTCAGTAGGTTGTCGGCGGTGATCGACGAACCGCCGACGGACAGGTATTCGTTGCCCTGCCACTTACCTTCCTGAGACTGCATCCAGGCACCGAAGGCCTGTGCCGCCCACGCCAGCGAACCCGCAACGGCAAGCCCTGCCGCGAACCGATAGCGCGCCGTCCGGCACTGTGCCCACGCTGCCTCCGCCCGCGCAGCCGCCGATTCGTGCACGGTGATCACCCCCTCTTCGTTCCGGCCGATCAGTGTGGCAGGCAACGTTACCGGCAATGTTCTGCCCGGCCCATAACCCAAATCCACTGGCACACCCGGCGCCGACGTCGACCGGACGAGCATCCGGCCGAGTGGCGAATCCGGTTCAACTCACCGTCTCTGGCAGTTCGACCTGGTCCGGCGTCTTGTCGTTGCGCAGTCCACGCCAGCTGGGGTGGCGCAGACCTTCTCCGGTGTATTCGCGGTATTCGATGTCGCCGACGAGGACCGGGTCGACCCAGTGGGCGGTGCCGACGGCGGAGCGGGGTGGGGGCTGGGGGAATGGGGGGTCGGGGCGGGCGAGGGTGTCGAGGCGGGTGCGCAGGGAGCGGCGGACGGCGGCGGTGAAGCCGGTGCCGACGTTGCCGATGTAGACGAGGCGGCCGTCGGGGTCGTTGGCACCGAGGATGAGGGAGCCGAAAGTGGGTGCCATGGCGCCGTTTCCGGTGGTCCAGCCGGTCACGATCGCTTCGGTGTTCTTGCGCAGCGGCGTTTTGATCCAGGCGGGGGAGCGGCGGCCGGGCTGGTAGGTGGAGTCGATGCGTTTGGACACGATGCCTTCGAGATGGTTGTCGCGGGCGGCGGCCATCAAGTGTTCGGCGTCGACGTCGAGCCAGTGCGGTGGGGTGCGTACGGGTGCCTCGGTGAAGTCGAGTTCCTGCAAGCGGTCGCGTCGTCGCAGGTACGGCAGCCCGGTCAGCGAGTCGCCGCCGTCGGCGAGGATGTCGAACAGGTGCAATTGCACCGGCACCGCGGCGATCAACTGCTTGGTGGGCCGCACGACATGCATCCGGCGTTGCAGCAGGGCGAAGGACGGTGCGCCGGTCGCGGTCTGGGCGATGATCTCGCCATCGAGGACCAGTTCGCGCCCGCCTGCCACTGCGCCGAGTGCGCCGGCGAGTTCGGGATAGGACCCGGTGATGTCGCGCTGATTGCGGCTGTAGAGCCGGCATTCGCCGCCGCGGCAGACGACGATGGCCCGCACCCCGTCCCACTTCATCTCGACCGCCCAGTCGGCATCATCGGGCGGCCGTCCTGCGACGGCCAGCATCGGCGCCGGAACCGCGACCACCGTCACAGCGTATCCGCAGCATCGCAGCGCGGAGCAAGTCGAACCACGGTATGCCTGGACTGTTACCCGGCATTCACCCGATATCCGGGCGAATCCGGCATGCGCAGCGACCCGATAGTTATCCGGGATCCCGGACGTGACGGGTCGTTCCTCGCCTCCGGCACAAATAGTCGCTGCATGATTGCTGATGACGGTTTCGGCTACCTTTCTATCTCATTCTCGTCGTGCCCGGGCGTTTCGTCCTACGATTCAACCTCCGGTTCGAATGCGTTCTAGCAGGGAAAACGGAAGGGGAAGTCGTGGTCGCGATCAGGGGAGAGCGGAATTCGCTGAGTGGACGCCATCGTGCGGTCCGGGCGCGGAGCAGTCGGCCGTTGTCGGCGGTGGATCTGGTCACCGGCGCACTGGTACTGGTCGCGGCCACCGCCGCACTGGCAGGTCCGGTGACCGCCGCGCTGTTGATGCGACGTCACGGCGCCGCGCTGTCGGGCACGGCGCCGGCCTGGTCGCTGGGGTTGGCGCTGGTGGCGACCGTGCTGACATCGGGCACCGCGGCCGCGCTGCTCGTCATGGCGTGGCGCCGGGCCCGGCCGCGTTCGCGCGCCGTGGGCAGTGATCGCGCTGTGGTCCGAGTCGCCTCGGAACGCCGGCTCGCCGCCGGATACCCGCCGCGGGAGCTCGCCGACAGGGGCGTGCGATGACCGTGGCCGGCGCGTGCGCGACCGGCGCCGATCGCCGTCATGTGCAACTACTGGTCGTCGTGCGCGATCCGGTCCGCTGCGCGGCGAGAGTGTCCGAGTTGCTGGAACGGTCGTCGCACCGCTGGCGGGGCCGGGTGAACGCCGGCGGACTTGCGGTGCTGCGTCGCTGGTCGCCGACTGAGCTCGCGGGATTGGCACCCGGGGCGCGCTGCCCGGTCGACGTGATCGAGGCCGTTGTCGCCGAGGCCGATATGGGCACCGGCGACCTCGCCGGCGACCTCGCCACCACCCTGACGCTGCACGCCGTGTGCCCGGTGGTGATCGAACCGATGACGTTCTCGGCGCCGAACCGGCCGGGCCTGTCGATCTCGATCTACGGGTCGCCCGACGACGACGTGGGCCTGGCCGAAGCGCTCCTGGACGTCCTGGCCCTGGATGAGTGCCTGACGGTGACCGGCCGGATCACCTACCGATCACCAGCGGTGTCCTCAGCCGGTCCCGGACCGCTCCGCGGCCAGCGCCCGCTCCCGGAACTCGGCCGGGCTCATCCCGGTTTCGGCACGGAACACCCGGAAGAAGTTGCGGTCACCGCCGAACCCGCACGCGTGCGCGATCGAAGCCACCGTCTGGTCCGGATGGTCCACCAGTAGTGCCCGGGCGCGCTGGATCCGCAGTTGTCGCACCAGCTTCATCGGCCCGCCCCACGGCTCGGCCAGCAGCCGGTGCACCCGCCGCCGCGACATCCCGCAGCCCCGCGCGATCGTCTCGACATCCAGTTCCGGATCGGTGAGGTGATGGTTGACGAACGCCATCACCCGTTCGTGCTCGACAGTGAGCGCCGCCGGTTCGCTGGGCCGCCCACCGGATCCGAGCGCCATCCCGGCGCCGAGGAGTTCGATCCCGGCCCGCAGCAACGCCGGTGCGGCCGGTTCCGGGATGGGCCCGGCCGCCAGCCGGTGGAAGAAGTCGAGCACCAGTGCCCCCGGACCGCCCGGATCCAGGACCACCGCGGTCGGGAAACGGTCGGCACCTAGGCCGGACGCCGCCAGCACCAGGTCGCGGTCGGCGCGGACCATCAACGCGGTGAACCCGTCGGTCTGCAGCAGCTGAGGGTGGTCGTCGTCGATGATGTACATCGATCCGGCCGGAGCGCTCAACCGCTGCCGATCGATCTCGACCTCGCAGCCGCCCACCAGGGGCATCACCGCCACCACCGACGACCGATCCGAGCGCGCGATGTGCCGGGCCGTGCGCCGCGCGAGTTCGGCGGCATTGCGTGCCGTCGCGAGCGCGATCGGGTCGGAATACACCAGTGGGGTCAGCGCCGCATGAAACGGACCCGCACTGATCGGCTGCATCGAACACGAGGTCATGCCGTCGCTGATCACGGCTTCCCACATGTCGAACGCCTCCTGCGGCGCCACGGCCGCGGTGGAGATCGTCTCCCGCCCACCACCACCTCGTCCATCCTCGCGAGTATTCCGCACCGACTCGCTGATCAGCGGTAAGACGAGCGCCGGCGGCACAGATTCACTTGCACCGCTATCGACCGCGCCGCGCCGACATCCCGCGCGAGTAGGCGGCTGCCCGCTCCGGGCGCCGGGCGGCTGATCACCTCACGTGATGACATGCGCTCTCACGCCACAGCTCGACGGGCTTGTGGACATCGGCTACACCGATCCGGGCGAGGCACCCACCTCCGGGCATGCCCGTGGCTGTGCGCCTTGTTGAGTCCGGCCATCGCGGGTATGCGGCATGCATGGACAACCGTGATCGCATCGCCGACCCGTGGGGTGCCCGCACCCCTTATGCGCCGGGACAGCAGTGGCCCCAGCGTGTCGACAGCTACCTCGCCGAGGGCGTTGACCCGGACTCGGTGCGCTGGGTGCAGACGGCCTCGGTCCTGCATTCCGATGGCGACGCCTTCGACATCGCGGTGCGCGACGGGGCGATGGTGGGGGTGCGCGGGCGCGGGGTCGATCGCGTCAACCGCGGCCGCCTCGGCCCCAAGGATCTGTTCGGCTGGCAGGCCAACGCTGCCCCGGATCGGCTGACCCGGCCCCTGGTCCGGGTCGGCGGTCAGTTGGTGGAGACCGATTGGGACACCGCGATGGACCGCATCGTGGCGCACAGCAAGCGATTGCTGGCCGAACGGGGTCCGTCATCGATCGGCTTCTATACCTCGGGTCAGCTGTTCCTGGAGGAGTACTACACGCTGGCGCTGATCGCTCACGGTGCGATCGGCACCAACCATCTCGACGGCAACACCCGGCTCTGTACGGCCACCGCCGCCGCCGCGTTGAAGGAATCGTTCGGCTGCGACGGCCAGCCCGGCTCCTACAGCGATGTCGACCACGCCGACGTGATCGCCCTGTTCGGCCACAATGTCGCCGAGACCCAGACCGTGCTGTGGTCGCGGATGCTGGACCGGCTCGCCGGGCCCGAGCCGCCCGCGATCGTCTGCGTCGATCCGCGCACCACCCCGGTGGCCGAACGCGCCACAGTGCACCTGCGCCCGCTCCCTGGCACAAATGTGGCATTGATGAACGCACTGTTGCACGAGATCATCGCCAACGACTGGGTCGATTACGACTACATCGGCGCGCACACGGTCGGTTTCGCCGAGCTGCGACGCCGGGTGGCGGACTATCCGCCGGAGCAGGCCGCCGCGATCTGCGACGTTCCCGCCGCTGATATCCGCCGCGCGGCGCGGCTGCTCGGCACCGCACGCCGGTTGCTGTCGACGGTGCTGCAGGGTTTCTATCAATCCCACCAGGCCACCGCCGCCGCGGTGCAGGTCAACAATGTGCATCTGGTGCGCGGGATGCTGGGCCGGCCCGGTTGCGGTGTCTTGCAGATGAACGGCCAGCCCACCGCAGAGAACACTCGCGAATGCGGTGCCGACGGCGACCTGCCGGGCTTCCGCAACTGGGCCAACGACAGCCATGTCACGGATCTGGCGCGGGTGTGGAATCTGGATCCGGAGCAGATTCCGCATTACGGGCCACCGACACACGCGATGCAGATGCTGCGCTACGCCGAACAGGGCTCGCTGGCCATGCTGTGGGTCAGCGCCACCAATCCGGCGGTCTCGCTGCCGGAGCTGGGACGCGTCCGTGAGATCCTGGCCCAGGACCGGCTGTTGCTGGTGGTGCAGGATATTTTCCGCACCGAGACCGCCGAGTTGGCCGACGTGGTCCTGCCCGCGGCGGCCTGGGGCGAGAAGACCGGAACCTTCACCAATGCCGACCGCACCGTGCACCTGTCCGAGCAGGCCTTGGCGCCACCCGGCCAGGCGCGATCGGACCTCGAGATCTTCCTCGACTACGCCCGCCGCATGGATTTCCGCGACAAGGACGGGCAACCCCTGCCGTCGTGGCACGATCCGGAATCGGCGTTCGAGGAGTGGAAGCGTTGCTCGGCCGGGCGGCCCTGCGATTACAGCGGCATCAGCTACGGCCTGCTGCGTGGCGGATCCGGGATCCAATGGCCGTGCCATGAGTCCGCGCCCGAGGGCACCGAGCGCCTCTACGCCGGAGGCCGCTTCTGGAGCAGCCCCGACTACTGCGAAGAATATGGCAAAGACCTGATCACCGGGGCGCCGCTGGAACCGGTCGAATACCGGGCGATGAACCCCGACGCCAAGGCGATGATCAAGGCAGCCGAATACCTGCCCGCCCATGAGCGGCCCAGCGGCCGCTTTCCGTTCGCCTTGATCACCGGCCGCACGCTCTTCCACTTCCACACCAGGACCAAGACCGGGCGAGTGCCGCAATTGCGCGCCGCCGCACCGGCGCCGTGGGTGGAGATCGCCGCCGCTGACGCCGCCGAGCTCGGCATCACCGAGGGCGATCTGCTGGAACTGGCTTCCGCGCGCAGCACCATCCGGGCCCGCGCCCGTGTGTCGAGGATCCGGCCGGGCGTGCTGTTCGTGCCCTTCCATTACGGATACTGGGATGTCGAGCATCCCGGCCACGATCGCGCCGCCAACGAAATCACCGTCACCGACTGGGATCCGGTGTCCAAACAACCCCTGTTCAAGATTTCTGCGGCGTCGGTCCGCATCCTCGCCCGGGGAAGCGACCCCGCCCCCGCGCCGACCAACACCGCCTCGGCGCCGCTGGACGATTCGGTGCCGCCCACCCGCGGGGGAGCGCAGGCGATGGCGGATTCGGAGACGACGGCATCGAGGAGCTCGCTGTGAAACTGGAACTGCTGCTCGATGAACTACACCGCGGTGAGCACCGGCTCGAACACGACCTCACCGCCGTATCGGCGCGCCACCACGCCGAGCACGAAATCCGCTATATCGCACGCGACCTGGCAGCGTGGTCGCGCGACCATCTGGACCGGCTCGAACGCGTCGGCCCGCAGCACGGCGCCGGAACGCACCGGCTGGGCAGCCTGAGATCGATCACCGCCCCACTCCAGCGACAGGTCAGCGACCTGCTGGCCCGTCGCCCGGAACCCGGCATCGTGCTGCTCATGGACCTGCGCCACCTGCACCGGGTGAGCGCGGGCGTTTCGCTGGACTGGGAACTGCTCGCGCAGGCCGCGCAGGCGCTGCGGAAACCGGATCTGCTGGAACTGGCACAGACCTGCCATCCGCAGACGTTACGCCAGCTGCGCTGGACGAACGCCATGCTGAAGGTGCTCTCCCCGCAGATCATCGCGAGCTGACCGCCGCGTTGTGCCGATCCGGCCGTTCCGGCGACGCGATGTCGTAGACTGGTCGGTATTCGAGGTTTGCCTTCAGAATGCAGGGTGGCCTGATCAGGGCGCTGAGGCGCACGGACCTGATTCGGGAGCATGATGGCACCACATTCGGAGTTCGACACCACCCCGTCACCGCGTCGTGAGATCTCCTCGCTGTGCGGGCAGCCCGACCCGAAGGACCGGCTGGTGTGCTGCCGCCGGCGCCGCGGGCGATCCATCGTGCTGTCGATACGCGGTGAGGCCGACGCCTTCACGCTGCCGGTCTGGCGGCAGGAAATCATCGAAGCCGCCGACGAAGCACGCGCCAAAGGCGGCGGGCTGATCGTCGACACCACCCGGCTCAACTTCCTGTCCTGGCGCACCCTGGCAACGCTGGCCGAAGACGCGCAGCGTTATGGGCGCGAGGGCGTCCCGGTGTGTCTGGTCAGCACGAGTTCCACCGTCTTCCGGCTGGCGAGCGTCGACCCGCGTGTCGCGCGGTTACCGATCCATTCGACGGTGGTGAGCGCGCTGACGAGGCTCGAACTCGCCCGGCGCGGGTCGGTGGCTCCGCGGGCGCGTCACCAGCAGACCAGACTGCCGGTCACCGATCAGTCACCGACCGGACACGAGGGCGGATACAGCCCGACCAACGGCCGCTGATCCGGACGCGAGCGCTACCGCGTTCGCGCCGGAGAACAATTCCGAATCCCACCACGGAATTTCGTCCGGTGGGCCTGCTGACCTGCTTCAATTAGCTATCCGGCGAGGTCGATTGCCGGGAGTGGAGGGTGGGCGATGGCTCCGCAGGCGACTATTTCGGCTCTCGGTCTTGACGGTGTGGTCGGGGATGATCGGGGGAGAACAGGCGCGCGGATCGTTCCGATGTTCGTCATCGCGGCGGCGTCGGCGTTGATCTGTGCGGGTTGTGGGACCGCGCCCCCTACTGCTCGCGCACCACACACTCCGCCGAGCGCGAATTCGGCTGTCGCGACGGCACCGAACGGTCCGGCGGTCGCGACACCACCGGACGGTCACGTTCCCGGAAATTCGCAGGGCGGGCAGGCGCCACGCCCTGGTCCGGGAACCGGTGGGCCGGTGCCGGTTCCAGGGCAGCCCAATCGTGGTGGTGGAGGAGGAGGTGTGCCTGTAGCGCCGATCAAGATCCAAACGCCAGGTTTCATGCAGGGGTTTCCCATACACGTGGTCGTCAACTGGATGGAAGTTCAGATCAGCAAACAGTGCGTCGGGTGCGTGACGGTGACGACAGCTGTGAAGCAGGACGACACGTACACACAATGCGAGTACGCCAACGACTTCACAGGTGGCGAACCGGTTCCCCAATCACCTGGCGACGACAAGTCCTACTTCACTGTGGCGCCGGGTGGCACGGTGGTGTTGCTGACCGGATCGAGGCCCTGCGAGCCCGAGGATTCCGATGGGGACACGGGTGAGGAAGACACCAGCGGCACGGGCGACGGTGACACTGGTGGTACAGGCGAGGGTGACCCTGGTAGTACAGGTGAAGGTGACACTGGTGGTACCGGTGAGGGTGACTCCGGCGGTCCAGGTGAGGGTGACACCGGCGGTACAGACGAAGGCGGAAGCTCTGGCGAGGGTGTGACCGAGACCCCCGAGACCGGTGATGGCGCAGCAGTCCCGTGAACCAGCGCCCGACAGCGCGGAGCCGGATAGCGATACGTCGTCATCCTCGCCATTCGAAGGATTCGGCAAGGTAGCAGCGACTTTCGGTCAATTTGTCGCGCCGACGACGCTGCTGACCGCGTTGCTGTTCTACTTCGGTTGGAACCACGTGTATTGGTATTTCCGCCATTTCGGCGTCGAGTCGGCCAGTCTGCATCCCAGCATTACCGACTATCTGATCCGCAGTGTCGACGCGCTGTTCGTCCCGCTGATCGTCGCCGGGGTGATCGGTATGGGCCTGACCTGGGGTTATCTCGCCCTACCGGAATCGATGCGCGGCGCCCCACCCAGGCGGTGGTTGTTGCGGGCGCTGACCGCGATCGCGGTGCTGTTGCTGGCTTTCGGGTTGAGCCGATTGTTCCTCGTGTTCCCGCTCAACAACATGCTCGGCGCAGCGCCGTTGTCGGTGATCGCCGGTGTCGGCTTGCTCTGGTACGTCGTCCTGCAACGCAGGCAGCGGTTGCGGGAGCGTGATCCCGAGGCGTCGCCGCGGTCGGAGGCGGCGGCGGTGATCGAGTGGACGATCCTGTTCGTCGTCGTCGGCATCAGCCTGTTCTGGATCGCCACCGACTATTCCGCGGCCGTCGGCAGCTCCCGCGCCCATATGTCGACCGCGGAAATCCCTTACAGCCCAGGCGTTATCGTCTACAGCGAAAAGGACCTGCACCTGTCCAGCGCGGACGTGCGCAAAATCGCCTGCGATCCGGCCGACCATGCCGGCTACCGGTTCCGCTACGACGGCCTGGTGATGCTCACCCACATCGGCGACCAATACGTCTTGCTTCCACGCAACTGGCCCACCCACCGCGGCGCCGCCATCGTCTTGCCGGCCTCCTCACCCGGCGCGGTGCGCTTCGAGTTCCGCCTGGCCGACAACCCCGCCGGCGACCGGTGCTGATCGCCGCCCTACACCAACTCGACCTCGTCGAACTCCACCGTCATCCGATGCTGCCGTTCCCGCAGCACGCCCCCTTCACGGTGCGCGATGCCCTCGCTGAACCCGATCCGCAGCCGTTCCCGCCGCGCGTCCACTTCCCAGACCACTCCGCAGACCCCCGCTGAACGGGCCTTCCGGGAAGATCACGACATCGCCTGGCGCGTATTCGGTAAACCCCACGCCGCCACAGTAATCGACTCGGCGGCGCGGCGCGTGGGTCTGTCGTGCGCGGTGCGTTGGGCGAGTGGCGCGTACTAGCGGCCGGCAGGATCCAGCTCGTTCAACGCCACCAGGACTTCGTGGGCCGCTCGGGTGCCCGATTCGATGGCGCCGTCGAGGTAGCCGGGGTGGCTGTTCGCGGTTTCGGCTCCGGCCCAATGGAGATCGCCCACCGGGGTGGAGGGGAAGGGTGAAAAACCGTCGGTGGTGCCGGGTTCGGGGAGGGCGACGTAGCCGCCGCCTGCGTATTCGTCACGGTGCCAGGCCTTTTCGTGCCAATCGGCCGGTTCGGTCACTTCGGGGCCGATATGTGGGACCAATGGGCCGAGGATGGCGGATCGGCGGGCGGCGGGGTCGAGGTGGTCGAGGTCGCGGGCTTGGGGGCCGGAGGTGAGGACACACAGGTGGCCGGGGCCGCCGGGCGGGCTGGTATCGAAGACGGCGCTGCCGGGGTTGTCGAGCAGGAGGAATTCGGCGGCGTTGCGGCTTCGCCAGAACGGGCGTTCGTAGATCGCGATCGCTTTGTAGACCGAACCCATGTAGGTGTTGTGATTGAGGGCAGTGCGGCTCGGTGGCAGGGCTGGTTCGAAGGCGATGTGACGCTGCATCGGAGCCGGCACGGTGACGATCACCTTCGCGGCGTGGATCTCCTCCGCCGAGGTGCGCACAGTGACGCCACCCTCGCCGCGGCTGATCGAGGTGACCCGCTGCCCGCACCGCACGCGCGCACCGAGTTCGCCTGCCAAACCGTCGACGAGCGTGCCCACACCCTCGGTCAGCAGAAATTCCTGCGCCCCACCCCCGGTCGACAGGATGTTTCGCAGTCCGCCCTGGGACCGGATCATCGTGCTCATGGCCTGGATGGAGAGCCGGTCGAGGTCGGCCGTCCACGAGACCAGGGCGAGCACCTCGAGCAGCCGGCGCGCGGTGCGGCCGGGCACCCGCGCCAACCATTGCTGGACGGTGGTGTCGTTCCACCGCGACGGCGTGCCGGTCCGCGACAGTACTTCGACTCCGGCCAGGACGAGCCCGGCCGCGATCATCGACGGGTCGATCGGTGACAGCCGGCGAGATCCCGACACCACGGCGGGAAAGCGCCCGGTGTGCATGGGAAAGGGGGTGAGGCCGAAATCGGCGGCCAGCGCGGTGAGCCGATGATGATCGTGGCCGATCCACTGACCGCCGAGGTCCACCCGTGAGCCCAGGATCGTGGTCTCACTCATCGCTCGTCCGCCGACCCGCTCGGCCGCTTCGAGCACGATCACTTCGACGCCGCGGCGGTGCAGCGTGCGGGCCGCCGTCAACCCGGACAGGCCCGCGCCCACCACGACCACTGTCCGTCCACTTGGTTCGTTACCCATGGCTCAGCCCTTCTTCGCAGAGTGTTGGGACGCGTACCCGGCAAGAGATCCCGGTAGCGCTAACCAGAATAAGTCGGTCGCCCGTACGACTTTTACGATAAGCGGCGGTCGCCGGACGCGCAAGAGTGGAGGCGAGCCTGGAAAGGTGGTTTCGGTCTCGGCGCTGCGTGCGCTACTGCGAGACGGGCCGCGGATCGGCGAAACCGACGATCATGTCCACCGCGCGGTCGAGATCGCGGCGGGCGCGCGCGGGGTCGGGATTGGTGACGTACTGCATGATCAGGCCGTCCACCGCGGCGAATCCGAGCCGGCCGAGCGTGTCGAAATCCACCGCGCAGCGTTCACCCGATGCCCGCGCGGCCGCTTCGCAGAATTCGCTGATCAATGCGGCATAGCGCTCGCACAGCAGCCGGGCCAGCCCGCCCGGCCCCTCGCTGCGCACCGAATACATGGCCAGCTCGTACTGCATGACCTGGAGTCCGGGGTCGTGTTCGACGAGCTTTTCCCAGACGTTGGTGACCGCGTGCCGGATGGCGTGTTCGACGCCTTGGTCGAGTTCCACGCCGGCGCGCGCCGTTGCCAGGGCGTCATCGACCACGGCGGTGATGACCGCGCGCAGCATCTTGTCCTTGCTCGGGAACACGTAATGCAACGTGCCCAGGGGAATGCCGGCCTCGACCGCGACCGCGCGCGTCGTGATACCGCCGACTCCGACCGCACTGAGCACCCGGATCGCCGCCGCGACGATCTGTCCCTCGCGTTCGGCTGCTTTGACGTAGGCCATCGGTTCCTCCTCATCCGGCCGATCGCGCCTCGCACGTCGAGAGCTGCGTAACGAGAAATATCGGACGAACGACCGAGTCAAGGATAGCGAGCGGACGGCTGCGGGGGGTTTCAGCCCTGCGTGGTGGCCGCGTAGTGCTCGGCGATCTCATCGCTGGTGGTGAGCCAGACGCCGTGATGGCCGGCGATGTAGTCCAGCGCCTGGTCGAGGTATTTCGCGCGGTAGGGCTGGCCGGTGACGAACGGGTGCAGGGCCAGCGCCATCACCCGGCCGCTGCGGGCGGAATCGGCGTAGAGCTGGTCGAACTGATCGGTCACTATCTGCACGAATTCGGGGCCGGTGAAGCTGTTCATCGTGAACAGGCCCAGATCGTTGAGTTCGACCGAATACGGCACGCTCACCATGCCGGGCACGTTGAGCCGGAACGGCTGGTCGTCGGCGGTCCAGTCGAGCAGGTAGGTCAGGCCGAGTTCGGCCAGGATCGCGGGGGTGTCGAAGGTTTCGCTGAGGGCCGGTCCCAGCCAGCCGCGCGGCCGCTGCCCGGTGGCCTTCTCGATCGTGGCGACCACGTCGGTCAGGTAGGCGCGTTCGTCCTCGACGGCCGATTGCACGGTGGCATTGTCGCGACCGTGCGCCAGCCACGCCCAGTCGCGCTGCTGCCCGGCGGCGATGATCTGCGGATACCGCTCACAGACCGCGCTGTTGACCAGCGCGCTGGCGCGGATGCCGTGCCGATCGAGGATCTCCGCGATACGCCAGATGCCCACTCGCGGCCCGTAATCGCGCCACCCGTAGTTGAGCGGGTCGGGCACCAGTCCGGCGGTGGCCTCGTTGGGGCTGGTGGCGGGCGCGTCGACCGTGAAATGTTCGATATTCAGACCGACATAGAACGCGACGCGGGCGCCGCCGGGCCACTGGATCGGCTCGCGATCCACGATCGGGCTGTAGTCGTAGAGCGCGTTGTCCATAGGAGGTCCTTCCGGTTGCGTGGGCACGCGCAACCGACGCACCCGGGCGGCCGGTGAGCCAGCGAATCGGTGGCCCGTCACCGGCACGCAACGCCACCGCCGCGAACGGTATGCGCTGCGGCGCGCCGGCGCGAGCGCTACAGGCGACGTCCATGGGACCGCAAGGGACATCAGGTTGTGGTCGCAACCAACCGGCATCCGGTCGAGCAGTGATTTGCCCAGACGTAGCCGGAAGGCATGGGGCCATCCCGGTGCCCTGCGTACCGTGAGAACTGCCCTGGTCGGAAACGATGTGAACGGCAAGCCCATTCGCGACCACTTGCTTGCCGCGCCCCCTGCGATGGACCGTCGATCGGCCGCGGCGGGCTCCCGCGCGGGATCCGCAGCCCGCGCGGGAGCATCCCTTCGTTCACGTCCCGTGCTCGATAGGCAACGTCATCATCTCGGGCCAGATCTGCGACCACGGCCGCACCGGCTCGGTGCAGAACCAGACCCGGATCCCATGGTTCACGCCTTGAAATCCGACGGGATCGTCCAGGCGCGCAACCGGAATCGCGGTGGCGAAGCGCTCCGACACCGTTTCCGTGATGCTGTCGCCGCCGACGTAGAGCACGCGCGTCGCGGTATCCGGTGGCGGGCCGAAATAGCCGTAGCCGCGGCTCGGACTGAACACCGGTGGTAGCTCGCGATCACCGAGCACTTCCAGAGCGCTGGCCTGCCAATAGTTCTGCGTCACGATCACCACCTGGGCGCGATCGGGCTCCGGCAGCGCCGCCACGGCCCCCTCGACGGTGTCGGCCAGCTGCGGCCATCCACGCAGCCCGAAGAACTGCGCGCGCACCGCCATATCCCCGTTGCGGATGGCCGGAGTGTGCAGCAACGTATGCGGCAGCGGCAGCACGCACACCGCCGCGACGACGACCACGACCCCGCCCGCGAAGTAGACCGGCAGCAGCCTGCGCATCCAGCCGCGCAGCCCGTCACCGGCCAGATACACCGCGGCGGTCGCGAAGAAGACCGCGAACCCACTGCCCAGGTAGTACGGTCGCAGCCCGGCCACGAGCACCGCCAGCAGCGGCAGCACACCCATCGGCAGCAGGAACCGGTACGGCCGCAGCCCTGGCGCCCGCGCCACCGTCCAGATACCGATCAGCAGCAGAATTCCGCTCGGCCCCGTCGTGAGCACGAGTTCCCGGACCGTCGAGGCGAGATGGCTGTCGACCATGGTGGTCTGCTCCGCCCGGATCGCGGCGCCCATGGCCAGTTGCGGCCAGCCGTGCCCGGCCTGCCACAGCAGCGCCGGAACCGTCGAGAGTGCGAGCAGAACGGTCGCGGCCCACAGCGCCGGCCTGCGCAACAACTCCCGCGGACCCCACCCGAGCACACCCAGCCCCAGCAGCGCCCACACCGCCACCACCAGCCACTTCACCTGGAAATCGACCGCCGCGACGGCACCGGCCACCAGCAACAGCAGATCCTGGCGGGTGCGCATCCAGCGGATCAACAGCCAGCAGATCAGCGTGGTCAACGCCGCGTCATAGGCGAAGGTGCTGATCGCCGCCGACTGCTGCACCGAGAACGGGGTGCAGACATACCCGAGCGCCGCGATCAGCTGCGCGGCCCGGCCGCCGCCGAGTTCCCGGGCGATGAGTGCGGCCAGCAGCACCGTCGCCACCGTGAGCGCGACGGACGGAAGGCGAAGCAGCACAGCCGAACCCGGCACCACCAGATCGGACAGATACGCCTGCAGTGGCACCAGCGGCCCCTGATCGGCGTAACTCCACGACAGCCGACGCCCGGCCGGCACCATGTACAGCTCATCGCCCCACAACGGATACCGGCCCAGCCGGATGGTCAGGATCAGCGCGAGCGGGACGGCAAGCACCGCCAATTCTCGCCAGGCAATCGGTGGCACCTCGGCCGGCAGACCGGTGCGCTCGGGCCGGGCGGCAGCATCGCGCGCGCCCTCGGAGTCGGTGGACGTCACAACCAGGCCGCATCCCACGGATCGCGCCACGCGGATTCGGGCACCTCGAACACGGCCGCCTCGCCACGGTCGGCCAGCACGTGCAGCAATGACGCCGCCGGCACGGTCAGTCCCGCAATATGCCCGGGCAGGGTGAACACCATCCGGGCGCGGGCCCGCCGGCATTCCTGCACCAGATCCAGGAACGCGCCCGGCACGAGCGAGGAGAAGTCGGTGCGCTCGTGGAAGATGGCGGCCATATCGAAACCCATCCGGCGGGCGATGGCGATCAGGCGTTGATCGCAGCGCAGCGGTTCGATATCGACGAGCAGTTCGTCGCGCAAATAGCCGTAGGCCAGGGGAGACAACGCTGTCATGGTCAGTTCACCACCTTCGATGGCCTCGAACCGGCGAACCAGATGTCTCGCTGCCCCGAGGCCGACCCCGATCGTCGCGGGTCTGTGCTGAAAATGTAGGGCGCCGGGCCGCACGCCAGCAGGGCTGTCGCTAGATGTTGTGAGCACTCCTAGCAGCGCGCCGCCGCCATTGTCGTTCGACGCGGTCGGCACCGTTCCTCGCGGTTGTGGCCGCGCTCGGGTGCGTATCCGGGTGCGAACCGGGTATGCGATATCCACATCAGCTATCGATGATTGGAGGCGTCATGACCGACGTCGACGAG
The DNA here is from genome assembly GCF_000284035.1 of Nocardia cyriacigeorgica GUH-2. Classification (NCBI taxonomy): domain Bacteria; kingdom Bacillati; phylum Actinomycetota; class Actinomycetes; order Mycobacteriales; family Nocardiaceae; genus Nocardia; species Nocardia cyriacigeorgica. The sequence continues at coordinate 3,422,073 of NC_016887.1, read as the reverse complement.
AATGTTTCGACCGGACAGGGCAGCCGGTTGCGTATTCCGCGCAGCCGTGGCGCCGTGGGTGGGCTGGTGGTGCTGCTCCTGGGCATCTGGGGCGCGCTCATCCCGTTCATCGGACCGTACTTCGACTTCACCTACACACCCGACGATCCCTGGGTGTGGACCGCGGCCCGCGGCTGGTTGCAGGTGCTGCCGGGCGTGGCGGCGATCGTGGGTGGACTGCTCATGCTGATGAGCAGGAACCGCGTGGTGGCCAGTTTCGGCGGATGGTTGTCGGTGGCGGCGGGCGTGTGGTTCGTGATCGGGCCGGTGCTGGCCGATCTGCTGCGGCTCGGCGATATCGGTGAGCCGGTCGCGACCTCCGACCTGAAACGCGCGCTGCTGCAACTGACCTTCTTCTACGGGCTCGGCGCGCTCATCCTGTTCTTCGCCGCGACCTCGCTGGGCCGGCTGTCGGTGCGTAGCGCACGCGATATCGCCTTCGCCCGGCGCGAGGTGGCGGCCGAGGCGGCCGGGCGTCGTATCGACGAACCGGTGGTACCGGCCGACGCGCCCGAAACGGAGTCGCGCAGGCACTGGCGCAAACCGCATATGCGCCACCGGCCTGTCTAGGAAGCGCAGCAGTCCTGCTCCCGGCACGAGCTGACGGGAGCAGGAACCCTCAGCTCTCGGCGGCCTGCGCGATCAACTGACGGCGCAGCAACTTCCCGGTGGCATTGCGTGGCAGCTCATCGATGACGCTGACCTCGCGCGGCACCTTGTGCCGGGCCAGATGGGCCTTCACGTAATCGCGGATCTCCTGCGGTTCGAGCGTGGCCCCACTGGCGGGCACGACATAGGCGTGCAGTCGCTGCCCGAAATCCCGGTCGGCGACGCCGATGACCGCGGCCTCCAGAATGTCGGCCCGTTCGGTGAGCAGGTTCTCCACCTCGGACGGATAGACGTTCTCGCCGCCGGAGATGATCATCTCGTCGTCGCGGCCGTCGATGAACAGCCTGCCCTCGGCGTCGAAATGCCCCACATCGCCGGAGGAGAGCAAGCCGTCGACGATCTCCTTGTTGCGGCCGTCGGTGTAGCCGCTGAAGCTCAGCCCGCTGGAGACGAAGATGGTCCCGACCACGCCGGGCGTGGTGATCCGATTGCGGTTCTCGTCGTAGATCGCCACCCGGCAGCCCACCGGCGGGCGTCCGACCGTCCCCGGCGCCTCCCGCATATCGAGCGGGGTCGCGACGGCGGCCACGGCCACTTCGGTGGAGGCGTAGAGGTTGTAGAGCACGTCGCCGAATGCCTCGGCGGTACGACGGCTCAGATCCGGCGCCACCGCCGACCCGGCCGCGAAGATCACCCGCAGCGAGGAGGTGTCGTAGCGGGCGAGCACCTCGGGGCCCAGGTCGAGGATCCGTTGCAGCATGGTCGGCACCACCACGAGAGTGGCCGCGCGGTGCGTGGCGACCGCGGCGATGGTGCGTTCGGCGTTGAACTTGCGCTGCTGGAAGACGATCGTATTGCCCAGCGCCCAGCCCAGCGTGAATTGCGACAGACCGGTGCCGTGGAAGATGGGCGCGGCCATCACCATCGTGTTCTCGCGCGGCAGCGGCACCCGGTCCAGGAACTGGGCCGATTGCAGCGGTGGAACCTTGTCGCGGGGCGCGCCTTTCGGAGTGCCGGTGGTGCCGCTGGTGAGAATGACCATGCCGCCCGGCCGTTTCGGTTTCGGTGCCGGCGTGGTGGGGTTCGCGGCGATGAGCGAATCGAGGGTGGCGGGCGCATCGGGGGAGGTGGCCGAGTCGACCCAGGACAGATACCGGGACACCTCGCCCGGAACCTGCGCGAGCACGGTGTCGAACTCCGCGTCGTGCACGATGGCCCGGATGTGTTCGCGGCGGGCCACTTCGGCCAGTTGCGGTGCGGCGAAACCGGTGTTCAACAGCACGATGCGGACGCCGAGCTTGCCTGCGGCGAGCAGCGTCAGCACCATGCCGCGGTGATCGCGGCACAGCGCGCCCATCACCTCGCCGGGCGCCAGCACCTCGGCTCGCAGCGCATGGGTCAGGGCGTTCGACTGCTGCTCCAGCTCTTCGAAAGTGAGGGGACCGCGGTCGTCGATGATGGCCACCCGTGCGGGATTGCGGCGCAGGCCGTGGCGCAGCACGGTGACGAACGGCCCGAAGACCGCGGCGTCGCGCAGGGTGCGCACCATATCGGCCGGGCGGCGCGGGTCGATCATGCCGCGCCGGGTGAGGACGGCGAGGGCCGCGGCCGCGTCGGTGACGGGGCGCAGGGGCGCGGGAGTGGTGCCTCGGAATGCCATCGGCGGTCTCCAGTCGTGTGCGTGCGATGGTGCGTCTGATCAGGGCGCAGCCTAAAGAATACGCATTAACTTAGGTCGTTGGTGCCGACTCCGCGATCATTCTGTTCGAGACCGGAAGCGCCGCGCCGGTCAGCGCAACAGTGGGACCGCAATGATGAGAATCTTCGTTAAGTTAACGAGCGCCCGCCGACCGTGGTAGAACACACCCACCGGTAGGAAGGGAAGTGCATGGAGCCCACAGCACGCCAGCGCGCGGCACTCGGCCTGATCTGCGATACGTTCGCCCCCGGCGACGGCCAGGAGCTGCCCTCGGCCACCGTTCTGGGCGCGATCGACACGGTTCTGCGAATGCTCGAACGCAACCCGCGTGAAGCCGAGACCAAGCAGCTGTTCACGCTGCTGAACCTGTGGGATACCCGGCTGTTCGGCGTCCTGACCGGCAGCGGTCCGCGCCGATTCTCGGCACTGACGCCCGATGAGCGCGAGCAAGCTCTGCTGCGGTTCGGCGATTCCCGCTTCGCGGTCAAACGCACACTGTTCCAAGCCCTGAAGTCGGCAGCGCTGCTCTCCTACAACGTGACACCCGGCCCGACCGGGGAGAACCCGCTGTGGAAGCAGATGGGCTACCCCGCGCCGCCCGGTCCGCGCGCGACGGCCACCGGCCCCGCGCTCGAGCCATTGCGCCTCACCGAGCCGACGACCCTCGAGTGTGACGTGGTCATCGTCGGTTCCGGCGCGGGCGGCGGCACGGCGGCCGCGGTCCTGGCCGACGCCGGCCTCGATGTCGTCGTGCTCGAACGCGGCGACTACTACGACGACCGCGATTTCGGCACCGGCGAAATGGACGGCCTGCTGCGCCTGTACGCCCCCGGACCGCAGGCGACCACCGAGGGCCAGCTCACCCTCGCGGCGGGCAGCTGCCTCGGCGGCGGCACCGTCGTCAACTGGAGCACCTCGCTGCCCACCCCCGACGACGTGCGCGCGGAATGGGCCGACTTCGGCGTACCCCAGTTCACCGCAACCGAATTCGACGATGCCCTGGCAGTCGTGCAGCAGCGTCTCGGTGTCAATCGCGACCACTCACCGCTGTCGGCCCGCGACGCCGTCCTCGAACGCGGTGCCACCGCGCTCGGCTGGGACGTCGACACCTTGCCGCGCAATGTCTCCGACGCCTGCGACACCGGTGTCGACTGCGGTAGCTGCGGTTACGGTTGCCGCCTCGGCGCGAAGCAGTCGGTCACCAAGACCTGGCTCCAGGATGCCGCCGGTCACGGCGCCCGCTTGGTCGTCGATGCGAACGTGCGCCGGATCGAGGTGAAAAACGGTCGCGCCGAAGGCGTTACAGCCGAGACCGGCACCGGCGTTCGCATCGATGTCCGTGCCCGCGCCGTGGTGGTCGCGGCCGGTGCCATCCAGACCCCGGCGCTGCTGCGGCGCTCGGGCCTGCGCGATGACACCATCGGCCGCTACCTGCGCCTGCATCCGGCGGCCGCCGTCTACGGCGTCTTCGATGAGGAGATCCGGCCGTGGGAGGGCGGATTGCAGGCGCGGATCTGCCGTCACGACCAGAATCTGGACGGCAACGGTTACGGCGTCATCTACGAGACCGGGCCGGTGCAGCCCGGTCTGGCGGTGGGGTTCATGAACTGGCGGGGAGCCGCCGCGCATCGGGCGACCATGCTCGACCTCGCCCACACCGGTGTCGTCGGCGTCATCACCCGCGACCGCGACCACGGCCGCGTCACCGTCGACCGCAGCGGGGAACCGGTCGTGTCGTACCGGCTGTCGGACTACGACCGCGCGCACCTGCGCACCGGAATCGGCGGGGCCGCACAGATTCTCGAAGCAGCCGGCGCCCGGCGCATCTTCTCCGGACATCAGGCCGGCGTCGCCTACGAGCCCGGCACCCGCGGCTCGCATGCGGAGTTCGTCGCTGCCGGTGACGCCGCGGGCTACGGTCCCGGCCAATGCTCGATGGCGGCGTTGCACATCATGGGCTCGGCCCGGATGGGCGGTTCGCGCGAACTCTCGGCGACCGATCCGGACGGCGCGACCTGGGAGGTGCCGAATATCGTCGTCGCCGACGCCTCGTGCTTCCCGACCTCCTCGGGCGTCAATCCGATGGTGACCATCGAGGCCATCGCCTACATGAACGCGAAACGCCTGGCGGCTCGACTGGCCTGAGCAGTGCGGTGAGCTACCCGCCGGCGACCGCGGGAATGATCATGACCTCGGAACCGGGCCGCAGGGCCGTGTCGATGCCGTCGAGGGAGCGGCATTCGTCGCCGTCGACGTAGAAGTTCACGTAACGACGCAACCGGCCGCTCTCATCGCGCAGCCGCCGCTCCAGCGCGGGATGGCTGTCCCGCAACGCGTCCAGCAAGGCGCGCAGCGACGCAGCGTCGACGTCGAGTTCCTTCTCCCCGCCGACGTACGGGCGCAAGACCGACGGCAGCCGCACGCTGGCCATGTCGTCAGCCGATCACCGCGGCGCGCACGCACAGCACGTCCGGCAGCTTGTCGGCCACCAGCTGCCAGTGGTCGCCTTCGTCGGGGCTGCAATACACCTCGCCGTTGCGGGTGCCGATATAGATGCCGGTCGGGTCGGCGTCGTCGGCGCACATGGCATCGCGCATGACCGCCGCCCAGAACGGGACTTGCGGCAGGCCGTCGGTCTGCGCCGACCAGGTGTCGCCGCCGTCCTCGCTGCGATACACCGCGCAGCGGGCATCCGGCGGGAACCGGAACCGCTCCATGTCCGCATCCAGCGGGAAGGTGTAGATGACGCCGGGGCGGCGCGGGTGCGCGACGATCGGGAAACCGAAGTTGGACGGCGGCAGGTCGCCGTCGATGCGCTGCCAGCTGCGGCCGTCGTCGACGCTGCGGAACACGCCACCGTGGTTTTGCAGGTAGAGCGTGCTCGGAGTTTCGGCGTCACGGACCACTTTGTGCACGCATTGGCCCCATTCCGGCAGCTCGTCCGGCATGAAGTCCGCGGTCACGCCCTTGTTCGTCGGTGTCCACGAGGCCGCGCCGTCCTCGCTCTGATAGACGCCGCCGGTGGAGATGGCGACCGCGAGCCGCTGGGTATCGGTGGGGTGGGGCAGGATCGTGTGTAGCGCCAAACCGCCGCCGCCGGGCTGCCACTGCGGGCGATGCGGATGCTCCCACAAGCTGCGGACCAGCTCGAATGTTCGTCCGCCGTCGGTGGAGCGGAACAGCGCCGCGGGTTCGGCGCCTGCGTAGACCACCTCCGGTTCGGCCGCGCTCGCCGGCGCGATCTGCCAGACGCCCTGCAAGGCGGCGCCGGTGTCGTCGGGGAAGGCCAGGGGTGCGTCGTCGGGCTCGGTCCAGGTCTCGCCGAGATCGTCGCTGGAGACCATCGTCGGACCGAAATGGCTGTTGAGCACGCCCGTCAGCAGCCGGGGCGTCGAGCGCCGGGTGTCGATCGCCAGCGCCTTCACATCGGCGACCGGGAACTGGGGTGTGCTCACCTCCCAGCTCGACCGGCCGTCGGTACTGCGCGCCAGGAACAGGCCCTTGCGCGTTCCGATTCCGAGCATCACGTCCATCGCCGACCTCCAGAGGTCACCGCCACGCCGACGGGTGTGAGCGTACTCCCGGGCGCGCCGCGACCCGCCGGAAAACGATCGAGCCGACACCGGGCGCCGCACCGCGCGTCCGACGTGACTTTTCCGCGACGGTTTCGTAATCTAGCCGTGATCTGTTCCCGAGACTAGGCGGTGGTCGAGTTTTATGCCCGGTCAGCATCGCAAACCGACGGCAACCCGGAAACTCGCACCACTGGCCGTCTGCGGCGTCGCGGCCACCGTCATCGGCATCGTGACGGTCGAGATGGGATCCACCCAGGCCGCGCAGCCCGCGCCCGTCGCCGAGGCCCGGCCGGAGCCGGCTCGTGACCAAGCGCCGGCCGCAGCACCCGCACCGCTCGCACCGGCCCCGATCCAGCAGGCCGCCGCAGCCGATCCGGCGCTGATGGCCAAGGCGGCGATTCAGCATTCACCCTGTTCCTCGGTGCTGGCCGGCGCACTTCCGCATGTGGCGCAAGTGGGCCATCTGATCGGCAAGACCTTCGCCGTCGCCGATATCGGCGGCGCGATCGGTCGCGGCAACGACGACCACGGCGCCGGGCTGGCGCTGGACTTCATGACCTCCGATCCCGCCCACGGCACCGCCATCGCCGACTTCGTGCTGGCGAACAAAGAGCGATTCGGCGTCACCTACGTGATCTGGCAGCAGCGCTACAACGACGGCAGCGGCTGGTCCTATATGGAAGACCGCGGCAGCCCGACCGCCAACCACTACGACCATGTGCACGTGTCGTTCGCGCCCAGCGCCGACGTCAACCTCATCTGCTGATCGGCGATCGCACGGCTGCGGGCGGGCCTGTTATGGCTCCGCGGTCCGGGGTAGTCACGGTAACGGTGCAGCGTTGCGCCGACCCATACCGGATATTCCGAAGGGACGAGACCCGCATGAGCAACACCACGACGCTTCTGGCGCAGCTTCGCGCTGTCCTCGACCTCACCAACACCGAAATCCAGATCGCCGAAACCCGCATCGCGCAGGCCCGGACCGAGGCGGTGCGGCGCGAACTGTCGGAGAACGCCGGCAATGCCCGCGCCCGCGCCGAAGCCATCGAGGCCGCCGTCCGCGAACTCGGCGGCGTGCCACCGCTGATCGGGCCGTTCATCGGCCGCGCGTTCGCCGCGGTGAAGGCGATGGCCGAACAGGCCCAGCCGTTCGATGAGGCCCTGCTGGGCGATCTCACTCTCGAGCACCAGCTTCTGGACCGGGCCCGCTACATCAAGGCGCTCGCGACCGCCGATAAACAGACCGACATCATCGCCCTGGCCGACCGGCTGATCACCGCGCATTCGGCCACCGTCGACTGGCTCACCACCGTGCTCGCCGAGGACGCCCTCGGCGGACCCGCCGCCCTGCGCCGCACCCCGCTCCAAGCGGCCACGGGTACCGCGGTGAAGCTGGTGAATCTGCCTGTCAACTGGTCGGCGCGCAGCCTGGAGCGGGTAGTCGACACCGTCCGCGCCACCCCGCCCGCGCTCGGTGACCTGCTCGCCCAGGGCGCTCACGCCGGCGATGTCGCGGTCAAGACCCTCACCGCGTCCCGCGACGCCGCATTGGAAACCGCCGAGCGGGTGGTCCGGCGCGAAGGTGCCGATTCGGCCGCCGATGCCGTGCACTCCCTGCGCGCTGTCACCGGGGTGCTCGAGCCGGAGGAGCTGCCGATCGAGGACTATGACGAGCTGAATGTCGGACAGGCGGTCGCCGCGGTCAAGGAGCTCACCGAACCCGCCGACGTGCGCGTCATCATCGCCTACGAGGAGGCGCACAAGGACCGCCACGGTGTGGTCTCCGCGGCGCAGACCCGGCTGGCCGCGATCGCCCAGGAGGTCACCGGCCTCACTTGAGCCGTGCCGGAAGAACACCGCCCGATCAGGTGTTTTCCTACACAGACGGTGATGTGTCGAACCTAGGCGATCGGCGATGTTCGGGTTCTACGACTCCGGATACGTACTGGCCCGGCTGATCTTCGAGCGGCTGCTCGGCCTGGTGTACCTGGTTGCCTTCTGGTCGACGCTGGCCCAGTTCCGGGCCCTGTGCGGTGATCACGGCCTGCTGCCGGCGCGCCGGTACCTGCGGGCGGCGGGATTCCGGCGCGCGCCCAGCCTGTTCCAGCTGCACTACTCCGATCGGATGGCGACGGTGCTGGCCGGGCTGGGCGTGCTGCTGTCGGCGGCCGTCGTCGCCGGTGTGCTCGATGTGGTGCCGCTGCCGGTGGCCATGGCGATCTGGGCCTGCCTGTGGGTGTTGTATCTGTCGTTCGTGCACGCCGGGCGCACCTTCTACGGCTTCGTCTGGGAGATGCTGCTGCTGGAAGTGGGATTTCTGGCGATTTTCCTGGGCAACGCGCAGACCGCGCCGCCGATCCTGGTGATCTTCTTGCTGCGGTGGGTGCTGGTGCGGCTCGAGGTCGGTGCCGGGTTGATCAAGATCCGCAACGATCCGGCGTGGCGCAATCTCACCGCGCTCTACTACCACCACCAGACTCAGCCGTTGCCGAGCCGGTTCAGCTGGTATTTCCACCATCTGCCCAAGCCCGTGCACCGGCTGGAAGTGCTGGGCAACCATGTGGCGCAGCTGATCGTGCCGTTCGGGCTGCTGTGCCCGCAGCCGATCGCGACGGTGTCGGCGGTGATCATCATCGTGACGCAGCTGTGGCTGATGGTCAGCGGCAATTTCGCCTGGCTGAATCTGCTGACGATCACCCTGGCCACGCTCGCCCTCGACGGCCGGCTGCTGAACGCGATCCTGCCGATCGAGCCCGCTGCCGCGCCCGACGGGCCGCTGTGGTTCACCGTCCTGGTGACGGCGGTCGCCGTGCTGATGATCGCGCTGAGCTGGGCGCCGGTGCGCAATATGGCCTCGCGCAACCAGGTGATGAATGCCGCGTTCAACCGCTTCTACCTGGGCAACACCTACGGCCTGTTCGGCCACATCACCCGCACCCGGTTCGAGATCGTGATCGAAGGCACCGACGACGACCCCGACGAGAACCCCACCTGGCAGCCCTACGAATTCAAAGCCAAACCCGGCACGCCGACCCGCCGCCCGCGCCAGGTGGCGCCCTATCACCTGCGGCTGGACTGGATGATGTGGTTCGCGGCGATGTCGAGCCGCTACGCCGAAACCTGGTTCATGAGCCTGATCGCCAAACTGCTGCACGGCGATCCGGCGACGCTGCGGTTACTGGGCACCAATCCGTTCCCGCAGCGGCCGCCGGAATACGTGCGCGCCCTGCTCTACATCTACCGATTCACTTCTCGCGGCGAGCGCCGCAGGACGGGTGCCTGGTGGTCACGCGAATTGATCGACGAGTACATGCCGCCAGCCGCCCTGCTGGCCGCCGCCGGCATACCGGACGAATCCGAGCGCCGGACCGACCGCGACGACGCCGACCCGGCTAGTGACCGGTCCGCGCACCGGTATCGACGACCAGTGCGATCAGCATGGCCGTGGCGGCGAGCAGGCTGAGCCCGATCAGGATCACCGGTGCGGTACCGAGGCCGGCGAGGACGGCCAGGCAGGCGAGGAAGGCGAGGATGTATTGGTGCGCGTGTTGTGGTGCCATCGAATACCTTTCGGCCGGGACGTCAGGTGTGGACGGTGCGGCGCCCGCGTGTACGGGCGGACCCGCGCGGCCTCGGGACCGCTGCGGGTGCGCGTGGTGGTGAAGACGACGGGCTGGCCGGCGGACAGGGTTTTGTAGCCGGTGGTCTCGATAGCGGTGAAGTCGACGAAGACCGCTTCGCTGCCGTCGTCGGGGGTGAGGAATCCGAATCCCTTCTCCGCGTTGAACCAGGCCACGGTGCCGTGCCGCCACTCGGCCGAGCCGCTCACATAATCTATGCCATCCGACATAGATTTCTTATAGCACTCGGGTGAAGCCGGTTTCAAGTCGATGCCGCGCCCGTCACTTCCGACATCTGTTGTGCGACGGGCGTTATCGTTGCCCTGGGGCCGGAGACGTGCACGAGCGCACAGGAGGCGCGATGACCCACGACGAGGTCGGCGAGGCATTCGACGCGCTCGTCGCCGCCGCGGACAGCCCGGTATGGATCGTCACCACGGTCGCGGGCGGTCGCCGGGCCGGCTGCCTGGTCGGGTTCGCCTGCCAGGTCAGCATCGACCCGCGGCGGTTCCTGGTGGCGGTGTCGAAGAACAACCACACCTACCGGATCGCCCGCAACGCCGACTATCTCGCCGTGCACCTGCTGACCGGCGACCAGTTCGACCTCGCCCGCCTGTTCGCCACGACGACGGGGGAGAGCACCGACAAGTTCGCGCAGTGCGCCTGGTCCGGCGGACCGCACGGTCTGCCGATTCTCGACGGGGCCGCCGGCTGGTTCGCCGGGCGCATCATCGCCCGCAGCGACCTCGGCGACCACGTCGGCCATCTGCTCGAGCCGATCACCGCCGCCGCGCCGCCGTCCACCGCGGCCACGTCGGCCCTGCACCTCGGCGCGGTGGCCGACCTGTCGCCGGGCCACGAGGCCTGACGGCAGGTCGGCGCGGTTCAGGCGTCGTACTTGGCGAAGGGCAGGCCGGTGCCGGTGGTGATCAGCTGCGGCAGGCTCTTGGTGATGTAGTAGGTCCAGCCTTGCGAGCAGGCATCGAAGCACTCGGATTTCGCGGCGGTCAGGCCTTGGTGCGTGAAGTGCAGGGTGGTGCCGGTCTGGTCGGCGGTGATGTCGAAGACGACGTCGGTGCCGGTCCACTCGTCGCGGTCGTCGATGAAGCTGAGATCGGAGTCCACGACGTGCCAGACCATCCGCCGGCCTGGCACGACCTCGGTGATCCGGAACCGGCTGAACCGGATGCCGTCCTTGTTCGTCTTCGCTGTCTCGCCGGCGTAATTGACGTCGTCGGTGAAGACGAACTCGTCGCCGACGGCGGCGGTGTCGCCGATGATGTTCTGGTTCCACCATCCGCGCACGTCGGTGACGGCGGCGAAGACCTCCTCCGGGGTGCGGTCGACCGACATCGTGGCGCTCAGGTACTCGGTGTTCGACATTGTCTTACCTCTCTCTATCGGGTGGTTCGCACCACCGACGAACGAGAGTGCGCGGGATCGACATCGGCGCGAGAAAAATTCTGCGGGATCCGGAAACGGAGGCGTGTCAGCATTCGCTGCGGCGTTCGGCCAGGTAGCGACGCTCGGCCTCGGTGGGTGCGAGTTCCAGCGCCGCCTCGTACGCCGCGGCCGCCTCGGTGAGCCGGCCGTCGCGGCGCAGCAGATCGCCGCGGGTCGCGGGCAGCAGGTAGTAGCCGTCCAGGCGGCCGGACTCGGCGAGTTCGTCGACGAGGGCGAGGCCCGCGGGGATCCCCTCGGCCATCGCCACCGCCACGGCGCGGTTGAGGTCGACAACGGGGGACGGCGCCAGCCGGGCGAGCTCGCCGTAGAGGGCGGCGATCTGCGGCCAGTCGGTGGCCGCCGCGTCGGGCGCGGTGGCGTGGCAGGCGGCGATCGCGGCCTGCACCTGATAGGGGCCGGGACGCCGCAGGGCCAGCGCGTCGTCGAGTGTCCGCACGCCTTCGGCGATCAGCGCGCGATCCCATCGGGATCGGTCCTGGTGTTCCAGCGTGACCAGCACGCCGTGGTCGGTGCGGTGCTCGCGGCGGGCCTCGAGCAGCAGCATCAGGGCCAGCAGACCGCGTGCCTCCGGCTCGGTGGGCAGCAGCCGCACCAGGACCCGCCCGAGATGGATTCCCTCGCCTGCCAGCCCACGGGTCCCGTCCTCGTCGTCGTAGCCCTGGTTGAAGATCAGATACAACACCGCCAGGACGGAGGGCAGTCGTTGTGGCAGCAGCTCCGGCGGTGGCACGCGGTACGGGATGCCCGCCTCGGTGATCTTGCGTTTCGCTCGCACCAGGCGTTGCGCCATCGTGGATTCGGCCGTCAGGAACGCCTTCGCGATCTCGGCGGTACTCAGGCCCGCCAGCGTGCGCAGGGTGAGCGCGACCCGGGCCGGGAACGGCAGTGCCGGATGGCAGCAGGTGAAGATCAGCCGTAACCGCTCATCCGGAATCCGGTCCGTCGGCGGCTCGATCGGGTCACGTGCCAGCACGGCGAGCCCGCGCAGCTTCGCCGCCGCGGCGGTCTCCCGGCGCAGCCGGTCGGTTGCCCGGTTGCGCGCCGTGGTCGTGAGCCAGGCCCCCGGACGGCTCGGAACACCATCGCGCGGCCACGTGGTCAGCGCTGCCGCGAACGCCTCCTGAGCGCAGTCCTCGGCGAGGTCCCAATCGCCGGTGAGCCCGATGAGAGTCGCGACCACTTGACCCCACTCGTCGCGGAACGCCGCATCCACCGCGGCGCGAACCTCTTGTGGCGCAGTCATTCCCAGACGGGGCGAATCTCGATGCACCCCCGGGCCGCGTACGGATGACGTGCGGCGATGGCGATCGCGTCGTCCAGATTCGCGCAGTCGATGATGTCGATGCCGCCGATGAAGTCCTTGGTCTCGGCGAACGGCCCATCGGAGACGAGCGTTTCGCCGTCGCGGAGACGGACGGTCGTCGCGTCCGCCACCGGACGTAGTCGCGCGCCGCCGAGGCCGGTGCCCCGCCGCTCCACCTCGTCGTCATAGGCCCGATATGCCGGATCGGCGGCGATCTCTTCCATCGTCGGTGAAGTCGTTTCGTCGTCGCAGATCAGCAACACGTACTTCATGCCGCCATCATGCCCGACCAGCCGATCCCGAACCAGGGCCGACGACAGGGGTGGCACCGACGTACAGTGCCACCCCTCGCGGAATTCGAGACAGAACCTAGGCGGGCTCGGGTGCCGAGGCCTGTGCCTGTGGTGCGGCGTCCTGCTCCGATCCGCTGTCTTTCTCGGGTTGACCCTGCGGCATCGTGAACGTCGCGGCGACGGACACGAGTGCGATCGCGAAGCAGGCGAGGGTGTACCAGAGGTTGCCGACCGGATCGCCCTCCGATGTGAGGCCGTCGACCGCCGCGAAGTAGTCGGGCAGTGCGCTCACCCAGAGCACTCCCATCACGGCCAGATACACCAGCGCGTACACCTGCACGAACCGATTGCGGTACCCGTACACCGGCGTGGACCCGGCCCGCGACGCTGCCCACTGCCGGTACATCAGCACCGCCGCAACCACCGACAGCACGACAAGTTCTGCGGCATAGACGAATCCGCGCACCGCGTCGCTGCCGATACCGATGATCGTGGCGGGCAACGGCAAGACGAAGGTGCCGACCGAAGCCAGCAAGCCGATCACCACGGTGCGCCACACCAATTGCAGCCCAGTGAATTCGGTGCCCGCATCGACGTGCCGGCCCACGAAATACTGCACGCACAACGCCAGCGACATCGGCCACAGCGCCGCGAAGACGACCACGCTCGGCAGCGGCACCGCATCGAAGAACGGCTGGTTGATCGGATTGTCCAGCGACCATTCCCACCAGCGCAGCTGCGGGCCGATGTGGTCGAAGATCTCGTAGAACGCGTGATGGACGAACCCGACGCACGCCGCGCCGAGCAGCACACCATGGCGGCGGAAAATGCCGAGCATGCGCACGATTTCGAAGGCCACCGTCGCCATGAACGGATAGATGGCGATGATGTAGAGCGGCAGCCTGCCCCACAGGAATTCCACCGTGAACAGGTTGTGCGCGAACATGGTGTCCACGTGCTCGTCGATGCCGAACGCGCCGGGGAAATACAGCGGCGGTTCGATCACGAACAGGTACGCGGTGGCGCCGAACCAGAGCACCAGATTGGTCGGGTCACCGTGTTTGCGCAGCCGCATGATCGCGTAGACCAGTGCGAGCACCGAGCCGAGCACGATGGTCACCTCGAGCGCGAGCAGCGTCCAGTTCTCGAGTGCGGCCGGATTGCGGAATTCGACCAGCCCGCCGGTCTCGTCACAGGAAAAACCCATGCGTTCGGCGAGATCGGCGAAAGTGGGCGTACACAGATCGCTCATGAGTTCACCGCCGAGGCCACCGAGGTGTCGTTCTGGTCGGCGGTGTACCAGCGGGTGCAGTCGTAGCCGGCGTCATAGCGCTCGAACCACCGATCCGCCAGCTCGGGCAGGTTCTCGTGGGTCGGGTCGTGCTTGGGCATCTGGCTGCGGAACACCCCGGCCAGGGCGGTGAGCTGTTCCTTGCGCGGGAGTCCGTCGAACGCGCGCGGCATCGGGCCCTTGGTCAGGTACGGCGCGAAGAAGGTCAGCACCCGCTGCTTGGCGCGGTGGCGGGCGAACATCGCCATGGCGTCGACCTGCCGGTCGGCGAGGGGAACGTGCTGGTTGAAGCCCATGCAGGCGATTCGGATCACCTTGAGCACGTGCGCGAAGATCGACGGCGCCATCCGCATCCGGTAGAGCTCGTCGCCGACCACGGCGTTGAACAGGATCAGCGCCGAGCTGCGGTGCTCCACCTCCTCGACGAAATGCCAGATGAACAGCGAGGCGACCCGGTCGTCGCCGGGCCGGAACAGGGTGTCCTCGTTGTCGAGCATCAGCTTGAACACCGGCGTGAAGGTGGCCTCGAGGTCGGCGGTGTAGGCGAGGCGGTAGTTGTGCGAGGTGGCCTCGGTGAGCAGGTCGAATTCGCCGATCACCGCGTCGAGGGTGTTCTGAAGGCCCGGGTATTTCTTGATCAGCGCCTTGACGTGCTGGCGGTGCGCGGTCGAGTGATGGCCTTCCTGGCGCATGAAGGCGGTGGCCTCCGCGGCCACCTCCGGGTCGGTGAACACGGGCTTGAGCTGCATGATCAGCTTGACGATCATCTTCTCGAAGCCGACGGCCAGGAACGAGACCGCGTTCGACATGCTCGACCAGGCGGGATTCTGCGGGTTCCACAGGAACGGGACATCCGCGTCCTCGAATCCGAAATCCATCTTTCGGGGCTGCACATTCGTCACAGGGAGTACCTCGCGTAGGGGATGGGTCTGTCGCTGCGCGGGGCAGCGCTGCGGGTGTAACCATACAACCAAGCATCTGTTTGTATGATTGCTTTAGGAAGATCGCCGACCCGGGAGAAGGCGGTGGTAGTGTCCGGCCGGTGGCGCGCAGACGCGGATGGGGCGGGAGTCCGCCCGAAGACGACGAGGAAGCCCGTCGGCGCATCGTCGCCACCGCGGTCGAGCTGATCGGGCGGACCGGGTCGGCGATCAGCATCGCCGATGTGGCCGACGCGCTCGGCGTCATCCGCCAGACCGTCTACCGCTATTTCCCCAGCGCCGAATCGCTGCTGACGGCCGCGGCCATCGCCTCGGTCGACGGCTTCCTGGACCGGCTGGCCGCGCACGTGGCCGGCCTCGACGATCCGGCCGAGGCGATGACCGAAGCCGCGGTCTTCACCCTCGCCGACGTGCGCCGCACCCCGCATCTGCGCATCGTGCTGACGAGCTCGTACTCGGCCATCGACCCCGACAGCATGACCTCGGTGCAGGCCAAGACCTTCGGCATGACGATGATCCATCGCTTCGACGTCGACTGGGCCCGCCACGGCTACGACGAACCCGCCCTGCAAGAGCTGGTCGAATTCGTGCTGCGCACGATGCATTCGTTCCTGGTGTCGCCGGGCGATCCGCCGCGCACCGAGGACGAATTGCGCGCCTACCTGCGGCGCTGGATGGGTGCGTCGATCTCGGCGCAGCGCGATTTCGTCACCGGAACCGGCGCGGTGGGCCAGTAGTAGCGCCGCGACCGAGCGCGGGCCGGGCGGCCATCGGCGCGCTGCCTAGACTGCGGGGGTTCACATCGAGCTCGATCGACAAGGAGAACCCGCCGATGACATCTCCCACCGCGCGCGCACAGATCGGGGTCACCGGCCTCGCGGTCATGGGCAGCAATATCGCCCGCAATTTCGCGCGGCACGGCTACACCGTCGCCTTGCACAACCGCAGCATCGCCAAGGTCGACGCCCTGCTGGCCGAGCACGGCGGCGACGGTGACTTCGTGCGCACGGAGTCGATCGAGGAACTGATCGCCGCGCTGGAGAAGCCGCGCCGGGTGCTCATCATGGTCAAGGCCGGTGAGGCCACCGACGCCGTCATCGAGGAACTGGCCGCGGCCATGGAGCCGGGCGACATCATCATCGACGGCGGCAACGCCCTCTACACCGACACCATCCGGCGCGAGGCGTCGCTGCGCGAGCGCGGGCTCAACTTCGTCGGCGCTGGCATTTCCGGTGGTGAGGAGGGCGCGCTCAACGGTCCGTCGATCATGCCGGGCGGCCCGGCCGAGTCCTACGAATCGCTGGGCCCGCTGCTGGAATCGGTGGCCGCGAAGGTCGACGGCACTCCCTGCTGCACCCACATCGGCCCCGATGGTTCCGGGCATTTCGTGAAGATGGTGCACAACGGCATCGAGTACGCCGATATGCAGCTCATCGGCGAGGCCTACCACCTGTTCCGCGACGCGCTCGGCTTCGACGCCAAGCAGATCGCCGATGTGTTCACCCAGTGGAATTCCGGTGATCTGGAGAGCTACCTGGTGGAGATCACCGCCGAGGTGCTCAACCAGGTGGATGCCAAGACCGGCAAGGCGCTGGTCGACGTCATCGTGGATGCCGCAGAGCAGAAGGGCACCGGCCGCTGGACGGTGAAGTCCGCGCTGGATCTGGGCATTCCCGTCACCGGTATCGCCGAGGCGGTCTTCGCTCGCGCGCTGTCGGGTTCCCGCGCCCAGCGCGCCGCCGCCAAGGGTTTGGCCGCGGGCACGCTGGCCGACAAGCCCACCGATGTGGAGACCTTCACCGAGGACATCCGCCGCGCGCTCTACGCCTCGAAGGTCGTCGCCTACGCGCAGGGCTTCGACCAGATCGCCGCCGGCAGCGCCGAATACGGCTGGGGCCTCAAGCCTGGTGATCTGGCCACCATCTGGCGCGGCGGCTGCATCATCCGGGCCCGGTTCCTGAACCGGATCAAGGAGGCCTACGACGAGAACCCGAATCTGGAGAGCCTGATCCTGGCGCCGTACTTCCGCGAGGCCATCGAAACCGGCATCGACAGCTGGCGCCGGGTCGTCGCTACCGCGACCATGCTCGGCATCCCCGTGCCCGCGTTCGCTTCGTCGCTGTCCTACTACGACGCCCTGCGCGCCGAACGCCTGCCCGCCGCCCTCACCCAGGGTCAGCGCGACTTCTTCGGCGCCCACACCTACGAGCGCATCGACGCCGAAGGCAAGTTCCACACGCTGTGGAGCGGGGATCGCAGCGAGATCCAGACCAGCTGAGTGCGGGGAGGCGGAGCGGACACGGATCCGCTCCGCTCCCGCTCCGGTCAGACGCTCTCGATACGCGCCAAAGTCCGTGCGCTGCCGTCGACTTCGAGCTGTACGCGCAGCCCGTCCGCGCCCTGCCAGGAGCGGATCTGCACCTCGTCGCCGGCCATGACCGGTCCGGCGTGTTCGAGGATCACCCGGTAGGGCGCGGCGGGTGCGTCGGGGAAGCGGGCGAGGGCTTCTTCGACGGCTTCCCAGTGCACCGCATTGTTGACGTGGCCGTAGCGGTCCACGTCGGTCACCCGCAGCGGGAACGGCCGCAGGTCGGCGTCGACGCCGGTGGATTCCTCGAGCGCCGGACGCCAGCGCAGCCGGTGCTGGTCGGTGGCCGCGAGCATCGGCGCCATGAACCGGTCGGTCATCCGGGCCGGGCGGCCGGCCTCGATATCGACGTGGATGAGGAACATCTCGGTCTCGATCTGCCCGCCGTTTTCGCTGCTGACCTGGATGCGCATATTGCACCAGCGGTTCGACAGCGCCGACGGCCAGCGCCGCAGATGCACCCGGTCGCCGAATTCGATGGGCGCCAGCACGTCGATGACCGTGCGCCGCACGATCCAGCCCGGATGCAGATCGCCGTCCTCCACCACCTGCAGATGGTCGTAGCCGATGTCCTGAAGGTAGCGCGCCACGGCGTCGAGCCGCAGCCGCTCCTGGCCGTCGGTGTCGCCGAGGCGCACCGGCCAATGCTCATGGAACGCCCGGTTCAAGTCCGGGCACGGTGTCAGGGGAAATGCGATCTCGGCCAGCCGGTCGGCGGTGGCGGTGCTCATACGGCTCCTTTCGCAGGTCGCGGGCCAGCGTAGTGCCGTCGACCCTTGCGTGCACGTGCCGCGAGGGGGACCGTGTTGATGTGGTCGCTGACGTCGAGCCGGGCCGAACCGCGTTCCGCGCCGCCGCGTGGGACGAGGCGTATGCGCTGCTGGGCCGGGCCGCCGAAACCGCCGAACTCGATCCCACCGACCAGGAGATCCTCGCCGAATGCGCCCACCTGCTCGGGCACACCGAGCACAGCATCGAGCTGCGCAGCCGGCTGTACGCGCAGCATGTGCAGGGTGGCGCGCACCGCGAGGCCGCACTGTGTGCCTATCGCATCCACCTGGTGCTGAGTCTGCGCGGCGATATGGCCGCGGCGATGGGCTGGCTGGCGCGTGCCCAGCGCCTGCTCGCCACTGAGCCCGAATGCGCGGCGCACGGTTATGTTGTGCCTGGCCGAGGCCGAGGCGAACTACTTCGCCGGCAACCTCGACCTCTCGCTGGAACTCGGGCGTCGCGTCACCGCGATCGGCGAACGCCACGGCGATCGCGATCTGGTCGGCTACGGTCTGCACCAGCAGGGGCGCGCGCTCGCCGCCCTCGGCGATATCGCTGCCGCTGTGGCCCTGCTCGATGAAGCGATGCTGGCCGTGCTCTCGGGTGAGGTGCGAAGTCCGCTGGTCAGCGCGGGCATCTATTGCAGCTCGATCAACGTCTGCGAGGCCATCTCCGATATCGCCCGGGCGCAGGCGTGGACGTCGGCGTTCGAGCAGTGGGCGTGTTCGCACGGTGCCGGGACGCCGATTTCCGGATCGTGCCGGATGCACCGGTCGGTGATCTTGTGGCTGCACGGTGCGTGGACCGAGGCCGAACGCGAGGCGCGGCTGGCCTGCCAGGAGCAGAACGGCACGGTCGCGATGGACGCCGGCCGCGCCTGGTACCAGGTCGGTGAGATCCGGCGCGTGGTCGGCGATCTCAGCGGCGCCGAGGAGGCGTTCGCGCATGCCGGCCGATACGGCAGCGAGGTCCAGCCCGGGATGGCGTTGCTGCGCGCCGCGCAGGGGCGTTCCGAGGCGGCCGCGGCGGGGTTGGCGCGGGCGTTGGCCGAACGGCCCGCCGACCGCCTCGCCCGCGCGTCACTGTTGCCGGCCATGGCCGAATTGACGACGACCGCGGGGGAGTACGCGCGGGCGCAGCAGGTGGTGGCCGAGCTGGACGAGCTGGCCGATATCGGACCGGCGGCGCGGGCCCGCGCCGCCTATGCGCGCGGAGCGCTGCACCTGGCCGACGACGATCCGGTCGCGGCGCTGCCCGAGCTACGGTCCGCGGTACGGATCTGGGCGGAACTCGACATCCCCTACGAACTCGCGCGCACCCGCCGACTGATCGGCACGGCCTGCCGGGCGGTCGGCGACGAGGAGGCCGCCGCTGTGGAATGGGCGGCCTGCCGGTCGATCTTCGCTCGGCTGGGCGCTGGGCCGGATGTCGAGGCCACCGACGCGTTGCTCGCCGATCGCGGGCTGTCGCCGTTACCGGCCGGCCTGACCGAACGCGAGGCCGAGGTGCTGCGCCTGGTCTCCGGCGGGCTGACCAATCACGCTATCGCGCAATCGCTTTCGCTGAGCGATAAGACCGTCGCTCGCCATCTCAGCAATATCTTCACCAAGATCGGGTCTCTTCGCGTGCCGCCGCGACGGCCTATGCCTACCGCCACGATCTCGCCTAACGCCAATCGTCGATCACATAGGACTCGGGATCGCTGTAGCCGCGATCGCCGGGACGATGCATCGCGATGCCCTGCAGGTAGGTGCGGTATCCGCGCGCGATCATGGTGCTGTAGGCGTGCGTGCGGGCCAGGTTCGTGCCGGCTTCCAGTACTCCGGTGCCGCGTTCGGCGGCGAGATCCTCGCATGCGTCGAGGAGTCGGTCGAACCGTTCCGCCGCGCCCGGGCCCGGGCTGACGGCACCGAACTTCACCAGGCAGACGTCGTGTCCGGCTTCGGTGCCCGCGCCGAGGTGGCAGACTGCCATCCCGGTCACCGATCGGCCGTCGGTGAGCAGCACGGTGTCGCCGTGGGTGCGGGCACGGGCCATTTCGCCCGACAGATCCAATCCCGGATACACCGAATCGGTCAGGGTGCGGCACATCGACAGCACCGTGGACTCCTCGGCCCCGGACAGTTCGGAGTAGGCCATCCATCCCGGTGCCGGCTGCGTGCGCTGCACGGGTTTACGCATGATCGCGGTGAGATAGCGCGGCCAGAAGCCGAATTTGCGGTACAGCTCGACGTGTTTGGGGCTCTGGGCGAAGGTGAACAGCCCCTGGATGGTGGTGTCCCAGGCGGCGAAGCGCTCCATCACCGGCTCCATCAGTAGCGACCCCAGACCGCGGTCCCAGTATTCGGGGCGGACCGTCAACGGGCCGACGACACCGACACTGCCCCAGTGCGTGCCGAAGTTGGTCCCGGCCAGCCGGCCGTCGATATCGGCGGCGAAGGCGGCACTCGGGTCGGCCGCCCACCGGGTATGTACCAGGTCGGCGGTTTCGGCGAACGCCATCGGGTCGGGCAAGCCGATGAACGTCCCGAAGGCGAGGCGGAAGATCTCGTCCGCCTCCGTGAGTTCGGATTCGATCAATGGACGATAGGTGGTGCCGGCGGTGTGCCGGTCTTGTGTCACGGTGCTCATGGTCGAACAGTAGGACCGGGGGCGGGGGTCCCTCATCGGGCGAACAGCCCATCCTGTCGGCGCACGAGCATGAGGTGAACTACCCAGGGCCTGACCGGGCGGAGTCCCGATCTCCGGGACGCGATCGGCCGCCGGAACCGGAGCGAGAGCACTATGGAAGGCGATGGTTCCGCGCGTCCGAGGCGTGGCGGAGGCGGCGAGGTGAGGAGTATGGGTATGCGGGGCATCAACCACGTCGTGCTGTACGTGTCGGACCTGGAACGCAGTCTCGCTTTCTACGAGGACGTTCTCGGCTTCCAGCGGCTGCCGATGGGGTTCCCCGGTGGCGCGTTCCTGCGGCATGCGGGGTCGGCCAACGATCACGACCTGGGGTTGTTCCAGGCGCGTAGGGCGGTGGCGGCGCCGCCCGGGTCGGTCGGGCTGTATCACGTGGCGTGGGAGGTCGACACCTTGACCGAGCTCGCCGCCATGCGGGCCGCGTTGGCGCGGGCGGGTGCGCTCACCGGTTCCGGTGATCATGGTTCGACCAAGGCGCTCTACGGGCGCGACCCGGATGGCATCGAGTTCGAGGTGTGCTGGCTGGTGCCCGATGCGCGGGTCGAAGAGGCGCTGCGGCCGGGTGCGGCGTTGACCGGGCCGCTCGATATCGACGCCGAGATCGAGCGGTACGGGGCGAACATGCCGGGTGGGCCGCGCACCGATCCGGCGGTATGGGCGCGCATCGCGGAGCGTGATGCCGCGCAGGGGCGTTCCTGACCGTGGGCTGTCGCACGGTACTGACTGCTGTGCAATGAGTTTCGTTGCTCGCAGCGTTGAGAACGGTGGTATTCAGCTAGATCGGGCCGGGTTCACGGCCGGTGATGGGCGCGGCTGCGCTCAGAACAGCCGCAGATTCCCCAGATAGACCTTGCCGCCCACCGCGACAGCCATGTGCTCGCTGGTGACTTCCCAGACCTGCCCCTTGCTGTCCCATACCTCGAGCCGGTTGCCCGAGGAGCCGTAGTCGCGGGCGATGGCGATGCGGGTGCCGTCGGTGCCGAGAATGGTGCAGTCGTCGGGCGAGGCGGCGCTGATCGCGTACTCACCGGAGTACGCGTCCACGATCCGGCTCATCTCGTAGGTCGTGATCAGGGTGCCGACGCCGCGGAACAGCAATTGTTCGGGACTGTCGTCGGCGCCGTAGGACTGCTGCTCCCACAGCACGATCCCGTTGCGCGGGCTCACACCGGCGTAGGTGGTCTTGTTGCCGTCGGTTTTGATCACGATCGGCACGGAGGTCTCCGGCGGGCTCGGGTCGGTGTAGTAGGGTCGCTGGCTCGGCCGCCAACCCGCCGGCAGGTCGGCGGTCTTGGTGCCGTTGCGGTCGTAGATCCCGCGTGTGTCGCCGTCGTCGAGAACGAACCCGTCGATGAAGACGTTCCAGCTGCCGCGCTCCAGGGGCTCGACGGTCTCGCGTCGCAGGATTTCCGCGCCGTCTTCCAGGCGGATCACCCGAAACTCGTACTTCGACAGCGGGTTCGACGGGTCTGGTGCTGAGGTGACGACGGCGAGGCGGACCAGGCCGAAGAGTTCGATCTCATGGCGTGGTTGCCCCGACGGCGTGGTCGACGCGATGTCGGTTCCGCTGAGCGGAGCCAGTTCCCGCCCGTCCAGGCCCAGCACCCGCAGCAGCGGTGATTGCCGATGATCGGGCCGGTCCACGAAGACGAATCGGTCGGCGACGGCGGTCAGGCGGGAGACATCGCCGCGCACCTCCACCGTCTCGGTGATCCGGCTGGTGGCGACGTCGACCACCAGGACAGCGTCGGTACTTCCGGACAATCCGCAGGCCGCCGCCGCATGATTCGCGCTGACCACACAGTCGTCCAGGTTTCGATCCCCGGTGTCGATCGCGATGGGCACGGTGCCGTCGACGAGCCGGCCGGTGTTCGCATCGACGATCTCGAGGTACTCGGCCCGATCCGTGCTGCCCACCCGGACCGTACGGGCGTACAGCACGATCTCGGAATCGCCGCCGAGCACCTTCGCGTTGAGCGTTCGTGCACCCGGCCGGCCTGCCACTTCCGGCAGGGTCCACACCGGTTGGTCGGGTCGTGCGCCAAGCGCGGGCAGGGTGGGGGTGACCGGGCGGCGCGGCAGCTGCGCGGCTTCTTCGGCGCCGGCGGTGTTGCGTTGGTAGGTCTGAATGCCCAACGCCACACCGATCGCCACGATGATCGCGAGGATGACGCCACCGAACACCAGCGGCACCCGGCTGTGCCGCGGTCTCGTGCCGATCGGCGCGGGATGCGCGGGGCGCCCCGGATGCGCGGACGAACCCGGATGCATGGGTGCACCGGAATGCGCGGGCAGGCCGGAATGTCCGGGCGAACCCGGATGCGCCGGCGAACTGTGATGCCCCGGCGAACCGGGATGCCCGGCTGAACCCGGATGCCCGGCTGAACCCGACTGCCCGGCGCCCGGATTGACAACCGTGGGCGCCAGGCGATCGGCCGCCGAGCCTGAGCCCGGACCATGCGGCCCCGGCAACGACAGCGCGTGCCCGAGCGCCGCCGCGAACTCCTTGCTCGTCGCGAACCGCTCCTGCGGAGACTTCGCCATCGCCCGCGCGAACACCGCATCCACCTGCGGCGCGAGATCGGGGCGCCGCTCGCGCACACTGGGCACCGGCTGCTGGGCGTGCGCCATGATCACCGCGACCGGGCTGGTGCCGGTGAACGGTTGCGCGCCGGTGAGCAGGTGGAACGCGGTCGCGGCCAGCGCGTACTGGTCCGAACGCGGCTCCACCGGCAGGCCCTGCATCTGTTCCGGTGAGGCGTAGGCGATGGTCCCGATGGTCATCCCGGTGCCGGTCAGATCGGAACTCTCCGGCCCCATGCGCGCGATGCCGAAATCGGTGAGCAGGAAATGCCCGGTTCGCGCGAGCAGGATGTTCGCCGGCTTCACATCGCGGTGCACCAGCCCGCGCGCACCCGCGTAGTCGAGCGCGTCGGCCACCGCCGTGATCGCCCGCGCCACCTCGGCATTCGGCAGCCCGCCCGGCGCGGAGGCCAGCAACGCCGACACGTCCACCCCGTCGATCAGCGCCAACGCGATCCACAACCGCCCGTCGAATTCACCACGGTCGTGCACGCTGACGATCCCCGGATGCGACAGCGAGGCCGCGAGATCGGCTTCCCGCTCGAACCGGCGCCGATACGACTCGTCCCGGGTGAACTGCGCCCCGAGCACCTTGATCGCATCCGAACGCGGCAACCGCGGATGCCGGGCGACATACACCTCGCCCATGCCGCCCACCCCGAGCAGACGTTCGATCGTGTATCCGGCGAACACCGACCCCGGCTCCAATGCCCCCACCGCTGGTTCCCTCCGTGATCGATCAGTGAAACGATCACACCGTATACCGGGGCGCCCGGCCTCGGGGTGTATCAGTGGGTGTCCGGTCTGGGGATTCGAACACCGGCTGCGCGCAGTTTGGCTTCCACCAGCGCGAGCGCACGGGCGGTCGCCGATCCGTGTTCCGCGCCGTGGTGGGCGATCAACTGGTATCGCGTCGCGGCCTCGGTGCCTGCTTGCAGGCCGGTCACGATCTCGAGATGGGCGGGATTGGCCAGATAGTGGTCGGCCATCGCGGTGGCGAGTTCGTCGATGCGGGGGTCGTCCGGATCCCAGGCCGCGGCCTCGGCGGCGCGTTGGATCAGCGCGACGTATCCGGGATCGTCCAGCGCCTGTTCCAGGTCGGTGAGGTACCGGTCGAAGCCGTCGGGGACCAGAGCCCTGGCCAGTACCCAGCCCTCCCTGGTGGCCGCCACTTCACCGGCCGGAAAACCCAGGCCGGCCATGCGTTCCAGCAGTGCGACGGCGCGCTCGCCCAGCAGTGCCCGGTCGCCGTCGGCGAAACGCCGTAGTGTGTCGCGCCGCGCGATCAACTCCTCGATCCGTGCGGTGAGTTGGTCCTCGACGTCGGCGAGCGCGGCGGCGAAGGAGGCCGGGTCGGCGGCGAGCATGGGCCCGATATCGGCGAGCGGCACCCCGGCCGCGGCCAGTGTCCGCACTCGCACCAGTCGTAACAACTCGGCCGATCCGTATCGCCGGAAGCCCGAGCTGTCGCGTCCGGGCTCGGCGACCAGGCCGAGCTTGTGATAGTGGCGCACAGTCTTCACTGTGACGCCGACGAATGCCGCTGCCTGCCCGATCGTGACTCCGGTTCGCATCGTCTCAGCCTTCCGCATCAGGTGAGGCCGAGCGCGAAGGCGGCCGTGCCGGACGTCGCTACGAGCGTGGTCACGCCGACGTGCATCCCGATGGACAGCCGGATGTCCTTGTGCCGCCATGCCAGCCAGTACCCGGGAAACGTGAAGATCACCCGCGAGATGAACACCCACGGTGACCAGAAGTGGTACAGCGCGAACAACACCGTGTTGTACACCGGCGCCCATCCACCGAGATGGGCGATCCGGGGAAGCAGGAAACCGCGGAAGTACAGCTCCTCGATGAGCGGCAGGGCGATTCCGGTCAACGGCAGGCAGATCAGCATCGTGGTGAGCAGTGTCGAGTACGAGTAGCCGTCGAGATCGAGGTAGTTGTTGTTACCGCTGCCGCCGGTGTTCGCGTACGGCAGCCAGGTGAACCAGCCTTTGCAGAAATTGTTGAGCGGGGCCAGCGCGAGCCCGGACACCGTCATCCATGCGATGAGTGCCGCGACCATCGCCACCAGCTTCGCGCGTGGAACGGGTCTGCCGGTGTAGTGCAGTACGCCGCGCAACGAAACCCGGCCGTTGCGCCGGCGGCCCAGCCACAGCAGGCCCGCCAGGACCGGAATCAGCACCAGGCACAGGGCGATCGCCCAGCCCAGGAACGCCGGAAACCCGACGGCCGCGACGAACGGTTCGGCGATGAGCAGGTAAATGGCCACGATCAGGATGCCGGGGACAAGATGCAAGGCGACCGACAGCGGCAGGGAGTGGCGGTCGCCCACAAGCAGCTCGACCAGCCCGTTCGATGGTGTGTCTACGACGGTGCGCATGATGGGAACTCCTCCGTTGGGCGGCGGCACCGAGCCGGTCGAGCTCGATGCGGCCGCCGCTACCTGCTAGTCGGCCTGACCGGGAAGCTCGGCCCCGAAAACCTCGGCGAGCAGCCGCTGCTGTGCCTGCTGGAAGGGCGCGGCGATGGACAGGGCGGAATCATCGACGCAGGTCAGGGCGGCGGTCATGGTCGTTGCGCCGTCCGGGGTGCTGTACATCAGCGTGGCGTAGCCCGCGTGGGCGCCGTTGTGTGTGATGAGGACCCCGGCGCCGGGCAGGTCACGGACGAATACGCCGAGGCCGTAGTCCATGGTGGGGATGCCGGTCGGGTGCGGCGCGCACATCTGGGCGAGCAGTTCGGCCGGCAGCAGGCGCCCGCGCAGCAGCGCGGACAGGAAGATATGCAGATCGCGGGTGGTCGAGATCATGTCGCCGCCGCAGGGATTCCACGAGGGGTTGTGCCGGGTGACGTCGACGATGGTTTCCTCGTCGTTCTCGAGACACCGGTAGTAAGCATGAGCATGCGGTTCGGGGATCTCCGGTGAGGTCTCCGGCACCACGGTTTCCGAGAGTCCGAGCGGGTCGAGGATCCGCTCCCGCATCTGCTCGGCGAAGGGCCGACCGGTCACCTTCTCGATGAGCAGCCGCGCCAGCGCATAGTTGGTGTTGGAATAGCTCCAGCCGGTTCCGGGCGCGAAACGCACCGGCTTGGACAGGGCCAGCGCCACCAGATCACGCGGTCGGTGGGTGGTGAATCGGTGGGCCACCCACTGCTCGCCGGCGGGGGTGCCCGGTGCGGGGATCCCGAGCACCACCGTCCCATCGTCATAGAGTTCGCCGGTGAAGTTGAATATCCCGCTGGTGTGCTGCAGCAGCATCCGGACGGTGATCCGCGGGTCGAGGCCGAACTCGGTCAGGTAGTCGGCCACCGGTCGGTCGAGTTCGATCGCGCCCTCGGCCACCATGTGCAGGACCAGGGCCGCGGTGAAGGTCTTGGTGTTGCTGGCGATTCGGACGTGCCCGTCGACCGGCGGTTTCGCGGACCCGCCCAGTTCGGCCGTTCCGGCGGTGCCGACCCATTCGCCCCGCTCGTCGTTCACCCGCACCGACACCCCGACGAATCCGGACTCGGCGATCTCCTCGAGCGCCGTCTGAAGCCGTGGGCGTTGCTGCCCGGCAACGGCATTCGGCCCGATGGTGGCGCTGTGTGCCCCGTCTGCCCGGGTGGCGTCGAGGGTGTCGGTGGCGTGGTGGTCGATCGACATGGTGTGCTCCTGGAATCGGTACGTCCCGGCCGGCTTCGTGCCGCCGCGACGAGCGTCCACCCTGACCCGAGGTCAACCTCAATAGTGATGTGGGTCACTCCAGAGCGTTCAGGTCGATCAGGGTGGCGAGGATGGTGGCGCCGTGGTCGGTGCCTTCGGCGCCGGAGAGGATGGAATCGAGCAGGGGAGCGTTGGCGAGCATGCCGGCGCCGTAGTGGCCGGTGCTGCGGGCGCTGGACAGGACGGCGTAGATGATCGCGGCGTAGACCTGGGAGCGGGGGACGGTGAGGCGGGGCAGGGTGTCGAGGCGGGCGTCGACGGCTTCGATCACCTCACGCAGGACATCGATTTCGATCTCGCGCAGTCGGTCCACGGCTCAGTACCCGAATTTCACGCGGTTGGCCGGGGACATGCGGTTGTGCTGCACCAGTAGCGTTTTCGCCTGCGATTTGATCGCGCAGACGGTGACCGGGCAGTCGATGTGCTCCTGCATCACCCGGTGGGCGAGTTCGACGGTCATGGTCAGTACGGCATTGTGGCGAAAAGGGGGAACGGCATTCATAATCGTGGGCACCTCCGGTCGCGTAAACGGTTGGTGTGCCCCGAGAGCCAGGGGTCCGGTGGGGTCGGACCTCGCCCGGCGCTCGGGAGCTGAGCTCAGTAGACACGCCGCGCAAGGGCTTTGGAATGTCCATGGTCGGGTTTCTTACGCCGAGACACCCAAATTCTGCGGTGGGCCGATCACAACCTCGTGCTCCATGGCGAGGCGTTCCATAATTCGAACAATCCGATAGCGAGGCTAATTACATGGCAGCGGGGTCGACACTCCCTCAACGGGCGGCCGGGCGGGAACTGCGCAGGTTGCGGATGCGAGCGGGCAAGAGCCAAACGGCGGCGGGCAAGGTCATCGAGGTCTCGCCGCAAACCATCGGACGCATGGAGGACGGACTACCCACGAAGCTGTCGCGGGTATACGTCAATGCACTGTGCGACGAGTACGCGGCGAGCACGGCGGAGCGTGAACGATTGCTGACGCTGGCGGGAGAGGTGGAGGAGGCGAAGAAGGCCGGGAACGGGTGGTGGAGGAGCTATCCGGTTGCGCCCAAGTTCGATCATTACCTCGGGATGGAGGATGCGGCGCAGAAGATCACGACCTTCCAACTGACGCTGCTGCCCGGGCTGCTGCAGACCGCCGAATACCGCCGCGACATGGTTTGGGTGGACGATCCGGCCATCCCCACGGAGGAGGCGGAGCGAAAGGTCGAGCTGGCCACTCGTCGACAGGCGAAGCTGGACGAGGACGGATTCAGCATGGATGTCATCCTGTCCGAGGCGGTACTCCGTCACCGCGTGGGCGGGCCGTCCGTTATGGCTCGGCAGCTTCGGCACCTGGTGGAGGTGAGCAAACGGCCGAACGTTTCGATTCGAGTGATTCCACTGCGGGCTGATGGGCACATCGGCCTTCAAGTCGGCTCGTTCGTGCTGTTCGAATTTCCGCCACTGCCGTCGTCGCGGATGATCGAGCCGCCGGTGGTCTACGTCGAAGTGTTTGCCGGGCATTTGTACCTGGAGCACGAGGCGGAGATCGAGCGTTATCGCACCGCGTTGGAGCGGCTGAGGCGTGTAGCGTTGGACGAAGAAGCCACCAGGTCGCTAATCCTGGAGATAGCAAAGGAGTTCGAGGCATGAGCGTTGACCTATCCGGTGCCCGCTGGTTCAAGAGCAGCCGGTCCGCGAACGCGGATGCGTGCGTGGAAATCGCCCACCTCGATGGCGGCATGGTCGGCGTCCGCGACTCCAAGAACCCCACGGGCCCGGCCCTGGTGTTCACCCCGGCCGAATGGGACGCCTTCTTGAGCGGCGCCACCCAAGGCGAGTTCGACCGACCCTGACCCGCAGACTCCCGAGCCTCCGCCCCGCGTACGGGTGGGGGCTCGGCCCGTTTCGGTCGCCCGATACCGTGCCTGATCTGGCGCGTGTCGGGCCCGTCTCGGCACCGGCGGTGTGATCCGCACCATGCCCATCGCGCATTTCCGGCCTTCGACCTGGCAACCTCGTCGCGGCGCCGATCCGTTCGATTCGCGCAACCTGCCGGTCGGCTGACAGGATCACCGGCGCAGTGCTGTCGAGGTGGGTGCCATTCGCCACGTGGATCGAGTGATTTCCCCCTCGATCCAGGGATATGTGGTTGGAAAGGAACACCGGGATTGACGACGGACGCGCGGGCTGAGCTGGAGGCTTTTCTGCTCGGAGACCGGTTCGCCTGTCTGGCGGGCCGCTCCGCCTGGCGGCAGGGCGGCATCACGCACCGCCACTACGAGGTGATGGGCGGCGAGGAATCGGCGCGGCTGATGGCCCTGGATCTGGCCGAATTCGTCGGCGCCGCCAATTGGAACCCACGCAAGTTCACCAGCTTCGTGGCCACCTTCGAGCAACCGCGCGGCGTGGACGAGCTGCGCTTCGAGGAACTGCTGTGGCAGCACCTGCAGCTGCTGCACGAGGCCGACGCCGAGAAGTACGCCTGGGCGCCTGGCTATTCCTCGGACCCGCAGTCCGGCGAGTTCGGCTACAGCGTCGCCGGCCACCCGTTCTTCGTCATCGGCTTGCACGAAACCCACCGCCGCTTCGGCCGCCGCCCACCGTTCCCGACGCTGGCGTTCAACTCCCACCAGCAGTTCGGCCTGATCAAGGCAGCGGGCATGTGGGACCGCCTGGCCGAGAAGATCCGCAAACAGGACATCGCCCTGCAGGGCGACATCAACCCCAACCTGCTCGAATACGAAAAGCTCTCCGAAGCCCGCCGCTACTCCGGCCGCCCCAAGCCCGCCGACTGGCAGTGCCCGTTCAGCGCCCGCCCCACAGCCGAGGAACGCGAACTGGCCGGCGCGTCGGGAGCCTGATCCCGCTCGCTGTGCCCCGGTGCGCCAGGATGCTGCGATCCTGACCCGGGAATACGCCCATGTCGGCGCTGCGTTCGCGGTATGCGTCGCGCGCATGTCGGCCGCCGACTCCGCCTGCGGACAGCTGCACGTCGCCGGAGAGGGGGCCCATCGTGGACCGCCGCCGTCGGCATGTTGTGTGCTGAACAGTTGCCAAACCATGTCCGGCCCGGTAGAAAAAGCGTCAGATAGCTGCTGAGCGGGGCGGTGACCGGGTCGAACCGGTTGACTGTCAGCGCAAATGCCGACGATTCAGGAGGTTGCCCCGGCGCGCCATTCGGCGATGCTGATCGGATGCTGTCGGCGAGCTGCTGTCGAGTTGCCGGGGCGCGATCGTCGCGCACCCTTTTCGCGAAAGGTTGACGACCATGCGGAAATTGATGGCGAGTACAGCAGTGGGCGGCGCGATGATCGCCGCACTGGCTGCCGGTGCGGTCGCGACGGCCGCCCCCGCGGCCGCGACACCGCCGCCGCCGAGCCCGCTGTGCACGGCCTTCTCCTACCCGGCCGCGATCGCGATCGAACTCACCGGCGGGCACGACAGCCCACTGCTGCCGGTCCTGAATTCACTGCAGCCCATCTTCTGCGGCTGAGCAGTCAGGCTTCTCGTCCACCTCCTTCGTCGAAAGGCCACCGCAGTGAAACGTCTCCTCATCGCCGCCGCCGGCATCGCCCTGGCCGCGGGCCTGGTGGGCTGTTCGGACTCCGACGAGCAGAAACCCGCCACCACCACGACGAGCCACGCCGTCACCACCTCCGCGGCGGCCGCGTCGACCACGACTCCGGCGAACCCGACCACCAACGGTGAGGCCCCGCCGCCGGCGCCTACCATCACCGGCCAACGCGGTGCCGACGGTTCCACCGGCAACAATCTGAGCGCCGAATACTGCGCCCGTAACCAGGATCCGGGCTGCCCAGCAGGCTCTTACGTCGGCCCCAACGCCATCCCGAACCCGAACGGCGACGGAACCTGGGTGCCGTGTGAGGGCACGATCTGCACCAACCCCAACCACGGCGCCGGCCCCGAAAACGCCCCGGGCCCAACCACTACGGCCCCGCCGGCGCCCACCACCACGGTGCCCAACCCGGCCCCGAACAACAACACCCCGGTCGAAGGCGCACCCTGCGGTGACGACGGCCGCGGCCGCTGGCAGCACCTCGAAGGCAGCGACGCCGAGCACTACGGCACCGAATGGTTGTGCTCGTACAACGGCTGAACCAGCCGCGTCGAGCACCACTCGCCGATAGCCGCCAAAATGTCCGGCGCAGCAGCTTTGCTGCGCCGGGCATTCGCGTGGAGGCGTGAGGCAAGTGTTTCCAGTGGGGCTGATTCTGGCCGGTCCTGCGAGCGCACCCCGTCAGGACCAGCGGGTCATCAGGGCAGGGGCGGACAGGCCGCGGCTGGCCCGACACCACCGAAGCCGCCCGATGACCGCCATCGCCGCCGCGTCCGGGAGCGATCGCTGCGGTCACGCCCCGACCCGACCACCCCGTGCATAGCTGTGGGCGACGAAGGCGCTGCGAAGTAACCACACACCGTCAGCGCGGGTGAGGTCGAGCCCAGTGAGCTGGGCGATGCGCTTGAGCCGGTAATCGACGGTATTGGCGTGCACGTGCAGCCGGCGCGCGGTGCAGCTGCGGCTGAGGTCGCTGGCCAGATGGCAGCGCAGGGTGGTGAGGAGTTCGGGGTGGTCGTCGAGCGGGGCGAGCAGTCGTCCCAGATGTTCGCGTCCGGGTCCGGGCCGGGTGAGCTGGTATTCGAGGGCTAGATCGGTGAAATGGTGTATGCCGCTGGGCAATCCGAGGCGCTGCACCACGTCGAGGGTGGTGTGGGCGCGCTCGGCGGCCTCGGGGATCTCGGCCGTCGCAGCGGTAACCGACGCTGCGGTGATGGGTGCTCCGGCGACCCGGGAGAGTTGGCTGATCACGGCCTCGGCCGGTGGGCCGTCGACCGGGATGAGCAGCGTCCCGCCGTCATCGGAGAGGACCGCGAGCGCGCGCCCAGGGTATCGACCGGCGAGTTCGGCCTGCATCCGGCGTAGCGCACCGGATCGCCCGGGGCGGCGGTTGACCGGGGGCCGCGGCGAATCACGGCGCGACGGGATGGTCAGAGCCAGCACGTGGTATTCGTCGGCCGCCTCGATCCCGCACTGCCGTGCTTGCGTCGAGCTCGCCGTCCCCGCGAGCAGGGCGGCCGCCAAGGTCTCTTCCGGGGACGAGTGGGTGAGTGCGCGCAGCTGGAGCACGTAGGCGGAGGAGATCGTGGAGGTCAGCAGGTCGAGGGCCCGGACCGTGGTCGACGTGCGGGCGAGATAGCGCATCGGCGTCGTCGGGCCGGTCACCGTGGCGGGAGCGGGCGTAGCGAGCGCCGCGCAGACGGCTTCGTGCACGGCCTGCAAGATTTCCTCGATCGGGATGCCCCGGGCGGCGGCAGCCGCGGCGGCGTCGCTCACCCAGGCGAGTTCGGCGGCGAAATCGAGTGATTCGAGGTCGGCGTGTGCGATGCGTGCACACTGCGCCGCGATCGTGGGCAGGTCGTACGGCGTTCGCTCGGGCCCGGCCGCCGCGTGCGCACGGTGGTCGTCCGGGCGGGGTAGCAGCCCGACCGGTGGTGACTGATGCTGCGGCACCTGCGTCTCCCTCCTGCTGTGGAAGGTTCAGCGTGCCCGGCGCGCGCACCGGCGGGCATCGTCGAAACTACGTATTCGTGGCTACGTAACCTGCGTTGGCGGTGAACCAGGCCGCGATCTGGGCCCGGTTGGCGACCGCGAGCTTGGTGAGGATGTGCTGGACATGGGTATCGGCGGTGCGCACGGCGATCACCAGGCGTTCGGCGATCTCCCGGTTGGTGGCGCCGTGCGCGATCAGTTCGGCGACCTGCATTTCCCGTGGGCTGAGCGGGCATTCGCCGGCGGGGGAGTCGTCGTCGCCGAGGGCGAATCCGCGGGCGTGCTCCGGACTCATGGTGTACCCGCGCTGGTAGGCGGCATCGAATCGGCCGGCGCCGAGTGCTTGCCGCGTCTGCTGCCAGAACATCTGGTGCGGGACGGGCAGCATGATGTCGGGGTCGGCGCCGAGCCGCTCCCACGCCCAGGCGGCCGCGCCGAACAACGTCGCCGAGCGGGTGTGATCGCCGCTGAGGCAGGCGACCCAGGCGAGTTCCTCTATGTGGTAGGCGTCGCCGAACCGGCTGTCGCGCCGCCGGGTCGAGGCCAGGGCGGTGCGGGCCAGCGTGCGTGCGGTGTCGATTCGGCCGCGGCTGATCTCGATCAATGCGAGGGTGAAGTACAGCATGTCGCGGTAGTAGGTGTCGCCGGCGGCATTGCTGGCGGCGAGGGCGTCACCGATGAGGGTGAGCGCGGTGTCGATGTCGTTCATGAACACCGACAGCGCGAGGATATTGCGGGCCGCGATCGCGCCTCGCTCGTCCCCTTGGGCGTCGAAGATCTCGACCGCCACGCCCGCTAGCTCCGCGGCGCGCGCGTTATCGAGCCGGATCTTGCAGCCCTGCGCGCGGATCATCATCACCTGCGCGGACACGATGGCGTCGCCTGAGCGCTGGGCCGCCGATTCGGCTGCCGCCAGCAGGGAATCGGCGTCGTCGAGGTCGCACAGCCAGGTGGCGTGCAGCGCGGCGACGGCGAGGGCGCGACCGCGATCGGGATGGTCCGCGGCTGCATTCGCCAAGGCTCGATCCAGCCAGCTCCGGGCCTGTTTGTCCGCGCCGCGCAGCGTCCAGTACTCGGGTAGCCGGCAGGCCATCGACAGCGCGATATCAGCCTCGCCGGGAGTGTTCAGGGACCAGTCCATCGCGGCGACGATGTCGGCGTGGTCATCGCGCAGCCGCCTGATCCAGTCCTGCTGATCGGGCCCGAACCAGGCGGCGTCGGCGGTGCGGATCAGGTGGTCGAACCAGTCGCGGTGGCGGCGCGCCGCCGATTCGCGATCGCCGCCGGCGTCGAGCAGTTCTGCGGCGTACTCGCGCAGCGGGCGCAACATCCGATACCGGACGACCTCGTCGCCGTGGCGTTCGAGCAGCGATTTGTCCACCAGACTGTCGACCAGATCGATGACCGCTTCGAGGTCCGCGCAGACGTATTCGGCGGCCTCCAGATCGAAGGTGCCGGTGAAGATCGACAGCCTTTGCCAGATGGCACGTTCGGCATCGGTGCACAGCGCGAAACTCCAGTCGACCGCGGCGCGCAGCGTGCGTTGCCGTCCCGGGACGGTGCGCGCGCCCGGGGTGGACAAGGCCAGCTGCCCGGTCCAGCGTTCGAGAATCTGCCGCGGCGACAGCGACCGAACCCGGGCCGCGGCGAGTTCGATAGCGAGCGGCACGCCGTCGACGGCCCGGCACAGCCCGGCGATATCGGCGGCGTTGTCGGCGGTGAGCGTGAAATCGGCGCGAGCGGCGGCGGCGCGGTCGAGGAACAGGCGCACCGCGTCGATCTCACCCAGCGCGGACGGCGTGAGGTCGGTGGCCGGCGGAACCGGCAGCGGCGGCACCCGGAACACCTGCTCACCCGGCACACCCAGCGGTTGCCTGCTGGTGGTGAGCACGGTCAGACCCGGGCAGGCGGGCAGCAGTTCGGCCACCAGCCTCGCGCAGGGGCCGAGCAGATGCTCGCAGTTGTCGAGCACCAGCAGCGGTGGCCGCCGCGCGAGCTGGGCCCGGATCCGCGCGGTCGCCGATTCGCCGGACCGCAGCCGCACATCCAGCCGGTCGGCGATCGCGACGGCCGGATCATGCCCGGAACCGAGTTCGCCGAGTTCGACGATGACGATGCCGCTGTCCGAAGAGTGCTGCTGCGCCACCCGACGCGCCAGGCGGGTCTTGCCGATGCCGCCAGGTCCGGTCAGCGACACCAGGCGCGCGGTGCGCAGCAGGTCACCGACGGCTGCCGTCTCGTCGCGCCGGCCGACGTAACTGCTGAGGTCGGCGACGTGGCCGCCGCTGTTCACCATCCGTCGTGCGCTCCCTACCCGCGCCGGAACCGGCAGTGCCGAAGCCAGGGCGCACCGCCTCACCCAGGCGCGCAGCCTTTCGAGGTACGGCGATCTTACGTCGACCGGATGCGCGGCCGAGAGGCGTTTGCTGGCCTCAGATCCGGTCGACGGCGAAGGCGGCGGCCTCGTCGGCGAATCGGGTGTAGCGCAGATGGACATTCCAGTTGCTGCCGTCCGGGTCGCAGACGGGATCGTTGTCGTTGCACACGTCGTAGGTGCGGTCGGCGTACGGGCCGGTGATCGCCTTGCCGATGCCGCGAATCGGGTTGCCGAACAACAACAATGCGGTGATCCGCGACTGCACGCTCGCCGGCAGCGTGGCGACGATCGGCCCGCCGACCTTGGCGCCTTCACTGCTGATCCCGATGGAATTGGCGACCACATTCGCGCCCTGCGAATACCCCACCAGCACGAACTTCTGATCCGGGCAGCTCGCCGCCCGAGCCACCACATGGTCGACCAAATCACGATTGCCGGCCTGCACCGACATCGGCTGATTGGTGGTGGCGGGATAGTCGACCCGGTAGGCCGTCGTCGTGCGGGTGAGCGCGGCGTCGATCGCGTTGTACACCGGATTCCCGACCACGGTGCCCAAGTGATATTTGCTCCACGCGCCGCCGGGCTCACCGGTGCCGCGCGCCACCACCACATGAACCTCGGAACAAGTCGCCGCCGTCGCTGAACCCGCTCCACCCCCGACCGTCAACCCCGTCAACGCGGTAGCCACCAGGCCCACCGCCACACCCCGCCGCCGCATCCGGCCGTTACTCGGCATTCTCGCGCCTCTCTGTCCCGAAGCCGGAGGCTCAGTGCCTCCGTGGGGGCAACGTAAGACCGTCCGAGCTGGGCGTCTGCGCTGCTTGCGGGACACTGGACAACTCATCACGGACGCCCGGGCAACTTTTGGGTGCGCAATATTTACGCAGCGGGTACTGGACTCATGGAGCTGTGGCGCGTGTCGGCGGATGGGCCGCGCTGAGGCCGGGATTCCCATGGATCCCGCTCGGCATCGTCGTACCGCTCCCGGAGTCCGGTTCTTTGCGGCGCGCGGACAGCAGGTTTTCGGAAGCGCCCGGCGACGGCGCGAGACAGGCTGAGCGCTGGTATCGACATCGAGGAGGACCAGTGTCACGACATTTCTGGGGCCGGCTGCTGCTCGCCGCGGCCGCAGCGCTCAACCTGCTGCCGGCGGTCGCGGTGGTATCTGTCGAGCAAGCGTGCCGCGCCTATGGGCTCGACCCGGTCGACGACGACCTGCGGCTGCTCTTACGCCACCGCGGAATGCATTTCGCGATCCTGGGCGTGGGCTTGCTGGTGGCCGTGTTCCGTCCGCGGCTGCGCACTACCGCCATCGCCGCCAATGCCGTGAGCATGGCGGGGTTCATCGCGCTCGTCGCGCTGGAGCAACCGGTGGGACCGGCGCTGGTCCGCGTGGCGAAGGCGGACGCGGTCGGTCTACTGATGCTCGCCGGTGCGGCCGCCGGCTTCCGGAACCGTGCCGGTGGTCGCCGCTGAGGGGCATTGTGTTGGTGTTTGCCGCCGTATTCTTCGGCGGGATGGGGCTTTACGCCTTGCCTGCGCCCGCACTGCTGGCGCGGCCGTTTCGCTTGGCGACGGATCCGCCGGTGAGCCGATCCGAAGAGACCGTCGTCGCCGCGGCGCCGACGGCGGGGAGCCCATGTTCGAAGTCGCCGAGGCACTCCCGGGGCGAGCGCCTCGGCGACTTCGCGGCCGGGGCTACGTCGACGCCGCGCGCCGCCGCACATGCTCACGCTCCCCGGCGCATCGCCTGACTCACTCTTGGCGTTTGGTGAACACGCGCTCGAGCAGATCGCGCAGTTGGGTGCGCTCGGCGTCGCTGAGTCGGTCCAGGCCGTCGCGGGTTCGGTGCATTTTGGCGCGGATCGCGTCGGTGATCTGTTCGCCATCGGGTGTGATGACGAGGTTGGTGACGCGGCGATCGACGGCGCTGGGCTCGCGGCGCACGAGGCCGCGTTTCTCCAGGCGGTTGATGATTCCGGTCACGTTGGAGGCGTCGCAGGACAGGGCGTCGGCGAGTGCGCGCATCGCGACCGGGCCGCGGCGCAATGCGGTGAGCGTTTTGGCTTGGCTTGCCGTGAGATTCTCGCTGGCGGCCGCGAGCGTGAAGTCCCCGTAGTACGCGCCCAGTGATACCGCCAGCAGCTCCATGAGCTGGGCGGTGTCGACGCGGAGAGCTTCGGTCATGTGACCAGCCTATCCGCAGAAACTTGACTATCTCAAATACTTACCCTTAGCGTGGCCATTGCTTGAAGTACTCAACCATTGACATTGGCAAGTAAAACCAGGAGTGTGCAGTGACCATCACCGCGTCCGAGGCCTCCCGCACCGCGGAGGTCCTGTCCCGGCCCGTCGCGCTGAACGGCCTCACCGTCCCGAACCGCATCGCCATGGCGCCGATGACCCGCATGTTCTCGCCCGGTGGTGTTCCCGGTGACGACGTGCGGTCCTATTACGCGCGCCGTGCCGCCGCCGGCGTCGGCCTGATCGTCACCGAGGGCACCTATATCGGCCACGAGTCGGCCGGGCAGAGCGACCGGGTGCCCCGGTTCCACGGCGAGGAGCAGCTGGCGGGCTGGGCGAAGGTTGCCGCGGACGTGCACGCGGCCGGCGGCACCATCGTGCCGCAGCTGTGGCACATCGGCATGGTCCGCAACCAGGGCGAGGCGCCCTACCCCGATGCCCCGGCTGTCGGTCCGTCCGGTATCCGGGTCGACGGCACCGAGGGCTCGGGTAAAGCCATGACCCAGGCCGACCTGGACGACGTCATCGGCGCCTTCGCCGAGGCCGCGGCGGCCGCCGAGCGCATCGGCTTCGACGGCGTCGAATTGCACGGCGCCCACGGCTATCTCATCGACCAGTTCCTGTGGGAACGCACCAACCGCCGCACCGATGGGTACGGCGGCGACGCGGTGGCGCGGACCCGGTTCGCCGCCGAGATCGTGGCGGCCGTGCGCGCGGCCGTCTCGCCCGAGTTCCCGGTGATCTTCCGGTACTCGCAGTGGAAGCAGGACGCCTACGATGCCCGCCTCGCCGACACCCCGCAGGACCTCGAGGCGATCCTGGCCCCGCTGGTCGCCGCCGGCGTCGACGCCTTCCACGCCTCCACCCGCCGCTACTGGATCCCGGAGTTCGACGGCTCGGACCTGAACCTCGCGGGCTGGACCAAGAAACTCACGGGCAAGCCCACCATCACCGTCGGCTCCGTCGGCCTGGATGGTGACTTCCTGCACGCGTTTCGCGGCGTCGGCGCCGAACTCGGCAGCATCGACAACCTCCTCGACCGACTCGAACGCGACGAATTCGACCTCGTCGCCGTCGGCCGCGCCCTGCTCCAGGACCCGGAGTGGGCGTCGAAGGTCCTCGCGGGACGAACCGACGAGCTGAAGCCCTACGATGCGGCGGCGCTGAAGACGTTGAGTTAACGGCCGCTGGCACTCGCCGGGTATCGGGGCCGCCATCGACCTCGATACCCGGTGGACGGTATTCGCGCCCGGCCATCATGACGCACGCTGCGTCGGAGCGGCCGGTGTTGCGACTTCGCCGGCTGATCGCACAACCTTGCGTGGATCGGCCCGTTCCTCAGTAGTCCAGGGCGTGTTCGGGTTGGCAGACGTGCATCGGCGACGGCAGATACCGGACGACGGCGTCCAGTAGTGGGGCGATGTGGTGGTGGGCGGTCGTATCGCACAGGACCGGGGCGGCGTCGCCGATCTGGGTGAGGTGGCGGACGCGGTCGTGCAGCTGTTCGGAAGGAAATTTGCGAAGGTCAGCGTCGCCCGGGTCGGTGGCTGGCAGTACCGAGACCACCAGATCGCGGCGCAACTGCTCGATTTGCGAGTGGATACCGTGAAAACCGGACCCGATCAGCTCGGTCATACACATCAGGTCGATGACGCCGTCGAACTCGGTGCCGATGCCGTCGGGAATGTGCAGCGGCAAGGGTGCTGCTCCGTGGATGTCTGCGATGGTGCGGACGCAGCGGTCGAAATCGGCGCCGGGATGGTCGAGCCCGGTCACCAGGCACAGGCGTGCGACCTGGTGGTCGTCGGCAATCCGCAGGATCGCTTCGAGTCGGGTGCTGCTCGTCGAGGCGGCGTTCATCACCGCGATCACCCCGTCGGCAACCCGGATGCCGCGTTCCAGGCTCGCGATGGGTGCACGGCTCGACAGCTCGGCGATCCGAATCGTGTGCTCGCGGCGGTCGGTCACCCACTGGATCGCGGCGGTAGTGCCGGTCCCGGTTCTGGTGAAACCGCGCAGCAGACGGTGGACGACGCGCGCCGTATCGTCGGGCTCCCCGACGACGGTGACATTGCGAATCGTCTGTGGGTCAATGAGTTCGGTGCCCATCGTGTGGTGCTCTCCAGATCGACGCCAGGGTGCAGTCGT
Source organism: Nocardia cyriacigeorgica GUH-2 (assembly GCF_000284035.1). Classification (NCBI taxonomy): domain Bacteria; kingdom Bacillati; phylum Actinomycetota; class Actinomycetes; order Mycobacteriales; family Nocardiaceae; genus Nocardia; species Nocardia cyriacigeorgica. The sequence continues at coordinate 3,382,800 of NC_016887.1, read as the reverse complement.
CTACCCCGATCTGGCCTCACGGTACCGGCGCTCGCGCATCGATGACGCCGAATTTGCGCCCAAAATAGAACGTGTTCCTATAACGTCGGCTGCGTGCAGAAAGAACAACGCCCCGCCGTGGCCGACTGGTTCACCGCCGACGACGGCACGGTGCGCCTGAAGGGAAGCCGCTGCACGACCTGCGGCACGCCGTACTTCCCGCGCAACACCCTGGCCTGCCGGAACCCGCAGTGCGCCGGCCCCAAGGACGGCTCCGAACTGGCCGAATACCTGTTCTCCACCCGCGGCCGGATCTGGTCGTACGCCGATGCCCGATACAAACCGCCGGCGCCGTACGTGTCGCCCGATCCGTTCGAGCCGTACGTGGTGGCGGCGGTGGAACTCGAGGTCGAGCAGATGGTGATCCTCGGGCAGGTGGTGCGCGGCCTGACCGTCGACGATCTGGCCGTCGGTATGCCGGTCGAGCTGACCCTCGGCGTGCTGTACGAGGACGAGGACGCCGAGCACACGGTGTGGATGTGGAGGCCGGTCGATGCCTGAGACCAATGACCGCGATATCGCCGTCCTCGGTGCGGGGATGCACCAGTGGGGCAAATGGGGGCGCAACTTCGTCGAATACGGCCTGGTAGCGGCGCGGGCGGCGCTGGCCGACGCGGGCGTGGACCACCGCGACGTCGACTACATCGCCGGCGCCGACACCATCCGCAACGGGTACCCCGGTTTCGTCGCCGGCGCCACGTTCGCGCAGGCGCTGGGCTGGTCCGGTGCGCGGATCTCGAGCAGCTACGCCGCCTGCGCGTCAGGCGCCCAAGCCATCGCCAACGCGCGCGCCCAGATTCTGGCCGGCTTGTGCGAGGTCGCCCTGGTGGTCGGCGCGGACGCCGCTCCGAAGGGCTTCTTCCAGCCCGTCGGCGGTGAACGCCGCGACGACCCCGACTGGCTGCGCTTCCACCTGCTCGGCGCGACCAACCCCATCTATTTCGCGCTGTACGCTCGCCGCCGGATGGCGTTGCACGGCGCCACCCTCGACGATTTCGCCGCGGTAAAGGTGAAGAACGCCCGGCACGGCCTGAACAACCCGTATGCCCGCTACCGCAAAGAGGTTTCGGCCGAGGAAGTCGCCGCCTCCGCCATCGTCTCCGACCCGCTGCGTCTACTCGACATCTGCGCCACCAGCGACGGCGGTGCCGCCCTCGTGCTGACGTCCATGGACTACGCCCGCCGCCACGGCATCACCGATCCCGTGCGCATCAAGGCGCTGTCCACGGTCACGCCGACCTTCCCCAAAACCGTGCTCGACCTACCCGATTTCGCCACCGACTCCGCCGTGGCCGTCGAACCGCCGCCCCGCGAATTCCGTTCCGCCGTAGCGCATGCCGCCTACGAGGAAGCCGGCCTCGGCCCCGACAACCTGTCCCTCGCGGAGGTCTACGACCTGTCCACCGCGCTGGAACTCGACTGGTACGAGGACATCGGCCTCTGCGACAAAGGCGGCGCCGAAGACCTCTTACGCAGCGGCGCAACCACCTTGGGCGGCCGCATCCCGGTGAACCCGAGCGGCGGCCTGGCCTGCTTCGGCGAAGCCATCCCCGCCCAAGCCATCGCCCAGGTCTGCGAACTCACCTGGCAATTGCGCGGGCAGGCCGACGGGCGTCAAGTGGAGGATGCGCGTGCGGGTATCGCGGTGAACCAGGGTCTGTTCGGTCACGGATCGGCCATCATCGCCACCCGCTGAACAGGCTCACCGGCGAGATACTCGACGTCGGTCGAAGAGCGTGTTTTGGCCACAGTCCGCGGCGTGGCCCCTGGCTTCCGAGTCGCGGGCCACTCCGCGGGGCTCGCGCTTCTCAGTCGGGGCCACGCCCCGGGGCTCGGGCTTCTCAGTCGGGGGCCAAAGCGCGGGGCTCAGGCGTGCCCTAGGACAGCTTCGGCCCTTTGGCACGTAGGTCGTCGACGGCGCCCATCGCGTCGCGTAGTTCGTTCAACCAGCTCTCCGCGTGTTCGCCGACCAGGCGCACAGCCCAGGCGAGGGCGTCCGCGCGGGAGCGGGCCACGCCTGCGTCGACGAGGGTGTCGAGGACGAGGCGTTCGGGCTGCCGGAGACGGGTCATCACCGGTGCGGACAGCGTCGTGAACAGTTCGATGGTGTCGCCGATGCGTGCGCCCCACGCGACCTTGCGCTGATAGCGATGCTCGGCCTGGCGCGCGATCTCGATGCGCTGCTCGCGCGTCTCCTCGCGGAACCGGCTGATCCGGCCCGATTCGGCGGCCGCGCGTGCCGCCTCGTCGGCGAACTCGCCCTCCGGGGGCGGTAGTTCGCCGACGATGACGATCTCATCGCGGTCCACCGTGACGGTGGGGGAGCCGGTGAACCAGCCCTCCGGCAGTCTGCCGGCGAACCAGGCCGCCGCGTCCTGCGCGCCCGGCACGTCCTGCTGCCAGCCACCTTTGCCCTGCCATCCACGGCCGCCGTGCCAATTACGTCCCATGATGCTCACCGCCATGATTACATGATTACGTCACTACTGACGTTACGCCTGAAAGCAGGCGAAGGCGAGCAGTTGTTCGGTCATCGGTTCGGGAACGAGCCGACCAGACCGCCGTCGACGACGAGGTCCTGGCCGGTGATGTAGGAGGCGTCGTCGGAGGCGAGGAAGGCCACCGCGGCGGCGACTTCGGCGGCGTGGCCGATGGTGCCGAGCGGAACCTGTGCGGCGTTGTTGGCGTCGGCGTCCGGGTCGGTGTTGGCGTCGCGGTACATCTCGGTGTCGATGTAGCCGGGGCTGACGGAGTTGACCCGGATGCCGCGCGGAGCCAGGCCGGAGCCGAGGGTGCGGGCCAGGTTGTGGACGGCGGCCTTGGTGGCGGAGTAGATCGAGGCGACCGGCAGGCCGCGGTACAGCGTCCAGGAGGCGTTGAGGACGATCGCGCCGCCTTCGCGCATCAGCGGAAGAGCCTTCTGCACGGTGAAGAACACGCCCTTGAAGTTGACGTCGATGGATTGGTCGACATCGGCCTCGGTCAGCTCGGTGCTGGGTTTGAAGATCCCGGTACCGGCATTGGCGAAGACGGCGTCGAGGTGGCCGCGCCAGGTATGGATCGACCGCATCAGGGCATCGAGGTCGCCGAGGTCGGCCACGTCGGCGCAGACGGTCAGCACGCGTGGCCCGGCGTCGAGTTCGGTTGCGGCGCGCTGCAACCGGGCGTCATCGCGTCCGGTGATGACGACGTAGGCACCTTCGTCGAGCAGGCGCCGGGCGGTCGCCAGGCCCATGCCCGAGGTGCCGCCGGTGATCAGGACAGTGCGGTTCGTGAATCGCTGCATGCGAATGATCCTGCGCGGGGGAGTGGGATCGCAGCAGTGCGCAACGAACATGGGTCTGACAACACCACCCTCCCGGGCGAACGCAACCGTGTCCGCGGAGCCCGTTGACCCGGACACCATGCGCCGGGTGAGTGCCGCCGTACTCAGCTCGCCGACGGCCATCCCCGATCGGCCAGAGCTATCCCACGGCAGCTCCGAGTAGGGTGACCAGCCGACTCTCGGTCTCCGTGCCCGCCGCCGGGGTGTGCAGCAGCAGACGATGTCCCGGCAGGTCGGGCAGCAGCATGGTCGTGTAGTCGAAGACCAGTTCGCCGGCCTCCGGATGAGCGACGACCTTGGTGCCGGTCGCGGTGTCCCGAACCTCGTGCTCGGCCCAGATCTCGGCGAATTCCGCACTGACCGAACACATGTCGGAGGCGAGCCGCCCGAACTCCGGATCCTCCGGATACCGGGCGGCGTCGGCCCGGAACTGGGCGACGATGGCCCGCGCGGCATCATGCCGATGGCTCAGCGACGAGCGGTAGCGACTGCTGGTGAAGAAGGTGACCAGGCAGTTGTGGTCGTCCTCGCCGTACCCGAACACCAGCCCGGCCGCGCGGTTGACCGCCACCAGGTTCCAATGCCGGTCCAACAGATACGCCGGGCGCGGCAACCACGAGTCGATCAGCCGCCGCAACTCCTCCGGCACCGGACGGGCCTCCGGCACCGGCGGCGGCGGATTCAGCCCCGCCAGCAGATACAAATGCGCCCGCTCGGCCGCATCCAAGCGCAACACCCGCGCGATCGCATCCAGCACATCCCCGGAGACGTTGATCTCCCGCCCTTGCTCGAGCCAGGTGTACCAGGAGACGCCGACGCCGGCTAGCACGGCAACTTCTTCCCTACGCAAGCCCGGGGTCCGCCGTCCGCGAGTGTCTCCAACGGCCAGTCCGGCCTCATCCGGGGAAACTCGTGCTCGCCGGGACCGCAGGAACTCCTTGATCTCGGCGCTCCGCCGAGCCCGCGCCTCGGTGGGAAGCTTGGTCGACCTCATGCCGACGATCGTATGTGCAGTGGATCGGGAGGCCTGCCGTCACCGCGGGCCGCGGAGCGTGACCGCCAGAACTCGACGCTTCGATACCACCTCGGTGGGTTTCACGCGAGCTCGCGCAGGTACCGGCACACTTCGTCGATCGCTCGCCCCGCCTGTTCGAACACCGCGACCTCGGTGAGGAAGCCGTGGAAGACGCCGGTGTATCTGGTCGACGTCACCGCGACGCCGTCGCCGCGTAGCCGTGTCGCGTAGGCCTCGGCGTCGTCGCGGAGAGGGTCGACTTCGGCGGTGATGACCAAGGCGGATGGCAGGTTTCGCAGTGAGTCGGCGCGCATGGGGGCGGCGAGCGGATCGCCGCCGGGGTGGGTGGCGCCGACGTACTGCGCCCATAACCAACGCGCGTCCGGAGTGCTGAGCATGGGGGCATCGGCGAAGTCCGTCCATGACGGTCGGGAGAAGGTGTCGTCGACGGCCGGGTAGGCGAGTATCTGCGCCACGGGCTGAGGCGCGCCCTCGGCGCGGCGATACAGACACAGGGCCGCGGCCAGATTGCCGCCTGCGGAGTCGCCGCCGATAGCGATCCGATCCGGATCGATGCCCAGCGCAGCAGCCGAACTCCATAGCCACTCGTAGGCGTCGACGCAGTCGTATAGCGCTGCCGGGTACGGATTTTCGGGCGCCAGACGGTATTCGAGGGAGATCACGGTCCATCCGGAGCCGGCGGCAATCGCGCGGCACAGCTCGTCGGCGCCGTCCAGGGTGCCGAGAACGAACCCACCGCCGTGCAGATAGACGAGGGCGGGACGGGCGGCTTCGACGTCATCCGCACGGTAGAGGCGGGCCCTGATCCGGCCCGCGCGCGTCGGTATGGTCATTTGACCAACATGAGACAGTGGGGTGATCGGGTCCGCGGACGGCGTGGAGTTCACCAGCGCGCGGGCCCGCTCGGGCCCCAGCTCACGCAGGGGTTTCGGCAGCATCTGGGCGACCGTGCGGGCCACGCCGGCGGCCTGGTCGTCGAGCAGATTCCACCAGTCGGGAGCCGCATCGTTCATCGGGGAACCTCACTGTTCGTTGACAAGAAGTGATCTGTGCCTCACTATCATAGTCATATGATCCAGACGAGTGATCATGAGTCTCCGTTTCTGTGGGATCCGCTGTCGACGCTCTACCGCGCACACGATCTCGTCGCATCGAAAGGACAACACAATGACCGAAACGACGATCGATCCCGCCCTGCGCGGGGCCGACGCGGTCGGCGGGGTCGACATCCGGATCGAGGACGACGCAAGTCCGATCGTCCGGCTGATCGCCCGGACCATTGCCGACTCCCTCCGCGCCGACAGCTCGCTGCTGCCGGCCGGGTTGACCGGCGCGATCGCGATCCGTTCCCACGACACCCCGCAGGCGGCCACGATCACCCTCGCCGACGGTGCGATCGCGGTGTCGGGAGGTGTGTTCGTCGAGCCCGATCTCGACGCGACCGTTGACCTCAACCAGTTCTTCGCCCCGGTCGGTGAACCCGTCGGCTCGGCGGAGTTCGCGGCGGTGGCCCTCGCCCTGCTGTCGCCGCCGCTGCCGGACTGGAAGAGCGCCGCCCTGAGCTTCTGGGACAAGGCCCGCTCGGTCCCCGGCATCCCGGACGTGCTGATCGCTGCCACCGAGGGTTCCGACGGCGTGGATCAGGTCGTGGTGGGCGAGGGGGAAAGCCACTACGTCATCGCGGGGCCGCCGGATCTGCTGGCCGCCGTCTTCACCGGCGCGGTCGATCTGCTGGCCGCCCTGTCCACCGGTCTCATGGGCGTGCGCGGCACGCTCTCGCAGCTGTCGGTGCTGGTCGCCGCATCCTGGAAGGTTCGTTACGATGTCTGAACTCGCCACTGCCGCAACGACTCTCGATCCCGGCGTGCACACCGTCCGGATCGAGTCGACCAACCACGACGGCTCGTTCCACGGCAAGAACATCGCGCCGTCGAAGTTCGCCGCGTGTGCGGACTCGGGTTTCGCGATGGCCGACCTGCTGTTCGGCCTCGACCTCGGCAACGCGCCGACGCTCGGTTTCGCCTACCCCGACTGGCGTGGTCATCTTGCCGATCTGCAGTTCCGGCCCGACATGTCGACGCTGGTGCAGTGGGCACCCGGTGTGCAGTCGGTGATCGGTGACTATTGGCAGCCCAACGGTTCCCCGATCGGCACCTGTCCGCGTAATCTCGCGCGGGCGATGGTCGACCGGCTCGCGGCCCGTGGTTTCACCGCTACCGTCGCGGTCGAGATCGAAGCCACCCTGTTTCAGGAGTCGGTACACGAGGCGAGGGCGAAGGGCTACCGCGATCTGACCCCGCTCGGCGGGTCCGCGGGCACCGCCTACAACCTGGCCAAGTCGAAGGACTGGGTCGACTACATGTCGGCGGTCGCGCGGCGGCTCGAGCAGATCGGCATCGAGTGGGAGGCCTGGAGCGACGAGGACGCGGCCGGCCAGGTCGAGCTCAATCTCGTTCCCGCCGACCCGATCTCGGTGTGCGACAACTGGGCCCGCGCCCGTCAGGTGATGCGCGAGGTGGCCTTCGAACTCGGTCACACCGTCACCTTCATGGCCAAGCCGACCGCCGGTTACGGCCAGGCCTCGCACGTCAACCTGTCGCTGCAGCGCGACGGCGTCAACGCGTTCTACGCCGCCGACGGGCCGTCGGACACCATGCGGCACGCGGTCGCCGGCCTGCTCGCGACGATGCGTGGCGCGACGTCGGTGATGCTTCCGCAGATCACCTCCTACCGTCGTCTGGTCGATCTGAGCGGTCCGCCCACCACGGTGACCTGGGGTATCGCCAACAAGACGACCGCGGTGCGCGCGGTCTGCGCTCACCCGAAATACTCCCGTCTCGAGTACCGCGTTCCGGGTGCCGACGCCAACCTGTACCTCGCGGTCGCGACGATTCTGGCGGGCGTGATCGCCGGGATCGACGGCAAGCTCGAACCGGCCGACCCGGTCAGCGATATGGCCTGGTGCGCGCCCGATCTCGAACGGTTGCCCGACACCATCACCAAGGCCGCCGACGCGCTCGAGTCGGACCTGATCCTGCGTGAGCAACTGGGCGACGAGTTCGTCGACTACTGGGTGGGTACGCGCCGGTGGGAATGGATGCAGTTCCACACCACCGGTGGCGATCCGTTCGCCGAGCTGTCGGAGTGGGAGTCCAGCCGCTACTTCGAGTTCCCGTGAGCGCCGGACACGCGGAACGGGTGCGACCGCTCATCGGTTTGACCGGCCGGCGCTTCCGGATGGAGCTGATCAATGGCGGTCACCCGGGTTACGGACACCGCCTCACCGACAGCTTCATCTCCGGTTTCGCCGCCGCCATCACGCGCGCCGGCGGGGTACCGGTCATGCTGCCCTACGACGCCGACCCTGCCGCGCTCGGCTATTGGCTCAGCGGTGTCGTGATCACCGGTGGTCAGGATGTGCATCCGCGGTGCTGGGGCGGTGACGAGTCGGTGGTCGGCGAGGTCGATCCGGTACTGGACCCCTCGGTCCACGACGTCAACCGGGACGAGTTCGAGATCGCGTTGACGCGGGTCGCACTCGAGCGCGAGATTCCGTTGCTCGGCGTATGCCGAGGCATGCAGGTGCTCAACGTGACTCTCGGCGGCACCCTGATTCCCGACTTGCCCGGCGGGCCGGTGCGTCACCTCATGGCGACGGGGCCGCTGTCGGACGGTGAACCCGAGCACGTCGTCACGTTCGATGCGGGCACGATCGCCCAGAAGGTGTTCGGCGATCGCCTGGTGACCAACTCCTGGCACCATCAGGCGATCGACACCTGTGGCGCCGGATTGGTGGTCACCGGCCGCACCGGCGACGGTGTCGCCGAATCCGTCGAGCTGCCGGGTGCCCCCGTGCTCGGCGTGCAGTGGCATCCGGAGTGGATGGTCACCGATGACGGCGCGCTGCGCTGGCTGGTCGAGGCGGCCGCCGGGCGACGCTGATCGCTCGAGAACCGCTGTGGCCGTTACTATTCCGGTGACAGCCACAGCGGCGCGGTCAGTTCGTGCGCACCCAGGAGACCAGTGACCGCATCGTCGGCTCGGGTGTGGTGTCGGCCGGCGCGGTTGCTTGTGCGGCGGTGTTGCCGAGATTGGCCGCCATCCACGCGTCGAGCACGCCGAGAGTCAGCTCGACCTGCGCACGCGCCGCGTCGGCGTCGCTGAACACCAGCCAGTTGAGAGCGAACCCGTCCGATAGTGCCGAGACGACGTAGATCAGCTGATCGATCGTGTCCGGCTCGAGCGGCCGGCCCGAGGCGGTTGTGGTGCCCTCCAGGATCGTGCGCATGGTGGCATAGGCCTCGGTGTAAACGACCTCGGCCTGCTCGCCCTCCCGCTGACCCCAGCTGATCAGCTCGAGGATGGTCGCACCGAAGTCCGGGTTCTCCAGGTACCAGTGCAGGACACCGCGCAACAGGCCCCGGGCGGTGCTCTGGGCGTCGCTGTGGACATCGCTGCGGTTCAGCACATCCCGGTATTCGCCGGCCAGATACTCGAAGACTGCGGCGAACAGCAGCTCCTTGGTGGCGAAGCAATAGTGCAAGGTGGCCAGGGGAGCGTTGGCTTCTTCGGCGATGCGGCGCGTGGTGGCTCCATCCACCCCGCGAGCGGCGATCACGCGCACGGCCGCGGCCACCAGTTCGGCGCGACGTTCGGCAGCGGGGACGCGAGCCATGCGATTCTCCTGTCGGATAGATCTGAACGTTTGATCAAGTCATGCTCGAGATTACCAGCACGAGCAGCCCCGCGACGAGCGCGCGAGCCAAAGCGTGTCCCAAAATGTAGGTCAACCGCCTTGATCAGATGACCCACTTCGGCTACCTTTATGGCAGGCCTCACATATCCACTCGCCTGGCGGCGTCGAATTCCCCGCCCTGGCGTGCCGGACCCATCGAAAACCGCACATGGTGGCGAACCCCGGAACAGGCCACCGCCCGGCGGCTGCAAGGCCGATCGACGGCCTTCCACCTGCTCTCCGCGAAGAGGATGACATGACCAACGTCGCACCGATCCAGTCCGAACGCTCGAGTGTGCTCGCGCGTCTGGCCGAGGATCCGCCGATCGGCACACTCACCGGACTGCTGGCCGAACAGGCGCGCCGCCGTCCCGGCCACGAGTTCCTCCGGTTCGCGGACCGATCGTGGACCTTCGCCGAGATCGACGAGTGGACCACGAGACTGGCTCGGCGACTGATCGCCGAGGACGGAGTCTGGCCGGGCGACCGCGTCGCGATCATGCTGCCCAACGTGGTGCAGTGGCCGGTTGCCTGGCTGGCCGTGCTCAAGGCGGGCGCGGTGACCGTTCCGGTCAACTCCTCGTATCAGCGGGCGGACCTGGAATTCGTGCTGCGAGATTCCGGCGCCCGGGTCCTGGTCACCGACGCCGAGCACGCCCCACTGGCCGAGCAGGTGCGTGCGGAGAACAGCGAACTGGCCGGTATCCGCATCATCCATGCCGGCACACCCGGCGACCTCACGGCGTATCCCGCGGACCCGCCCGCGGTGGACATCGCCGGCGAGACGTTGGCGAACCTTCAATACACCTCGGGGACAACAGGATTTCCCAAGGCCTGCATGCTCACCCACGACTACTGGACTCGGCTCGGCTGGGTGTGCGCGAACGCCGCCGGACTCGGCGCCGACGACGTGGCGCTCACCTCGCAGCCGTTCTCCTACATGGATCCGCAGTGGAACACCGCGCTGTGCCTGACGATCGGGGCGCCGCTGGTGGTGCTGCCGCGGTTCTCCGCCTCCGGTTTCATGGCCGACGTCCGCAAGCACCGGGCCACGTTCTGTTACGTGCTCGGTTCCATGCCGACGCTGCTGTTCAAGCAGCCGCCCCACCCCGCAGGACCGCGACAACGACCTGCGCATCGTGCTGTGCTCGGCCATCCCCGCCGCGCTGCACGCCGAGTTCGAACAGCGATGGAGCGCACCGTGGCGGGAGATCTTCGGGATGACCGAGACCGGAGTCGACCTGGTGAGCCTGCCGGAAGCCACCGAGGACGTCGGCAGCGGACGGCTGGGCCGGCCGGTGCCGACCAAGCGGGTCCGGGTGGTCGATGCCCAGGGTCGCCAGGTCGGCGACGGCGAATCCGGTGAACTGATCACCTCGGGAAGGCCGATGATGCTCGGCTACTGGAACCGGCCCGAAGCGACCGCGCAGGTCCTGCGCGACGGCTGGCTGCACACCGGCGACGTCGCGATCCGCGAGGCGGGCAGCTACCGGCTGGTGGGGCGGCTCAAGGACATGGTCCGCCGGGGCGGCGAGAACATCGCCAGCACGGAGGTCGAACGCGTGCTCGAACGCGACGACCGCGTCGTCGCGACGGCCGTCGTCGGCGTGCCGGACGAGCTGTTCGGCGAGGAGGTCAAGGCCTTCGTCCAACTGGCTCCCGGCGTGCCGGTAAGCCGGGACACCGCACAGCGAATCCTGGACGACGCCCGGAGCCAGCTGGCGCGCTTCAAGCTTCCGCGCTACGTGGAATTCGTCGCCGACTTCCCGCGCACCCCCTCCGAACGCGTGTCCAAACCCGCCCTGAAGGCGCGCGCCGCCGAGCAGCCCGGCACCACCTACGACCTGCGACCGCCGCGCGACTGAGGAGCCGGACATGCCCGACAACTATCTGGACGTACGCATCGACGACGACGTCGCGGTGCTCACCCTGAACCGCCCGGCGAAGCTGAACGTGCTGGATGTGGCCACCCGCGTGCTGCTCGCACAGACCATCCGCCATTTCGGGACCGCTGATCTGGTACGCGGGATCGTGCTCACCGGCACCGGCCGGGCTTTCTCCGCAGGTGAGGACCTCGAGGCCGTGCCGTCCACCTACGCCGAGATCCGCGAGGCTTTCGCCACCTTCCACGACATCACCCGCGCGATCCTCGAGACGAAAATCCCTGTCATCGCGGCCGTGAACGGAATCGCCGTCGGTGGCGCCTCGGAGTTCACGCTGTGCTGTGACGGGCGGATCGGCAGCCCGGCCGCCGAGTTCTTCCAACCGGAGAACCACCGCGGAATCGTCATTTCCAACGCGTCCAGCTTCCTTATGGGCCGGCTGGTCCGCAATCACGCGATGCGCATCATCCTCGGATCTCAGCGGATCGGCGCCGAGGAAGCACTGCGGATCGGACTGCTCGACGAGATCGTCGCGCCGGAGACTCTGGTCGGCCGTGCCGTCGAGGTGATCCGGCAGTGGAACTCCGATCCCCGGATCACCGCCTTGCACCTCGGCCTGCTGCGCCCGCAGCCCGCCGATATCGAGGCCGCGTTCGCGCGCGAGGACGACGCCGCCCGCGAGGCCTGGGAGTCCGGCGCCTTCAGCGAAGGCATCGAGGGTTTCTGGACATCGAAGAACGCGGCGTCCTCGGCGTCCGCGCAGCACAACCGAGATCGGAGTCGATCATGATCACCACCGAAGCAGCTGTTCTCACGGCGGTCGGGCAACCGTTCGAGTTCACCGAGATCCTGGTCGACGACCCGGAACCCCACGAGGTCCGGCTCGCGGTCTCGAATGTCGGACTGTGCCACAGCGACCTGCACTACATGACCGGAACCGTGAGCGCCGACCTGCCCGTAGTGGTCGGGCACGAGGTGGCGGGTGTGGTCGAGGCGGTCGGCTCCGCGGTGACCACGTTGCGTCCCGGCGACCGCGTCGTCGGCGCTCTCACCCCCTCGTGCGGGCTGTGCCGCAACTGCCAGGTCGGACACTCGACGCAGTGTCAGCGCATCACCGAGATCCGGCAGCGGTCCCGGCCCGCCTTCCAGACGCCCGACGGTCAGGTCGTCGACCGGCTCGGCGATGTCGGCGCGTTCTCCCGCCACACGCTGATGCGGGAGAACGCGCTGGTCAAGGTGGCCGACGAGGTGAGTCTGCACGTGGGCTGCCTGCTCTCGTGCTGCATCATCACCGGTGTCGGCGCCGTGTTCCGTGGTGCCGAAGTGCGTCCCGGCTCCACCGTCGCCGTGATCGGTTGCGGCGGTGTCGGTTCCGCGATCATCCAGGGCGCGCGTCTGGCCGGCGCCTCGGCGATCGTGGCCGTCGACCTCGACGACGCGCGCTTGGCCGCAGCCCGCACCTACGGCGCCACCCACGTCGTGAACGGCGCGGCCGACGTGGCGGCCGAGATTCGGAATCTGCTCGGCGACGGCGTCGATTACTCGTTCGAGGCGGTCGGCAGCGGCCGCACCGCGGCCACCGCGCTCGAGGTGCTGCGCCCCACCGGCACCGCGTGTTTGGTCGGTATCGCACCCGACGGCACCGAGCTGACGTTGCCCGCCTGGAACTTCTTCTTCTCCGAGAAGCGTCTCATCGGCTCCTACATGGGTTCGGGCCAGGCGCAGGAGGACATCGCCCAGTTCGCGCGCCTGTACCAGCAGGGGCGGCTGCTGCTCGACGAGATGGTCAGCGACGTCATCGGCTTCCACGACATCGACAAGGGCTTCGAGGCGATGAAGTCCGGCGACGTCACCCGCATCGTCGCCGACCTCACTGTGTGAGCCCCTGCCCATTCGCGCACCGAAGGAACTCCCGATGACGAATCCGCAACTACCCCAACCGATCAACTACATCGCCGACGACTGGTCCGAATGCGCGACGATTCCCGGCGCATGGAACCTCGACCCCAACACCGGCCGGCCGGTGCACCGTGCCGTCACCACCACCCCCGAGGACGTGGAACGCGCACTGCGCCACGCCGAGCGGTCCTACGGCTTCGAGCGCTGGGACGACGCGGCGAGCGAGGAACGCGCCGAGGTCATCGAGCGCGCGGCCGACATCGTCGAGTCCCGGATCGAGGACATCGCCTACACCGACGCGCTCACCAGCGGCGTCCCGATCGCGAAAGCCCGGATTGTCGCGCAGTTCCTGCCGCATCGCATCCGTGCGGCCGCCTCGGAACTGCGCACCATTCCGCGCCGGACCGCGCTGGCGGCCGGCGGACGTGACGTGCGGCTCTACAAAGTCCCGTGGGGACCGGCCGCCATCCTCACCCCGTGGAATGGGCCGAGTTTCATTCCCGCCGCGAAGATGGTGAGCGCGCTGGCGGCAGGGTGCCCCGTCATCCTGAAACCGTCGGAGCACGCACCGACCAGCGCCCAGATCATCGTCGAGAGCTTCGTCAAGGCCGGCCTGCCCGACGGTGCGTTGCAGCTCGTGCACGGCGCCGGTGACGTCGGCGCGGCCATCACCGGCGATCACCGGGTGAAGGTGGTCTCCTTCACCGGCGGACCGAATGCGGGACGCGCGATCGCCCGTGCGGCCGCGGAAGACTTCAAGGTGCTCCAGCTCGAGCTCGGCGGCAACAACCCGGCCCTGGTCCTGGACGACGCCGACATCGACGTGGCCGCCGACGGCATCCTGGACGGGATGACCAAGCTCAACGGTCAGTGGTGCGAGGGCCCCGGCAAGGTACTGGCACACAAGAGCCTGATCGAACCGCTTCTCGAGGCGCTGCTGGACCGTATCGCCCAGATCGAGATCGGGAACTCGCTCGACGAGACCACCTCACTCGGTCCCATCTCGAACGCCCCGCACTTCGCGACGTTGCACAGTCGCATCGACGAACTGCGGGCCAACGGCGCCACCATCCACCAGCCCGCGAAACTGCCGGGCCTCGATGGCTTCTTCCTGTCGCCGACCGTCGCCACGGGCGTCGACGCGTCGCTGGCCACCGCCGAACTGTTCGGCCCGCTCATCAGCCTGCACGCCGTGGAGTCCGACGAAGATGCCCTGCGCGTGGCCAACGCCAACCCGTCCGGTCTGGATGCCTACGTATTCGGTGGCGACCTGGACCGCGCGATCGAGGTCGGCTCGCGGATCCTCTCGGGCGAGGTGCGGGTGAACGGCGCCAAGGTCGCCGACCTGGCCGATGGATCGGCCCAAAGCTTCTGGGGCACTTCGGGAATCGGCGGTCACGCCCCCGGTGAGTCCGTCCGGGTGTTCTGCGGTGACCGGGTGGTCGGTGTCGATTCACCCGACCTGCCCATGTAGCCGCCCGCCGTGAGACCGACCGCCGCCGAGGCCCAAGGAGTTCGCCGGTGCTCGCTGGTGAACGAACGAGAGTGAGGAAACCGAAATGACTACACATGAGGTGCGGAAAGAGACCGCGCGGGTGGTGGTCGTGGGCGCCGGTATGTCGGGCCTGATGGCGGCAACCACGCTGGCACCGCAGACCGACGTCGTGGTGCTCGAATCCACCGATCGCACAGGTGGACGCGTCGACACCGTCCGGCAGGGCGACTACTGGATCAATGTCGGCACCCAATTCACCGAGGGCACCGGCACATTGATCGAGGCCCTCGACCGGCACGGCATCGAGATGGGCTCGCTTGCCGGCAAGAGCGTCGCGCTGTACCTCAACGGCGGGTTGGTCGACACCTCGAACCCGATCGCGCTCATGTTCCGCACGCGGATGACCATGATGGACCGGATCGGCATGGCCATCGTCGGCGCCCGCATCCTGCGGGTGACGCCGTTCCTGGAATCGAAGAGCCGAATCGCCCAACGAGTTCGCGCCGGGCTCGACACCAGACTCGCGTCCTACCTGCTGAAAGGCGTCCGGTCGGAGCTCGCCGCAGCTGTCGTCCGGTCGTGGTCGGCGCAGTGGATGGGATGCGAGGTGGAGGAGACCGCCGCCACCCAGTTCGTCACATCGGTTGGCCTGGCGCTGGCCGACCCGGCGAAGATCCCGAACTTCTCGCTGCCGGTGGGTGGAAATCAGACGTTGACCGATGTGCTGACCGGGGATCTCGGCGACCGTATCCGGCTGAACTCCGTTGTGCAGTCGGTGCGGCAGGACGGCGACGGCGTCGTGGTCGACTACCTCGACGGTGACCGTCCGGTGCAGCTGCGGGCCGACCGCGCGATCGTTACCGCACCCGCCGATATCGCCGAGCGGATCATCGCGGACCTACCGCAACAGCACCGCAACGCATTCAACGACATCACCTACGGCCGCTACGTCATCGTTGGATTCTTCACCGACGAGGTCGGGCCGCAGCGCTGGGACGACAACTTCGCGGTGTCGACGCCCCAACTGTCGTTCCAGGCGATGTTCAACCACGCCGCGGCGATGCGCACCGGCGCCGACCGTAAACCGGGCGGAGCGCTGGCCTGTTTCGCCGGCGGCGCCCAGGCCGACGCGTTGTTCGGGCTGTCCGATGAGGAGATCGTGTCGCGATTCTCGACCGACCTGTGCACCGTGTTCCCGGAGCTGGCGGGAAAGCTGGGGGAGGGCATCGTGCGGCGGCACCGCCGGGTCGTGCCGTTCTGGGCGCCCGGTCGGCGGAACTCGCTGCCGCCGTTGCGCGATCCGCTCGGCAGCATCTACCTCGCCGGTGACTACCAGCTCGATCTGCCCTCGCTGGCCGACGCCGCTGCCTCGGGTGAGCGTGCGGCGAAAGCCGTACTCGTGAGCCTCGGGTGCTCCCACTAGACGAGGACCCTGTCCCTTGACTGTGAGCGGGACCACTGGTCTACTAGAAGTGAGTCATTTGATCGAGTCGTCTGATCAACTACACGAAAGCAGCCTGCAGACATGACCACCACCTCTACCTCCGAGATCGTCGACGTCATCGGTGTCGGCGCCGGCTTCACCGGCATGTACCTCTCGCACCGGCTGACGACAGCGGGCTGGTCCTTCGCGGGATTCGAAGCCGGGCCGAGCGTCGGCGGCACCTGGTTCTGGAACACCTATCCGGGCGCGCGATGTGACGTCGAGAGCATCTACTACTCGTACTCCTTCGATGAGCAACTCCAGCAGGAGTGGACCTGGAGTGAGCGGTTCGCTCCACAGGCCGAGATTCTCAGCTACATCGAGCACGTCGCCGACCGCTTCGACCTGCGCAAGCACTTCACCTTCAACACCCGCGTGGTGGCCTGCACGTGGATCGCCGCCGACCGGCTCTGGGAAGTCCAGCTCGACAACGGCGAGATCCGGCGCAGCCGCTACCTGATCTCGGGTGCAGGCGGCCTGTCCACACCCAAGGACTTCGACGTGCCCGGACTGTCGAACTTCACCGGGCTGACGGTGTCGACCAGCCGGTGGAACATCTCCCTCGACGACCTGGCGGGCAAGCGCGTTGCCGTGATCGGCACGGGATCCTCTGGCGTACAGGCCATTCCGCTCATCGCGGAGGTCGCCGAACACCTCACAGTCTTCCAGCGCACCCCGAACTACGTGATGCCCGCCCGCAACCGCGTGCTCACCCCGGATCAGGTCGCCGCCGTCAAGGACGACTACCCGGCCATCCGGGAGGAGTGCAGGCACTCGCCGGGCGGCATCCCCGATCGCCCCGTCACCGACCGGGCGTTCGACGTCTCGGACGAGGAGCGCAAGCGACGCTACGAGTCGGCCTACGAACGCAGCGGCTTCCAGGGTGTCGGCGGCGAGTTCGCCGATCTGCTCTTCGACGCCGAGGCGAACCGGACCGCGTCGGAGTTCATCCACGACAAGATCCGCGAGATCGTGAAAGACCCGGTCACCGCGGAACGGCTGGTGCCCAAGTACCACCCGCTCGGCGCCAAGCGCAGCGTTTTCGGCACCGACTACTACGAGACCTACAACCGGCCGAACGTCTCGCTGGTGTCACTGCGCGAAGAGTCGATCGAGACGATGACCGAGAACGCGATCGTCACCTCGAACGGCACCTACGAGGTGGACGCCATCGTGCTCGCCATCGGGTTCGACGCCTTCACCGGCCCGCTGTTCGGGCTCAACATCACCGGCGCGTCCGGTCGGAAGCTGCAGGACGCGTGGAGTGACGGGATCCGCTCCTACCTCGGGTTCATGGCCGCCGACTTCCCCAACTTCTTCATGGTCGGCGGACCGCTCAGCCCGGCGCTGGCCAGCAACGTGGTGGTGACGATCGAGCAGGCCGTCGACTGGATCGCCGACCTCATCGAACACGCCCGCGACACCGGCGCCACCCTGATCGAGGCCACTGCCGAAGCCCAGCAGGAGTGGGTGGACATCACCGAGTGGACCGTATCCCAGACGCTGTACGCGACCACCGACTCCTGGTATCGGGGCTCCAACATCGACGGCAAACCGAACACCTTCATGGGCTACCTCGGCGGGGTCGGTAAGTACCGCCGCATGTGTACCGAGATCGCCAAACGGGGCTACCCCGGCGTCGAGATCGACGGTGAAACGCCGTCACGCACGGTCGGCCCGATTCACGAGGAGATCGCATGAGCAGCGCAGTCCACCGGCGGTATGTCGCCTTCTCCGACGCGCACTACGCCGGTAACCTCGTCGACGGTGCCTACGCCTTGAAGCTCTTCGGCGACGTCGGCACCAACCTCTCGATCGAGTTGGATGGCCACGAAGGCCTGTTCGCCGGCTATTCGTCGGTGGAATTCCTCGCCCCGATCCGCGGCGGCGACGTCGTCGAAGCCGAGGCGACCCTGGTGAAGAAGGGCAACCGCAGCCGCACAGTCGATTTCGAGCTCCGGGTGATCTGCCGGGGCTCCGATGACACCGGCCGCGCGCACGTCCTGCAACCGCCCTTGGTCGCGGTACGCGCCCGCGGCACCGCGGTCATCCCCGCCAACGGAACGGAGTAGGCGTCATGAAGTTGATCGACGACACCGGATGGGCCGGACAGCCCGACACGGCCGAACCGGCGCTGACCGAAGAGATCACCTGCGACGTCGTCGTGATCGGCGGCGGTGGTGGTGGAATGTCGGCCGCCCTGCGTCTCGCCGACAAGGGCGTCGACGTGGTGCTGCTCGAGGCGAAGACACTGGGATGGGGTGCCACCTCCCGCAACGCCGGCTACATCACCAACTCGGTCGCCGCCGATCCGGAGATGCTGGGGTTCCTGCTGAAGCGTGAGCGGTTGCGCGAGCTGTACCGCTACGCCGAGCACGCGGTGCATTTCGCTGAGGATGCGATCAAGCACCACGGCATCGACTGCGATTACCGGCAAGAGGGGATCGTCATGGGTGCGATCTCGAAGGGGCAGCTGCGGCACGCGCGCCGCAACGCGAAGGTGCTGGCCGAGGCCGGATCGTCGGGCGAATTCATCGAAGGCCCCGAAGCGGGCCTGCCGGAGGGCTTTCTCGGCGGCATCCGCGAAGGTGTCGGTGGCACCGTCAATCCGGGTAAGTTCGCGCTCGGGTTGCGTGCGGCGACGATCGCCGCCGGGGTCCGCGTCTATGAGTCGACGCCCGCGCGCGACGTCGTCGACACCGGCGGGCGGGTCACCGTCGAAACCCCGCACGGCAAGGTCAGGGCCCGCAAGGCGCTGCTGACCACGAACGCCGCCGGCAACAGCCTGTCCATCGCGCCGAAGCATCTGGCGACACCGGTGTGGACGTCGCTGGTCGAAACCGAACCCGTCCCACCCGAACGGCTCGACGAGATCGGCTGGACCAGCCGCGCGCCCCTGGTGACACTGCACATGATCCTGGAGAGCTATCGCGTGACCCCGCGCGGCACCATCGCCTTCGGAACCCGCCGCATCCAGGCAGGTCGCAACCCGCTGCCCGAACGCACCCCGGCGACGAACGTCGTCGACGATCTCATTCGCGGCTTCCACGACCGCTTCCCCGGACTGCGCGACATCAAGCCGATGCAAGCCTGGGGCGGCTGGATCGGCATGAGTTCCACGTGGCTGCCGGTCGCCGGCGAGGCCTCCGCGAACGTGCTGTACTCCGCGGCCTGCAACGGCCACGGCTTCGCCCAGGCGCAGTACGTGGGTCATATGCTGGCCGATCACGTCACTGGAGCGCCGCGGCATGCAGACCTGGAGGCGATCTGGCACGGCGACAAGCGGTTCTGGCCCAGCTTCGTCAGCAATCCCGCGCTGTACCTGGGCTGGCTCGCCGACCGGGCCGCCGACCGCTGGTCCTCGCTCCGGAAGTAGTCACCACATCTGTGACGCGCCGGCCGTCGAGAAGGCACTCGCCGTCGACGGCCGGCGCGACGCGTGTGGGGGAGGTCCTCGCAGAGGTCTTCTCGGAACCTGGCCGGCGAGCTGAATACATGACTTAGACAAACGACCATGAATAGTTGAGATCTACATGTTCACGAACACCTTCACCGAGACGTTCGGTATCGAGCACCCCCTCGTCTGCGGCGGCATGACCGCCGTCGGCACCGCGGATCTGATCGGCGCCGTGGCCAATGCCGGTGCTCTCGGATTCCTCACCGCGCTCACCCAGCCCACGCCCGAAGCGCTGGTCAAGGAGATCAACCGCTGCCGCGATCTCACCGACAAGCCGTTCGGGGTGAACCTGACCATCCTGCCGACCATCAAGCCGGTGCCCTATGACGAATACCGCGACGCCATCGTCGACAGCGGCATCACCATCGTCGAAACCGCGGGCGGCAATCCGCAGCCGCACCTGCCGACTTTCAAGGCCGCAGGAGTGAAGGTGATCCACAAGGCGGTCACCGTCCGTCACGGGCTCAAGGCGCAGCAACTCGGCGTCGACGCCGTCAGCATCGACGGCTTCGAATGCGCCGGACACCCCGGCGAGGACGACGTTCCCGGTCTCGTACTGATCCCCGCCGCCGCGCGGGCGCTGGCCATCCCGATCATTGCCAGCGGTGGAATCGCCACCGGCGCAGGGCTTGTCGCGGCACTGGCGCTCGGCGCGTGCGCGGTGAACATGGGCACGCGGTTCATGGCGACCACCGAGGCGCCCATTCACGACAACGTCAAACGGCAGATCGTCGACAACAGCGAACGCGACACCGTCATCGTGTTCCGCGAATTCCACAACTCCGCCCGCGTCGCCCGCAATGCGGTGTCGGAGGAGATCGCCGCGGTTTCGCGCCGGCCCGGCGCGAGCTTCGACGACATCGCCCACCTGGCCAGCGGCGCACGGGCCCGCGAGCAGGTGTACGGCAACGGCGACGTCGACGGTGGGCTGTGGTGGGCCAGTCAGGCCCAGGGGCTGATCCACGACATCGGCAGCTGCGCCGAGGTGGTCGATGCCATCCTCGCCGAAGCGCGACAGATCATCACCGGTACTTTGCCTGGCCAGCTCTCAGGCTGACGATGTCGTTGGAGCCGCCGGATTCGTGCGTCGGGTTCGGCGGTTCGTCATGTCGCGACTGCGGCTGTCGCGGGTGCCTGGTCCGCGCAGACGGAAGTAGTTAGTCAAATGGCTTGATCATATGACCCACTCGCGGTAGCGTTATGACTGGCATCACATTCCGACCCCCGCCGCATTCCTCGATCGGCGGCCAGATGTCGGACCCATGGATTGCCGGAACGAGACGACTACCGTTCCTCGATCGCTCGGTAGCGCTGACGAAACGACCCATTGCCGCTGTCCGGCGGGTGTCACCCTTCAAGGAGAAGATCAATGTCGATCAAGGAACTGCTGTTCGCGGCCGCGGACATCTGGATGATCGCCGTCGGTTTCACCTACGGCATCAAGTTCATCCGCAATTACCGGAACTATCTGCTCGGGCTCGAGTGGATCATCGTAGCCACATCGGGAACGAACTTCCTGATCTACGGCCTTCTGAAAGCCGGTCACGACAGTCCGATGTACGCGTTCGCCTACTTCCTGGACGCCTTCTCGCGCTCGGTCGGCATCACGCTGATCCTGGTACTCGGGTTGATGAAGGTCACGCACCGGTACAAGCCGTCGGTGGCGGTCGACGTCGGCGCGTTCGCGCTCGCCGGTGTGGCAGGTTTCGTTCTGAGTGTTTATGCCGAGGAGATCGGTACCCCCGGCAAGATCTTCTACATCGTGGTCAACGTCCTAACGACGTTGTTCCTGATCTATTTCTCCAAGCGGCTCTGGGAGATCGGCGAGCGCGGCCACGCGGTGTGGGCCGGCATCGCCACCGCCTGCGGTTTCCTGATCGCCGCCAGCTACGACTTCGTCCACATCCCCGGCGACGACGCCGAGCACACGATCTTCTACATCTTCGCGCTGTCGACCTGGGGCCTGCAGATGTTCACCTACTACCGCGCCTACCGGGCCTTCGACGCCCACAACAAGCGCACCGATGCCGCCGCGGCACCGACAGGCGCCCACGTCGCGGCCTGATCGACGTCGTCCGCGCGTGCGGGTTTCCGAGCCCGGCCGATGCTCTCGCAAGTATGCGCGAGCTGCGCCGGCCGGGCTCGGTCGAGTCGCCCGGTCAGCGCGACGACCAGATCCGCGACGCGGTCAGCTCCCTGCGGGTGGCTCACGGCACCGTGAAGAACCCCAGGGTGGGGGCGAAGGCGCAGGTGCGGGTTTCGGACGTGGCGGTTGTGGTGGTGAGGGATCCGGAGATTACGGCGGCGATGCGGCCGGAACCGGTGTCGGCGATGGCGGAGACGGTGGCGGGGCCTTCGGTGTTGAGGGCGGCTTCGGTGGTGAGGGGCTGGGTGCCTGAGTGGCGGGTGTCGAGGTTGATCCATTGGACGACCAGCGGTGGATTCTGCACGGGGGCCGCGACTTTGGTGCCGAGGGCGGTGAGGACGAAGGCCGTTTGGCCTGGTTTCGGGCCCGGGGGTGGGAGTACAGCGGGGCCGGGGACGGCGAGGGCGGTGCCGACGGAATCGGAGGTGGGGCCGATACAGCCCTTGCCGATCGTCGGGTAGAGGAACTGGGCGATGCGTGGGCCGCTCGCGGGCGGGAGGTCGGGTCCGCCGCCACCGCTACCGTCGAGGAAGGTGATCACCCGCCCGAGCGTCGATTTCACCTGCGCGGGGATCCCGGGGATGGCGAGCAGGGCGCGGGCCTGGGCGAGAATTCCGACGGTCCCACCGCCCGCGATGAAGCCTGGGGTGGAGACCGCGCCGATGATCGTCGGCGCCAGGGCGGCCAGTACGTCGGCGGGAACATTCTCCGCGATGGCCGGGACGTCCGGCTGCACCACCGTTCGCGGAGCGGCCATGGTCGATGCCGGTGCGGCAAGGCCGGCACTGGCGGCAAGTGCCAGTGCGGTCAGTGCGGTCCGTCGTCCTCGTATGCGCAGCACAGGTCGCGTCCTTCGGTTCGGTATGTGACGTATCCCAGCGTCGGGAGGCCCCATAAGACCACGGCCACAACAACACTCGCCATCCATCCAGCGGAGTTCGGATTCTTCAGCAGCAGTGAACGAACCCTTCGTAGGTATCCACAATGTCGGTCCCGGGCTTTTCGCGATACACCCTCGACCAGGGCGAGGCCGCGCTCGCCGATGGATCGATCATGTCGACATGGCCGCAAGTGCACGTGGCCACTGGCAATTCTCTTGCCGCACCGAACCACGGCGAGTACGGTGACCGGCATGCAGCGCGCCGAGTCCACCACGACGCCGGACGACGTCCCGGCGCACTGAACTCTGATCTGATTCGAAGCCCCGGGCGGATGCCCGGGGCTTTGCCGTGTGGTCTTCCGCCCTCGACCGGCAGGAGACCCACATGTACGACCACCGTCAACTCGGGCGGGAACTCGGACTGTTCGACACCGATCCACTGATCGGGTCCGGGCTACCGTATTGGCTGCCCGACGGCGCCATCGTGCGGCACAGCCTCGAAGAGTACGTGCGTGCCGTCGAGCACGAGGCCGGATACCAGCACGTGTATTCGCCGGAGCTCGGCAAACGCGAACTGTACGAGATATCCGGGCACTGGGCGTATTACAACGACGACATGTACCCGCCGATGGACCTCGGCGGTGAGCAGGTGGTACTGCGGCCCAGCCTGTGCCCGCATCACGCGCTCATGTATCGGTCCCGCTCGCACAGCTACCGTGAACTGCCGCTGCGGCTGGCCGAGCTGGGCGGTATGCACCGCTGGGAGCGCTCCGGCGTGCTGGGCGGCCTGACTCGGGTGCGCTCGATCCAGCTCAACGACGCGCACATCTTCTGCACCCTCGATCAGGTGGCCGACGAGGCCATTGCCGCGTTGGCGATGATCGAATCCGCGTATCACGCCATGGGAATCACCGGTGCGCGTTATCGGCTGTCGCTACCCGGTGCGGGCGGGAAATATGTTGCGGCGCCGCAGATGTGGCGGCGTGCTCAGGAGCTACTGATCGAAGTATTGGAGCGATCCGGGATCGCGTACGAGGCAGTCGACGGTGAGGCGGCGTTCTACGGCCCGAAGATCGACGTGCAGGTGCGCGATCACGCGGGGCGCGAATCGACCCTGTCGACTGTGCAGGTCGATTTCCACCAGCCCGCACAGTTCGACCTGCACTACATCGGCGCCGACGGCAGTAAGCACCGGCCGGTCATGGTGCACCGCAGCGTCATCGGCAGTGTCGAGCGAGCCGTCGCGCACTTGCTCGAACAACACGGCGGGGCGTTTTCGGCGTGGCTGGCTCCGGTGCAGGTCGTGGTGCTACCGATTTCCGGAGCCGAGGAATCGGCCGCGATCGAACTCCGTGATCGGTGTTCGCGTGCGGGGTTGCGGGTGCAGGTCGCCGGTGCGGACAAGGGAAGCTTGGCTGCCCGTGTGCGTGGAGCGAGGCTGGTTCCGTACCACTTCATCGTCGGGGCCGCCGAAGTGTCTCGCGGGGAGGTCGCCCTTCGACTCCGCGATGGACGTCGGCTACCTGCTCAGCCGGCGGATCGCGCGGTCGAGAACGTCCGCGCGCTGGTCGACGCTCGCGACCCTCGGTTGTGGGTCGAGTGATCCGCGGTCACCTCACCAGTCGGCACCGGCGTAGGGCTGTGCCCAGAGCGTCACCTGCAGGGTGACCGCCTTGAACCAGGCCTGGAACATGGCCTCCACCTGCTCGTCAGCGTGCCCGCCCGCGGCCAGGAACGGCCGTGCTGATCGGCCTTTACAGTCAGTCCAGACTGACTGTAAAGTGCCGCGCATGAGCCTCACGTCAACGTCGCCACCCGAATGGGCCGCGGATGCCGAAGCGACGGCGTTGCGCGACACTGCGCGGGCCTTCTTCGCCGCCGAAGCGGTGCCCAATCGTCGGCGCTGGGCCGAGCAGCGTTGCATCGATCGCGAATTCTGGCTGCGTGCCGGGGAACTCGGGCTGCTGTGCATCGCGGTGCCTGCAGAGTACGGCGGCGGGGGCGGCACGTTCGGTCAGGAGATGGTGGTCCTCGAGGAACAGGGCCGCATCGACGAGCCGGGTTTCGGCAACCACGTCCACAGCGGGATCGTCGCGCCGTACCTGGTCGCTTACGGCACCGAGGAGCAGAAGCGTCGGTGGTTGCCGTCGATGGCGACCGGTGAGGTGATCGCCGCGATCGCCATGACCGAGCCCAGCGGTGGTTCCGACCTGGCGAGTATGCGGACTCGTGCGGTGCGCGAGGGCGACGACTACGTCATCAACGGCGCGAAGACCTTCATCACCAACGGCGGCTCCGCTGATCTCGTCGTGGTGGCCGCCAAAACCGATCCGAGCGCCGGAGCGCACGGTGTCTCGTTGCTCCTCGTCGACACTGCCGATTGTCCGGGCTTCCGGCGCGGGCGGGTGTTGGACAAACTCGGACAGCACAGCGGCGACACCGCCGAACTGTTCTTCGACGACGCGCGAGTGCCGGCGGCGAATCTGCTCGGTGGTGTGGAAGGCCAAGGATTCATCCAGCTGATGAACCAGCTTCCGCAGGAGCGGCTGCTGCTCGCGCTGGGCGCCGTGGTGGCCACCGAATGCGCGGTCGAACTGGCCCTGGCGTACACGAAGGAACGCGAGGCGTTCGGCAAACCACTGTTCAGCAAGCAGCACATCAAGTTCGAACTCGCCGAATGTGCGACCTTGGCGCGGGTCGCCCGGGTGTTCGTCGACGACTGCGTGGTGCGTCACAACGCGGGCACGCTGGACGTCGCCACGGCCTCCATGGCCAAATACTGGGCCACCGACGTCCAATGCCAGGTGGTGGATCGGTGCCTGCAGCTGTTCGGCGGCTACGGCTACATGCGCGAATACCCGATCGCCGAGATGTTCGCCAACGCCCGCGCGCAACGGATCTACGGCGGGACGAACGAGATCATGAAAGAAATCATTGCGAGGTCGCTCTGATGACTGTGGATTCGAGCAGTACCGACCGGGTGCTGGTGCGCAAGAAGGGGCCGGTCACGATCGTCAGCATCAACCGTCCCGAGGTCCGCAATGCGGTCAACAGGGCCACCGCCGAGGACCTGGCAGCGGCGTTCCGCGAGTTCGACCGCGACCCCGACGCCGCCGTGGCGATCCTGACCGGTGAAGGCGGAACATTTTGCGCCGGAGCCGATCTGAAGGCGGTCGCCGCCGGTGACCCCAACCGCTTCGCCTCCGACGGGGACGCCCCGATGGGGGTGTCGCGGATGCGTCTGTCGAAACCGGTGATCGCGGCGCTGAGCGGGCACGCGGTCGCGGGCGGACTGGAGCTGGCGCTGTGGGCCGACCTGCGCGTCGCCGACGAGAACACGGTGCTCGGCGTGTTCTGCCGCCGGTGGGGCGTGCCGCTGATCGACGGCGGCACCGTCCGGCTGCCACGGGTGATCGGCCTCGGACATGCGATGGATCTGATCCTGACCGGCCGACCCGTGAGCGCGCACGAGGCGCAGGGCATGGGCCTGGTCAACCGCGTCGCCCCGGCAGGCCGGTCGCTGGCCACCGCGGTGCAGTTGGCCGAACAGCTCGCCGCCTTCCCACAGACCTGCATGCGCCAGGACCGGCTGTCCGCGCTGGAACAGGAAGGTCTCGGCGAGACCGAGGCGCTGGCCAATGAATACGAGCACGGTGTCGTCTCCATCTCCACCGACACACTCGCCGGCGCTACCCGCTTCGCCGGCGGTGCCGGACGACACGGCTCCTTCACCGACCTCGGCAACCCCGAGGATGCACCCGAAAGGTCCACCCAGTCATGAGCACTCTCGCCGGAAAGACGGCGATCGTCAGCGGCTCCGGCCGCGGCATCGGCGCGGCGATCGCCCACAAGCTCGCAAGCCAGGGCGCGCAGGTCGTGATCAACGACCTGGATCCCGCTGCGGCTGCCGCCGTCGTCGACGACATCGTCGGCGCGGGCGGTGCGGCCGTCGCCTGCCCGGGCAGCGTCACCGAGGAAGGCTTCGCGCAGCGTTTCGTCGACACCGCCGTCGAGCAGTTCGGCGGGCTCGACATCATCGTCAACAACGCCGGCTACACCTGGGATGGTGTGGTGCAGAAGATGAGCGACGAGCAATGGGACGCCATCCTCGACGTCCATCTGAAGGCGCCCTTCCAGATTCTGCGCGCGGCCCAGCCGGTGATCAGCGCCGCCGCCAAGCGGGAGAAGGAAGCGGGGACTCCGGTCACCCGCAAGGTGGTCAATATTTCCTCGCTCGCGGGGCTCTACGGCAATGCCGGCCAGGCCAACTATTCCGCGGGCAAGGCGGGCATCCTCGGCCTGACGAAGGCGATGGCCAAGGAGTGGGGCCGCTACCGGGTGACGGTGAACGCGGTCGCCTTCGGACTGATCAAGACCCGGCTCACCGAGTCCGCGGCCGACGGCGACGCGACCATCGACATCCAGGGCCGCGAGATCAAGGTCGGGGTGAACCCGATGATCCTGCAGGCCGCCCAGCACATGGCCCCGCTGGGCCGGCTCGGCACACCCGGCGAAGCGGCCGGCGCGGTCTATCTGCTGTGCCTGCCCGAATCGGATTATGTGACCGGCGAGGTGCTCGCCTGCAGCGGCGGGCTGGTCGGCTGAGCGCGGGCAGCACCACCGTGGCCGTCATCTGGTGGCCGGCTGCCTCGTGACAAGATGATCCGCCTGGCCCGGCATCATCGCCGGGCCGGGCGGAAACGACAACGAGGTGCAGTGGTGACGAGCCGGAAGATCGATCCGATCGAGATGCGCCGCCGCCTGACCGAGGCGACGGTGCAGTGTCTCGTCGAGTTCGGCTACGCCGGCACCACCACCCTGCGCGTTCAGGACCGCGCCGGGGTATCGCGCGGCGCGCTGCTGCACCACTTCCCGAGCAAGGCCGACATGTTCGTGGCGGCCGTACAGCGCGTGGCCGAACAGCAGGCCCGCGACATCCGCGCCGCTCTCGCACAAGGCGACCCGACCGAGGACCGCGTACGGTTCGCGATCTCGGTCCTGCGCAGCGCCATGTCCGGCCCGCTGTACCTTGCCGGCTACGAACTGTGGATGGCCGCACGCACCGACGACAACCTCCGCGAAGTCCTGGCTCCCTACGAACGTCAGGTCGGCAAGGAGCTGCGCATCCTCGGCGCCGAGGCCTTCGGCCCCGAACTCGCCTCGCAGCCAGGATTCTCCGTCGCCTTCGAGGCCCTGATCGAACTGCTCCGCGGCCAAGCCCTCACCAGCATCCTGCGCGCCGACTCCGCCCGCGAGGACCGCGTGCTCGCCGCCTGGACCGCGGCATTCCCACTCCTGTGCGCGGCACCCCAAGACGCGCCCGCGCCCGGATCTGAGGGATAACCGCCGGTCAGCCCGCCAGACTTCTGCCACCGGGTGCCTTGGCGCCGGTCTTGAAGCCGAGACCGCCCGGCTTGGCGGTGGGCAGCGGGGCCGGCGTGGCGCCGTTGCCGTCGGTGGGGGCCTGGGTCTCCGACTCGGTGGATTTGGTCGCGGTGGCCGCGGAGGCCGTGTCCGCTTGGGCCGGCGCGGATTCAGCCGGGGCCGAAGCGGATTCGGACGAAGCCGGTGCCGCATCGGCCGGCGCCGACTCGGCGGAAGCGGCCGCCGGTGCCTTGGCGCCGGGGGCCTTGGGTCCGGGGCGCTTGAAGCCGGACTTCACGGCGAGACCCTTGGGAGCGACGGTCGGCATGGATCCGGCAGGGGCCGAGGCGGTTTCGGTGCTTGCCGCAGCGGTTTCGCCCGGTGCTTCGGCTGCCGGCGCCGCCTCCGCAGGAGCCGCCGCCTTCGCGGCGCCCTTCATGGCAAGTCCCTTGCCGCCGGGTGCCTTGGCCGCGCCCTTCATGCCGAGTCCCTTGGCGGGGGCCGCAGCGGCTTCGGTCTCGGCCGGAGCCGATGCCTTGGCGCCGGGTGCCTTGGCGGCGCCCTTCATGCCCAGGCCCTTGCCGGGTGCCTTGGCGGGGCCCTTCATGGCCAGCCCACCACCGGCCGGAGCGGCCTTCGCCGCCGCGGGCGTGGCCTCGGCCACCGGCTCCGGCTCAGCCTCGGGCTCGGGCTGAGATTCGGGTTCGGGTTCGGCCTTGGGTTCCTGGATGACGGTCAGGTTCTCGGTCAGCTTCGACGGTTCGACCCGTTCGATGGCGTCGAGCATGAGTTGGGCGACGTCGACGACCTCGACCCCTTCGCCCTTGCCGTCTTCCTGACGTGCGGTGACGCCGTCGGTGAGCATGACGCGGCAGAACGGGCAGCCGGTGGCGATCTTGGCCGGGTTGGTGGTCAACGCCTCGTCCACGCGGTCGATGTTGATGCGTTTGCCGAGTTGTTCTTCCATCCACATGCGGGCACCACCGGCACCACAGCACATCGACCGTTCGCCGTGGCGGGGCATTTCGACCAGGTTCGACCCGGAGGCCTCCATCAGCTCACGGGGTGCGTTGTAGACCTTGTTGTGGCGACCGAGGTAGCAGGGGTCGTGGTAGGTGACGTTCTGCGACACCGACGCCACCGGCACCAACTGCTTGGTGCGCAGCAGCCGGTTGAGTAGCTGGGTGTGGTGCACCACCTCGTAGCTGCCACCGACCTGCGGGTACTCGTTGTTGAGCGCGTTGAAGCAGTGCGCACAAGTGACCACGATTTTCTTGCGCTTCTGCTCCACACCCTCGAATACCGAGTCCAGCAGTTCGATGTTCTGCGCGGCGAGCTGCTGGAACAGGAACTCGTTACCCGCACGGCGGGCGGAGTCGCCGGTGCAGGTCTCTTCCTGACCCAGCACCATGAACTTCACCCCGGCGGTGGCCAGCAGTTCGGCCACGGCCTTGGTGGTCTTCTTGGCGCGGTCTTCGTAGGCGCCGGCGCAGCCGACCCAGAACAGGTAGTCGTAGCCGTCGAAGCTGTCGGCGTCTTGACCGAAGACCGGGATGTCGAAGTCGAGTTCGTTGATCCAGTTGAGCCGGTCCTTGGCGTTCTGGCCCCACGGGTTGCCCTTGTTCTCCAGGTTCTTGAACAACCCCGCGAGCTCGGAGGGGAACTCCGACTCGATCAGCACCTGGTAGCGGCGCATATCGATGATGTGATCGACATGCTCGATATCGACCGGGCACTGCTCCACACACGCACCACAGGTCGTGCACGACCACAGCACCTCCGGGTCGATGATGCCGCTGACATCCTCGCCACCGACCAGTGGCCGCTGCGCCTCCGCACGCGCGGTCTCGGAGATCTTGGCCAGCGCGGCCTCGTCCGGGTTGCCGTCGGCGTCGACCAGGCCGACCTCGTCACCGCCCATGTCCTTGCGGCCACCGGCCAGCAGGTACGGCGCCTTGGCGAACCCGTGATCACGCAACGACATGATCAACAACTTCGGCGACAGCGGCTTGCCGGTGTTCCAGGCCGGGCACTGCGACTGGCAACGACCACACTCGGTGCACGTGGTGAAATCCAGCCAACCCTTCCACGAGAAGTCCTCGATCCGACCCGCACCCAACGTGTCGGTATCCGGATCCACATTCTCCATGTCCAGGGCCTTGCCCTTCGACATCATCGGCTTCGCCGCACCCAGGGCGACACCACCATCGTCCTCACGCTTGAAATAGATGTTGAAGAACGCCGAAATCCGATGCCACGCAACACCCCAGGTGAGTTTGCGGCCGATCAGATAGAGGAACGCAGCGCCCGCGAGCATCTTGATGAAAGCGAGCACCGAAATCATCAGCGGACTGGCGGGCAGCACCCGGGCGATCTGCATGGTGAACGGGTCTGTCGACAGGTGCCCGCCGCCGTAGGTGGCGATTTTGCCTGCCTTGACCAGCACATCGCCGATGCCGTGGATGAGCACGATGGTCTCGATGAGATATGCGGCAAGGAAATTCGACCCACCGAACCGGGACAGGCGCTCGGGTCGCCGCGGATGGTTGAGCTGCCGGATGGCGATGAGCGCCACGATGCCGATGATCGTGCCGAAGCCGAGGATCTCTTCGAGCAGGTGATAGCCGGCGGTGTCGCCGATGATCGGCCAGCGAAGCTCGGGATCGAAGGTCTGCCCGTAGGACTCGAAGTAGAAGACCATCCCGAGCAGGAATCCGGCCATCACCAGCCAGTGCGCCCAGCCGACGGTCCGGAACTTGTTCATCCGCGTATGCGCGGCGACTTCGACCGCAACGGTTTTCAGCCGGGGCAGCACCGGTCGCAGCCGTGTGCGGTCGGGTTGGCCGGTACCGAACAGCCGCAGCATCCGGCTCAGCCCCACGGCCAAGGTGGCCCAGCAGAAAATCGTGATCGTGACGCCGATGAGCCCCAGTGTGACCGTCGCTGTGCTCATGACCTTCCCCCAATCCAGCAGCCACCAGCCGCAACTGCACCTATGTTACTGACGGGTAACTTATGTCTCGTAGGTCAACGTACCACTCGGATCGGGTAATGCAATAGCCTGGCGGCGGAATTCGCCCACGAGGTATGGGCGAGGCCGGTTTCGTTGCGGGCGTTTGCCGTTGGCGCGGGCAGCCGGCATCGGCGAGACCGTCGGAGGCTGCGCCGTGCCTGTGAACTACCGACGAAGGCGCTGTTCAGGCGACCTTGTCGATCTCGAATTCCTGAACGCCCATCCCCGAGGTGTTGCGTCGTGCCCGGCGGTACGAATAGCTGTTGATCGCATCGGCAGACTTGTTCACGGCATCGCGGCGGCTGGTCAACGCGCGCAGCTCTTCATCGGCCTCCTCGAACCCCAGCCGCGCCAATCGGACGGTCAGCAGTTGCCGGGCCGCGGTCTGGATTTCGAGGTAGGCGGTCGCGGACGCATGCGCCAGCTCCGCCCGGCGGGACGGGTTCAGGGTCGTGAGCGCGGCACCGAATCCGGCGGCCGTCAAGGCGAGAATGCCGGGGACGCTGGTGGCTTGCGTCGCGGCCAGGCCGGTGCCACCGGCGATGGCGGCCAGCACTGAGGCCGGCACACCGAGCACCATGTTCATCGCCCGCCAGAGCTTCATCTGCTCGAAATGCCCCTGGCTATTCCAGACCGCGCTCTCGTGGATCCGGTGTATTTCCTTGGCGATGGGCTCGAGTTCGCTGGGGATGTCCGCGGGAATGTCGACCACCACAGCACCCTTGCCCCTCCCGGCCGAGTCGCGGCATCGGCCCAATTCCCCTGTCACGCATAAGATGTCGGCGTGTCCACCGGGAACCTTACCGTGGACGGGTGCTGTCCGCAGCGGTGGTCAATCCACGATCGGCATGGCGGCCTAGGGTTCGCCGATGAGTTCCGGCGGCAGGAACATCGTGCCGAGTTGTGCCGCGATGGCCGCTGCCTGCACCACGCCCGCGCCACCGCCGCTGCCCGCATCGAAATCACCGAGGAAGCCAACGACCGCTATTTCCGCGAAGTGCTCGCTCGCCGCGGCGGCCAGGTGTTCTGGCAGGACAGCTGCGCCACCGCCAACCGCTACTACTTCGACAAACACGGCGACGTGCCGCTGCGGCCCGCGTCGACCCTGGAGGCCGCATGGCGCAGTGGGCACTTCCCGTTGGAGGATTACGTTTTCAGCTAGCGGTGGCGCGCATTCATCCGGTTTCCGGTGTGGTCTCCCATCAGGCGGGATCACCCCGCAACCTGCGGGCCGTGCCAGGCTTCGATGCCACTCATGATTGGCAGATACATCACCGCGACCATCGCGGCGGCGCTGCTCGCCTCCGTTCAGCCCGCGTCCGCCGCGGCCGACGACGGCGTCCGGCTGATCGGCGAGCAGCTGCTTCCCACCGGTCTTCAGTACGCGGGCACCACGGTGGGTGGCCTCTCCGGTATCGATCGGGACCCTCGCACCGGCTCCTACGTGCTGATATCCGATGACCGGTCGGCGATCAACCCGGCCCGCTTCTACACCGCCGACATCGCGGTGACCGAGACCGGCCTTGGCGAGGTCCGCCTCACCGGGCAGCACAGCCTGCGACGCGCCGACGGCAGCACCTATCCGTCGGCAGAACAGTGGGCCGCGCAGCCGTGCACGCAATCGCGGGCGACCTGCGATCAGCTCGCGCCGGTAGATCCCGAGGACATCCGCGTCGACCCGCACGGCGCGGATATCTGGTGGAGTCAGGAAGGTGACCGGACACCGCCGCACCTGGTGACCGATCCCTCGATCCGGCGCGCAACCCCCGACGGCAGCGCAGCCGGTCACCTCGAGCTGCCCGCCAACTATCACGTCGACGAGAACGGCAGCGGGCCGCGCGCCAATCAAGGTATCGAGGCCTTCACTTTCAGTGCGGGCGGCAGCCGCGTCGCGAGCATCCTGGAAGGGCCGCTGGCGCAGGACGGCCCGGAGCCCACCCCGGACCACGGCGCGCTGGTGCGGTTGACCGTGCAGGACCGGAAGGGGCGGGTCGATACTCAAGTCGCCTACCCGGTCGACCCGATGGCCGGTGCGGGACCCGGGATCAACAGCGTCTCGGCGATCCTGACCGCAGGCAGCCAGAACCCCGATCGGTATCTGGTTCTCGAGCGCGGGGTGTCGTCCGCCGGGGTCACCATCAAGATCTTCGAGGCCGACCTGCGCGGCGCCACCGATACCAGCGGCCTCGATGCGCTCACCTCGAAACCGGATCTCCAGCCGGCCCGCAAACGTCTGGTCGCCGACCTGGGCCGGCTCGGTCTCACGCGCCTCGGCATCGTGGAAGGCATGACCTGGGGGCCGAAGCTGCCCTCCGGTGAACGCACCCTCATTCTGGTCGCCGACGACAACTTCGGTGCGACCCCGGGGATGGACGCACCGACACAGTTCATCGCCCTCGCCGTGCGGTGAGCGTGCCGTAGGCGCGGGTTACCAGCGAATGTCCTCGACCGAGTCGAGGGGCGCAGTTCGTCCGGTCGACTCGGTCGTCGCGGTGTCGGCATTGTGGACGGCTTCGGGGAAGCGAAGCCCGGTGCGTTTCTCGATCTCCGGGACCGTGACCTGATAGGTGCGGAACTCGTCGAGGTCGAGGGCTTCGAGTTGGTCGAGGTTCTGGGTGAGCAGGAATGCCCGGCTCTGCAGTACGCCCTTGTCCAGGTAGACGACGATCTTGAAGTACTCGCGGGGGATCCGGACGCCGCGGTAGGTGCGGTCGTCGTCGCGGAAGACTGGGCCGGCGATGAGGCTGACGCGCAGGTTGTCGACATCGGCGTCGGCGAAGACGGCGTCCTCGATCCGCCCCCAGACGCCGTCGCGGCTGCTCTGGTTGAAGTCGTCCATCTGCGGGGCGATGTTGGTGTAGTAGAACGAATCCTTGTTGGCCTGTTCGGCTTCGGGTTGTGGGCCCCAGAGCAGGTCGGCGCGTCGAGCGATGTGTCCGCGGTCGATCCGGTTGTCGCGGTAGAGTTCGTTGCCGACCTGGAACTCGGCCGGGATCCGGGGGTCCAGGACGAACTCGAGGCCCTTGCGGCCCAGTTTCTTGATGTCGCCGCCGTCGATGTTCCACGCGACCCAGCGGGGGAAGCGCCGCGAGGTGCTGAGCGCGAGGGAGAAGTGGGTGTAGGCGATGGTGGTGGAGCCGTCGAGGCTGAACGTGTCGTCGGCGAGACCGGGATCGATGGCAGGCAGATCGACACCGACGCCGAGGAAGTCCACGTCATAGCCGGCCGGGGCAGTGGTCTGGGCCGTGGCCGGGGGAGTGAGGTTGATCTCGAGCTTTTCGAAGACCGATCGCGGCAGGCACGCCAGGGCGTGTTCGTCCGGGCTGGAATCGGTTTCGCCGCCGAAATGCAGTCCGGCCAGCACGGTGCCGGGCTTGCCGTCGGCGGTGAACAGCCAGACCGCCCCGGAGTCGCCGCCGCGGCTGATCTCCTCGCCGGGCGCGGGATGCGCGGAATCCGGGCCGATTTCGAAACAGCCGATCCGTTGTTCGCCGGCGGCGCCATAATTGATCTTGACGATGACGTCGACCCGCCGCACCACACCGTGGGTGACCGAGGTGGTGCGCCCGCTCTTGATCACGGTATCGCCGAGTTCCGGGTCACCGAGTTCGGTGGGGGTGACATCGATGCCGAGGATGCCGGTGTCGAACCGGCGGTCCTCGATCGTGGCGACGGCACAGTCACCGGCGATGCCGAGGTGCGAGCGGGTGAGCACGCCGAGGCGGTTGCGGTCGGTCCGGTTGTCGTCGTGCGGGCCGGGCTGGACGACCACATCGCCGATCGCGCCCCGGGGGCCGTGCAGGACGTGCCAATTGCTCAGCACCAGCGGGGTGCCGTCGGTGGCGTCGTAGACGATGCACCCGAGAGTGCCCGCGGTCTCGTTGATATTGGCAACGCTGATACCCGGCACGACCGGATCACGCCGCACCTTCGTCTCCGGCGGGCTGGCCTCGGTGACCACGCGATACGACGGTTCGTACCGGCGCTCGAGCACATCGGTCGGCACGTCGAACTCGTCTACCGCGATCGATTCCGGAATCGCGGTCGTGCCCAACGACTCCAACCGCTCGAGCGCGACCTTCCTGCCCACGGTGAACTGCAACGACACCGTATCGGTCCGCTCACCATCGGTGATCTTGTAGCCGACACCGATCGAGGTGATATTCGGATCATCGAGGTAACCGGCACCCCTGGCTCGAATGTAGCGGCGCAGCGCGGACAGCAATCGCTCGTCGGGGGCGGGAGAGTGTCGGTCGGCGGGCATAAGGATTGGGCTCCTTCATGATCCGGACAGGACGATCCTGCGACGAACGCCGCGCCTACCGGATACACCCTCCACACCGTCCCGAATCGTGTCAGCAGTCACAGTTCGGGCCGGTCCGCGATGCGCTCGTATGTCAGTGCCCACGGGCGCCTTTGCTCGGGTGGCCCAATCAGTATGTCGTGCCCCTGTGACAAGCGCATGGTCCGCTGCCGGCAAGTGCGGCAGCGGACCATGGTGTGGCGCTCAGTCGCTGATCAACTCGTGACGGCGGCAGCCACAACGAGCCGGTCGGACTCAGCCCGCGGCATGACCGTCCCACGAGACGAGCTTCCAGCCCTTCGCCGGAGTGCCCTTCACAACCACCCGGCCGGTGTTGTGCAGCGGATCGGACTGCAGCTTGCTCATGTCGGGGTTGGAGACGGACATGAGCGTCCAGAACATGATGGCGCCGCCATGGGAGAAGATCACCGCGCGCTTGTGGCCGCGGTCCTGGATGTCCTGGAGGGAATCGTCCATGCGCTTCTTGAACTCATGGCCGTTGATCGAGCCGGGAATCCGGGCGTCCAGGTTGCCCTGCAGCCACTGGATCGGTGCGGCCAGGTAGCCCTCGCGCGCGTCCTTCTCCGGCGTGCCCTCGTAGACGCCTGCCTCGATCTCGTGCAGCCCCTCCTCGACGACGGTGGAATGACCGCACAGTTGCGAGGTCGGCTCCGCCGTCTGCTGGGTCCGCACCATCGTCGAGGCGTACACGCCGTCGAACTTGCAATCGGCCAGCAGCTGGGCGACCGCGGCCGCTTGCGCCCGCCCCGTCTCGGTCAGGCCGGGTCCGGGAACGGAAGTGTCGATCAGGCCGGAACTATTGCCGGCCGATTCGCCGTGACGGACAAAGGTCAGGAACATTTCACCGGTCTTCGGCGCAGCGGCGGCACCACCTGCTCCGACTGCCATGAGCGCCACCGCCGCGACGATCGCTGCGATCATCGCGAACAGGCGAGACTTCATCAGGTTCATAGGGACTCCCTAGCGGGTCTTGGCAAGGCCGAACTGGGACGTCCCAGTGGCCGGAGTCACACTAAGTTCGGCCCGACCGGCCCCCAAGGACGTCTCCCGGTGGCCGGGAACCTTCGTGTTCGTTTCCTGGGTGCTGCGCCGGGCCCGGGATGAACGACCGACCTGCCCGGCGAGATGCCCCGGCTGCCCGGGCCCGCCGACCACGCCTCGGTCGTGGCCGGCGAGATCGAACTCGACTCCACGATCGTCGCCGGCTCATGCTCTGATCGAGGCGGTCGTGGGCTACCGTCGTTTCGAGGCTTACGACGCTCCACGGACAGGGGTCCCGCTGCGACCCCCGGCCCGGCACCGGGCCGGAGACGACAATCGAGCTTCGTTGGGTGCCGGTCAGGCGAAGCGGCGGATGAATGCCAAGCAGGTTTCGGCGACCTCGCGCCAACCGCTGTCGATGGTGATCGAATGTCCGCGGTCCGGTATCTCGACGAACTCGGTGATATCGGGGTTGGCCTGTTGTTTGCGGTAGGCGGCCATCGAGATCGCCCGGGGGACGGTGTTGTCCTTTTCTCCCGAAATGATCAGCAACGGCCCGCGTTCCGGGTTGCGGGTGTCGACCTTGGTCTCCGACCAGGGATTGCGGTTGGCAGCTGCCGCCTGGAACAGGGGAGCGCCAGGGGCGGGTACAGCAAAGGTTTCGAACAGCTGTTTCGCCTCGTCCTCGTCGACGGCGTTGGCGAAACTGAACCTGAACTGCTCGAAGGTCAATGACACTGCGCGGGAGCGGTTTACGGGGTTGCCGAGCACCGGTGCGGCCGCGCGCAGTGAGCTGATGGGCAGTGGGAGTACTCCGCGAAAAGGCGCGGCATCGATGGCGACCGAGGCAACGGACAGTCCGCGGCCGGCGAGGATCTGAGTGAGCAAACCCCCGAAGGAGTGGCCGATCACCGCGGGTTTGCGGTCCAGCCGGCCGATGATCTCGGCGTAATGGCCGGCGACTCGGCCGACGGTTTTGCCCGCGAACACGTCGGGATGAGCGCGGGCCCGCTCGACTGTCTCCGGATCATCGGGCCAGCACGGCGCGACCGGCGCATAACCGGCGTCGGCGAACAGTGCGGCCCAACGGTCCCAACTGCCGGCCAGCAGCCAGAGGCCGTGAATGAAGGCGACGGGGGTGTGGCTGCTGCCGTTGGCTCGGTCGATCTGGTCGAGAGTGTGCTGGTCGATACTGGGGGACAACGGATTTCCTGTCACTGATCGGCCGCCTCGGCGATGAGGTCGGCGACGGCGGCGGGCCGGGAAACGAGGCACGCATGCGATGCGGAGATCTCGCTGGTGCGCGCACCCATGCGGGCTGCCATGGCGCGTTGGGAGGCCGGGGGGATGACGCGGTCCTGTTCGGCGACGAGGTACCAGCTGGGCACGGTGGCCCAGGCGGGCGGACCCGAGGGTTCGAGGTTGGCGGTGAGGGCGAGTGAACGCTGGTGGGCGATCATGTCGGTGACGGTCTGCTCGCCGACGTCCTGGGCGAAGACCTCCCGGAAGTAGCGGGGATCGACATAGGCGTCGAGACCGGCGTCTGTGCTGGTCACCGCCAGGGCGGGTGGCAGCAGACGACTTCCCGGATAGCGGATCGGATCCAGCGCCAGTTGGGTCGGCTCGTTCTGGTGCGGCGCGAACGCCGCGATATACACCAGCGCCGTGACATCGGGATCGGAGACGTTGGTGATGACGGCTCCGCCATATGAGTGGCCGACGAGAACGATCGGGCCGTCGATGCCGGCGAGGACCCCTTCGATGGCCTGCGCGTCGGAAGCCGGCCCGCGCAACGGGTTGGCCGGTGTCACCACGTGATGTCCGTCGGCACGCAGGTCGGCCGCGACGCCGTCCCAGCTGGTGCCGTCGGCGAAGGCGCCGTGCACCAGCACGATCGTCGGCTCCTGCGACACTGCTTGCGCCGTCGGCACCGTCAGCGCACTGGCACAGATACCGCACAGGGCGGCGGCGAGCAATCCGGTGAATGTCGTTGTCCGCATGAGCGCGCGTCCTTTCAGCCGTGTAGCGCGGCGCGCAGATGGGCGACCGCCTGGGCGACGGCGGCGCGTGCGGCCTGGGTCTGGTGCAGGGAGTTGACCATGACGAAGTCGTGGACGATCCCGCCATAGCGGACGGCGGTGACGGGCACACCGGCCGCCCGGAGCTTGCCCGCGAAGGCTTCCCCTTCATCCCGCAGCACGTCGGCTTCCGCGGTAATGACCAGTGCGGGAGGCAGGTCCGCGAGCTGGTCGAGGCTCGCGCGCAGGGGAGAAGCCGTGATCTCGGCCCGCTGGGCGTCGCTGGTGGTGTACTGATCCCAGAACCACCGCATACCGTCGCGGGTGAGGAAATAACCTTCGGCGAACTGCTGATAGGACCCGGTATCGAAGTTGGCATCGGTGACCGGATAGAACAGCACCTGCGCCCGGAAGGATACGTCTGCGCGCTCTTTCGCCATCAAGGTCAGGGCGATGGCCATATTGCCGCCCACCGAATCTCCGGCGATCGCGATCCGCGAGGAGTCCAGGCCCTTGGCCGCGCCCTCGGTGCTGACCCACTGCGCGACGCGGTAGGACTGCTCGTTCGCGATGGGGTAGCCCACCTCGGGCGAGCGGTCGTACTCGGGAAAGACCACGGCGGCATCGGCGCCGACGGCCAGGTCGCGGACCAGCCGGTCGTGGGTGTGAGCGTCGCCGAAAACCCACCCGGCGCCATGGGTGTAGACGATCACCGGCAAGGGGGCCGAGGCATCGACCGGCTTGACGATGCGCACCGGCACCGAGCCGGTAGGACCGCCGGAGACGGTGATCCACTCCTCGTCGATCGCGGGCTTGTCGATCGGGGAGTCCTGGACGGCATCCACCGCTTTGCGTCCCTCCTCCGGCGGCAGCTGGTAGAGGTACGGAGGCTCGGAGGTGGCGTCGACGAACGCTTGCGCGGCCGGTTCGAGCGGCAGGCCATGGGGATTTCCGGGCATGATGACCAATCCTGATGAGGAGGAGGAACTGTGGCCTTCAGTCTTGGTCACCAAATCGGTTCCGCGCCCCGCTCGGCGAGCCAAAAATCCCTACAAATCAGACATGCTCGGGCGCGCGATCGGCGATGGTGGTGCGGAAACGTTGCTGGTACTTCTTCGGTGAAACCCCGAGCCGGGCCACGAAGGCCCGCCGCATCACCTCACTGCTCCCGTACCCGGCCAGCGCGGCCGCTTCGGTGACGGTGTATCCGGCGTCGAGTTTGTCCCGGGCGACGGTGAACCGTACGAACGCCACATACTCCGCGGGCGAACTGTCGAGTTCCTCACGAAACAATCGTGTGAGGTGGCGAGGGCTGACCCGCGCATGCGCCGCGAGCAGCTGCACCGTATACGGCCGGGCGGGGTCGGCGTAGATCAGATCGGCCAGTGCGCGCACCAGGGGACTACGCGGAACGGGACCGCTCAGCGCCGCCGAGAACTGCGACTGTCCGCCGCCGCGCTGCATGTACACCAGCAGGGACTGGGCGACCCGGCGCGCTACCGCCGAACCGTGGTCGTCCTCGACCAGTGCGAGCGCCAGGTCGATGCCTGCGGCGACACCCGCCGAGGAGTACACCGATCCGTCTCGCACATAGATCGCATCAGGATCCACCAGGACATCAGGGAAACGCGCCGCGAGATCACGGGTGAACTTCCAGTGGGTCGTCGCGCGCCGCCCGTTCAGCACACCGAGTTCGGCCAGGACGAATGCCCCACTGCAGATCGAAGCGAGTCTGCGGGTGCGGCGCGCCAAGTGAGCGGTGGCGGCGAGAACCTCGGGAGTGACGAAACGGGCAGGCGGCAGCTCACTACCGGGGATCAGCACGGTGTCGAAGGGCCCCGCGTCCGTGGCGCTGCCCATCACGCAGACCTGAGTGCCGAGCGATGTCACCACCGGCTCGCCATCGGGGGAGACAGTGACCACGTCATAGCCGGGCAGCGACTGATTGGCTTCCACGAACACTTCGGCAGGCCCGGTGTAGTCGAGCATCTTCACACCATCGA
Source organism: Nocardia cyriacigeorgica GUH-2 (assembly GCF_000284035.1). Taxonomy (NCBI): domain Bacteria; kingdom Bacillati; phylum Actinomycetota; class Actinomycetes; order Mycobacteriales; family Nocardiaceae; genus Nocardia; species Nocardia cyriacigeorgica. The sequence continues at coordinate 3,342,719 of NC_016887.1, read as the reverse complement.
ATACCAGAATGCCGATGCGGCGCCGTGCGGTCATCGTCCGGCCCGCTGCAGGCTGCGCCATTGCAGCGGCGCCATGCCGTACTCGGCGCGGAAGCGCCGGTTGAAATGGCTCACGTTGGTGAACCCGGTGCGCCGGGCCACCTCGGCGACTACCGGCTCGCTCGGCGATTCGTGAGAATCGCTGCGGCTCTTCGTAATCGACGGCGAATGATCCATTCGGCGATGCCGGTCCGACGGCCCGCCTCCGCCCAGCGGGAATACAGTCTCCGCAACGAGACATCGTGCGCTTCGGCGATGCGACGGGGAGTCAGCGCTGGGTCGTGCAGGTGGGCGTCGATGTAGAGCCCGACCCGCACGACGAGGCTGTCGTCCATCGCCGCCCGGCCACTGCGCTCATCTCGTGCCGTGGTCACCAATGCCCGCACGAGTTGAACGGTGGCCTGCCCAACCGCCTGGGCCGCCTCCGTGGGCAGTTCGGTGGTGGTGTTGCACAGCTCCGCGAAGTGAGCGCGAACCAGCGGATAGACGGGACTGGCCGGCAGAAACGGTGCCGCGTCGCGGATGACATCGACCGGCACATCCAGCAGGCCGGGGTCGAAGATCACGACCTTGTTGTCCGACACAGCCGACTGGCGATACACATATGGCCGAGAGGTGTCGATCAACGTCACCTGTCCCGCTTCGGTGAGCGCGGCACCCTCGGCGGTGGTGAGCAGTCCCGCGCCGCGGACCGGCATGAACATCGCGAACTGCTCCGGCGCGCCCTGCGCGACGTGGCGTGCGCTGCGCACGACACACAGCCCGGTTCCGGTATTGCGCACCACATGCACGCCCGGCCCGAGATCGGCCATCGACATCCGGTGCTTGATTTCCCGGTCGGCCACGAAGGTCACCGACTGCGGGTTCTCATGGTCGTTGAACACCGCATCCAAGGCTGCGGCCCGGTCGGCGGCCGCGATCAGCTCGCTGTCGTACACCAGCAACTGCCGCCGCCTCTCACCCAACGCACACTCACTCCGCGAACGGTAGACGACCGCGGTGGCAATCGTCAGCCGCTAGTCGCTCTGGGCGGCACGCTCAGCACAGCCGCTTACCAGCAAAATGGGGAAACCGACAGGGCGAATGGTGTCGGCATTGCACGCACAGCACAACGCTCGACCCGTGGCCGGCGTGCCGCGATCAGGGAGCGCTATCTGTGATCGTTTCCGCCATCGACAGCAGCAGTTCGATCGCGTACTGCACCGATTGGTCGAGGATCTTCTCTGGTTCGCCGTCGAATTGCCGGTGGCTTGTCCGCACGCCTGCGCGCGAGCTAGCGCAGAACCACACCGATCCGGCCGGTTCGCCGTCTTGTGGTCCTGGTCCACCGACGCCGGTGGTGGCGACGGCGATGTCGGCGTCCATCAGGGCCCGGACGCCCTCGGCCATCGCGGTCGCGGCGGTCTCGGAGACCACCGGAACGTCGGGAACATCGAGTACGCGCTGTTTGACCTCGGTGGCGTAGGCGATGACGCCGCCGCGAAACCATGCCGCCGAATCCGGTGCTGCGCCCAGCGCGGCGGCGACATTGCCCGCTGTCAACGATTCGGCGACGGCCACCGTCAGGCCATGTCGTTCTGCGAGCTCGGCGAGCTGATCGGCAATCGCGCTCATGGTCTCCCTCGCCTGTCGGGTGGGCATCCGTGCGGTCATCAGCCTAGTTCGGCCGGAGCAGCCACTGCTGGTAGGACTGGTGCCGGAACTGGTACGCGGTGGCGTTGACGCGGAGCAGGCCACTGTTGCGTGCCCAATTGAGGAAGGCGGCGGGCCGCGCCGGGAAGTCCGCGGTGATTTTGAACAGAAGTAGAGCCAGCAAGTACCGACCGCTCACGAGCCCTAACACCATCCCGGCGATGAACACTGCCAACAACCCGGTTCCGAGCCCGGGTCGAAGCCCGGCCGCGACGCCGGTGGCGATGCCGATCCCGAGTCCGAAGAGAGCACTCCGGGCGAGCAGTGCCTCCAGGTCGTTGCGGATCAATCGCCGCGCATCGGTGCCCACAGCCAGCTGCTCGTCCGCAGTGACTTTGAGCCCGACCATGAGCCCAGTCATGAGGCCGGCTCCGAGTCCGGCCATGAGCCCGATCCCGAGCCCAGTCCTGAGACCGTTCCGGAGTCCGGCAAAAAGCCCGGACATAAGTCCGAACACCAGCCCGCCCAGGAGTATGACTACCAGTGCATGGAGCAGGCGGATTCGGTTGGTACCGGCAATTTCCCAGATCTCGTCGAGGCGGATAGCAGTGCCGTTTCGTCCGAGGTCGCGGCGGTGTTCCAGGTGCCGAGCCAGTGTGCGGAGCCATTTCTCGACATTGTCGCTGGTGTAGTCGCGGAATTTTGCGGTGTCGTCGGTGCCTGCGATCGCGGCGGGGATCTGCCCGGCAAACAATCCATCGCGGACAGCGTCGGCAGTGGGGCAGTCGAGCAGAGCGAGTGCGGTCTGCGGGATCTGGTGCAGGACAGTGGCGGACAGGCCGAGCATCCACGGGTTGCGCACGGTCACGGCCAACGGTGTGTCGGTGTGCTCGCGTAGGTGGGTGACAATCCGGTCCCAGGCCGGGTGTTTGGCGTGTACCCGGTGCTGGAAGCGCGTGAGGTAGTCAGCGGGCTGACCGGTGTCGAGCGGATCGAGGGTAACCGTTGCCGCGCCGTGTAGACCGTTGTCGTCGCCTTTCCGGGCGAGGTAGTCGAATTCGGCGCTGCGGCACAGCACGACGACCGGGCGGTGCGCCCACTCGCGTTCATTGAGCCGGTCCAGGCGCGGAGCACCAGCTCAGTTCGAGCCGCCGGCCATACAAGCTGCCGCGTTCCGTCACCCCGCACCGTGACGGCTCGTCCCTCGCGCAGGAAGGAGCGTTAAGCGGAGGCAGGCGCTGGCCTATGTGGCTCCGCGTGTCGTCGCGCGACATGCCGAACCATCCGCCTAGCCGGCAACGCTGCCCCGGTCCACGCCGCTCTCGTCGACGGCCTGCTCTGGCAACCCATGCTCCTCTGGTGGTGGACGAGGTCGTACCGCGTCGCGTCCGGCCGGCGGTCGCGGCCCTGGTGGTCAACCTACCGCTCGTCCGCTCGGCGCGAGGCCCGGCGGCCTGAGTGCGGTGGCACGACTCGGGGTGCTGTGGCGGTCCTTGCCCGGCGGACGTGCTGGGCGGCGGGCTGCCGGTGGCCGGTGGTGGGAGGTGCCGGGAGCCCGGGAGGGGCTAGCGGGCGCTGATGCCGTGGGTCAGGATGGCGGCCAGCTCGCGGTAAGCGGCCGCATCGTCGAGTCCGGTGGTGGTGCGAACACCGCCCTGCTGGATCCGGACCATCATGGTGGCGGCCAGGTCCGCGGCGAATGCGGCGTGCACACCGCGGAATTCGCCCGTGGCCACACCCTCATCGATGAGTTCCTGGACGCGGCGGGCGGCAATACGGGTGTTGCGTTCATAGACTTCGCGGGCGGGGGTGAAGGCGTCCAGGTCGGTCATGAACCGGTCGGAGGCCACGGCCAGCGCCGCGCCGACGGCGGTGAGGTAGGCGGCGATGCGCTCGAGTGAACCGATGGTTGCGGTCACTTCGGCTTCGACGGACGCGGTGGCGCGTTTGAAAAAGTGCACGGTGGCGGCGGTGACCAGCTGTTCCTTGCTGCCGGCGAGTGTGTAGAGCGTGGATTTGGAGCAGCGCAATCGGGCCGCGATGGCATCGAGGGTCAGATGGGCGAATCCTTCGGCGAGGAACAGCTCGACCAGTTCGTCGAACAGTTCTGTGCGGCGGCGGGTCGCGAAGGTTGAACGCTGCTCCATACCGCCGAATAGTACTGCGGAGGGCCTTGCAGTACTGTCGGTGCGGCAGTACTGTGACGGGGAGCAAAGTACTGTTCCGCGTATCATCGGAGGATTTCCTGTGGCTGTCGATCGACTTCTGCCCACCGACGAGGCACGGGAGCTCATCCAGCTCACCCGCGATATCGCCGACAAGGTGCTGTCCCCGATCGTCGACGAGCACGAGAAGGCCGAGACCTACCCCGAGGGCGTGTTCGCCACTCTGGGGGAAGCGGGACTGTTGAGCCTGCCGTATCCGGAGGAATGGGGTGGCGGCGGCCAGCCCTACGAGGTCTACCTGCAGGTGCTGGAGGAAATCGCGGCGCGCTGGGCGGCGGTCGCGGTGGCCGTGAGCGTGCACAGCCTGGCCTGCTACCCGCTGATGACTTTCGGGACCGAGGAACAGAAGCAGCGCTGGCTGCCGGAGATGCTGGGTGGCGCCACGGTCGGCGCCTACAGCCTGTCCGAACCGCAGGCGGGTTCGGATGCCGCCGCGCTGGCATGTAAAGCCACGGCGGTCGACGGCGGGTACCGGATCGACGGCGCCAAGGCGTGGATCACGCACGGCGGCATCGCCGACTTCTACAACCTGTTCGCGCGTACGGGTGAGGGTTCCAAGGGGATTTCGTGTTTCCTCGTATCCAAGGGCACCGAGGGTCTGAGTTTCGGCAAGCCGGAGGAGAAGATGGGCCTGCATGCGGTGCCCACCACGTCCGCGCACTACGACGGAGCCTTCGTGCCGGAGGAGCGGCGGATCGGTGCCGAGGGGCAGGGTCTGCAGATCGCGTTCAGTGCGCTGGATTCGGGCCGGTTGGGCATCGCCGCGGTCGCGGTGGGGCTGGCGCAAGCCGCGCTGGACGAGGCCGTGTCCTACGCGCAGGAGCGTACAGCGTTCGGCCGCAAGATCATCGATCATCAGGGGTTGGGTTTCCTGCTCGCCGATATGGCCGCAGCAGTCGAGTCGGCCCGCGCGACCTATCTCGATGCGGCCCGCCGCCGCGACGCCGGGCTGCCGTATTCCCGTCAAGCGTCGGTGGCCAAACTCGTGGCCACCGACGCGGCGATGAAGGTCACCACCGACGCGGTGCAGGTGCTCGGCGGATACGGCTACACCCGCGACTTCCGGGTCGAACGGTATATGCGGGAAGCCAAGATCACCCAGATCTTCGAGGGCACCAACCAGATTCAGCGCCTGGTCATCAGCCGCCACCTCGCCGGCTGACCACAGCGCACACTACCGCCCGTCGATCCACTATGGCCGTGAACTCGTTCCTCACCCGAACCTTGCGGCGAGCCAGTCGCTGATCTCGGCTGCAGCCAGAGCGGCCCCGTAGGGGCGCCCTCGCGGATCGGCCCGCCGAAATGAGTTCCCGGCACAGAGGTGTGGGTCTTGTCCTCGGATCCGAGGGCCGCGGCCCTCGCGGTCGCTGGGGCGACCACCGGAACGTCGGGAACATCGAGAACGCGCTGCTGACCTCGATGGCGAAGGCGATGACGCCGCCGCAGCGCGGCAATCCAGCAACAGATACCCAGGTCAGGACGCGATTTGGCGCTTGCCCGCACCATCCGATAATCTTGCTGGGCACACCGGTCCGGGTGGCGGAATGGCAGACGCGCTAGCTTGAGGTGCTAGTGCCCTTTATCGGGCGTGGGGGTTCAAGTCCCCCTCCGGACACAGACAGTACGCACACGGGTGGTTTTGGAGCAGTTTCTGCCACAACCACCTGTTTTTCATGGTCATAGGTGAGCTTCAGGCCGAGTTCCCGGTATATCTCGAGTTTGTCGGTAGGGTCAGCCGTCTTCAGAATGTGAACCAGCCCACCCAGGGATGTCACAAGTTGGTGAATCTCGTCTGAGTCCATGCGGTGGTTCGGCGCCTGCTCGGCTTCTAGTGCCGTGAGCTGTGCCGCAGTCGCCTGACGTTCGCGCTGGACCTGTTGGGTCCAGGTCGCTACAAGGGCTGGGTCAGTGCCTGCTTCCAGTGCTGCTCGGTATCGGGACAGCTTGCGGTCGTGTTCGGCGAGTGATCGCCGCGCACTCTCGATGGCCGACATGTTGTCGATCTGGGCGCCTTCAAGCATGGTCAGCGAATGCTTGATCCGATCTGGGTGGAATATCGTGGCCAACCACGAGTCGATCGGGCCGCTGAGCCGGTCTTCGCGCAGGTAGACCGTAGTCGGGTGGTCGAGGTCGTTGGCGAGGGCGTACTCGGAGGGATACCGGCAGCGGTAGTGCGGCATCCCGTGGTTCCAGTTTCCTTGCATCCGCCGTCCACACGCTTTGTGGAACAACAGCCCTTTGAAGGCGTACGGGTGCTTCCGTCGGGCCGTAATCCGACCGGTCGATTGCGGACCACGGGCGGCAAGCCGTAGTTGTGTCTGTTCGAAGACGTCTTTGCTGATGAGCGCGGTATGAGCGGGTTGATCGGAGTAAACCCATTCCGTCTTCGGGTTCCACGCCAGCCGGGTTTGGTGGCCCAAGGCGACGTCATCGACGTCGATGAGGGACTCCTGCTTGCGCTGCTTGTTCCATACCTCATAGCCGGTGTAGCGCGGATTGCCCAGGATTGCGCGCACCGCGCTCTTTGACCATGCTGCGCCCGAGCGATGGCTGTTGCGTCCGCGGTCGTATGCCGATGGGCACAGAACATCGTCGGCCGTAAGTCGTTGCGCGATCGCGAAAATCCCAATACCCGATAGGTACTCCCTGAAGATTCGCTGCACGACTGGCGCAGTGACGGGGTCCAGTTCGAGTGTATGCAGCCGCTTACCGTCGGCGGCTTTGCCCGGGTTGGGATGGGGGCCGGCATCCGCGAGACGGTATCCGTAGGGTGGTCGCCCGCCGAGATAGCGGCCCTCGACCTGGGCTTGCGCGGCCATGGCGGCCCGGACGCGGATTTTGATGCGATTGCGTTCGCCTTTGGACATGCCGCCGAAGACGGACATGATCAGGTCGTGAGCTTCGGAGTCCGGATCAATCGGGCCGCCGACTTCCGGCACCCACAGTTGCACGCCGTAGTGGACGAAAACCGGAAACGTCAGCCCGAACTGATTGCCGTAGAACGCGCGCTGGGGTTCACCGATCACGACCGCGTCGAAGCCTCGCCCGGGATGTCTGAGCAGCTCGAGTAGCCGCCCGGCAGCGGGGCGTCGCTTCCATGGAATCGACCGCGACTGCCCGATGTCGAAGAACTCCGCGACGATCTGCCCATGCTGACCGACCAGGGCGCTCGCTCTTCCCAGCTGCCAGTTGCGAGACGCATCCGGATCTTGTTGGTCTTCGGTGGAGACCCGCCCGGCGAAAGCGAATCTGATCATTTGCTGCGATTCCTCCTGCTGGTTGAGAAAGGCGCGGTGTTCGATGGTGGCTGGACCCTGTTGGTCCGACCCGTGTACGCCCGACCGGGGATGTATGCCGTGGCATTGGAGGTGGACTTGGTCCGGAGCTGTCCGCGGTCCCGCCATCAGCACGATGGGCATGTCGGAGAATGATCTCTAGCAACACCCTAGCTGCTGGGACGTTGAGCATCGGCGGGTCGGTCGGGACGTTGACGGTTGTGCCTTCCGTGCCCCTTCGGGTTGGGTCATCGGGCGAGTCGCTGCTATCAGGCCGCACGACGCACGTCCTGAGCTAAAGCCGGCAAGTGGAGTCGGCTGGTTGACGACCGAGGGCTTCGTCTGCACCGGTTGGCGTGCGTGCCAAACCGGCCAGGGTCATCTCCCTGCGAGGACCCACGAATCGGTGCGCTGAGGTGAACAGACTGCGGTGATGAATGCGCGAACGCTGCATAGTAGGCGATCTCGGAAGCGCCCCTGGCGCCTGGATCACTTGCGGAATCTTGAAGCCGGAGATCGAAGGCCATGAATCCTCCAGGCCTGCTGATTCTCCCACTATCCATGAGAGCCGAAGTGCGGCGATTTCGCAACCACGCGATAGCATCATGCACGAACGCGACCACGGCCGCGGATGTCTGCATTCCAGAGACGACAGAGTCGCTGGGGCGAAGTTCCTGCTGCCGCAGACGAATAATTCTCAAGGCGATTCCGCCGCTGGCACCCGCAGACGCCGACCTTCGCCAAGGCGATCCCGGCGGGCGGCCCCCTTTCTTTCCGGACGCCCAGCGGACCTACCGCGCGGTCGAATTCAACCGACCACTCGGTACAGGGGAGACCTCCACACCGAAAGGAGAGTGGCCGAGACGACCTTCGTAATCCGTGCCAGAGAGCGGATCAACTGAGTATCGCGGGGCGGGTGGTCGAAGCGCTGTCGAGCACTTAATCGGCGCCGCGCGATGTTCTCTAGTCGGTACACCGAGCCCATCCTGCACCGTCGTCGTCGCGAGGCGAAGGCGCTGGCTACCAAGTGATGCTCAGTGAGTGAAAAGTAGCTCCTAGCTGCTGTTTCGGCGGAGGCCCCGCACCGGAGACAATCCGGTACGGGGCCTTCGTCGTCACTGGAGATCAGCTCGAATACCGGCGTGTCACGTTCAAAACTGCCACAAAAAGGTCACACGGGGAGATGTGTGACCGTGGGCGGCGGGATGGTCTGACCAGCAGGTATGCAGCCCTCCCGATAGCTGTGCGGCGTCGCACGCCGAAGTTGTGTGATCGACTCGGCGGGTTGACGGCAGTGCGCCGGGATTCCGGGACTCGCAGGACGAGGCCGAGTCTCTCGTGAGTCGTCTTGAAGCGGCCGATGCGGTCGTTGACGGCTCGACACGCTGTGGATCTTTCGCCGCGGTGGCGGACACGACGGCGGCTCGGAACGCAAGCAGAGGTTTCGATCGCAGTCAGTCTGACGAAACACCGCTGTCAGGTTCGGGTACTTGTCGGCGTGTCACGCCACGACACGCCGACGGATCTGAAGCGTCAGTAACTGAGTAGCAAATCAATGGCGCAGGCTACGACTGCTCATCGAAGAGCTGTAGGGCGGGCCGAACGCAACGCGGCAATCGAGGGAGGGTCCAAGTCTGGATACCGGTTCGCCACCCTCAACGGCCGCAGACGAAAGCAAGGCTCACGGTCGGTCTGGCTCCGGCTCGGCTTACTGTGGAGTGCGCCTCACCTTGTCTTGCGGGGTACGACAACGCGGGCTTGTTGGTTGTGGCAGTAGATCATGACGTCCTCGGCGGTGTCGCCGTCGTTGTTGTATGCGCATACCCACGGCAGGATGGCCGCGGGTCCTTCAGCGGTGAAGGTCTGAACGATGTCAAGTGCGGAGTCGCAATCCACGGGCCCTGAATGGGTCTGGACGGTCCTGGGCGCGTGCCCCAACGGCGAGCTCACCTCTCCACATACCTCTCCGAAACCGAAGACGCTTGTGCCTGGGCACAGGTGCTCGATGGCGAGCCAATTGAAGTCCCGGTAGTTTTTCAGGCCGTCGGCGATCTGTTGGGGGTCCTCTGCACGAAGCACCTGGAGAGCTTCTTCGAAGCTTTGGCGGATCTGCCGGGCGGCGTCGGTTTCCTCTGGATCGGATGTCCAGCCGTCGAGCACGGCCTCGATCTTTTTGATCTCGCCAGCAACATAGGCTTGCGGGTCTGCCTGGGACGCGGTGGCCTGCTCGTCTATCTCTTCGAGGTAGGCGTCGGCGGTCTGGTCGCCGACCCCACCACAGACGGTGCGGCCGCTGGCGCGCAGCAGGTGCGGTGTGCGGGTGATCTGGTCGCGATCGCCCCACATCGGGCCAAGTCGCGTAAGGACGGAAGTGTCGTATTCACAGACCGCGGCGGCGAACCGGGCGTCGCCGCCCTCCGGCACTGCGGAGTAAAGGCTCTTGACGAGCTTGGCGCGGATGCCTGCTGGCGAGGTATCGATAGATCCCGAGGGGCCGGTCATTGATTCGAACGCGTTGGCCGCTGCTCTCGCTTGTTCTTCGGCGCTGGTGCGTTTCCCTGTTGTCGGATCGGTGAATGTCGCTGACATCATCGCGTCGGCTAGTTCGTCGAGTGTCGAGTTCGGGCCACGTGCGTCGACGCAGCCAGGGTCGGCGCCGATGCCTAACCCGTCACGCATGAGGTCCGGTCCGGAGCATGACACAATCAGGGCAACAATCAGAGGCGCAACGCAGCATATGGCTACCACTCGGATGTACACACCGGAAGTGTCGGATGTCGTGGTGTGCGGTGTCTGTCCGGTAATCGACGGATACGCCAGCGACCGCTGACCCGTAAACGATGAGGAATGCGCAAAACAACCCAGATTCTCACGAGCGCCGTAGGTGTCGTGGCCGTCTCGATGCTGACGGCGCCGACCGCGGCCGCCGCGGTTCCGCTGCACACCGAAACCGGCACCAACAGTTTGAAGTTCACTTTTGTCAACAACGACAACGACATCACGACCTGTGAGGCATACGCGGCTGGCCCGGTGTCGTTCCGCACGCCCGCGACACGAGTTCCTGCGCGCAGCGCCGCATCGGTGGGGTTCGTGGACGTGCCGGCAGGCAACTACGTGATCAACTGGGCTTGCCGGGGATTCGAGCAGGGCAAGCGAACGGTGACTGTGAGCGGTGCGCCGTTGACCGGGGTAACCCCACAGCGGGGAGCAGTCCCGTCTGCTCCGGGCAGGGGCGTGGGGACCGGCTCGGCCGGGTCGTCCTGATCGGGGTTTCCGGCCGACTACGGTGTGTCGGTTCGGACGATGTCGACCTCGACCATCGCCGAGCCGGTGATGATTGCCGCGATTCGGGCAGGGATCGATCGGATCGCGGTCACCGTGATGTGAGGTGCCTAGCGTTGGCCGCGGAGGTGCTCTTGACCGGGCACGCGGCGGGACAATTGGTGCGGATGCACAGTCCGCTGCTGGGTCGTTGGACCTATGTCTCCACCCACGGCGCCGAGCAGCGGTCGAGGGCGCTCTCAACGGTGACAAGACGCGGCTGTGTGGAAGGTCGGCGACCCTAAGAGGTGTTTATCTGGCATTCGTGGGGTCGACAAGGATTCGCCTCCGCGTGGCGGCGGCAGTCTCGGCCGAGACGAGGAGGCTGTGCGCATCGGACGTCATGATCAAGCGCGCGGCCCGCAGACACTCGTGACGCACCGCGCCGCGGTCGGGATCGTCCGCGAGCAAAAGGCGAGGTAGGCCGCCTGACCCGCGCTGCGCCCGTCGAGCAGCAGCCGATGTTCGGCCACTTGGTCGGCGCTACGCATTGTGGCGATCTGGTCGAACCATGCGAATGACGATGGAAATGAGGGAGCGAAGGTAACCACGTCCCGGACACGAATCAGAAACGAATTTTCGCAAGCGTGCTCAGATCGCCGTCGTTGGCATCACTCTGTAGGCCGAGCCCAGCAGGAGAAGGATGCTGTACATCGCGACGTTCGAAGCGGCCGAGCAGGCAGCCGCGGTGAAAATGCGTGCGCTCGGCTTCCATGATGCTCGGGTTACGAATAGAGGCCCGGACGGCGGTATCGATGTGATCGCGTCGGGAGCCGTTGCTCAGGTGAAATGGCACATCAATCCCGTTGGTCGTCCCGACGTTCAGCGCCTATATGGCGCGCGAGGCAACAGGCACGACCTTGGGATGCTCTTCTTTGCCGCGATCAAGTACACGGCAGGCGCCATCGCCTACGCAGACGAGGTTGGGATCGCTCTATTCGTAATGCGGTACGACGGTGAGTTGTTTGCTCAGAACGGGGCTGCGCGCCAACTCATTAAGGCCGCACCGCGCCAGCAACCCCTCAGCTTGACCGGCATTCGGCGATTCGAGCGGCCGCAGGTGCCGGCACCGCCCGCACACGCGCCCGAGCAACATCCTGACGCCCGAAATGCAATCCACAAATACCCAATCGCCGTCATGGTCGGCGTCGTCTTCTTCACGTTGCTCGGCATCATCGCGAGCGTGTATGAAGGTGACATCACGGCCGCGGTCATTGTGGCAGGACTGCTCGCCGTGGGGATCGCGGTGCTGGCACGGCGCTTATACGTCGATCAGTCGAATCGTGGGTACCGCCGACACTAGCCAAGGGGTTTCGCTGCCGAGGTCGCACTGGGAACAGTCGCCTCAGTACGGATGTTCAGGGCTGTCTTCTGGTCGTGCTTGTCGCGCGGTAGTGGTGCACATGTCGGCGAGCCCAAACGCGTGAAAGCAGCTTCTGCCCGTTCGGCGCTGAGATGACGAGTGGGCGGCCCAGTGTTCTACTCGCGCAGCCGAACGATCAACGCGAAGCTGCCGCCCCCGCTGACAACCGCCACGAGAAGCGACAGAACAGTGATCCATGTGCGGGCCGCCTCCTCGGCGTTCAGTGCAGTTACCGCGAGGACCAGGAACCCCACCGCCAGGAGTCCCAGGCCCAAGGAACCGGCAATCGCCAGCTCTCTCGTCCAGCCCGACAAAGCTCGCTTCGGCGCTCCGGACGTTCCCGGTGGCGGTGGCGGGAAGCCCGCGTCGACGGTCACCGGTCTGGGGTGTCGGTTCGGCGACGAAGCGCTGATCCGGTTCAGGGTCTGGATCTGCTCTCGGTAGTCCTTCCTTCGTTGTTTCGCTGAAGAGTTCGAGAGCTGCGGCTCGGTCGTGCGACTCGCGGCCTTCGACTCGAGTCGTTGTGCCACTTGGCTCAGTCGGGCCTTTGCGTGCGACGTCCACGGGTCGGGCTGCTGAGGGGCCTTCTTGGAAAGGTCTACGCGCTGGCTGCGGGACCGTCCTGTTTCGCGTGTCTTGGTATGGGCATCGAGACGTTGCGCGACCTCGGCTAACCGTGCTTGCGCGCGCAGCATCCAGGCATCAGGGTGTTTCGGCCCTGCCGTGGCGGTTGCGGTAGTGACGGCAGGGGTATGGGTCGCTACGGCCCTGGACCTTGCTTTCCCGCCCGGACGCGGGCGGTTCCGGGCTTTTGCAACAATCCTCTGAGCTGAACGATTGATAGGGTCGAGCTCTCCGGTCGGGGAATATTCGAAGAGTGCGATGTCGACTTCGTTTGCGTATTCGATTGCTGGGCCGCTGTACTTCGATGCCGCAAAGAACAGCATGGCCAGGTGATGTCGGCTGCCCCGAGCGCCATACAGCCGATGTAGTTCGGGTCGGCTGACTTGGGCGCCGCGCCACTTGACCTGTGCCACGGCCGTCGACGATAGGACGTCAATGCCTCCGTCAGGGCCGGGCGGTGTTACTCGTGCGTCGGTGTAACCGAGTGCACGCATCTGCTGCGCAGCGTTCTGCTCCGCCTGAGCGAATGTCTTTATGTACTGCACTGAGCCTCCTGAACGCACACGAATCCTACTTGCGCGCACCGACTAGCTCGTCGGGCCGGTCGCCGCATCACTGCCGATGCTGGCGGGGCACAGCGCCACGTGTCGCGCCACTGGTTCAGCCGAAGCATAAGGACTGATCACCGCTAGGCATCAGTCGACAATCATGGGCCCGTGCCGGGTCGCGACCCGGCTGACAGGGTTCGACCCGAGGTGTGTGAGCACAGACGCGGCTGACCGGCACGCAGCTGGCGGCTCGCGCGCCATGCAGGTAGTTCGCGTGTGGGTTGGATAGCCGCGGTCGCGGTCCAGGGGTGATGCCGTCATCGGACTGGGGTATTCCGATGGCAGCCGTGCGGCGGCGAATACTCGGAAAGTGCCCGAGGAGATCCCCGCACCCCGTTGATGGTCTGCATCGGACGGGTGCGGATCGAGCGAGCTAAGCGATGGCGACCGGCAGATTCAGGATCAACCCGCCACGGTCGTCGAGCGATGCTGACGGGTCGGCGTACAGATGTGTCGGTGGGGTGGGCTATACAGTTCTGTTGGTCGTCGTCGAGCAGAACAGGCAGGTTTCGGTATCCGTGATCACCGGTGAGATCAAGAACAAGGTCGACGCAGTCTGGGACGCGTTCTGGACGGGTGGCATCTCTAATCCGCTCGAGGTGATGGAGCAGATCACGTACCTGCTGTTCATCCGTCGACTTGACGACGAGCAGACCCGCGCACTGGAGCGGGCGAACCTGCTGGAGCAGCCGCTCGAGGGCAACCCGTTCCCGGAAGGGAACGATCCAGAGGGCCGGCCGTATAACGACCTGCGATGGTCGGTGTTCCGGGACCGGCATGCCGAGGAGATGTTCGACATCGTCGCCAACCGGGTGTTCCCCTTCATCAAGGAGATGCGCGGCGAGGATTCCACCTACGCGCATTTCATGAAGGATGCCCGGCTGACCATCCCGAATCCTGGCATGTTGCAGCGGGTGGTGGATCGCCTGGACAAGGTGCCGATGGAGAACCGTGACACCAAGGGCGACATCTACGAGTACCTGCTGGCGAAGATCGCCTCCGCCGGCCAGAACGGCCAGTTCCGCACGCCGCGGCACATCATCGAGCTGATGGTGCACATGACGGCCCCGGAACCGGGGGATACCGTCGTCGATCCGGCGTCCGGGACGTGTGGATTCCTGGTGGGTGTCGCCGAGTACATGCGCGCGAATCACGCGGACGCGATCAACTCGGGCGCGGGTAAGCACCACTACCACCACAAGATGTTCCACGGCTTCGACTTCGACAACACGATGCTGCGCATCGGATCGATGAACATGCTGCTGCACGGCATCGAACAGCCCGACATCCGCTACCGCGATTCCCTCGCCGAAGCGAACACCGGTGACGCCGAAGCGTATTCGCTGATCCTCGCGAACCCGCCGTTCGCCGGCTCATTGGACTACGAGAACACCGCGAAGGATCTGCAACAGATTGCGAAGACGAAGAAAACCGAGCTGCTGTTCCTGGCGCTGTTCTTGCGTCTGCTCAAGCCCGGTGGACGAGCGGCGGTGATTGTGCCGGACGGTGTACTGTTTGGGTCGTCCAAGGCGCACAAGGAGCTTCGGCGGATCCTGGTGGAGGAGCAGAAGCTCGATGCGGTAGTGAAGCTGCCGTCGGGTGTGTTCAAGCCGTACGCGGGTGTATCGACGGCCATCCTGTTCTTCACCAAAACTAACTCGGGTGGAACCGACAACGTGTGGTTCTACGACGTGCGGGCGGACGGCCTGTCTCTGGACGACAAGCGTAACCCGCTGCTGGACGAGGGCAAGCTCGGTGCCCTCGCTGAGCTGTCCGACGACGAGCACTTGAAGAACAACCTGCCAGATGTGCTGCGGCGCTGGGCTGAACGCGACGGCTCAGAGATGGCGCGGGCTCGGACGGAGCAGAGCTTCTGTGTGCCGAAGGACAACATTGCCGCGCAGGAGTATGACCTGTCTCTTAACCGATACAAGGAGATCATTCACGAGGAGGTCGAGCACAGGCCGCCGAATGAGATTCTCGATGAGCTGGATCGTCTCGAAAAGGAGATCGCTGACGGTATGGCGGAACTGCGGGAGATGATTGCGTGAAGTTCGCGTTACTGTCCGATGTCTGCGAAATAGTGATGGGGCAGGCTCCTCCCGGCGAGTCATACAACTCAGAGGGTATCGGATATCCGTTGGTTGCTGGAGCTGGTGACTTCGGTCCGGTCTATCCGAAGCCGAAGAAGTTCACCACCAATCCGACCAGACTGAGCGCACCGGGCGATATCATTCTCGGAATTCGGGCCACCATCGGTGTGAAGACACTCGCCGATCAGGTCTATTGCCTTGGCCGCGGTGTTGCTGGTCTCCGCGTTGGCGATGGCTTGGATGGTCGCTTCCTTTGGAACTGGTTAACCTTCGCCGCACCAAAGCTTGCCGCGAAAGGTAAGGGTGCAACCTTCTTGCAGGTTAACCGCGCTGACATCGGTGAGATGCGCATCCCGTTGCCTTCACTGGATGAGCAGCGGCGGATTGCGGCGATCCTCGACCATGCCGACGCCCTCCGCGCCAAGCGCCGCGAAACCCTCGCCCGCCTCGACGAGCTGACGCAGTCGATCTTCATCGACATGTTCGGTGATCCGGCGGCGAACCCACGTGGATTCAAACGAATTGTGCTCGGAGACGTCATCGAGTTTGCAAAAGATGGACCGCATGTCAGCCCGACCTATGCGGAGTCGGGAGTCCCCTTCCTTTCTTCAAGGCATGTGCGGCCAGGTGTAATCTCGTGGAACGATCTCAAATATCTCACCGCGGAGGACGCAGAAGCGCAATGGAAGAAGATAAAGCCAAGGCGCGGAGACATTCTCTATACCAAGGGCGGCACTACTGGATACGCTGCTGAAGTCCGGACTGACATGGATTTCGCTGTGTGGGTGCATATCGCATTACTCAGGCCAATCGCTGATGTCGTCAATCCAAGCTGGCTTGAGGCGATGCTTAACACTGCCTACTGTTATCGGCAGTCGCAGGAGCTGACGCATGGGATCGCGAATCGTGATCTTGGATTGAAGCGGATGGTGAAGATCGCAATGTACCTTCCGGACCTCCGCCTGCAGGAGCGATTCGCTAGTTACGTAGCGATATTGGGCTCGGTGGCTGAATGCCACCGAAATGCCCTCGCCGAACTCGACGCACTCTTCGCCTCCCTCCAATCCCGCGCCTATCGAGGCGAGCTGTGACCACCCCGGTTTCAGCTATGCCGGTATGGTCCGGCTTCCTGACCCCGGTGCTGGAAGTGCTTACCGACGGCCGGGTCTGGCGCAAGCGTGACCTGCACACAGCGGTGGAGGACCACCTCGGGCTGACAGCCGAACAGCGGGCTGAGGTGTTGCCGTCGGGTCAGCGGCGGGCGGACAACCGGATCGGGTGGGCGCTGAGTGGGCTGTACCGAGCGAAACTGGTGGATAAGCCCGACCGGGCGACGTTCGTCATTACCGACTCGGGGCGTGCGCTGCTCGAGGCCCATCCGGGTGGGATCACCGAGAAGATCCTGAAAGCGCTTCCGGAGTACCGGGACTACACTCCGCTGCGTTCGGGCTCGTCGACCGTCGCTCCAGCGACCGGCACCGAAAACACCGATGAAGGCGTCGATCCCCTCGAGCAGATCGAGCACGGCGTCGAACGCTTGCATGCCGAGGTCGCGACGGATCTGCTGGCGCGCCTGCGCGGTCAGGATCCGACGTTTCTGGAACAGTCGGTGCTCGACGTGCTGGTCGCCATGGGCTACGGAGGAACTGAGGGTCGTGCTGCTCGGATCGGTGGCTCCGGCGATGGGGGAGTGGACGGTGTCATCGATCAGGATCCGCTCGGTCTCGAGCGCATCTACGTGCAGGCCAAGCGTTACGCGGCGGAGAACACCGTCGGCCGACCGGAGATCCAGGCGTTCGTCGGTGCATTGCATGGTGTCGGTGCAGCCCGTGGCGTCTTTATCACCACGAGCGCGTTCACGTCAGGTGCCCGCGAGTACGCGGAGAGCATCGGCACCCGCGTGATCCTCATCGACGGTAGGCGCCTCGCCGAACTCATGATCCGTTACGGAGTCGCCGTCCAGACGCGACAGAACTTCACCGTCGTGGAGGTCGACGAAGACTACTTCGAGTGACTACGCGGCAGGCTTTCTCCAACACCTGCCGTCCGAAGGACCTCCCTGCGCGGCGCGATATGGGCAAACTCGTCGTGGATGCCGCCGCCGGAGCGGGAAGCTCGGTGTCGGAGCTTGCCGATGACGCGACCGCCCTTCCGTCAGGCGCAAGGAACCCGGACGGAAGGGCGGCTCGTACGACTATCGCCGTACGAGCGCGTCAGTAGGCGGCATTGGCTCCGTACTCGGCCTGTTCGCGCGTGAAGCCCTCGTAGACCAATTGATCGATGAGTCCGGACAGCGAGAACGAGGTGAGCTCAAGATACTGTTCGGCGCTGCGTTTGGCCTGCTCGTTCCAGTCCACGTTCAGGCTATCTACCGCGAATGTCGCGTCTTCGGTGGAGTAGCCCTCGTATTCGAGCTGGTCGATCAGACCGCTGCGGGAGAAGGCGGACAGCTCGAGGTACTGCTCTGCGGCCTGCACGGCGTTGCGCTGGCCAGGGCTGAGCTGCTGTCTGGCCGGGGTGAATGCGGCCGCATGCGCGGGCGCGGGTGCTCCAGCGGCCACCAGAGCGCCGTCGACCAATGCCGGAGTGCTGTTCCATGCTGCGGCCGCGTGTGCGGCAGGTGCGGAGACGACGGCGACCGTGCCCTGGCTGGTGGATGTGGGTACAGATGTCGTGGCTGCGCCGCCGGCGCCGAAAGCGGTGGCGAGGGCGGGAACCAGAACGATGGCACCGGCCACCCACGCCCACTTCGTCTGCTTCTTCGGCACGGTCGGGGCCGGCAGATCGGTGGGCTGCTGGGCGGGGAACGGCTCGGTCATGTCGTGCTCCTGTGGAGAAGTTGCGTCGTTTTCCGACGCGTCCCGCAGATGCGAGAGCCACACAGTATGACAGGGCGCACCGACAAGCACCACGGGCTATTTCGCCGGGGCGAACTTGTCGGACCCCGCCGGTAATGTTCTCGGGCTCCGGGAAAGCTCGGGTGCCTGTGCCATGATCGAGCACGGAACGACACGTCACTGCGCGCGACGCATACGAGTGTGAAAGGACAGGGGGCCCATGGTGGGGAACTTCGACTTCCTACAGGCCGAATGGCCGCAGCTGTACGCCGAGGCCAAGAACGCTGAGCGGGACGCGCTGTTCGACCCGCGCACCACCTGCTTCTACGTCCGCCGGACCGTCGAGCACACCGTCAGGTGGATCTACCGCACCCAGAATCTGCCCGAGCCGTATAAGACGGATCTCGCGGCCCGGATCCATGACGGGAAGTTCGTCAGCGTCGTCGGGCACGCACTGGTCACGAAGATGGACCTCATCCGCCGGCTCGGCAACACCGCGGTGCACGACGTCAACCCGGTATCCAAGGACTCTGGCCGGAAGGCGCTCGCAGAGCTGTTCCACATTCTGTCGTGGCTGGCGCGCACTTATGCGACGCAGCCGTCGAGCAAGCCGTCGCCGCAGCAGCAGTTCGACCCTGCCCGTTTGCCCAAGCCGGGCGGTGGCGCGGTCGTCGCGAAGACCGTCGCGCAGCTCGGCAAGCTGGAAGCGGAGCTGGCTGCCAAGGACGCACTGCTCGAGCAGTCCGAGGCGGAGAAACAAGATCTGATCGTGCAGCTGAAGGCCCGCGACGAGGCCGCCGAGACGGCGGAACTCGAGAAGGCCAGCTACGAGCAGCTGATCGGGGAGCTGCGTGCCCAGATCCAGGCTGCGCAACAATTGAGCGCCGCAACCCCCGACACGCATGACTATGGTGAGGCGCAGACACGGCGCGATCTGATCGATGACATACTCCACGAAGCCGGGTGGCCACTTGACCAGAAGCGTGACCGCGAGTTTCCCGTCGCCGAAATGCCGGACGGCAAGAACGGATTCGTCGATTACGTGCTGTGGGGCACGGATGGTCTGCCGCTGGCGGTCGTCGAGGCTAAGCGGACGTCCGTCGATCCGATCGCCGGTCAACAGCAGGCGAAACTGTACGCTGACTGCCTCGAACAGAAGTTCGGGAGGCGGCCGGTCATCTACTACAGCAACGGATTCGAACACCACTTCTGGGATGATCTGCGCTACCCGCCGCGGGAGGTCGCCGGTTTCCACACCCGCGACGAGCTCGAACTCCTCGTTGCCCGGCGGACGTCGATGAAACCTCTCAGCGAAATGCCCGTCCCGCAGGAGATCGCCGGTCGGCCGTACCAGGAGGAAGCGATCCGGGCTGTCACCGAGCGGTTCGAGATCGAGAACCAGCGAGCCGCATTGCTGGTCATGGCCACCGGGTCCGGCAAGACCCGCACCGTCGTCGCGCTCGCCGACATGCTGATGCGCGCCAACTGGGTGAAGCGCGTGCTGTTCCTCGCCGACCGTAAGGCCCTCGTGAAGCAGGCGGTCGGCGCGTTCAAGACGCACCTGCCCGATTCTTCGCCGGTGAACCTGTTGACCGACAAGAACACCGAGGGCCGAGTGTATGTCTGCACGTATCCGACGATGATGGGTCTTATCGACGAAAAGGACGGCAATACAAAGAAATTCGGTCCCGGCTACTTCGACCTCATCGTGATCGACGAGGCGCACCGTTCGGTGTACCAGAAGTACCGGCACATCTTCCGGTACTTCGACTCGTTGCTGCTCGGGCTCACCGCGACCCCCAAGGACGAGGTGGACTACAACACCTACCAGCTGTTCCACCTCGAAACCGGTGTGCCGACACACAACTATTCGCTCGACCAGGCCATCGCCGACAAATATCTCGTCCCGCCCCGCGCGGTACCCGTGCCGCTGACATTTCCGCTGGCGGGCATCCGTTACGCCGATCTCACCGATGAGGAGAAGAAGCGCTACGAGGCCATCGACTGGGGTGACGATGTCGCCGACGACGAGATCCCCGACGTTGTCGAAGCCGAGGCCGTCAACAAGTGGCTGTTCAATATCGACACCGTCGACAAGGTACTGAAAACCCTGATGACCCACGGGCATCGCGTCGCCGGCGGCGACCGGCTCGGCAAAACCATCATCTTCGCGAAGAACGAACTCCACGCCCGGTTCATCGCCGACCGATTCGACGTGAACTATCCGGAGTTCAAAGGGTCGTTCGCACGCGTCATCACCCACGCGATCACCTACAGCCAGGACCTCATCGACAAGTTCTCCCAGCCCGACCAGGAACCGCACATCGCCATCTCGGTCGATATGCTCGACACCGGCATCGACGTCCCCGAGGTCGTCAACCTCGTATTCTTCAAGCCGGTGCGATCGAAGTCGAAGTTCTGGCAGATGGTCGGCCGCGGAACGCGGCTGCGCCCCGATCTCTACGGGCCCGGCCAGGACAAGACCGATTTCTTCGTCTTCGACGTGTGCGGCAACTTCGATTACTTCGACCAGCACCCCGATGCCTCCGAAGGAGCGCTCGCGCCGTCGCTGTCACAGCGGCTGTTCACCACACGAACTGAACTCCTCGCCGCGCTCGAAAGGTCGGGGGCATCGGAGGCGTTGCGCCGGGCTACCGCTGATCTGCTGCATGAGCAGGTGGCGGGCATGCGACTGGACAACTTCATCGTGCGCACGCGGCGCCGTCAGGTGGAGACGTACGCCGACCGCGCCGTCTGGGACTCGGTCACCGAACAGCGCTCTGCCGAGATTGTCGAGAACCTCGCCGACCTGCCCACCACCGTCCGCGATACCGACGAGATGGCGAAACGGTTCGACCTCGCCATCCTGCGCGGCCAGCTCGATGTCGTCGTCTCCGACAGCATCCTGCCCCGCCACGCGGACACGATCCGCGGCGTCGCGGACGGACTGCTCGAGACCGCACTTGCCATCCCGAAGGTCAAGGCCAAAGAGGAACTGTTGCGGGAGGTTGCCGGCGATGAGTGGTGGGAGGACGTCACCGTCGAGATGCTCGAACACGCTCGGCGCGAGCTTCGGTCGATTGTCGGGCTGCTCGACAAGAAGAAGCGCGTGATCGTCTACACAGACTTCACCGACACCCTCGGCGATATCGTCGAACGCGACATGCCCGAGATGCGGTCCGGTACCGATGTCGAGCGGTACACCGCGAAAGTGCGCGACTATCTACGCCGCCAGCCCGACAACCTGGCGCTACAGAAGCTGCGCTCAGGCAAACCGCTGACGGCGGCCGACCTGGAATCTCTCGAGGAGTTGCTGGCCCGCAGCGGCGCCGGCGAGCCCGACGATATGGCGCGCGCCATCGACAACGCACACGGACTGGGCCGTTTCATCCGCTCCCTCGTCGGCCTCGATCAGCACGCCGTGCAGGAAGCGTTCGCGGAGTTCCTCGGCGAACGCACCGCGACAGCCAGCCAAATCGACTTCGTCAACCTGATCATCGGTCATCTCACGCGGCACGGCGAGATGGACCCGAAGCTGTTGTTCGAGCCGCCGTTCACCGATGCGGCGCCGCACGGGCCGACACAGCTGTTCGCACCCGATCAGACGAAGCGGCTAGTGGGCGTCATCAGGTCGATCAACGATTCGGTGGTGGCGACCGCCTGACCAGGGACAACGGGGTGTCCGGTTTGACCAAGGACGCAGTGTCTGTGAGCTGGCGTCTCTCGCAGCCAGATTGGGCTGTCGGTTGTTTGGCGGATACCGGGGTGCAGGCGTTGGCTGTACGGTCGCGATCAACGATCTGGCAGTGGACGGGTGAAGCCCATCGGAGTTGATCCAACAAGTGCAGCGTCCGTGCGTCTACTCCGAACGACGTCGCCGCAGGGGATCGCGTCAGCGTGGATCGGAGGAAGGGTGGCGTTGAGGTTGTTGCGAAATCTGGCAGTCGAATCAGAGATGGCAGTATGACCATGGGAATCCTCCATTCGCATGGACTAGTACGGCGCTCATGGGTTCTTGCTGCGGCTGGGGCGATTCTTCTGATCCCGTCGTGTTCGTCCGGCGACGACCGAACCGCATCGGGTTCGCAGGAGGGAACGAGCGAGTCCTCGCGTGCCGGCGATTCGTGCTCGATCGCTCCACCTGAAGAAATCTCGCAAGCTGCGGGAGTCAACATCACAACGGCACAGGTCGGGACCCCTGATGGTCCGATCGGCTGCTCGTACGATGGCGATACCTGGGTACAAGTGACGGTGTACAACCGCCGTGCGGCATTCGATCAGCGCCAAGCATCACAGTGCGAATCCAGCGCTCGCCTAGTCGCTGACCTTGGCATGCAGGCGGTCGATTGCAGTCCAGATCTTTTCGTTCTGGTGGATGCCGAGCGTGGGTTTCTTGTTGCTGTCGGCTCTGACGTCGATGCGGATGGGCGTGAGGCCATTGGGCGTTTGGTCGCGCCGCGGATAGCCGCGATGCCGTAGCTTCTCGCATGGTCGGCGCCGGCACATTTGGTTGCAGATGGACACGAAACTACCGCGGGGCCGGGCTCTTCTGCGAGTGACGTTTTTGCGTCGTGGAGTTGCGCAGTGGAGTTGGGCGCGAGGCCAAGGAGCCTGAGTGCGGAGGCCAGGCGGAGCATTCTCTCGGCCGGATGCGCGCAACTCGAGTCGTTGGTGTGCGGGCTTGCTCCCACCTAGCGGCGCGACGGTGGCGCGACCTGTGTTCGACGTCGGCGACAGATCGGTGGCGGGGCGTTGCTGATTCTCTGAATCGCCGTCCGGTGCAGGATTCGTGGTTATGCTGCGGACAAGGCGATGAAGGTCTGCTGGGATGAGGTGGGTGCGGTGTCAGTCGGCGGCTGGTATGCGAACCGGGCGTTTCGTCACGATCGCGACCCGGGCTTCGATCCCGCCAACGACGAGGTCCGCGACCCATTCGAGTTCGGCGCCGTTCAGGACCTCCGCTTACCGGAAAGTGAACACCGCCGAGGTGGGAAAGCCTCGACTCGGAAGAAATCCGGTTCCGGAAGAACATCCACCTCGCGCGCGGGCAAACGTTCCAAGATGGGTCGACGTAGCAAGCCGGAGAAACCCCTGACGGCAAGGCAGCAAAACCGGTGGATAGCATTCTCCCGAGCCTGGTATGCGAAAAACCCTGACGGACCTGCGGTCGCCTGTAGAGATGCTGCACACGCAGCCGGGCTTTCGTACGTCACGAAAAGCATGGCCGCCGAGCAACGACGTCGGATCGCCCAAGCGAAACTAAAGCGACGAGCAGATCGAGCAGGCCAACCGAGACGTTCAGCCGAAGCTGTTGTCGCCGAAGTCGTTCGCCGGAATCCGGCAGCCAGTCTTTCCACCTATCAGCGGGCGCTACTCGATGCCGGTCACCCGCCTCATGATCGGGCGGCGATCGAGGCGATCTTCCTGCGCCTCGCTGTCAGGATGGGCAGCAAGGCGAAGCCGCCGAAGCAGCCGGTTAAGAGGATTTCGACGCGACGCGACAGGCCGTCTGTGCGGGAACAGGTTGCGCCAAGATCGACCGTGGTGATCAGTGAACAGGACCGATGCCGGGCGTGCGAGGTTGTCCCGGACGCGGTCACAGGAACGTGTCGGTGCGGGTAGATATCGCAATGCCCTGCGAGGGCTTGTGTCCTGATTGCATAGATGCCGAAAGGCTCGCTTCCGGCTCCTTGAACCGTGCCGGAGCCCGCTGAAGGCTAGCCTGTAGCGGGATGGGTGCCGACTACTCGGAGCCTGGTGCTGGTCAGGAAGGATCCGTCTGTGTGGAGGCAGTGTTGGCGAGGTGGTTCCACTTCGTTGGGCCGTTCCGCAGAGCGTCCGGTACGCGGGTCGCGACGCCACGTAATGTTTGGCTCTGTTGAGTACCCATCCGATGACGTTGCGCTGCTTGTAGATGTCCCGGTCGGGGCCCGACGGCCGTCCCACTGCGAAAGCCAAGTTTCTTGGGGTGGGCGACCTGGTCGGCACATTCGGGTATGGCGGTGCGGATACCTAGACAGCGGAATTTCTTCCGGTTCGCGGCCGACGAGTATGCCTTGCCCGCGATCATCGCGTCCGGGTTGCGGTTCTATCTACACCCGGAGTGTGCCCCACCCTCTCGGAATGGCCCTGCGGGCTCTGGAAAGGGCTAGGTGAATAGTCGCTCGTAGGATTGCTGCGTAGTTGCGATTTTTCGGCGAGATGCTTGGTCGTCGGAAAACCGTTCGATGTGGTCACGAATATCGACTCCGGTGAGGTTCGCGAGCAAAACCTGCTCGAGGCAGTACCGGCTGAGGTGGAAAGCGAAACTGGCGATTGTTTCGCAGACGCCGGTTGTGATCGGGCCGCCGTGGATAGCGGAATTTCGTACGCGGCGGAGGCGATCCAGGTGGCGGTTGAACCGCCGGTCGATTGCTTCCAGTTTCGCGTTTAGCGCGGTGCCGGACTCGAATGCACCCGCTACCTCGGCTAGGCTGCGGTGCAGCCAATGGTTGGCGAAGATATCGCGGAGCTCCGCCGCGTGACCGATTGCCGCAAGAGGAATCAGCTGGTCTGCCTCGCCGTTCCATTCGTGCAGTTCGTTCGTCAATCGCCGTAACTCCTCGGGCGGCTCTGCGAACGGTTCATCGGAAGGAGTGTTCGCCGCAGCCGCGTCCACAACGGTGTTGACGAATTCGACCAATTGAGCGTGGGAGATGGCGTTGCGGAATCGTTTGCTCAGAAATGTCATCCAGTCGTGACCACCCGCCCACGCGGTCACGTGTTCGAGCGCTCGGACTGCCCCCATAACCAACTCGACTGGCCCGGTATCCCATGCGCTGTTCAGTGCCGAACGCAAACTCAGCGCGACCTCCACCTGGTCGATGGTCGCGATGTCCGTGATTGTGGTCATGGCGCCGACATCCTCGAGACGGTGGCCGATGTCGTCGATGTGGCGACGAGCCTGTCGGTCAGTTGCACTTGTTTGTGGCCAGATCCCGCCGCGTCGTAGTTTCCCGTCCATGTAGACGGTTTCGCTGTGGTGCATATGCCAGGTGCCGGGAAGCGGGTCGGTGACTTGGACCAGTGTGGCGGCGATGGCTCTGGCTTGTGGCACCGCCAGATGCAGCGGGATAGCGTCCAATGATACGCGGACGTAGATGATTCCGGGATCCTCGTCCCACCGGATTTCCTCGCCCGTGCGAGGGTTTCGTATGGGTGTAGCGAGTTCGGGTGGCCTGAATTTCAAGGCAGGACTGGAATCGACATGTCCGACGAGCGGACCCAGGAGTTGCGCGGCATAGAGGTTGATGTTGCCGTGCGCGATCTCCATCTGCTTTATGTGGGCATTGTCGAAACGCAGCCACACCACGCAGTCACCGGTCGGAGTCGGGGCGGTGAGTACGGCTTCACACAGGGCCAGTTTTTGGAATGAGCGGAGTGGTCCGGATTCATCAACCGCGAGGTCGCGCATTTGGTCCGGCGTGAGGAGATTGAGGAGATGTTCGGGCACCGATCCGCTGCCGTTCAGAATCTCGGCGCACCGACGGACGATTTCATCCGTGTCCTGGCAGCGCAGCTCGATGATCGCCGACCAACATTGCCTGCGGGACTCCAGGCAGTCGGTGTGCCTGGCGGTGCTCTGAGTCTCCCGGACCATATCCTTCCAGGCTGCGATCAGCGCTGGGTCGGAGACCGTCGCCGCGAGAAGTGTGTTGGCCGCTGCCGCTGCCGCGACGCGCGCATTTTCATCGAGTTCGTGCCGGCCGTTTATCTCCGTGAACAGACTGTTCAGGTGAGATTCGAGGGTACGGTGCTCATTCTGCAACAACCTTTCCAGTCGGGGGCCAGTGAGGCGGAAGCTCTCCTGATAGTCTCGAATCGCCGATTGCCAATCGCGGTGCTGGATCGGTCGGAAGTCGCGTGGGTCCTGCAGCCATGCCAGCAGTTCCATGGCGGCGTGCGGGATCGGCACCACATCGGTGTAGACGACAACCTGCCTGTTCAGAATCGCGACAAGCTCGCTGAGCCATCGCTCGTCCTCTGGGATGGTCATTCGTACCTCGCTCGACACAGGAGATAGGAACAGGCAGTTCGAAGCATATGTCCAGGGTGTGCCGATCCCACAAAGGCTCGGCCGATTGCGGGCGAAATTTCCCTTACGGCTGTCGCGGTCAGTCTCTCCGGTGCCGGGAACGTAGGTTCAATCGCGATTTCTCCGCAGTGATAAAGAGACTCGCAGCCGTCTGCGCCATCGAGGGAGTCGTTCGGGCGCGCTTGGCCTGGCGACCGCTGGGTGTCGTGCTCGCCGTGGCGCTGATGCAGGCGGGGTGGAGCGTGGCCGGGGTGCTCTCGGCACTCGACCTGACTGCGGACGTTTGGGGACCTCGGCCTCTACTCGACGGTCGCCGTCTTGAACCTGCTCTACTCACTCGTGCGGTGGTCTCGGGGCGGAAGATCGTGGTGAGATGGTGTCCCATGACATTCGTCGTCGCGCTGGCGACGTATGGCTGTCCGCGGGCCGGGCCGAGTTGTTGGCGGCTCCGTCCTGCTGCTGATTGTCTTCCTCGTGGCGGCGTTCGGCTACCACGGGGATCTTGGCATCGACAACAGCCCGAGATCCGCCATCAGGAACAGGTGGCTCTGGCGCGCCGGATGCACGATATGGTGGCCCACCACTATCGGCCATCGCCATGCAGGCGCAGGCCGATGGCGTATCGCCACCTTCAGCCTGAGAATGTCGGCGAGGCCTTGGAGCCCGGCGTGGTAGGAGGTGAGCTGTGTCGCATCGCGTTGTCTGGTCCGAGGCTCACTGACATTTTCCTGGATTCGGAGCCAACGATCCGCTGCGCGTGCGAACTGCGTCTGAGCTGAGTGTCGGACGAACGGTCAGTCGGGTCGGTTGGTTCGATTGGTGGCGCTGCTCCGCTCAAGGTCCCGTATGTGGCTGGGTGGCACGCGGTAGCGGAGGCGGAATGCCTTGTTGAATGCGGCTATGGAGGGGAAGCCGCTCGTGGTGGCGATTTCGTGGATCGTTTGGCGGTTGCGGTTGTCGGTCAGGAGTTGGTGGGCGTGGTCGAGGCGGGTGTCGCGGATGAGTCTTGCGGGTGTTGTGCCTGCAGCGTGCAATGCTCGCTCGAGGGTGCGCTTGGAACAGCCGAGGTGCTGGGCGACGGCGTCGGGGGTGAGCCAGTAGTGGCCGGCGTTGTTGGTGATGTAGTTGCGTGCTTCGCGAGCGAGGCGGTCTAGACGGGTGGCGGCCGGGGCGTGTTCTTCGTGAAGGGATTCGGCGAGGAGGTCGGTCAGGCGGTTGGTGATGGCGAGGAATTCGGTGCTGGTGACCGATTCTCGATGGGTCACCAGTGTTGAGGTCAGGGGGGAGTGTCTAATTAACGGCGGATCTCAATGATCAAGGGAGAGAAGCCAAGTGAGTGACACCGCAGCCGAGGAAGAGGCCGTGACCGGGCAGGTCGGCGCGTCTGGTGCGGCGGGGGTTTCGGATGAGCAGTTGATCGCGATGCTGGTCGATCGGGCTCGCACCGACGGCCTGCAATTGACCGGTGAGGGCGGGCTGCTGCAGCAGCTGACCAAGCGGGTGCTCGAGTCCGCGCTCGAGGGCGAGGTCACCGACCATCTCGGCTACGACAAGCACGATCCCGCCGGCCGTAGCAGCGGTAACAGCCGTAACGGGACGAGGTCGAAGACGGTGACCACCGACATCGGGCCTGTGCGGGTGAAGGTGCCGCGTGATACTGCCGGCACGTTCGAGCCGCAGATCGTGCGCAAACGGCAGCGCCGGTTGTCGGGGGTGGACGAGATGGTGTTGTCGTTGTCGGCCAAGGGCCTGACCCACGGTGAGATCAGCGCGCACCTGGCCGAGGTCTACGGTGCCGAGGTGTCGCGGCAGACGATCTCGGTCATCACCGACAAGGTGATCGAGGGGATGGCCGAATGGCAGAACCGGCCGCTGGACCCGGTGTATCCCGTCGTGTTCGTGGACGCTATCAATGTGAAGATCCGCGACGGCCAGGTCGCGAACCGGCCCATCTATGTGGCGATGGCGGTCACCGTCGAGGGACATCGCGACATCCTCGGAATCTGGGCCGGCGACGGCGGTGAAGGCGCCAAGTACTGGCTGCACGTGTTCACCGAGCTGAAGAACCGCGGCGTGGCCGACGTGCTGATGCTCGTCTGTGACGGCCTCAAAGGGCTACCAGAGGCAGTGGAGGCGGTCTGGCCGAAGACCGTCGTGCAAACCTGCATCATTCACCTGCTGCGCAATAGTTTCCGCTACGCCAGCCGTCAGGACTGGGACAAGATCGCCAAAGCGTTGAAACCGGTCTACACCGCAGCGACCGAGGACGCGGCCAGCGAGCGGTTCCTCGAGTTCTCCGAGGCTTGGGGCGGCAAGTATCCCGCGATCGTGAAGCTCTGGTCCGATGCGTGGGCCGAATTCGTGCCGTTCCTGGCCTTCGACGTCGAGATCCGCAAGGTCATCTGCTCGACGAACGCGATCGAGTCGGTCAACGCCCGCATCCGCAAAGCCGTCCGCGCCCGAGGACATTTCCCGAACGAGACCGCCGCGCTGAAGTGCGTCTACATGGCATTGATGAGTCTCGATCCGACCGGCAAGGGCCGAAAACGATGGACCATGCGCTGGAAGGCCCCGCTGAACGCCTTCCAGATCGCCTTCGAAGGCCGCATGACCCCCACCAGCTGAAGTCATCGACAACCAAGATCAGCCGTTAACTGGACACACCCGCTTGCGTCAAACCGGTATCCCAATCGGTTTCGAGCAGCTACCCGCGGAGGTGCGCGAGGCGTTCGTGGCTGTACCGTTTCAGCAGTCCGTAGACGAGTTGGAGAGGCTTGCCGGTTCAGCTGAATCACTGCGCTGGTTCCACGAGGGTCTCCTGCTGGGCGTCCAGGCGATACGGGGTCTTCCTTTGACCCGCGTGGAGGAGGCGTACTGCCTGGTCTCAGCCGCTGCTGTCGCGGGGATGTTAGGCAAGATTCGAACAACATTGGTGGAGATGGTGGCAGATATGACGAGAGGTATTCCGTTTGACGGCTTGCCCTCACGTGCCCAAGTCGACTCTGCCGTGCAGGTTAACGTGCACGGTTCGAACGACCAGTATCACGTGAATGTGGGGTCAAACTCGGGCGTAATTGGGCAAGGTGCAGGGTCGTCACAATCGCAGCACGTCGAGGGCGTTAGCCAGGATCTGGCGACCCTGTTTGAGCAGCTGCGCGCCGCAATCAGAGAAATCGACGAGGAAGACGATCGTGCAGATGCCGAACGAGCAGTGGACGATCTCGACCAGGCGATCGGCGAGGAAAACCCTGACCCGCAAGTAGTGCGCAGTCGCTGGCGCGCGCTGCGCCGAGCGGCCGACCTCTTCGGTGGGGCGTTCGCAACCACCGTGGGTTCGGAGTCTGCGCAGGCGACTATCGACATGATCATCGCGGCGATGTAGGCAATCCCCGTCTGTTGGTAGCCATGGGCGGCCCGTGGCATGCTGGTTTGCTGTGGTGGCCGATGCAGAGTTGCTTGGAGATCTCCGTGAACGAGTCCTCGACGAAGCCGAGCCTCTGGCAGGTCTTTTGCGTACCTGCCTAGCGCTCGGAGCTGTAACGGGATCTAAGCAGTTGAGATTGTGGGCCGCGCAGGAGCTCAAGGGGTACCAGAAAACCGCAGAGGTACCTGCCTATCGGAAGCTGCTATTGCCGCTGGCCGCCGACACCATATCGCCCTTTGGTGAAGTGATTCTGGGCCAATCCCTTCCGCGGCCAATGATTCCTGCCGAGGGCGAGCGGTTAATTCCGGAGCGGCTCCCTATCCTCCTGCCAATCGAGCACCTCGCTGGCATGGCAGGTGCCGGCGACGAACATAAGGTCGAGCATCCGAACTGTGCATATGTGGCATCGATGTGGAATCAGCAAAGGAGCGAAGACAACCCACGCATAAGCCAGCTCTACTACAAGCTCCCGTCCACAGCACTACTTGGTGTCCTGAGCATCGTTCGGACAACACTTGTCGAGATGGTGATGGACATGGCGAAGGACGTTCCCCTACACCAGTTGCCATCCCGGAAACAGGCTGATGCGGCGGTACACGTGCACGTTAACGGCTCGCAGTACAACGTGAACGTCGACACCAATGCGGGTATCATCGGCCAAGGAACACATGCCTCCCAAACCCAGACGGGAGTGCCTGACCACACCGCGACTCCACCCGCAACGCATGTTTAGCCGGTGGTGTCGGGACGGGCAACAAGCCTGACCACGCATGGTCTGTGCATGCTGGCGTTCTCGTTTCTCGACAGTGCCGTACCGGACTGCGGCAACTCCCTATCGCGGCCCTCGTTGACAGTGATAGGGCTTCGGCACGGATAGGTGATATCGATCTTGCTTGCGGCGGTGAGCCTGGCACGATGTCATCGTGCCCAAGCCCTACCCGTAGGGGTTCCGTGACGATGCCGGGTCGCCCGCAGCCGCGACGAAGGAGGGTGACCTTGCACCAGGTCGCCACCAATTTCGGGATCCATCCAATGACGTAGACCAAGTGGATCGCGACCCGTGACTAGTCGCCGACTTCAGTCGCGCGACATGATCGCGCTCTCCGGCTGGTCTCCTTTGGGCGGCGTACGCCAGTTCGAGCTAGGGGTGGGTCAACAGCGTGATGCATTCGGAGAATGCTCGGGTGAGCGCGTCGAGCGCCGCTTTCCCTTTGGTCTCGGTGGCTGCTGAGGGACGTCCGATGATGCCGTTGCTGGTGTACGCGCCCATGCCGAGTAGATGCAGGTGCTGCCGGTCGGGTGAGTGGTGGTCGGCGTTACGGAAGGAGGACCGGACCAGATCAGGCGCGGCGTGGAGCAGGATCGAGGTTTCGAGTTCGCCGCCGTGCATGTCGTCGTGGGAGTCGGTTTCCATCCCCGCCGCCTGCCGGGCTTGATTCCAATCGTCACGGCCTGGGTAGATGAGGACGTGGCGGCCGGTGATGTTCGCTTCCTGAGCGATGTTGTTGAGAACGTAGTTTCCGCCGTGGGCATTGATCAGGACGAGCGCAGTGATTCCGGTACGAGCGAGCGATGCGCGTATGTCGGTGATCACCGCGGTGAGCGTCGTGTGGCTGAGGCTGAG
Organism: Nocardia cyriacigeorgica GUH-2; assembly: GCF_000284035.1. NCBI lineage: Bacteria > Bacillati > Actinomycetota > Actinomycetes > Mycobacteriales > Nocardiaceae > Nocardia > Nocardia cyriacigeorgica. Next base: position 3,311,580 of record NC_016887.1, on the reverse strand, counting down.
GGTGCCGGGGAACTGTTCGTGCTCGTGCGAGCAGGAAATGGTCACTGGCGGCAAGAGGAAAAGGGGATAGGCGTCGGCGAGGGCGCGGGCAATCAGGCAGGCGATGATCGTGTCCGTCGCGAGCGGGAGGTGGTCACCGTGCTGTTCGAAGCTGCCGACCGGCAACACCGCAATCCTCGGCTTGGCGCGAGCGATGTCGGTCGAGGTCGCGGTGGTCATCAGCTCCACTGGGAGGGCTCCTACTCATGCGAAGGACGTGCACGTTGCGCGGTACGGACACAGTGGGCCAGCTCGCGCGCAGTATCGGGTTGGCCAGCCGCGACAAGCACGTTCTCGGTGGTACGTAGCTGGGCAAGCGTGCGGTGCGACCGGGTGTCGGCGACGATGGTAGCCGCGTAGCTCGCCGCCTCCAGGGTCTCCTCCCACGAACCTACTCCGGCATAGGCGGTGGACAAGCGCGCCAGGCCCATGCCGAGGTCGCGTCGGCTTTCGGTGCCCCATGCGGCCAGACGCGGCTGCAATACCGCGAGCGCCTGCTCAGGTCGACCGAGCTCGATCCAGCAGTGCGCGGCTTCCATCGTGACGTACTCGGGCGAGCAGTAGCCGGCGAGATCATCGGGTGCAGCCGTGGGCTCGGCTGCGGCTTCAGCGGCACGGGCCAGTGCGTCGATACATTCACGCATATCGTCGCGTCCGTTCGAGTTCGCGGCTCGGAGGGCTGAGACATGGGCTCGTTGGCGCAGTAGGACGGCCCGTTGGCGCGGGGTCAGCGCCGCGGATTGTGCTATCGCAGCATCGATGAATCGTTTCGCCTCGGTGTGGTTGCCGGCGTCAGTGGCGATGTTGGAGCTGCGCATCAGGGCATATGCATTGAACTGGACGTCATCGGCCTGTTTGGCGTGGGTCAGCGCAGTGCTGGACCAATGGGCGGCGGTGTCGAGGTCTCCGGAGTCCTGATGGAGCCAGCTCAGGAACTCGGCGTATCGGCCCGCGATGTACTGCAGTCGGTTGCGGCCGCGAGGTCGCACGGAAGCCAGCCGGGCATTGATAAAGGCGAAGTCGTGGCGGACGACCTCGATCACATCGTGTGGTCCGGCGAGCTGGTCTCGTGCGGAATACGCGCTCAGGATGGTGAGCATCGTGTCGGCCAACTGGTCGTCGGTGGGAGCCGAGACCAGATCCGCGAGTGGGGCGGGGAGTAGCGCGGGTCTTCTCGGTGAACGCGTCGCCGAGACGTTTTCGTCTGGTGAGGCGGGCAGCTCGAACCAGAGCAGTGCCGGTGGAATGCGAAGAGCGCGGGCGTAACTGATGAGGGTGTTGAGGTTGGACACGGACACGCGGCCCGTTTCGATGCGCGAGAGATACCCCTGAGTGATCGACAGCCACCGCGCCATGTCCTGCTGCGAGACCGCTCGCGGATGGTATGGATTCGACCGGAAGGCTCGGATCACCGCACCGATATCGCGAGCATCCAAAGCATGGCGAAGGTCTCCGGACCACCATGCGTAGTCAGGTAGTTCGGGGACCTGGTCGGTGGTTCGGCACCTGATGCACAGCATTGTCGATCCGGGCCGCCCACCACACCATGGGCAGCGGTCATTCGGGACGTGCGGGTCAGCGATCATCGGCCCTTCCCCCTTGCCGGGTCATATTCCTCGGATGAATAAAACATATTCATTTTCGGCGCTTCTGTGGCCGAGCTCGCGTCCACAGAATCGTAGCTAAGAATCCGCAGCACAACAGGCTTCCCATCGAACGGCGCTTCCGGATCATGTCGACAACACGCGGTTCCGCTCCGAGGCGAGGCGCAGAAGCGCGTACGGGAGTGCCTGGCGCGCTGTCGACCACGAGTGGAGTTGATCGAGTGAGGAATACATGCATTTGACTTCGCCGCTGACCGGCGTGCGGGCGCCGGTTGGCGTTGATACCCGCCGTGCGAGTATCGCTCGCGTCTATGACTATTCGCTTGGGGGAAAGGATAACTACGACGTCGATCGTTCTGCGTTCGAACAGATCCTGCGAGTTGCACCGCGTCAGCGTGATGTGTCGAAGATGAACCGACGTTGGTTGCATCGGGTGGCCCGCTACTTGGCGGGCACAGTCGGCATCGACCAGTTCCTCGACATCGGCGCCGGCCTTCCGACGGTGGGCAACACCCACGAAATCGTGCAGGAGCAGAACCCGTGCGCGACGGTCGTGTATGTGGATAACGACCCGTTGTGCAACGCACATGGGCAGGCAATACTTGCGACCAACGATCGCACGCACTTCGTGTCCGCGGATCTGGTCAGGCCGGAGACGCTCCTCACCCACGACGAAGTCTCGCGCCACCTCGATCTCGCGCGGCCTCTGGGGCTGATCCTGTGCGGGATTTTGCATCACGTTGACGACGACCTCGATCCTGTCGGAATCATGCGTCGGTACATCGATGCGCTGGCATCGGGTTCCTACGTCGCCATCACCCATTTCTGGAACCCGAATGACGGTTCTGACCGGGCGGATCTAGCGGTGCGACTGCAACGGCAGTTCGTGGAGATGGGGCTGGGTTCGGGGTGGTATCGCACCCGAGAACAGATCAATTCCTACTTCGGTGGCCTGGAGCTGATCGAGCCCGGGCTGGTGGAGCTCGAGGACTGGTGGCCGATGGGACCGCCCGTGCGCGAGCGTTTCCCGGAGGAACGGTTGATGCTCGGCGGCGTCGCCGTCAAGAGGTCACCGGCGGATCACTGCGCATCCGAGAACTTGATGAGCGCCCGCGGGAACCGCACGGGCGGTAGACGTCAAGTGTTTCTCAGGTCTGCGCGTATCGGAGGCTGAGCCGTGAATGCTGACCAATCGATGCGATCCTGCCCGCTTCGCTACCCGTTCGGCCGCCAGCAAACTGTGGACCTCGAGCCGGAGTATCGCCAATGCGGGCCGGTCACCCTCGTTCAGTTGCCCAGCGGTGCCACGGGCTGGCTGGTCACCGATCACGCTTTGGTGCGGATGGTGCTGGCCGATCCCCGGTTCTCCCGGGAGCAGGCGAACCAGCCGCATGTGGCGCGCCTGTCGACCGAAGTGCTGCCTCCGGAGGCGATTCTGGCGACCGACCCGCCTCGGCATACCCGGTTGCGGACGTTGATCGCGCCGATGTTTGCCCCGCGCCAGGCCGCTGCGATCGCCTCGCAGGTGACCATGCGGGCGCACCGGCTTGTCGACGACCTCGTCGGCGGTGGTGAGCCGGCGGACATCGTTACTGGATTCGCCGAACCGTTCGCTGCCGCGGTGATCTGCGACATGTTCGCCGTCCCTGAGTGCTTCCGCCGGGAAATCTTCCAGTTGGGAGAGGCGCTCAGTGCCCGCGACGCGACACCGGAGACGCTGGCGGCGGCGCGGGCGCAGTGTGAGCAGCTGACACGAGAGATGGCCGCGCAGAACCCAATCGGCTTGTTCGGGCTGCTGGGTCAATCGGAACGAACCGACGCCGAGGTGCTGAACCTGGTGATCGCATGTCTGATCGGTGGACGGGGCACCGCGTCGGTTTTCCTGTCCAGCGCGTTGTTTACGCTGCTGCGCGACCCACGACGCTATCGTCAACTTGTCGAGCAGCGTGCCTTGATCCCCGCCGCAGTGGAGGAACTTCTGCGGTTCGTACCGGCGGGCGTTAGTGGCGGATTCACCCGCGTGGCTACGGCGGATGTGAAGCTCGGGCCGGTGTCGGTGCGCGCTGGTGAGGCGGTCATACCGGTCACCCATGCCGCGAGCCGCGACCCGAAGGTCTTCGACAACCCGGACTCGTTCGTGCTCGACCGCGGGGTGCGGCTGCCGCATCTGGCGTTCGGCCACGGCACGCACTTCTGTGTCGGCGCCGGCCTGGCGCGCCTGGAAATCCGGGTAGCCCTGGAAGCTCTGATCACCCGGCTGCCGGGGCTGCGGCTCGCCGATCCCGCTGATTCCGGGACTTGGCGATCTGGCCGGGTGGTGAGGTCCCTCGAACGATTGGACGTTGCATGGACGCGAGATTGATCATCGACCGCCACCGCTGCGCGGGCACCGGGGTGTGCGTGCCGATCGCTGCACAGCATCTCCATCTCGTCGACGGCATCGCCACCGCGGACGGTGGCGCAGTGAGCATCGAGCAGGCCCACGCTGCGGCCGCCTGCTGCCCGAACGACGCGATCACCGTGTGCGAGAGGGGAGCGGCGGGGTTCTGGCTGGGTGCGACGATCGTGACCTTAGGTCCGGCAGGAACCGATGCCGAGGCCGAAGCCCGCAAGCACACCTCGGTGGTGCGGCTGGTCGATTCGTTTGCCGATGCGATGGCGGCCGCGACCGCCGGGGAGGCGCTCGCATTGGTGGCGGCCGGATATCTGGCGTTGGACGCCGGCGACAGGACCACCGATTCCTGGGTAGATCAGCACTTCACACACACCGGTGTGCTGCGTCTGCACCGCTGCTGGGAAAGCCCCACCAAGCCGATGTGTCTAGCGGTCCGGCGCGACCTGCCCCGTCAGGCTCCCGTGGCGACGGTGGCTACGCATCCGGCGACCAGGGTGTTCGCCGCACGGTACGCACCGGGAGCGCGGCTGGTGTCGGTTGATGCCAAGCCGCTGGCCGCCCGCGCGGCCGCACACGGTGAGGTCGACGCCTGTATCGCCTCGGTCGACGTGGTCGCTAGGTACTCGCAGCTCGACGTCCGTGGCGAGTGGCAGCCGACGATGGTGTGGCTGCTCTACGGCAAGGACGGCGGCGATGACTGAACCGCGCACCGTGGCGATTCTCGGCGCCGGAATCATGGCCAACGCTGTCGCAGCCCGCCTGGACGCTCACGGGTTCGAGCTGCGCCGCTACAACCGCACAACCGCCGCGATCGAGGGACCCGCCATCGTGTGCGCCTCACCGGCGCAGGCAGCCGAGGAAGCGTCGGTGGTGTGGTCGTTCGTCCACGACGACAACGCCGGCGCCGCGGTGTGGTTCGGCCCCGAGGGCGCGCTCGCGGTAGCAGCAGGGGCGGTGGTGATCGAATCATCCACGCTGTCACCGGGTTACGCGCAGCGCTGGATGAACGAAGCCGCAGCGGCGGGGGCGCGGCCGGTACTGGCGCCGGTCACCGGGAGCCGTGTCGGTGCCGAGAACGGGACGATGGTGGCATTCACCGCCGGCGCGGCCGATGATCTCGCGGCAGCGGACCCGTTGCTGCGGGTGATCGCCGCCGAGGTCGTCCGGATCGGCGATGCCGAATCGACGGCGACGGTGAAGTTGCTGAACAACGCGCTGGCGGCGGTGATCCTGACCGGGCTTGCGGAAACCTACACCGCCGCAGCCGCGCTCGGCCTCGACGCCGGCCAACTGATGGCGGTGTGGTCGCGCCACGGGTGGGCCGCTCCGGTGGCCGCCGCCTACGGGGCGGCGATGCTAAGCGGCGAGCACGACCTAACGAACTGCTCGCTGGGTGTCCTCGCAAAGGATCTCCGGCATGCTACGGACGCGCTCGGTGACCTCCCGGCACCGTTGATCACCGCCACCGCCGAGAAGTTCAGTCGCGCGCTGGAACTCGGGCTCGGTGCTCGGGAGATGTCGGCCATCATCGACGCGATCGGGGCTCGGTCGTGAGCACCCCGGATTGGTTCTCCCACACCGCCACCGCGCCACGCCGCGCCCGCCAGTGCGTCACCCGCCACTTGGCCGTCTACGCGCGCACCGTGGGCGAGCAGGCCCGCCTCCGCCTCGGGGACGACGTCAGCATCTGTGTGTCCGGTTCACTGGCGCGCGGCGAACCCGCGATACGGCGCAGCCGGTCCGGGTACGCCTTGGGGTCGGATGTGGACCTGGTTGCCGTCGTCGACGACCCGAGCGATACGGCACCGGTCGAGAAGTTCACCCGGGCGTTGCTGGATGCCCACCCCGACATCGACAGTACCGTGTTCGCCGTCAGCTGCCGGGATGTGGCCCGGGTCGCGGGCCGTTTCGGCGCAGACCTGCACCACGCGGCCCACCACCCGCTGGCCGGGCCCGCCCCGGCCGGGGTTTCCGACCCACCGATAGGCCCGCGTGAGGGCCTGGAAGGGCTGGCCCATCAGCTCGCAACGATCTATTGCCCCGACAGCCCACCGGGGGCGACCCCGTGGCGGATCAAGACCGCGCTGGAAGCACTGCGGGCCGTAGCCAGCTTCGGCGGCTGCGTCTATGGACCGCAGCGCTACGGCGCCCTGGTCGACGACCCGGGCGCCTGCGCCGTACTGGGCCGCGACGTGGTCGCCGAACTGGTGCGCGCTCGCGAACACAGCCGGCCGATGCCGCTTCCCGACGCCCGCGCCTACGAGCTGGTGTGCACCGCGGCCGCGCACCTGTTCGGCGTCCCGACCACCCACCGCGACCTGCTCGATGCCCTGCACACGGTTGCGGCCGGTATGCATCTGCTCGACGGGTTCCAGCGTGCAGTGTTGGCGGCCACGGTGATCCTCTACGGGCCGCCCCGGTACCGGCGAGCGGCGGCCTCGGCGCTGCACGTCACATTGGCGGCGATCGACCCCGGCACCGTGCCGACCGCGCTCGACTCCCTCGACGGGTTGGCGCGGATCTCGCCGGCCGAGTTCGGGCGCGGCATTGACCACCCGAACCGGGTGCTGCGCGCCCACCTCCAAGGCTTGCGCGCTGACTACTACCACCACCTGGGCCCGCACAATTTCGGTGCTTGCCCGGTGACGAACTACACCGGCCCGACTCCGGCGGCCGGTTCGACAGCAGGGAGGAGCAACCGTGGATGACTGGCCGGACTGGGTGCGCAAGCTCCCTGTCGTCGACACCCCTGGCTACCTGCTGGCCGGGCCTCACGGCCAGGTCGTGTTCTGGTCCTTCCCCGCCGGGGCGAACGTGCCGCGCCACCAGCACGGCCCGCAACTCGGACTGGTGCTCACTGGGCAGGTGGACCTCGCTGTCGGAGACATACATCGAACCGTCTGCGGCGGAAAGTATTTCCGCCTGTCCGACCAGGAACCGCATGCGGCCGTCGTCGCGCCGGGCACGCTCGTGATCGAAATCTTCGCCGACCCCGACCGGCACACACCCGCGCAGAGGCCAGCATGAGCACGCACATCATCACCGCCGCCAGGGTGCTCACCGGGTGCGGAGCCACTCACGCTCCGGGCGCGGTCGTGGTCGACGAGAGCAAGATCGCCTGGGTCGGGCCGGGGTCTGACCTACCCGGCGACTGGCAAGGTGCCGGTGTCGAGCAGATCGACCTGCCGGAAGCAAGCGTGCTGCCCGGGCTCATCGACGCGCACGTGCACCTGGCAGTCGGCGGTGCCCCACATCCGCCGGCGGCGATCCCGGCGATCACACACCTCGACGTCGCCGTCACCATCCGCGCCGGGCTGGCCGAACTCCTCGGCGCAGGCGTCACGACGGTGCGCGACCTCGGCGCACCCTGCTACACCGACATCGACACCCTCACTCGCCACCACGACCGGCCGCGGGTCCTGACTGCCACCATCCCGCTCACCATCGCGGGCGGGCACTGCGACGGCCTCGGCGGCGCCGTAGACACCCTCACCGGTATCCGGGACCTGGTGTCCGCCAACGTCGCTCGTGGTGCGGATTGGATCAAGATTATGGGCAGCGGTGGGTTCACCACGGGTGGCGCCAGCTCGCCGTACGAGCTGCAGTTCACCGACGCCCAAGTCCGCGCGGCCGTCGATGCCGCCCACGACCACGGCCTCCCGGTCGCCGTCCACGCACACGGCACCGCCGCGATCCGGCAAGCCGTCGCCGCCGGAGTCGACTCGATCGAGCACTGCACCTGGATGACCACCGACGGATTCGAGCTCGACCACGGGGTAGTACGCGAGATCGCAGCCCGAGGAATTCTCGTGTGCCCCACCATCAACCACCTTGCCCGATCAGCGGCTGGGCGGCTGCCGTGGCCGGTTCGCCGCGACCACCTGCGGGTCATGCTCGACGCCGGTGTCCGGCTGATCCCCGGCAGCGACGCCGGCATCCCGCACACCCCGCCGGGTCGCTACCCGCACTCACTACCGATCTACCTCGACCTCGGCCTGTCCCAGGCCGAGGTCATCGACCTGGCCACCCGCCATGCCGCCGAGGCACTCCGGATCGGGCATCTCACCGGTACGCTCGCCGCCGGGCTCAGCGCCGACCTGATCGCCGTCCCCGGCGACCCGACCCGCGATCTCAACCTGCTGACCACACCGATCCTCACCATGGCAGCCGGACACCCGCACTACCCCGACGCGACACCCGAAGCCGAGGAGGACACCAGCACATGAGCACCACCGAACCCAGCCTGACCTCGGAATACGCCACCACCACCCCGTTACAGGTCCGCATCGACACCCACGCCCGCCACAGCCAACACCCCGACGACCCCGTCGCCACGGTCCTGACTGCGCTCGCACTGACCGGCAGCGAGGACCTCGCCGACATCGGCTGCGGCGACGGCCGATTCCTCGCCCACCTGGCCAAGCACGGACACCGCGGCCGCCTCGTCGGCCTGGACAACTCCACCGCCATGGTCACCGCTGCCGAAGCCCTCCCCGGCGTTGAAGGCGTCCTCGGCGACGCCGAAGCCCTGCCATTCGCCGACGACGAGTTCGACGCCGTCACCGCCCGCCACATGCTCTATCACGTGCTAGACCCCGACCAGGCCCTCCGAGAGCTGTTGCGCATCACCCGCCCCGGCGGCCGCGTCGCGGTGAGTGTCAACCACCCCACCACCTGTGCTCGGACTCGTCAACTGGTCATCGACCGCGCCGCCGAACACGGCCTCGCCCCTCCTGCGGGCCTGGTCAATGAAGTGAGCTCGCAGACGCTGCCGGCGATGATGAACACGGTGTTCGGCGACGTCGGTATCGACCAGTGCGACAATGCCTTGGTCTTTGACACCCCCGAACCGTTGATCCGGTTCGCCGAGGCCCTGTTCTCCTTCTGCGGCGTCGACGCCGCCAGCCCGCACCGCGCCGCGATCCTCGACGCGGTCACCGGCGACATCCGCAACTGGTTCACCGCCCACCCCGGACAGTGCTGGCGTGACCCCAAGGGCTATATCGTCGCCACCGACACTGTCAGATAAACCACTGTCCCCGAAAGGAATTCGACCCTGTGAAGCTGCTCGTCACCGGCGGCGCCGGATACATCGGATCCGTCGTCACCCACCAACTCATCGACGCCGGACACCAGGTGGAGATCATCGACGACCTGTCCACCGGCCACGAAGCCAACTTGCCCACCGCGGCCACCTTCCACCGGCTGTCGATCCACTACGCCGCCGACATCCTCACGCCCGATGCCGGGTTCGACGGCGTGCTGCACTTCGCCGCCAGCATCGAGGTCGCCGAATCCGTCGCCAATCCCGAGAAGTACTGGCACAACAACATCGAAGGCTCCCTCGCGCTGCTGCGCGCGATCCGCGCCGCCGAGGTGCCGCGTCTGATTTTCTCCTCCACCGGGTCGATGTACACCGGCGACGGCAAGACCGCCTTCGACGAAACCGCCGAAGTCCGGCCCAAGAACCCCTACGCCGCGACCAAGGCAACCGTCGACCAGCTCATCGCCGGCGAATGTGGGGCTTCCGACACGTTGGGCGCCACGTCATTGCGCTACTTCAACGCCGCAGGAGCCGTACTCACCACCGAGGGCGTGCGCCTGGGCGAACGCCATGACCCCGAATCGCACCTGATCCCGATCCTGCTGCAAGCCGCCGGCGGCCAACGACCGGAATTCACTCTGTACGGCACCGACTACGAAACTCGCGACGGCACGTGCGTCCGCGATTACATCCACGTCACCGACCTCGCGGCCGCACACCTGCTCGCCCTCGACGCCGTCCAACCCGGCCGCCACGATATCTACAACCTCGGCAACGGCGAAGGATTCACCAACCGCGAAGTCCTCGACACAGTCCGGCAAGTCACCGGAAACGAGTTCCCGGTCCGGGTAGAAGGCCGCCGCCCCGGCGACCCCGCAATCTGCATCGCCTCCAGTGAACGAGCGCACCGTGAGCTGGGCTGGAAGCCGCAACATACCGACCTTTCCGACATCATCGAAAGTGCCTGGCAGTTCCACCAAGCTCAGCACACTTAGGATCCGGCGATCAGATTGCTCCGGCGTCGGCCCCGCGCAACGCGCAAATGCCGATCGCGAGGGTGTTGGACTGGCTTATGCCGACTAGCCCGGGCCGCCCGTACCCGCCCGGTGGCTGCGGAACTGGCAGCCGCGGGTCAATCGCCGAGCGGCGGGCAAATATGACACCCCGGCGAGGTGTGCTGTGTGTCGTCCCGGTGGACGCGATCCGCGCAGCACCTAGCCTCTTCCTCCGTCGAACGCATAGTTGGCACGTGCTGCCCTCTGCAGCTCTGGTCTGTGTTGTCCGCGAGCAGCGCGAGCAAAGCCGATCACCTTGTTCCGGTCGCTCGGCAATCGCACGCACCAAAACCTTTGCGAGTGTGCCCGTTCCGCGCCGCAACGCAACCACCGACTATCCACGAGACCGATGCATCCGGCAGAACGTGCTCGAAAGTTCCATTGACCCTGGAGAAAAATGGACGCATTGCCACATCGACTCGCCTCGAGCCGACAGCTGTTTCCGCCGCCACGGACACCTATCGAACCCATCACCGAAGACCTACTGCAACGTACGGCAGCGGCGATGCGCAAGGCGTGGCCGTCGCTGAACACCGCCGCGGAGTTCACCTCGGCCGCACCGGCACAGGGTTCGGCAACCGAGTCGACGGCGCCGCGTGAGGCCATGAAGCCGTCAGCAGGCCGCTGTCATGATTGATCAGCGCTGCTCAGACCTGAGGCACCATGTCAGGCGGACAACAGAGCATCGATATCGAGGGCGCCGGGGTCCCAGTGAGTATTGCCCGGTACATGCTGATGTCCACACCAGCCGGAAAAACGCCGCCAACTATCCACTGACATCCGATTCGCCGGGTGGTCTCCACCGCCGAGAAAGCTGAGCCCGGACGTCCGGGGGATGGGGACCAGGTCTTCGATCTGACGGATAACCTCACGGATGAATGCCAATCGTTCGGGCGCCCAGTCCTGTGTCTGACTGGCGAATCCGACAATCTCGATCTGTATGCAGCGGGCTGCATTCTGAGGTGACCCGTGATCTGTGAGTGCTCTCGCGCCACGCGAGAAAGGGTAGTGCTGAACGATCGTGAGGGTATCGGGTTCGATAGTGATGTGAGGCCACGCCTTCTTCGCATCCAAGGTAGCCAACGCGCCTGAGAGATTCGTGCCTTCGGTGGTATGAAGTACGCCCCGCCACGGCAGGTCCACGAATGCTGGCCCACCGATGCTGGCTGGCCGTTGCTGGGCCGTATCACCGAGAAGCGGTTGGCGCAGATCGATCACATCTATGGCGGCATCCAGCCCTCCGTTGAAGCCGGCAGCAGCCATGCCAGGCCAGTGGTTCGCAATCAACAGGGGATATCCTGAGGCTACGGCGTTGTCAGCATGATCGTAACGAACGTAACTATCGCCCTTGAAGAAGTAGGTGCTGCCATTACCCCATGTGATGGCAGCATCCAGGTCGCCGCCGAAGCCGGCCTCGTCCATGCCGTGCCACTCTGCGCCAATGGGTATCGGTCCGGCGTCTGCGCCTTCGTTCTGGCCGACCTTGTACCTGACATAGTGCGAACCCTTGAAGAAGTATGCGTAGCCATTGCCATAGAGGATCGCCGCGTCAAGATTGTCGGCAAACCCTCGATCAGCCAGGCCGGGCCAATGAAGGCTGATCAGCTCTGGCCCGAAGTCGACGCCTTCCTCGTTGGCTACGCGATACCGAACGTATTCGGCACCTTTGAAGAAGTAGAGGTTACCTGCTCCGAGATTCAGCGCTGTGTCGATACCTGTGTCGAAACCAACATCGGTCAGTCCCGGCCAGTTCGGTGCGGTTGCAAGGGGATAACCATGGTCAACCGCGTCGTTGCCTCTGTCGTACCGAACGTACTCTGACGATCGTAGGAAATAGACGCCGGTGCCCATAGGTCCTCCTGCTCGTTGTAGCGCGATATGTACCCCTCAGGATGCGCCCAGCTTTGAGGGTCAGCACGAGTATTCCGCTACCTGTCAGGCAGGTGGTTCGGTGCGGAGCATGGTCGGCGTCACATGAACGGCCGCAGATAGCGTATTCAGCTGGCTAGAGTTCCCACCTGAATCGAGTAACCGCCTACTCGCGCGATTGCACGTGTTCACCGTCACGCTGGGAAGCCTCAGATGCCACCACCAGTCTTACGAGGAGCAAGCCATGGCAACCGTAACGATCACTCGGGTGTACTGCGTCAAAGAAGCCTCCGGAACCGATCTCGACTCTCTAGGGTCGGTGATCGGTGACGCATTCCGCTCGACTCTTCCACGTGAATTGAGTGACGGAATCTCTCCGGGCGACGCAGTGGAATCGATAGCCGACCTCGTCGTAGCGATAGATGAGGTCTCGGCGAGCCCAGACGATCTCTTCATAACGACGGACACCGACGGCGACATCGACAATTCGATCTGGCCGCCGGATAAGGATACGCAAGAAATTCAGCGGCGCCAGCTACTCACGCCAAACGTCTCAGTGGAGTTCACCGATGCCGTCAACATATCGCTGTGGGATGAAGATACCAGCGGCAATGACCTACTAGCCTCAGTGCAGGCGTTCGAAACCGAGATGGGTACCGTCCAGACCAAATTCGGGTACTCCGAGGTCGAAGGATCGGCTTATTACGTGACGTACCGAGTTGAATGATCGAATGGAGCTTTACTGCTCGGATACCTCCGCGCCGCCTTACGGCGCGGAGGTATCCGGGGATGCCGATGCTAGGAGGCGTCAGCGGTAACAGTTCCTTCCTATTTATTCGTATCCAAAATAGCGCGAGTTGAGGATTGTCGTACCTATCGTCAATGTTCTATTTCGGTGGCAGCTTAGGTGGCACCTGGCACAACCAAGCTATGGCCTGGTAACCGTTGCGTGTCAGCTTGCCGGTAGCGCCATCGAATGATGCGGCGGCGATACAGAAAGGCCCGATGCTTGTACTTCGGGGCAGAGATTGCAGATCGGTGCTGGACCACCTAGCCGTGATTGACAGGTTGCGAATGACAAGCATGCCTACAGTGACCATGGTCAACGGGTCTATCGGTTGGCCTGCGCCGCCGCTGCTGAGTTGCCCTGATGCATAGCCCGCGACTTGCCAGTCGGAGCGGCTGAGAAAGACGTCGTCCCACCACGGACGATCAAAGCGGACGAGACAGTATTCGAATTGGACGGAGATGTCGCTGGAACTCGGCTCCGTAGCGGTTGTCGCTTCCAAGACGGCGTCGACCGTCGACCGTTCACCGGCAACGGCGAAATCTGACGGGTTCCACCCGAACAGAGCCGTCTCTGTAACGGTGTCGTCTGCAACGATAATTCGCCACCCCGTGTCGTCGACGACAGGTGTGGTTCGAATCGAGTTCACCAACCGGGTTCGACGTGGGGTTTCCTGCGTGAGTTCAGATACTGCGAGACCAATTCGATCTGGAGTCAACGACGGAAGCTCCCCGGTTAGGACAAGCTCCCGAATCGCGCGTTCATCGACGGCTGCGCTGTGCCACGGACCCATCGAATCGGGAGTGTTTGACTCACCTGTGGTGAGTTCTCTGAGCCGTTCGGATTCTGTCGCAACACGCACATAGTCAACTATCGCGCTAATTGTTCTACCTGAGTGCGGATCGATCGGGTCCCAGTCCGGGATCGGGAGCACGCGGTACCTCATCGGGGGCTTGGGCGGCACCCAAGGTGGCGCGCTCGGTGCAGGAGTCGGGTCATCGGTCGCCTCCAGGGAATATGTCTGCCATACGGTGCTGGTCTCTTCGTACCAATCGACCGGCGTCATAGATGTGGCGTAGTATCTGTCGTTTGTGCCTGTGGCAGCGGTAGACCCATCTAGTGCGGATACCACAGCCAGTTCGTTATTCGAAAGAGACTGCATGGCTTCGGTCTTTGCTGCTTCGAACGCTGCCAACGCGCTGGCCTCGGAGGGCGGTGGGCGGCCACTGCCTCGCACTAGGCTGGCGTACCAGCGCGAAAGCTTGCTTCCGCCTCGCGGAATGTAAGTTCCTTGAGTAAGGGCATTAGCTGCAGGGATTTGGTCAGCGAGTTCGGCAGCCCGCTGGTGCGCGAGCAGGTCTCCTGCGTGATCTGGTCCGGTCCCGGAGAATTCGGAAGCACTCAATGGGAATCCGAGCGGGTCGAAGTAGAGGAGCGTACTGCCTTGGCCGCCGTTACCTGTCGGTGGGAACTTCGTGGCAAAGAACTGGCGCAGGGCCTCGGCGAGGTCATCAATAGTCGATGGCATGACGATCTCCTCACTGATTGTCGTCGACCAGGGCCGGGTCATCCATCGGTGGGCACATCGGAATGATCTCTCCGAGCAGGCCGACCACCTGCGCGCCGTTGATTACCAATGTGTCGCCCTCGAAATGCGCGCCGAAATCGTTGCGGACGTCGTTACCTCCTTCATCCCGGAAGTCACCGCCGTATTCTTGCTCGCTATGCGAGTACCCGCCACCAATTGATATAGGACCCCAGACTGGAATGCTTACACCTCCACTGACCGAGCTTCCCTCGCTGCGATCTGACCGACCATTGGCATGCCAGTAGGTCTGGAGTGTATCGCGGGTTGACCCCCAGTTGCTCGTCGTGATCCGTACATTGCGGATGACAAGGAACGCGGTGGGAATCATCGGGAGCTTCTTGTCGGTATTACCGACTTGATCGTCGACCGTCCCGGAGCTGATGGCTCCCTTGCGTTCACCACGCAGATACCAGTTCTGCATCTGGAACAAGTCGGTCACAAGCCACGGACGTCTGATTTCGCACAGTCCGTACTCCAGTCTTATCGAGAGGTCCGTCGCGTCGTCGCGAAGCACCGTACCGTCGCTACCTGTATCAGTGAAATTCGAGTGAGATTGCGAGCCCCATTCTCCGTACGTTCCGGAGAACCCGAACCCGAAGACGCTAACACCAGCGGTGCCACTCGTGTTTTGGCTGCTGCCGCCCCATGCGCCGGTATGCAGATTGTATCCATGCTGCTCAAAATGGCTGGTATACGTCCGTGACTGATGCTCCAGCGTTGTCCAACCGATATCGTTCGCGTCGATCTCAGCCCACTGGCTGGGATCTACATAGGTGTACGGCTCTTTTGCCCCAGAAAGTCCGGAAAGGCCAGGATAGTCAACCAGCCACGACTCGTGCAGTTCTCTGGCACGCTGGATCATGCCCTGTTCCATCGGTATTCCGAGAGACTGGAGCGTTGCCAACGCTTCCTCGATTTCGTCGGCGCCTTGCGTCTTCCATTTATTGAACGCTTGATTGAGTTTTACCGCGAGCGGCTGAAGCAGGACTGGTGCGGATCCGGCTCGGTCGGGATCGCTCAAGATCGCGATTTCGGCCGCAGCTTTGGCTGCGCGCGCCTCGGCGTATGCCGCTTGGTTACGTTGATACCGGGCGTATGTCGTCGTGTCGTCGCCAGTCTCAGGATCAAACAGCACCGCTTCCGCTGCTGTGATTCGGGCCTGTTCCTCGGCTGACCGCGGAGGTGCGGGCGGGGCCTCCATCGCCTGGAGTAGGCCGTCGTACTGGAAACTAAGGTTTCGGCCACCGCCGGCGTAGTACTGGGTAGTGCCATCGTTGGTGACCATGAGTAGTTTGTTGAACCGCTGAGCGGTGTAGAACGAGGCCCTATAGGCTCGCCTGGCGGTGTCGCCTGTTGGGGGCGGAGGGCTCGTCGAGCCTTCGGGCGGCTGGCTTGTACGGCCTGGGATGCCGCCAATCGGATCCCATGGTTTCGCGTAATCCACCGGCGCGACCATGAGCCCTGGGGTGATCTGGCAATAGACATATCCGCTGGTTGCTTTGCCGTCGGTGCGCGTCGGCCGAGAACCCTTGATGTAGGAGAGGATTTCGCTTAGTACGGTTGCTGCCAGTGCCCGCGGCTCGCTGTCGATGGCCATTTCCTTGTCCCGTCGTGTGAGAGTGGTTCTGACCTGATCGTCGCCCTTTCGCGATGGTGTCGCGCGAGTAGAGGACTACTCGACCCGATGTTCGGCGCGTCACGGGTGGGGCAGCGCTCATGTTCGGTGCAGTCAGGGGTTCGCGTGGTCTTTGATGGTCGCGTCGTCGGCGGCGCGCCGGTGCCACTGTTCGGCTCCTTCCGGGTTGCGCGTTCGATCAGCAGGCTCGCGAGATAGATCGTCGCCTCGGCCTCGGCTGCGCGTCGTTGCCAATGCTCGGCGTCCTCCACCTCATTCCGTTCGACCAGCAAGTTCGCGAGCGCGAACATCGCCTCCTCGCCGCCGGCGTCGGCCACGCGACGGCAGCAGGTTTCCGCCTCCTCGGCATCCTCGAGTCGAGCAGCAGGTTCGCGAGACTGAGCATCGCAGTCGTGGCAGTCCAATGGCGTTTCAGAGGCGTAACATTCACCGATGAGTAACGTCACAGGTCACCGATAGAACCAGTGGTCGGTGACCAGAGGCGACCGGGAAAGTTTCGATCGCGAGCAACATTCCCGTCTTGTGGACGGCACGGGTGACTGGGACGTCGATGAAACTGGCGAGCTGCGTCGGGGGAGCCGTTGAATCTGGTCAGGCATGAAAACTAGAGGATCCGACACAGCTCCAGGTGTGGTTATGACGCGGCCGCTGGAGCAGGTGGCCAGTCCTGTGGTTCTACGTTGGTGGGCTTCGAGCTGGCAGCTTGGTCCCAGTCGAACACCGGTGCTGGAGGCCCCCACCGTTTCGGGCGGACAAACGATATGGTCTCAGTACCGAAATCCACGTTCACGAACCAAGCGTCGCTGGAAAAGGTCGCCTCGTTGAACCTGGCGGGGCCGGAGAAGGCCGCCCGCTCGAACGAGGCAAAGCTGTAGAAAGTCGCCCCTTCGAACCATGCGTCGCTACAAAAGGTCACTTCGCTGAACCAGCCGTGCTCGGTGAAGCCCGCCTCGCTGAACCTGGCGTCGCCAGAGAAGGTTGTCCCGTTGAACCGGGCGGACCCGGCGAAGGTCGCCTTGTCGAATACGGCGTTGCCGGAGAAGGTTGTTTCGTCGAACACGGCGGAGCTGGCGAAGGCCACCTCGCTGAATCTAGCGTTGCGGCTGAAGGTCGCATTGGAGAACACGGCGAAGCTGGAGAAGATTGACCAGTCGAACGAGGCGGGGCCGGCGAAGGTCACCCCGTCGAACCGGGCAGGGCCCGAGAACGTCACCCCGCTGAGGTCTGCGTCCTCGAGGTGCGCGGTGCGGAAGTCGAAGGCGCTCGTCGACCAGCTGTCCTCGGCTGATTGGCGGAGACGATCGGCGATGACGCGAATTATCGTGGCACGGACTTCCCTGTCGTTGTGCCGGTATTCGAGATGGTGTTCTTGGTCGTCGGCGAGGGTACCATCGGCTGTCGCTCGGTGCTGTTTGACGACAAGTTTGCTCTGGTGGTTGGCTCCGAGTTCGGGGCTGTATGGCAGGCGGAGGTACCCGCACAGCACGTCGATACATTGCTGGCGGCGTAGCCCTTCGGATTCGTCGGCGGCACCGGCCATCGCGTAGACCCCGGCGATGCGGACCGCGACATCGGTCGCCCCGAGCTGGGCGGCCGCGGCGCCGAAGCGTTCGACGAATCGGGACTGCTCTAGGTCGCGTTGGCGGCGGTAGGCGATCACCAACGCGACGACGCCGCCGACGCCAGCGACGACGGTCAACGCGACGCGGGTGACGTCGATCTCGGCGGCGGCCCTGCTCGCGTCGACCGGGGTGATCAATCGCAAGAGCCCGTACGCGACGAACGCCACGCCCAGACCAGCCAGCAGCGCCAGCAGGACCGCAGGAAACAATCCGATCCGTCCCGCACGGCGGCCCAATGCCGCGCGAGAGTCCCTACTCAACCGCGTGCGCAGCGCGGCCCTTCGCGTACGTTCCTGTGCGACATAGGCGCTCAGCCTCCCGGACATCGCACGATTATGGATGATTCGGAGCACCGGCAGGCGGTCAACGCATGGCCGGGTCGGTCACCAGTGCTGAACTGCCTGCGCCGGCGAGGGCGGCGTCTACCGCGTCCAGCAGTGGGTTGGCGGGCAGGATCTCCACGTTCTTGCCGTCGACGCGCCGGTCGCAGTACACCTGAATCCATACTTGGCCGGTCTCTTTCACCGGGTACACATAGGACCTCGAGCTGTTGGCGGGCACGTCGAACCTCGGGTGCTGGATCCCGCCGTCGCGAAGATAGAGTGCGCACCCCGTGTCGCCGCCGCCGTCGGCGTGGACGGTGATTTTGACTTTCTCGCGGCCGCCTACGGCGTCGAAGCCGGTCGCTGTGGCTCCGGCCGGCGCGCTGGTGATGAGCATCGGGGCGGCCGCGATGGCTACCGCGGTGGCGAGCGTGGACAGCATCTTGGTGTTCATGGTTGCTCCTCGGGGGAAGGTCCGACTTGGATGCATCCAGTGTGGGTATCTGCGGGGTACTGGGCCTCCGTGCTGGCACGGTCCTCTGCGCGGGACCCCACGTAATCGCCGCCGATTGTCCGACGGCGTCTGATGGTCGTCCGGACTTCGGTCCGCGTGTGGTGTCGGGTGAGCCGGGTCGAGGGTGGGTGGAGGTTGGATTCGATGTAGCTCACGGGCCTGTAGCCGCGCGTGTGGCTTGAGAGCTCGAACGACGCTGGCGACGCAGCGTTCCGGAGGGGAAGGCGTGGCGGGTCCTCGGGCCGGAGAAGAACTTGCGGTTAGCGAACCGCGCTGTTGACCTGGCCTCAGGTCAATGCTGAGGCTTAGTCCGTAATTCGGCATCTGCTCTCGGTCTCGCGTTGGGCGAGCGTGAGCGGTCAGGTCTGGCCGCGCGCCGCTGGTCGCGGTCTTGGACGGGGATGGGGGAGCGGTCTGATGTTTCGTTCCAGTTCAATCCGCCGCGACTGGTGGCCCGGGTTTTCAGGATGTCCGGCTTGTCGAATTTCCGATGATCGCCTGAAATGGGCTTCTGACGAGGATTCGGTGAATGGGCGGGCAGCGTGGCCGACCATCTGCGGGCGGCCCGCCACGTCGAGCCGGGATCGGCGTATGCGAGCAGTTGTGCGCGACCGTCTCGGGAGAGATCGTCGCGAGCTTGCTCGGCCAACCGCGTCGCGCGGGCACGGTCGAGTTCGCGGCGCCAGGTGGTGCCGGCCTCGCGTAATCGTCTCTGCAGGGTCCGGGGGCTCGTGATCAATAGGTGGGCGACGACCGGCAGGGACACCTGCCCGTCGTCCAATGCCTGTGATATCGCGCTCGCGACTTGCTCGATCCAGGTGTCCGGCGGAGTCGGGGGAGGCGGCAACGCATCTGCGAGCGGCTGTAGAACCCGAGCCAATGTCGGGTCTTGTGTGACCAATTGGCGGCGAGTATCGACTGCCCGGAAGGTGATCGCGTCCATCGGAGCATCGAAGTCGAGTATCGCGCTGCCGAAGATCGCGGTGTGGGCGTCGAGGTCCTTTGGGGCAGGTTGGCGCAGAGTGACTCGTAGTGGGTCGAGTGGTGCGTCGAGTGCTAGGCGGCATCTGGTCAGGGTGGTGGCGAGTGTCCACAGTTGGGTGAGATCGCGGCCTCGGCCTTCTCCGTCGATGATCTCTATGGACAACGTCACCTCGTCGCCGGTGTCGGCATCGAGTTTGCAGTAGTGGTTGGTCGAGATCGCGGTGCTGTAGCGTTCGTTGATTGCCAAACCGTGTAGAAGGGTTGGCGAAGCGGCGAATAGATAGTCGAGGAGTCCGAGCCTACCCAGGCGAAAACGGTCGGCGACGTTGATCGCGATGTCGCTGTCATCGAGTTCGCGTTCGGCGACTTCCCACAATCGCAGTTGCGTCTGGCTGGGCAGGTAAGCATCCGCCGCAGCCAAAATCCCTGCTGGTAAGCCGATCTCTTGGAACAGGCGGTGCCGGGCGATGCCCATGTCCTCGAGTTCATCGATGATGAACCGATGGATGGTGACGTTGTCGGTACCCATACCGCTCCCTTGGTCGAACAAGAACGCGCACCGACAACGCTGACCGGACAGAATCTGACATGTCATCGAAAGTGTTGTCCGCCATCTGACAAACCTGTGATCGTATCGATACTGTCCGCATTCGGCATCTCGACAGGGATGTGAGTTCATCGCTCGGGACCGGGCAGCGCGCCAATGAGCCCTCCTGGCCCGGCTGATCCGCCGCGGCCAGGAGGGCCTTGGAGCGAGGCAGTCGGTCCCGCGCATCTCCGTGGTATCAGAGCTACCGGCACGTTCGCCCCGCTGCGATTACTGAGTCCGCCGACTAATTCGTGCACAGCGCCCAGATTTGGAAGTTGAGCACCGAGATGTTCCACTCGTTCATGCCGTCTGGGCAGGTGTTGTTTAGGTCGTTCCACACGTGATAATGCGGAATTGCATCCGGATGAGCTGACGCAACGGCCGGTGCGCTGATCATTGCACCTGCTGCGATCGCGGCGATTGCTGCCGCGCGTCCGGTTGTTTGCATGATCGACATTGCTATTCCTCCAACAGCGAGAGTCAACGGGGATTTCTTGTCCATCCCGTCAACGCTGCCCCCGCTGTATCAAGAGTCGGCTGGAGCGATAGCGCCAGGGTGAGTAATCATCTACGCAAATTACGAGAGCCCGGCCATTCAACTGTGAGGTATGCCGGCCGAGACTTGTCGGTTTGGTTGCTCCAGGACTGGCCTGCGGGCTCGTCATTCGATCGCAGACGGATGGAGTATGCGACTACTCGCTCCGCCGCAGGTGCCGGCTGGTGGACTGAGAACGTTCCAACATGCCCCGTGGCCTGCGGGCTCGGCGCGTGAGCCTACAGAAGTCAGGAGTCGGACGATGACGCTGGAAGCGACTCGAGCGCCTGCGCCCAATACGGTGACAGGTTCGTGGTTGTTCGGATCGACGATGGATCTCATACGTGATCCGCTGGGCGCGAGTATGCGTGGATTCCGCGAGTGCGGTGATGTTGCCCGGTTCGAACTAGGTCCGCCATGGTTGCGGCGGGAGCTTTATCTGATCAACCATCCTGATGGCGCGGCGCAGGTGCTGAACGCCGGGACGAGCCGAAACTTCCGCAAGGACGGAATTTCGTACGGATCGATTCGTGATTTGTTTGGAAACGGGCTGCTCACCAGCCAAGATGACGACTGGCAGCGACAACGCCGGTTTATTCAGCCGCTCTTCACGCCTAAAAGTGTTGACTCCTATGCCGGGGTTATGGCCGATTTGGTCGACCGGACCGTCGCCAAGTGGCGGGATATGCCTGACCGTCTGATCGACCTGCGAGCCGAAATGGTACGGCTGACCCTCGATATTGTCGGGCGAATCCTTTTCGGGGAGGACGCGGCCTCGATGGTCGGCACGGTGCGAGCGTCGTTTCCGGTGCTCGGCCGTGCGGTTTTGCGTCGTGCGATGTCGCCCGTGTGGCCGCCGCTGAGTTGGCCGACACCGGGCAACCGGCGAATTATTCGGGCACAGAACAACATTGGTGATATCTGCGACGAGATCATCGCCCATCGCCGTGCCGCGGCCGAGCCTGGCTCAGATCTGATCGGCCGCCTGGTTTCGGCCCGCAGTGGTGATGAAGCGCTCTCCGATGACGAGATTCGTGACCAGGTGAAGATCTTCCTGTTGGCCGGCCACGAGACCACGGCAACGGCGTTGATGTTCGCATTCCGGCTACTCGGGATGAACGCCTGGACGCAGCGACGATTGTGGAATGAGGTGCGGCAGGTGCCGGGCGGTGCGCCGCGTGATGCGCGGTTAGCGGGCGAGCTCGTGTACACCACGATGGTGTTGAAGGAGACGACTCGGCTGTATCCGTCGGCTCCGTTCGTCGCACGCAACTGCGTCGACGAGACCGAGATCTGTGGGTATCGGATTCCCGCAGGCGTTGACATCGGTATCGCGACCTGGGTGGTCCATCATCGTGACGACCTGTGGCCCGACCCGGAGCGCTTCGATCCGGAGCGGTTCGCCCCGGACGATGATCAGCGGCGGCACAAGCTGGCCTGGATGCCGTTCGCATTCGGGCCCCGTGGCTGCATCGGACAGCGATTCGCGATGTTGGAAGCGGCGATCGTGCTGGCGGGCCTGACCCGGGAATTCGAGTTCGTCACCCCGCCCGGCGACGTGCCGATCACGGCGGATCTGGTGCTGCACCCCAGCGGCGAGGTGCCGTGCTACCTGCGCAAGCGCCACTGAGCCAAGCATTCGAGGCGTGATCATTCTCGTCATCGGCGGTACAGTCAGGAGGGTGA
Source organism: Nocardia cyriacigeorgica GUH-2 (assembly GCF_000284035.1). NCBI lineage: Bacteria > Bacillati > Actinomycetota > Actinomycetes > Mycobacteriales > Nocardiaceae > Nocardia > Nocardia cyriacigeorgica. Next base: position 3,289,310 of record NC_016887.1, on the reverse strand, counting down.
ATGGGCGGCGACACGGCCCCATCGCCAGACGACCGCGTGGGTATCGAGCAGGCGCTGAGCCGGCTACCTCAGGCATATTCGCTCGCCCTGCGTCTGCGTCAGACCGGAATCTCGGATGAGCAGCTGGCCATGTACCTCGACATCGCGACCGAATCCGTGACCACGTTCCTGTGCATCGCAGAGGATAAGCTCCGGGCTGCGCTGGCCGAAGGCGATGGTGGTCAGTAGCGTTCCCGGTTCGAGCGGCGCGCCGGGAAGCGACGCGCTGTGGCCGCTGACTGGTCGCGTCGAAGAGGTGCGCGCGGCCGAGGCCGCGATACGGGCCGGCGGGTTGGTGATCTCCGGTGCAGCCGGGATCGGCAAGACCCGGTTGGCGAGCAGTCTTTTCCATCAGGCCGGGTCGCGCTGGCAGCCGGCCTGGTTCGCTGCCACAGAATCGTCCCGGTCGATTGCCCTCGGTGTATTCGGAGCTGTGGCTTCCGAGGCAGCGCTCGGCGTCGACACTCTGGACCGGACTCAGCGCCTTGTCTCAGCACTGAGCGTGGCACCTGTTGGACGTCGGGCCCTCATTTGTATCGACGACGCTCATCTGCTCGACGACGTATCGGCGTTCGTCGTGCACCAGTTGGTCACTCGGCAACTGGCCTCGGTTGTTCTGACCGTGCGTTCGCACACGGCGTGCCCGGCCTCGGTCACCGCGTTGTGGAAGGAGCGCATCCTCGACCGTATCGAGTTGCAGCCGCTCTCCGCGGACGAGACTCGACACCTGCTAGTGACAGCACTCGGTGGCCACATCGAGTCGACCACCTTCCGCCGTCTGTGGGACATCACGCGCGGTAACACGCTGTTTCTGCGGCAGCTCACCGATGACGAGCGTGCCGCGGGGCGCCTGCACCGGGTCGGGTCAGTGTGGGTGTGGGAAGGGCAGCCGGCGGTGTCACCTGGTCTTGGTGAGTTGATCGCCCAGCGGATGGGTCGGCTCGACAGTGCTTTGCGCGATGTAGTCGATGCTCTTGCGTTGGCGGAGCCGATCGAGGCGGGGGTACTGTCGCAGCTCACCAGCGCCTCAGCAATCGAAGAAGCCGAGAATCAGCGGATTGTCGAGGTCGACACCGAGTCGGGCCGGTGCTTGGTGCGGCTTGCCCATCCGCTCTTCGGCGAAGCCCGCCGTGCGGCCGCGGGCGAGATGCGGTTGCGCACCCTCCGCGGCCGCTTGGCCGACGCACTCGCGCGTGCGGGCGACACCGACCCCCGGACTGCCGTGCAGCGTGCCATGCTCGAGCTCGATTCCGACCGTCGGCCCGAACCGGTGCTGTTGACGGTCGCGGCACGCGCAGCGATGCACCTTCTGGATCTCGCGACAGCCGAACGACTTGCCCACGAGGCCAGCATCGCCGGCGGTGACCCGGTGACACAGCTGACCTACGCGCTGGTTCTGGTGCTGTTGGGCCGCGGCGCGGACTCCGAAGCGGTTCTCGAGCGTCTCGCATCGGCCGAACCGGCCACCGTGCGTGTTCATGCTGCGACCGTGCGAGCCGCGAACCTGGTGTGGATGCTCGGCGACCCAGCGCGCGCGGAAACCGTATTGCGCGCCAACGAGCCGGACGCCGCACTCAACGGCCTTCACGCAGCCCACCAGGCAATCGCTGCCTGCGTGCACGTGGTGCAGGGACGTCCACGCCGCGGTGCGGAGTTCGCAGCCACAGCACTGGCCGACCCCGGCCTCCCGCCATTCCACGCGGTCATGGCCTCGGCGGCGCACGTCCAAGGGCTCGGCGCCATCGGCGACATCTCGGGCATGGAATCGGCCGCCGCTCGCGGCCAGGCCCTCGCTCGACAGAGCCCCGAAACCTCACATCTGCGGTTCTGGTTCGGCGCCCTCCAGGCTCGCGCCTACCGGCTCGCCGGTCGCCTGGACCGGGACCAGGAGACCGTTCAGCACCTTCGCGAACAAGCCGAACACGCACCACCCGGCATCGCCAGCGCCCAGATCACCCTCCTGCTCGGGCACTCCGCACTTGCTTGCGGCCGCCTCGGTGACGCCGTGCGCTGGCTCGAGGACACCCGCGCCGGGATCGATATCTATCCGGAATCCAGCGGGCTTCGCGCGGCCGTGATGCTGTGGCTGGCAGAGGCCCACGCAGCGAGTGGGCACCACGACGCCGCAGCGGCGGCACTTGCGAATCTGAAGGTGGCGATGCCGGCTCAGTACACTTTCATGCGCACTGCCGCCAGTATGTCCGCGGCGTGGACACTCGCTGCCGAGGGCGCTGTTACGGAGGCCGTCGCCGCGGTGCACGAAGCAGCCGCCGGGGCGCAGAGCCGAGGTGAGCACGCCAACGAGGTGCTCTGCTGGCAAACAGCCACCCAATTCGGCGATCCATCCGGTGCAGACCGCCTGGCAACGCTCACGGGAATCGTTCAGGGTCCGCGTGCCGATGTCGCAGCAGAGCACGCGGCAGCGCTCGCCCGCCGGGACGCGTCTGCCGTGGAACAGGCGGCGATTCGTTATCGCAATATGGGTGACATGGTCGCCGCGGCCGATGCAACTGCCCAAGCCGGGACCCTCTATGCCGCGAGCGGCCGCAATGGCCACGCTCAACTCGCGATCACCGAGGCCCATCGGCTGGCATCGGCGTGCGCGACAGCCGATACCCCCGCGTTGCGCAGCGCGTTCCAACCGGTCACGCTGACCAACCGCGAGCGCGAGATCATCCATCTCGTGGCCGAAGGCATGACCAGCCGCAAGATCGCCGAACGGCTGCACTTGTCCGCCCGGACGGTGGAGGGACATCTGTACCGAGCCGCCCAGAAAACCGGCGTCACCAATCGCGAGGAGTTGGTGGCCTTCCTGCTCGGGCGTACTGGCGCCTGAGAGCAGTCCGCCGGAAACGAGAGATCTTCGCCGAGTGAGCTGGACCGGTGGGCGAACCGGGGACTATCGGCCCTCGATGAGGGATCCAATGCCCATACGCAGCGTCTTTGCCCGGGAGAACACTGGGACCATGATGGAAAGCAACGCCAATGTGGCGACCTCGGCTCCAGATCTGACGACGGTCCGGACGGCGCTGCAGCAGGCCAGCCGCGCGCCTTCGGTCCACAACACGCAGCCGTGGCGGTGGGAGTTCGACGGCACTCAGTTGAGCCTGTACCGCGACAATGACCGCCTATTGACCGCTGCGGACCCGAATGGCCGCCAGCTGGTGATCAGTTGCGGTGCGATGCTGCATCACCTGCGGACCGTACTCACGGCATCTGGATGGCGTACCGAGCTGGAACGGGTGCCGGACCCCGAGCGCCCGGATCTGCTGGCGCGGATGACCTTCCGGCCGTGGCCCGACCCTCCTGAGGGGGTTATTGCTCGGGCGGCGGCGATCGAGCGGCGCCGCACAGACCGGCTACCGATGGCTGCTCCGACCGGCTTCGAAGAGATCATGCGGTCGGCGCGGATGCTGGCAAGCCCCCATGAGATCGAGCTGGATGTGCTGGATGACAGTGCTCGACAGCTGCTCGCGGACGCCTCGCGAGAGGCCAGTGCGAAACGGCGATACGACATGGACTACCAGGCTGAACTCCATTGGTGGACAGGACATCTACCCGAGCGCGAAGGGGTGCCCCGCACCGCTTTGCCTTCGAGTGCCGAAGCGTCTCACGTGCCGGTTGCGCGCACGTTCCCGCCAGTGCCGCACTCCGATCGTCGTGGCGACACAGACGACCAGGCCAAACTTGTCGTCTTGAGCTCGGCGGGCAACAGCCTGACCGACTGGCTGCATGTCGGTGAGGCTCTGTCGGCGGTACTGCTGGAGTGCACGCGAGAAGGCCTGGCGACGTGCGCGTTGACTCACATCACCGAGCTGGTCAGCGCGCGGAAGGCGCTCGAGCCGCTCATCGTCTGCGATGGAGTGCCTCAGGTACTGATCCGAGTCGGTGTCGCCCCCGCCGAGACCGCGTCACCTACGCCGACACCGCGGCGGCCGGTCGATGAGATCTTGACGATACGTCCGGGAACGGCCAGGGACCTCGACTGAGACGCCGTGATCGACCAGAGTCGGGGCTGTATGCCCGCGGCCGGCTGAACCGAGTGGGCGCTGAGCGGCTGCCCATTGAATCGCTCTGCCCATCTGGATTGCATCGACTTCGACAGTGGATCCGATAGCTGCTGAGACGCACCCCGCCGCACGAAGTCTCGAGTAGAACGCTTCGCTGACGGGCGCCGGGGCGCCGCGAGTTCGCGGCTCAGGCTGTTGTGGTGCGGGATCAGCGGGTGTTGGGGCTCGTCCAGCGCCGTGTGGCGCGGCGTATCGACGTGGGGCTCGAGTAGGCGAGCAGCTGGGCTTGGCGTTCGCGCGTCAGGTGGCTCGACCTGGCTGAGACCAGGCGCGCGGCTCGCGCTCGGTCCAGCTCGTTGCGCCAGGTGGTGCCCGCCTCCTGGAGGCGTCGTTGCAGTGTTCTCGGACTTGTCATCAGGCGTCGTGCGACGATGTCCAGCGATACGTCGCCGTCGTCCAGGGCTTCCGACAGCGCGACGGCAACACGATCTCTCCATGTGGTTGGCGGCTGGGGTGGCGGTGGCAGCGAATCGGCCAGGGGACGCAGGACGGCAGCGAGTGCCGGATCGCTGGTCTTCAAGGGGGAATGGGCATCTGCGGCGCGGAAGGTTATCGCGTCGTAAGGTGCGCTGAATTCGAGTGCCGCGCTGCCGAATACACTGGTGTAGGCCTCGATATGCCGCGGGGGTGCTTGTCGCAGCATGACGCGTACGGGGTTGATAGATGCATCCAGTACCTGGCGGGCTCTGGTCAGCGCCCCGACCAATATCCACAGCTGAGTGTGGTCACGGCCGCGTCCGTCGCCCTCGACCATCTCCAGGTACAAGGTGACCTCGCCAGTGTTGTCGGTGACGACCCTGCAATGGTGATTGGTTGTCACGGCGGTGAGGTGTTGCTCGGAGGTGGCTAATGCGGCGGCAAGGGTCGGGGAAGTAGCGAATAGATAGTCGTAGAGACCAAGCGTCTTCAGCCGGAAGCGCCGCGCCAAGGCGATAGCGATATCTGGATCTCCAAGGTCATGTTCGGCGACCTCCCACAGTCGCACGAGGGTTCTACTGGGGACCTGGATATCGTCGGTCGCAAGTGCCCATGGGGGCAGGCCGATTTCGCCGACCAGGTCTTTTCGGCCGATGCCCGCGGCGCGGAGCTCGCCGATAATGAACCGATGGATTGCCACGTTATCTGTAGGCATTCGACTCCTCTCAGCGCTCGTCTATTTGCCGACGGAGACAAATCGCGGCCTTCGGAAATAGCCTGTGCCGCGACACAGAACCGTAGTCGGCCGAACACGGTAGCTTACAAGGCTCGCGAGGTCGAGAGTCGACCGTTGAGGGGGTGAGAACAAATCGTGACCATTGTGAGGGCAAGGGGCCGAATTGTCGAAAACCGTGTAATCCATGATTCGGGTATAGATCACGGCTCATTCGATCTCTCGCGCCAAGGAGGAGCGTTCGTGCGGTTGTGCCCTGAGTAGCCACACCAGGAAAGCTCCGGTGACTGCTGCCATAGCCGCCGCCATGACGACAGCGCCGACGAAGCCGATAACTAGGGTGAGCCACCTCGGCTGGCCGGGTTGCCACAGCGGCGAGGTGACAGCGGTGAAGGCCGACAATCCGATGACCCAAGCTGCGGCAGTCGCGCCGACCCAGCCACCTGAATCTTCGAGATGGTCTCGGAGGACGAACCACTGGGGCACGCCGAGAGAAAAGATGATGATCAGTGCTGCGGTAGCGAGTATCGGGATCGCAGCTGTGGTCGGCAAGTTTTGCCATCCGTTGCCGGCCATCAGGCCGATCCCGGCCATCCATGCAATGAAGGCGCCGACGGCGGTCGCCAGGATCCACCGGTGCGAAGCCAGTTGCGGAATGGCGGTGCGCAGGACCCGAGCCTGAAACCCGCCAAGGACCAGGCCCTCGGCGACACCCGCCGTCAGCACTGCCGCGGCCGCAGGTGCGGTGTCGATGGGTCCGATGAGAACAGCGGTTGCGGCGGGTGCGGCGAAGCCGACTACTTCACCGACGGTGACCGACGTGAACCAGTGGCGCCACAGGTGCTTTCCGCGTTTGGCACCCGGGCTGTCGAGCGCGTCGCTGCCCGGCGCGAGATCGATCAGCACCAGCGGGTCACTGGTTGTTGCCGCAGGCCGAGGGTGCGGAGACCGAATCATCTGCGCGTGGGTGTATCCGCGATCGCGGACGGTGAGAACGCGGGCGTTGCCACGGCGCCACCGTCCGTCGATCCACAGCGCGACCGGTGCCGGGGTCAGGAAGTTGCGCCACCATGTCTTCGTCTCGGGGCGGCTCACTCGGACCACGACCTCGTCGTCTCGTCGGGTGTAGCCGACCGGCAGCGCGATGTTGCGCCCAGTCTTGTGCCCGGTGTAGCGCAGCTCGGTGAGACCACGCGCAAACCTGCAGGTGAGCGGACAATGCAGGATGCTCAGGGCCGCCGAACTCGACCACCTGGACGTTCGGTAGCCGCCGTTGTCTGCCATGGTTCCATCGTTGTCGTGGGGCACGGAGTTCGACAGAACCGAAAGCCACGCCGTGTGAGGTCTTTAGGGCCTCGGAATCGGCGGTAGGCCCCTCGAATTGGGCCCAACGGCAGAAGCCGACATACCGAAGGACTCTGTTGCGCGTCGTCGGTACGAGAGATCGTCGAGGTCAGATCCGAAGAGATCACACAGGAGAACCACAATGATGTACTGGTCTGATCATGGAATGACGGGGTGGGGATTCGCGCTGATGATCCTCATCATGGTGCTGGCATGGGCGCTGGTCGCAGTCGCGATCATAGCGACGCTGCGGATCATCTCGGCACCACCGCGTTCCCATTCACCCGTCGGCCCCGGATCGCCCGAGCAAGTCCTGGCGGATCGGTTCGCCCGCGGCGACATCGATGACGATGAGTATCAGCGGCGGCTGGCGGCCCTCCGTGCCGGCTTGAAACGCGCCTGACACGATAGCCGTTACGTGGACTCCGCGGTCCGGGTGATTCGACCGGCGACATGATCCACATCGTCCTATCCCATCGGGTGGACCACATCCGTCGGGGTTGCGTCATGCCCTGAAGTTGTCGCGGCGGTATGCCACACCTCTCGGACCGCTGCCATGGTGTTTGCGAGTGGCTGGTCGGTCGACACGGTATGAGCGTCGGGCCGCGGCACGTCATCGGCTGCCATCGACATGGCTACGTCGACGGTCACCTCGGACGCCGAGTCGCCGCCGCGGTGACGTATGCGCTGTCGAGCCAGGTCACTGGGACACCAGCAGCGGATCTGCACCAACTCTGCGGAAACCTCGGCGGCGAGGGATCTTGCGCGATCCCGTTGCTCGGCGTCGATCCAGCTCGCGTCCAGTACGACGGATTCACCGAGTTCTAAGAGCCTTTTCGCCTTGGTCAGCATCTCGTCGTACACCATGGCTTTGCCGGCGGCAGAGTACCGCCCGTGCCCATAGGTGCCGGCCGATCCGCTCAGCGCACCACGGTCGGTGAGTTCCCGTCGGATGAGATCGCTGGAAAGCCGGATGGCACCGGTCTCTTCGGCTAGTGCCTGGGCGACTGTCGACTTACCGGTGCCGGGTAGACCGCCGATCAGCACCAGCCGGATGACGGCACGGCCGGAATGATCCTCGGCTAGAGCTACGTGGCGACGAGCCCGTCCTCGCGCGGCTTCCTCACCCTGGGCGAAACGGATCACGTCGACCTTCGCCCGGACGAGTGCGCGGTAGGCGATGTAGTGGTCGAGCAACGACCTCGGCGCGGTATCCGCCGTAGCGCGGAGATAGTCGGTCAGAAGCCGTTCGGCCAGGCCGCGGTGCCCGAGGAATTCGAGATCCATGGCCAGGAAAGCAATGTCGTCGACGCAGTCGAGGTAGCGAAGTGCATCGTCGAAGTCGAGGCAGTCCAATATTCGGAAGCCGTCAGGCAACGCGAAGATGTCTTGTGCGAGCAGGTCACCATGTCCGTCGACGATGCGGGCGGCAGCGATGCGTTGATCGAACAACAGCGTGCGGCCGGCGAGGTAGCGCATCGTCTGCGCCTCGACCTTGGCCAATGCCCTCGGGTCGATGAGGTCGGATGATTGGTGGCGCAACGTGTCGAGCACCGCCAGCCAACGTTCTCGCACCGATTCGGTCCGTCCTGCTCGGTCGATCTCGGGTCCGCGGCGCGCTGCCCGATGGAAACGTACCAGCGTGTCCACCAGTGAATTCAGGTCGATACATTCTGGTCCCCACTCGGCAAGCAGCGTCGATAGCCGCAGCTTCTCGGGCATCCGCCGCATGATCAGAACGGGCTCGGCCGGTCCGCCGGTCGGGTCGGTGAGATGCCCGACGCCCAGGTATACATCCGGCGCCATCCGGCGATTGAGTTCGAGCTCGCGCGCGCAGGCTTCCTCGCGACGTTGCGGTGTGCTGAAATCGAGGAAGTCGGTGCTGATCGGCTTCTTGACTTTGTTGGCGCGGTCGCCGCACAGAACGACCAGCCCGGTATGGGTTTCATGGAGTTGCGCCCCAGCCGCGGCCGCCGTGCCGGATGCGTTCACAGCTGTTCGACCAAGTCCATGCCGGCCGTCGCGCCGCCGTCGATGACGAATTCGGATCCGGTGGAGAAGGTGGCCTCGGTGATGATGAACTCGACCATTGCCGCGACCTCCTCGGGCTCGCCGAAACGGGGCAGCGGCTGTCGGGCGGCGATCTGTTCGTCCATGCCTGCGGTCATGGGCGTATGAATGGGGCCAGGATGGACGGAGCAGACGCGGATTCCGGCCTTGCCCAGCTCGATGGCCGCGGCCTTGGTGAGTCCGCGCAGTCCCCATTTGCTGGCGACGTATCCGGCGACACCGGAGTAGCCCATGAGGCCCGCGGTCGAGGAGATATTGACGATGACCCCGTCACCCGCCGCGCGAAGGCGTGGCACGGCCACATGCATCCCCATCCAGGCGCCGGTCAGGTTGACGTCGATGACGTGCCGGAACATCGCGGGGGATTCGGATTCGACACTGCCGAAGTCGACGATTCCGGCATTGTTGACCAGCACGGCGAGCGGCCCGAAGTTCGCTTCGGCGTCATCGAGCACTCGCCGCCATTGCTCTTCCTCGGTGACGTCGAGTCGTCGGTAGATGCACGATGAGCCCAGCGAGGACGCGGTGGCTTCACCGTCGTGGTCCAAGATATCGGCGACCACGATTCCGGCGCCGGACTTCACGAGTGTGCGCGCGACGGCAGCACCGATTCCTCGCGCGCCACCGGTGACGACGATGCTTCGGCCCGCCAGTTCGAGAGCATGTGGATCGGTCATGGCTCCTCCTTCGGCAATGAGCTGATCTCAGAATTTCGCATCGCCATACTGATTGCGACAGGCGAAAGTCGACGATTTGCAGGGACTTACGGACTCACTGTTCCTGGCCGGGCCCCGCTGCCGGGGCGCTTGCTCGCGCGTGAAGACGAGGCGATCGGTCCGCGACCGTGGCAATCGCCGCCGCCAACTCGGCTCGTAGCTTCATTGCGATGGCATCCATGTCCGACGAGTGCGGCTGGTTCATCTGTGTGCGGGGGTCCGTCGCCTCGATGATGGCGCCCTCGTCGGTGGCACGCACAACGAGGTTGCAGAGTAGATGTGCGCCGATTGGTGGATCTACTTCGAGCGCGTGTGCGGCCAGCGTTGGGTGGCAGGCACCGAGGATCGAACAGTCCTCGACCGCGCGCCCGGTCTCGGCGCGCAGCGTCGCGCTGACATCGATCTCGGCCAGCACGACGAAACCTTCGTCGATCAGCGCTTCACGTACGACCGTCACGGCCTGGTCCACTGTCGACTGGACATCCACGCTCAGGTCGGTCGGCACGACAGGGATTCGGATCTCGGTGACCAGGTCTCGAGCTGCCACCGCTTCGTCAGGCGCCACCAGGTAGACCTCGGTTGGCGGCCCGATCGGCCGGAACCGGGAAACCCGCAGCCAATCGTCGAGTGCGCGGTAGGCATGGGTGATCGTCTGGTAGTCGCCGCGGTGAACGGTTCGAACGACAAGGCCGGCTTCGGTTGAGCGGATTGTCAGTTGGTCGAGGTTGCTGTTGCGGCGGGCCGCGACGGGCAGGCAGAAATCGACTTCTGTCGTCCGGCCGGGCGCGAAGTCTCCGTGGTAGGTGGTCGAGGGTGGCCCGGCCGGGCTGAAACCGGTGTCGGCGGTGAGCTGGAACAGCGTTTGCATGCCGTTGCCGATGTCATCGCCGGCGTGATCGGCCCTGACGGTGCGGTGGAGTTGAAGGACCGTTTCGGGTTCCATTTCGGCCACCATGACGGGGTAGTGCATCGGGCGACCTTCGCGATCAGGACTGGCGCGCGACTCGTTCGATTTCAGCGGCGGCGAGCCGCTGCGCCCACTGGCGCGCTCGATCGAGTTCGCCATCGGCGAGCGGACCGGTCATACCGTCGACCAGGAAGTCCATGGGTTTGTCGACGAGCTGATAACCGAGTTTGCGCAACCGCTTTCCGGCGCCGCGTGCCGCCGACCCCGGCAACCAGGGTGGTTTGGCGACCTTGGTGCCGAACGCTGCCGCGCGAGAACCCGCGGCAACCGGTTTCGCGGCGTCGAGCCATTCCCGGATTCCGATGTCTACCGTGACCGCGTCATCGGTCCGGCTCGCCGCGTCTGCGCGGGTCGATGGTCTGCTGAGTCCGAACGCGTGCGTTGGTCCGCCGACGACGAGCAAGTCCACCGAAGCGGGTATGGATTGCTGCGCGGACGCCACTTCGACAACTTCAACGGTGGCGTGTACACCCAACCCTTCGGCGACCGCTCGGGCGACTTCTGCGGTGTTGCCGTACATCGATTCGTAGACGCATGCTCGCATCACGGTCTCCTCGGGAATCGGGATTTGGATATGGCCCCGACGCTATGACCAGCCGCTCGACCTCGACAGTGCCGAACGACACCGGCGAGAGGACTTTGGTCGCAGTCGATAAGGGGCATCTCGGGTCGGACTCCACTCGGACAGCGACACCCGCTGTGACTTGATCAAGGAAACGCTGCGAGAGCCCGCGGGTCGTGGTTTGCTGAGACGGTGACCGTTTCCGTTACCGACCTCGGTAAGCAACGGGGGTCGAACCTAGCGCTCGCGACCTGGGTGTCCGCGATCAACTTCTGGGCCTGGAACATGATCGGCCCGCTGTCCACCACTTATGCCGGCGACCTGTCGCTGAGCAGCACCGAGACGTCGATGCTGGTTGCCACGCCGATCCTGGTCGGCTCGCTCGGCCGTATCGCAGTCGGCGCGCTCACCGACCGGTTCGGCGGGCGGATCATGTTCATCGCGATCTCGCTGGCATCGATCCTGCCGGTTCTGGCCGTCGGTGCCGCCGGGGCTGCGGAATCCTATCCGCTGCTGCTGATCTTCGGATTCTTCCTCGGCATCGCCGGCACGATCTTCGCCGTCGGCATCCCGTTCGCCAACAACTGGTACGAGCCCGCACGGCGGGGCTTCGCAACCGGCGTCTTCGGTGCCGGCATGGTCGGAACCGCGCTCTCGGCCTTCTTCACGCCCCGATTCGTCAACTGGTTCGGACTTTTCGCAACCCACGCAATCGTGGCGGCGGCCCTCGCGGTCACCGCGGTGGTCTGCATGCTGGTGATGCGTAACTCACCGGAGTTCCATCCGAACACCGACCCGGTCGTGCCGAAACTGAAAGCCGCGCTGAAACTACGGGTGACCTGGGAGATGTCGTTCCTGTACGCGGTCGTGTTCGGCGGCTTCGTCGCATTCAGCAACTATCTGCCCACCTACATCAAGACGATCTACGGATTCTCCGCCGTCGATGCGGGCGCGCGCACCGCGGCGTTCGCGCTCGCGGCGGTGATCGCCCGACCGATCGGCGGCGCCCTCGCCGATCGCATCGCGCCCAAGTACGTGGTGCTCGCCTCACTGGCCGGAACGGCGGTGATGGCGTCGATCGCGGTGTTCCAGCCGCCCCCGGACCTGTGGTCGGCGACCGACTTCATCCTGCTGGCGATATTCCTCGGCATCGGGACCGGTGGAGTGTTCGCGTGGGTCGCACGCCGCGCGCCGTCGAAGTCCGTGGGTTCGGTCACCGGCGTCGTCGCGGCCGCGGGCGGCCTGGGCGGGTACTTCCCGCCGCTCGTGATGGGAGCGACCTACGACCCCGCCGGCAACGACTACACAGTCGGCCTGCTGTTGCTTGTGGTGACGGCACTCATCGCACTGACCTACACGGCAATGAAACTGCATGCTAGGGAGCCGGTTCCAGCCGAAGCGAGATAGCGGCTCCGCTCGAAGGAGGTTCCGTGACCACACAGCACACCGGTGGCCCGATCGAGGATTTGCTACGCCGGAGCGGGCGGTTTTTCGTCCCAGGTGAGATCTCCGATGACGGGCGCACGGTCACTCGTGAGGGCGGTCGCGAAGGCGACATCTTCTATCGCGAGCGTTGGAGTCACGACAAGGTCGTGCGCTCCACGCACGGCGTCAACTGCACCGGTTCCTGTTCGTGGAAGATCTACGTCAAAGACGACATCATCACCTGGGAAACCCAGGAAACCGACTATCCCTCGGTCGGGCCCGACCGCCCCGAATACGAACCCCGTGGCTGCCCGCGCGGCGCCGCGTTCTCCTGGTACACCTACTCACCCACCCGCGTGCGCTACCCGTACGCGCGCGGAGTGCTGATCGAGATGTACCGAGAGGCGAAGGCCCGTCTCGGCGACCCGGTCCTGGCATGGGCGGACATCCAGGGCGACCCGGTGCGCCGCGCCGGGTACCAGCGAGCCCGTGGCAAGGGTGGCCTGATCAGAATCAGTTGGGCGGAAGCCACCGAGATCGTTGCCGCCGCGCACGTGCACACCATCAAGGAATACGGGCCTGACCGTGTCGCTGGTTTTTCCCCCATCCCAGCGATGTCCATGGTGTCGTTCGCGGCGGGATCCCGGTTCATCGAGCTCATCGGCGGGGTGATGACCTCGTTTTACGACTGGTACGCCGACCTGCCGGTCGCCTCGCCGCAGGTGTTCGGCGACCAGACCGATGTCCCGGAATCCGGGGACTGGTGGGATGCGGCGTATCTGATGATGTGGGGCTCCAACGTTCCCGTCACCCGCACGCCGGACGCGCATTGGATGGCGGAGGTTCGCTATCGCGGCACCAAGGTGGTCAGTGTCAGTCCCGATTACGCCGACAACACCAAGTTCGCCGACGAGTGGATGCCGTGCGCGGCGGGCACCGACGGGGCTTTGGCGATGGCCATGGGTCATGTCGTGTTGACCGAGTGCTTTGTCCGCCGGCGAGTTCCGTTCTTCGTCGACTACGTCCGGCAGTACACCGACCTGCCGTTCCTGATCAAGCTCGAAGAGCGCGACGGCAAACTCGTACCCGGCAAGAACCTCACCGCGGCCGATCTCGGCCATGAGGTCGAGAACGCAGCATTCAAGCCCGTCCTGATCGACGGCGCGACGAACACGGTAGCGGTACCCCATGGCTCGCTGGGGTTCCGTTACGGCGACACCGGTGTCGGGAAGTGGAACCTCGACTTGGGCGATCTCGTACCTGCGCTGACGGTCGGGCATCCGGCCGGCGAGCCGGGGGAGTCCGCCCTGATCCATCTGCCGAGCTTCGACACCATCGACGGGCATGGCGACAGCATCGCCCGCGGCGTACCCGTGCGCCGAGTCGGTGAACACCGCGTGTGCACGGTGTTCGACCTCATGCTCGCCCAATACGGTGTAGGACGGCCTGGCCTACCAGGTCAGTGGCCGGCCGGTTACGACGACCCCTCCCAGCCGTACACCCCGGCCTGGCAAGAACCCATCACCGGTGTGTCCGCCGAGCAAGCCACCCGCATCGCCAAGGAGTTCGCGGCCAATGCCGAGGAATCCGGCGGCCGATCCATGATTATCATGGGCGCCGGTATCTGTCAGTGGTTCCACGGCGACGCCACCTATCGCGCCGTCCTCGCGCTACTGATCCTTACTGGCTCAATGGGTCGTAACGGCGGCGGATGGGCTCACTACGTCGGCCAAGAAAAGTGCCGTCCGGTCACTGGCTGGGCAGCCATGGCGATGGGCACCGACTGGTCACGTCCACCCCGCCAAATGGCCGGCACCTCTTACTGGTACGCACACACCGACCAATGGCGATACGACCGGTACCGCGCCGATGCCCTGGCGAGCCCGATCGGCCGCGGCAGATTCCGGGACAAGCACACCATGGACGTCCTCGCATCCGCCGTCGCGATGGGATGGACTCCGTTCTATCCACAATTCGACCGCTCAAGTCTCGACATCGCCGACGAAGCGCGCGCGGCAGGGAAGGAGATCCCGCGCTACGTCGCCGAAGGGCTGGCCGACGGCAGTATCGAACTCGCCGTGACCGATCCGGACAACCCGAAGAATTGGCCGCGTGTACTGAGTGTGTGGCGGGCGAACCTGCTGGGGTCATCGAGCAAAGGCAACGAATACTTCCTTCAGCATCTGCTGGGCACCACGTCGAATTTGCAGGCGGCCCCGGCGGATTCCGGAATGGCTCCCCGCCAAGTGAATACCGCGCGCGACATCCCCGAAGGCAAGCTCGATTTGCTGATGTCCATCGACTTTCGCATGACCTCGACCACGCTGCTGTCCGACGTCGTCTTGCCCGCAGCGACCTGGTACGAGAAGGCAGACCTGTCGAGTACGGATATGCATCCGTACGTGCATGCCTTCACACCCGCCATTGATCCACCATGGGAGACGCGATCCGACTACGACGCCTTCGGCGCGATCGCCAGAACGTTCAGCGCTATGGCCCGCACTCACCTGGGCACGCGCGCCGACGTCGTCATGACCACGTTGCAGCACGACACCCCCGCCGCCATGGCATATCCGAATGGCACAGAACATGATTGGCGGAGCGCCGGTGAGGTACCGGAACCAGGAAAAACGATGGGGCCCATCACGGTTGTCGAACGCGACTACACCGCCGTAGCAGACAAGTGGGCCGCGCTCGGCCCCCTTGTCGAGACCCTCGGATTGAACACCAAAGGCGTGGTCACCAAGCCCGGAAAGGAGGTCGACGAACTGGCCCGGCAGTTCGGGGTGATGAACTCCGGGCCCGCCGAGGGGCGACCTGCCGTCAACGCCGCCGAGCGGATGGCCGACACGATCCTCGCCTTGTCCGGAACATCCAACGGTCGCCTGTCGGTCGAGGGCTTCCGCGAGCTCGAGAAACGGACCGGACGACCGCTCGTTCATCTCGCCGAAGGTAGCGAAGAGCGCCGTATCACCTATGCCGACGCCCAGTCCCGGCCGGTGCCGGTGATCACGAGCCCAGAATGGTCGGGCAGTGAGACCGGCGGGCGTCGTTACGCACCGTTCACGGTGAACATCGAAGAACTCAAGCCCTTCCACACTCTCACCGGCAGAATGCACTTCTACGTCGATCATGACTGGCTCGAAGAACTCGGCGAACAGCTGCCGACCTACCGGCCTCCGCTGGATATGGCACGGCTGTTCGACGAACCGGCTCTCGGCGCCGCAGGCTCCGATGGAATCGGATTGACCGTCCGTTATGTGACGCCGCATTCGAAGTGGTCGATTCACTCCGAGTACCAGGACAACCTGTTCATGTTGTCGCTGTCGCGCGGCGGGCCGACGATGTGGATGAGCACAGTCGACGCGGCCAAGATCTCGGTGCGCGACAACGACTGGGTCGAGGCCGTCAATCGCAACGGTGTGCTGGTCTGCCGCGCCACCGTCTCCCACCGGATGCCCGAAGGTGTCGTGTACGTCTACCACGCGCAAGAGCGTGTAGTCGACGTGCCGTTGTCGGAGACCACCGGCCGCCGCGGCGGCATCCACAACTCACTCACCCGATTACTCGTCAAACCCAGCCATCTGGCCGGCGGCTACGCGCAGACGGCATGGGCGTTCAACTACCTCGGGCCAACCGGAAATCAGCGTGACGAAGTGACAGTCGTCCGACGCCGGTCCCAGGAGGTGACCTACTGATGGAACGTACGAGCGACTGCGGCCGACGCGGTCCCGACCGGAGGACACCGCCATGAAGGTAATGGCACAGCTCGCGATGGTGATGAACCTGGACAAGTGCATCGGGTGCCACACCTGCTCGGTGACCTGCAAGCAGGCATGGACCAATCGCTCTGGAACCGAGTACGTGTGGTTCAACAATGTCGAAACCAGGCCCGGGCAAGGGTACCCACGGACCTACGAGGATCAGGAACGCTGGCGCGGGGGATGGGTTCTCGACAAGCGAGGCCGGATACGGCTGCGGGATGGCGGTCGCCTGAGCAAACTGGCCCGCATCTTCTCCAACCCGAAAATGCCGGCCCTGTCGGACTATTACGAGCCGTGGACCTACGACTACGACAACCTCATCACCGCTCCGCTCGGCGACCAGATGCCCGTCGCACCGCCGCGCAGCCTGATCAGCGGAAAGCCGATGAAGGTCGAATGGTCCGCGAACTGGGACGACGATCTGGGCGGATCGCCGGAAATCCTTCCCGATGACCCGATCTTGAAGAAGGTGGGCGAGCAGGTCCGGCTCGAACTCGAGCAGACCTTCATGTTCTATCTGCCGCGCATCTGCGAACACTGCCTCAATCCGTCCTGTGTGTCCTCATGCCCGTCCGGCGCGATGTACAAACGCACCGAAGACGGCATCGTGCTGGTGGACCAGGACCGGTGCCGCGGCTGGCGGATGTGTGTGTCGGGATGCCCGTACAAGAAGGTGTATTTCAACCACAAGACCGGTAAAGCCGAGAAATGCACCTTCTGCTACCCGCGTGTCGAGGTTGGTCTGCCGACGGTGTGCTCGGAAACGTGCGTGGGACGCCTGCGCTACATCGGGCTCGTGCTCTACGATGTCGATCGCGTCACCGAGGCGGCCTCGGTCGAGAAGGACACCGACCTGTACGAGGCGCAGCGCCAGATCCTGCTCGACCCTCATGATCCCCAGGTGATTGCCGGCGCACATGCTGCCGGAATCTCCGACGAATGGATCGAAGCGGCCCAGCGATCACCGGTCTATGCTCTGATCAATACCTACAAGGTGGCTCTGCCGCTGCATCCCGAGTACCGGACGATGCCCATGGTCTGGTACGTCCCACCGCTATCCCCGGTCGTCGACGCCGTCAGTCGCGACGGCCACGACGGCGAGGACCTCGGAAACCTGTTCGGAGCTCTCGAGGCACTGCGCATACCGATCCAGTACCTGGCGGAGTTATTCACCGCTGGCGATACCGCCGCCGTCGCGGCCGTGCTACGGCGGCTCGCCGCGATGCGGTCCTACATGCGAGACATCAACCTGGGCAGGGAAACCCAGCCGCACATCCCGGAGTCTGTCGGGCTTTCCGAAGAACAGATGTATGAGATGTACCGACTGCTCGCACTGGCCAAGTACGAGCAGCGGTACGTGATTCCGACTGTATACGCGGCCGAGGCCCATCGGCTCGAAGAGACCGCGACCGAGTGCGCCCTGTCCTATGAAGGAGGGCCCGGGATGTATGACTCAGGCCCGTTCGGTGAGGCCAGCGGTGGGCCGGTTCCTGTCGCTGTCGAGACTTTTCACGCGTTGAAACAGCGGCAGACCACGGAAGCGCTGGCTGCCAACCGAACGCGACCGTCACGGGTGAACCTGCTCAACTGGGACGGCAAAGGCGCCCCCGAAGGCCTGTTCCCGCGTCCACCTGCGCACCATCGCGGAGAAGACCAATGAGATCGCTGTTTCGCGGCCACACGCGGGCCAACCGCGCACCGACGCAGCACCGGCTGATCCGCCAGGCGGCCTCGCTGCTGCTGTCCTACCCCGACGAACAACTCGCAAACCGGCTCGCCGTGGTTCAAGAGCTGCTCGACCATACGAATGGAGAGCCACGCCGACTGCTCGAAAACACCCTGGATGCACTGCGGGCCACCGACCTTCTCGCACTGCAAACCGACTATGTCGATACCTTCGATCTGCGCCGGGGCGCCACGATGTACCTGACCTATTGGACCGATGGCGACACCAGGAGCCGTGGTTCAGCCATGCATGCCTTCCTGCAAACCTACCGAGATGCCGGAGTACGGGCGTTGGGTCGAGAGGCGCCTGATCATTTGACCGTCGTACTCGAATTCGCCGCTCTCGGGGACCCGGATGCGGGCGAGCGACTGCTGACCGAGCACCGGATCCCGCTCGAAGTCCTGCGCGGCGCATTGACCGAACGGAAGTCTCTGTATGCCCCGGCTGTCGACGCGGTGTGCGCGACGCTACCGCCGGTCACCGATCAGGAAGAACGGCGAGCCCACCGACTCGCCGCGGCCGGCCCACCGGCCGAAGCCATCGGATTACAGCCGTTCACTCTCACGGTGCCGCCTCGTCGCACCTCACCGGAACCGACTCGACATGGAGGAGCCGGATGAAAATGGATGCGGGGGAGATCTTCTGGGACGTTGTCCCCTATGTCACGCTGGCGATCGTGATAGTGGGAACCTGGTGGCGTTACCGCTACGACAAATTCGGTTGGACCACGCGGTCATCACAACTCTACGAGAACCGTCTCCTGCGCATCGCCAGCCCGATGTTCCACTTCGGCATCCTCGTCGTGATCATCGGGCACGTCATCGGGCTGATCATTCCCCAATCATGGACGGACGCTGTCGGATTGAGTCAGCACGCTTACCACGTACAAGCCATCACTCTCGGCACGATCGCCGGAGTAGCAACGCTTGTGGGAATCGCGTTGTTGATCTACCGCCGGCGGACACGCGGCCCCGTCTTCATGGCCACCACTGTCAACGACAAAATCATGTATGTCGTCCTGGTCGCCGCCCTGGTGGCGGGATTGGCCACCACGTTCATCGGTTCGGGCGTCGTGGGGGAGGAGCACAACTACCGAGAGACGGTGTCGCCCTGGTTCCGGTCGATCTGGATCCTGCAGCCTCGCGGTGATCTGATGGTGCAGGCGCCACTGTCGTTCCAGATACACGCGGTGATCGCGCTGGTGTTGTTCGCGCTGTGGCCGTTCACCCGACTCGTCCATGCGTTCAGCGCCCCCATCGGATACCTCTTCCGCCCATACGTCGTCTACCGGAGCCGCGAGAAGGCGGCGCCTGGCCAGCTGGTGGGTTCCCAGCCGCGGCGGCGTGGTTGGTGAATGCTGGATCGGTCGGCGTGTTCGTGTCCTCGTGTCCGCCGCACCAGCGCGGAGGGGGAACGGCGGCGCGGAGGGCGTCTACGTGGGCGCCGCAGCCCGCCCAGGTGGTTTTTCCGCACGTCCGGCAGGTAACGGGATAGCACATCAGCGGTCGTCCTCGGAGGGTGTGAAACTGGGTGGTCCCTGATAGGGGCGGTGTAGAGCGGCGAAACCCGGCGTGGTCGCCGCGTCGATCAGCGCGTTGAGGAGTCGGTGTGCCTGACGCGCCGGTGGCGGTGCCGTGAGCACGGGGCCTGAGTAGCCGTGGCCGTCGATCGAGATGATCGGGCTGCCGCCTCGTCCCCCGAGCGCCTGTTGGCTGATGCGGTGGGCAGCTGAGACGTCGGCATCGAAGCCGGGGTCGTCGAGGGCAGCGGCCAGGCCTTGGTCGAGCCCGACCGCATCGAGCGCGGCCGCAACCGCGTTGTCGTCGGTCTGGGCG
Source organism: Nocardia cyriacigeorgica GUH-2 (assembly GCF_000284035.1). NCBI lineage: Bacteria > Bacillati > Actinomycetota > Actinomycetes > Mycobacteriales > Nocardiaceae > Nocardia > Nocardia cyriacigeorgica. The sequence continues at coordinate 3,269,642 of NC_016887.1, read as the reverse complement.
CCATGCGGATGTAGCCGAGATCCCAGCTCGCGGTACAGCGACGCGAAGGAGAACTGACGCCTGGCGGCCGCGGCGAAGAGTCGTCCCACGCGGCGTGACCGCGCGATCATCGGGGCATGCTGGGCGTCGACGGTCTGCCCATCGTTCAGGACGGCCAAGCTCATCTGGGCGAGAGCGACGGTGTGCTCATCACCGGCGGTGTCGAGCAGCCAGTTCGCGCTCACCCATGCGAATGGGCACACCGGATCCACGAACAGTGTGATGGCAGCCATCGGAGCTCCTCTCATGACGCCCGCTCGCCGCGGCGAGACGGACAGCCGGGCATTCTCAGCAGATCATAATACCCCCGGGGGTATAGTGAAGGTGGGGCGGATACGAGGAGGACGAGCATGGTTGGCGACGACACTGCGATCACCGAGGTACTCAACAGGCTGCGACGAGCCCATGGCCAGCTCGCCGGCGTGATCGCCATGATCGAACAAGGCAGGGACTGCAAAGACGTTGTCACCCAGTTGGCAGCGGTGTCGCGTGCACTCGATCGCGCCGGATTCAAGATCGTGGCTACGGGCCTGCGGGAATGCCTGGAAGGCGGTGCCGTCGATCGCGCGGAGCCGATGACCGTGGACGAGTTGGAGAAGCTGTTTCTGGCCCTGGCCTGACCGTTCGGAAGGAGTAATACGATGCAACTGGGTTTGACCGCCACGCTGCACACCAGCTTCGATGAAGCCGTTTCGCGAACGCGAGACGCTCTGGCGCAGCAAGGATTCGGTGTTCTCACCGAGATCGACATGAGAGCGACTCTCAAAGCCAAGCTCGGCGAGGAGATGGAGGACTATCTCATTCTCGGCGCCTGCAACCCACCGCTAGCTCACCGAGCAGTGAACGCCGATCGCCAGATCGGACTGCTCCTGCCCTGCAACGTCGTCGTCCGTCGCGACCCAGCCGCGGACGCCACAATCATTGTCGAAGCAATGAACCCCGAAGTCATGGTTCAGGTGACCGACGACCCAGCGCTGCAACCCATCGCCACCGAAGCTGGCGCGAAACTGCGGGCTGCGCTCGACTTACTCAGCGACGCTAACGCCTCCGCCTGAACGCGCGCAGATTTGGAGAGCGCGCGCAATCAGAGAGCCGATGTCGACCTCCAGATCGCTGTGAATTCTGCACCGCAGCGCTGCGATGCGATCCTGGCCGCGCTCTAGCTGAAGGATTGTTCGACGACAAGGGAAGGAGTGGCCTTAGGCTACAGTCTGCCATCCCCGGGCCAGACCCATTTCCCTAGCAGCACACGGCCGGAGCCGCGCGGGTGTAGCTAGGTTGCTGATGTAGGCGCCGTCGAGCACTCAGTGCTGCACGGCTCTGCTACGGATATTCGAGTACCGAACTACTCGCCACAACCGTCCTGCGCGAGTTGAGACTGTCAATGAGCTGCGATGAGCCTGTCGCAGACACCGAGCAGCATCTCAAATGCGAACGGGTACCTCTGTACCAGGTAGGACGGCCAGCAATGAAAGACGCAGTCAGAAGCTTTTGGATCCCATTCAACACGCCGCTCGAAGGTCGTGTGCACTACATGTACTGCGATTGGAAGGGGTGGGTTAGTACGGGTGTAGGTAACCTCATCGATGCAACAAAGAACGCCATGGCGGCACCGAGTGCTGAAGAACGTGAGGCTTCTCTCGCTCTCGCCAACCAGTACCGATGGACCACTCCGGCTGGCGACCTAGCGGGGCCCGACCTTGTCGCCAATGATTGGGACGCGGTCAAGGCTCAACTTGGGCTAGCGGCCCAGGGGCATAGGGCATATAAGCAATTTGCCAAGCTAGAGCTCACGGACGAAGAGATCGACCGTATGGTCTTCGTGAAACTCGATCAGATGGAAACTTACCTGAAATCACGAGATGAATTCAAGGGATTCGAGGAATGGCCTGCCGACGCCCAGTTGGCCTTGCTGAGCATGTCGTGGGGGATGGGTCCAGCATTCAAGTTTCCGAGGTTCCAGAACTACGTTGCTAATGCCGACTGGACAGGTGCGGCTAGCGAATGCAAGTTTCAGCCCGACCAGGGAACGATCAAGATTCGAAACCTTCTGAACGCGCAGAGTTTTCGAAATGCGGCGCGGGTCAAGGATGAGGGGCATGATCCGTCGGCGATCGTTGTAGATCTCACGAATACTCTCGGGATTCAATGTGCCCTGGCGTACTTCGGGTTCGACCCAGGGCCCACCGACGGTGCATTAGGACCACTGACTACTGCTGCTATCGTCCGGTATCAGACCGCGAGCGGCATGGAGGGAACGGGGAACCCGAGCGACATTAGGATTCAGTTAGCGGTTGCACTGAGCGGAAGCGGATTTACGGCTCTCGCTGAATAGGGTTACCGTTAATATTTCTCGCTGCAGATACCGACGTTTTGGAAATGTGCGAGACAGCGCTTTGAAAATATACTCATACGACACCCCGGTGCCTAACTGGAAGAGATATTCTCATGCCGACCGATGGATTCAGGTTACAAAGCAGTTTAAGTTTGAGTCCGCTGCTGATTTCGCTCAAACGACCTATTGACGACTTTCAGATTCCGGGAACGAGCTCGTTCGAGCCGTTTTCCGCGGCAGCTGATTGTGGTACAAAGTACCCCAACTGCATCTTCCTTTTCAAGGGTGAGGAGCAATACCGATTGAACGTCCGAACTGGGCAGTTCGAAAGCGGTCCGTGTCCGATTGGTAGCGAGTTGGACTGTGGCGAGTTTCCACTCGTGTTTGCAACAGGAATCGATGCGTCAACATGGGGTGGCCCGTCATTTCCGGAGCTTACATACTTCTTCAAGGGTGATAGGTACACGCGGTTCAACTCCCGAACGGGCACATTCGATGAAGGGCCCTCTCCGATCGCTGGCCACTGGCGGTCCGCCGATGGGAACTGGTTCTCCCGAGGCTGTGATTCAGTGTTGCACGGCGTGGGCCGGTTTTCTTCGATGCTTCATATATTCAAGGGTGGAGAATATATTCGGCATGACTTGACCAATGGGTACAAGGTTGTAGGTCCGGTCCCTGTCAATACAGTGTTTTCGATTCCGGAGCCATTCGCCGACGGTTTCGACTACGCCTTCTATGGCGCTGGAGTCCATGCGGAAGACATCTATTTTGTTAGGGGTTCCTCGGCTATTCTGTATGATTCGGCTACAGAAACTTCGTCGGATGTCTTCGATGTTTCTGATCGTATTATTGGCATGCGGGCGCACCTGCCGGCACCGGTACTATTTTTGGTCGAAAGGTACCGGCTGAACATGTATGCCGGCGAGACTCAACGTGGTGCTCATGTGAGCACGACGAACGTAGAACCTAGAAAAAAGAAGACCGTTAAGATCGTGACAGAATCAGTCGAAACTACATCTGTGCAGCGAGACAGTAGTGTGCTGGACTCTCAGGACGACGCTACAGTCAAGGATCTATACGGCCGGATCGATACATCCAGAGCGAAGAGCGAGGGTAGTGATAAGTCTAGTTTTGACTTCCGAGGATCTTTCGAAGGCGAATACTCAACTGCCGTGGCCTCGGGAGAGGCTAGCGCGGACGTTTCTGCTCAGGGTGGAAGTGAGTCCGTACGGAATGCGTTCAGTGAGGCGGTTCACGGTGCGGTGGGCTCGCAAGTTACCGAAACGTCGCGGCGTCTGAAGCAGACCGTGGTCTCCGACTCCGAGGTTGTCGAAACAACGAATAGGACTGTAAGGATTGAGACGGAAGAAATTAACAACTCCACAGATAAGATGATGGTATATGAGTACTTTCAGCAACTGGAGCCGTGGCTTACAATGCTGATACTTGATAGGGTGCAATTGGCCTTTTCGTCTGGGAGTGGAGAGCCCGAAACCGTGGATATTGGCAACATGAGCGAGCTCCTCGGTAAGGCCCTTGTGGCAGAGGCTCGAAAAGAAGTGGAAGACTACATCGTCGGCGAATTGTCGAATATCGCAGACTACAACGGCAATCCTCGTAGTATTCTGCGGAGCGTTTCAGATAACGGCGGCACCCGACATCTATTGGACGAGCAGATCCGAACGGAATATCCGATTCAGCAACCCGATGGAACTGTGCAGGAAGTCTCTGTTTCCGGCATCGTAAAGAGTGCGACAATTCAGCTTAAACGGCAGCAATCGCTTATCGGAAGGGAACGAGTTTAGGCATCGCCCGACGGACGTTAGTCGGCGGTCGGACGAAGCGTGCACTGTGGCCGTGTTAATCGCGAACGCCAGTGCCAGCGGGCGTCATTGGTCGATCAGGTACTTCGAATGCGGTCCTGCGGCACCTGGGGCAGGGGAGCGGACCAGCGAAGGATCGTCCCGCCGGAGGGGTTCGGTTCGACGCCGAATGTTCCGCCGGCTTCCTGGGTGCGGGCAGCCATGTTCGCGAGGCCGCTGTGGCGTTCGATGATGTCGGGGAGGCCGACGCCGTCGTCGACGACCTCGAGGACGACGTCGTCGCCGATCGTGAGCTTGATGGAGACCGAGTTCGCGTGTGCGTGCCGGACCACGTTGCTCAGGGATTCCCGTAGCACGGCCTCGACGTGGTCGAACATGGTGGGGCTCAACACTGATACCGGCCCCGACAGTCTGATCGAGGTTCGGAGATCGGTTTCGCCGGTCATCTCGCCGACCACGGCGTGTAGTCGTTTGCGCAGGACTGGTGTTTCGGCGCTCGAGCTTGCGTGCAGATCGAAGATCGAATGCCGGATCTCTTGCACGATCGACTGAATGTCGTTGACGGTGTTGGTGAGCCGGGTTTTCACCTCGGGCGCGCGTGCCCGCGAAACGGTGCCCTGTAGTGACAACCCGACCGCGAATAGGCGTTGGATGACGTGGTCGTGTAGATCGCGGGCGATGCGATCGCGTTCGGAGACGACATCGAGCTCGCGCATCCGGCGTTGCGTATCGGCCAGTTGCAGTGCCAGCGCGGCCTGGTCGGCGAAGGCGGTCATCATTTTCCGCACGGTCGAGTCGAGCGCCGCGATTCCGGCGGGCCGTACGATCGCGAGTACTCCGAGGACAGAGTGCCCGGCGCGCAGTTGAAATGTCTCGATCGAGTCGACCTCGCCGTCAGGTCCAGCCTTGAGATCCGTTGTTGTTTGGTCGGTTATCCGTTCAAACGACAGAGTCGTCGACAACCAGCGAACGAGTATCCGCCGCCCGAGCGAGGAGGCGGCGTCAGCACCGGCCGCCGCAGTAATGACGAGCTCGCCTACTTCTTCGCTTGGTGTGTCCGGGTCTTCGGGCATCGCAAGGTAGGCGGTCGCCGAATGCGTCAGGGCAAGGGCGCGTTCGGTGATCAATTGGAGCAGGTCGGGGGGAGCGCCACCGGCGAGTGCCGCGGTGGCGACTTCCTGCGTCGCCTCCAGCCACTGCTGGCGGACTTGGGACTCTTCGTAGAGGCGGGCGTTGGCGATCGCGCTGCCTGCGGCGGCGGCCAAGGCCTGGACGACGACCTCGTCGTCGGCGGTGAACTCTTGGCCGTTGGCTTTTTCGGTCAGGTACAGGTTGCCGAAGATCTCGTCACGGACCTGGACGGGGACGCCGAGGAAAGTGCGCATCGGTGGATGGTGCGGGGGGAATCCTACTGACGAGGGATGCTGGGACAGGTCGGCCAGCCGGATCGGTTTGGGTTGTTCGAAGAGTAGGCCGAGGACGCCGTGTCCTTCCGGGAGGTCACCGATCATCACCCGGGTGCGGTCGTCGATGCCCTCGTAGACGAATTCTGCCAGTTTCTTGGAGCCCTTGTCCGACTCGCGGACGCCGAGTGCGCCATAGCGGGCGTCGACCAGTTCGATCGCTGTGTGCACGATCGATCGCAGTGTGTTGTCCAGATCGAGTCCAGCGGTGACGACCAGCATGGCCTCGATCAGCCGGTCCATCTGGTCGCGGACGCCGATGATTTCCGAGATGCGCTCCTGCACTTCGAGCAGGAGCTCGCGCAGCCGCGATTGGGTCAGCGTCTCGATCACCGGGGGCCTGCCGTTCTGATTCGAGGCAGCCGTAGGACCGTGCATAGCAGCATTATGGCGTTCGGTGTTCGTCCGGGCCGGATGAGGCTCGGAGCCGGTGTTGCCATGGCTGCTCAGTGCGTTTCCTTCCGGGCCGGATCCAGTTTGGAGGCCAGTACCGCTGCCTGGGTGCGGCGTTCGACGCCCAGCTTCGTCAACAGCCGCGAGACGTAGTTCTTCACCGTCTTCTCGGCCAGAAACATCCGCGCGGCGATTTGCCGGTTGGTCAAGCCTTCACCCAGCAAGGCCAGCAGCTTCCTTTCCTGCTCGGTCAGTCCGGCGAGGGGCCCTTTCTGCTCTTCTGCCTCGGAGCGGATCTTGGCTATCAGCGCGGCGGCAGCGCGGTTGTCGAGCAGCGACTTGCCTGCCCCGACAGCGCGGATGGCGTCGACGAGATCAGTGGTACCGATGTCTTTGACGACATACCCGCTTGCCCCGGCGAGAATCGCGTCGAGCATGGCCTGCTCATCGGTGAACGAGGTCAGAATGAGGCAGCGCAGGCTGTCGTCGCGAGTCAGTAATTCGCGGCACAGCTCGATTCCATTGCCGTCGGGGAGTCTGACGTCGAGCACGACCACATCCGGCCTGGTGGCCGGTATCCGGGCGAGGGCGTGGTCGACCGTGCCTGACTCGCCTACGACCTCGAGGTCCGGCTCTGCGCTGATCAGGTCGCCTACCCCGCGTCGCACAATCTCGTGGTCATCGACCAGGAACACTCGGACCATCGGTCGACTCCTTTCACTGCTGGTTCCAGCATACGAAGACGCTCTGCTGTGGCGGGGCTTACTGTGCTGGTGACGGTCACTTGCCCCCACGGATGAGGACTTTGGTCCCTCGCCGCCGTAGAGCGCGGGCTGCTGGACTCGGATGACAGCGGTTCAGCCGAGTCGGAGGTGGGCAGTGGATGTGCCGGAAACCGAGTCGCGAGCGGCATCGTGCGGCCGAGATGCTGTCGGTGCGCCAAGGGCTGTGACGTCGGCCGGGGCAGGCCTGACGTCATCGGAGGCTGCTATCCGACTGGCGCGTGACGGTCCGAACGCGGTTCCCCAGCCGCCGCCGACCCGGATGTGGCAGCGGATCCTGCGGCAGCTGCGTGATCCCTTGATCGTGGTGTTGCTGGCTGCGACGGCGCTGACCGCGGTGATCGGCGACTGGACCGACATGTCGGTCATCCTGCTGGTCATCGTGGCGAACACGGTGGTGGGCGTCGGCCAGGAGGTCCGTGCGGACCGTGCGATCACCGCTCTGTCGGAGCTGACGGCACCGTGGGCGTGTGTCGTTCGCGACGGCGTCCAGCGTGAAGTCCCCGCTGTGGACGTTGTAGTCGGGGATCTGCTGATACTGGCCGAGGGCGACATCGTGCCGGCGGACGCGAACATTGGCGAAGCCGCGGCGATGATGGTCGATGAGTCGGCTTTGACCGGAGAATCGGTCCCTGTCGACAAAACCACCGCGAGCCATGTGTCAGCAGGAACGGTTGTGGTTCGAGGGCGCGGACAGGCGGTGGTGACGTCGGTCGGGTCTCGGAGCGCTACGGGACGTATCGCCCATCTGATGGGGCGGGACGCCGAATCGACGCCGCTGCAGAAGCGGTTGATGGATGTCGGGCGCCTGCTCGCGGCAGTGACGATTGCCCTGTGCGTGATCGTCCTGGTGCTGGGTTTGGTTCGCGGGCAGCCGGTGGAGTTGATGCTGGTGACTGCGATCAGCCTCGCCGTTGCTGCTGTCCCCGAATCACTGCCGGCGGTGGTGACGCTGGCATTGGCGATGGGCGCTCGACATATGGCTGAGCGACACGCGCTGATCCGCAGACTGCCGGCCGTTGAGACCCTCGGATCGGTCACGGTACTGGCCACCGACAAGACCGGGACCCTGACCGAGGGGCGCATGGTTGCCCGGAAGCTTTGGACCCCGAACCGCGAGGCCGACATCAGCGGTGCTGGATACGCGCCGGACGGTGCGGTCACGGAGAGTGGGGCAGTCCTCGGCGTTGCCGACCGCAGCGATTTCACCGAACTGCTGTCGGCGGCCGCACTGTGCAACGACGCTCGGCTGCGGGCTCCGGACGGCGACGGTCGGGGACGGACAGCCCTCGGCGACCCGACCGAAGCCGCGCTCCTGGCTGCGGCCGCCCGGTTGGGATCGACCGGACGGTCCTGCACGAGGACTTCCCGCGCGTGGCGGAGCGGCCGTTCGACAGCGATCGCAAGCGGATGTCGACGGTTCACGAGATGCGTGATGGGCGCTTCACGGTGATCTGCAAGGGCGCGCCAGAGGTCCTATTGAACCGTTCAGTTCTGCTCGAACAACCGCAGGTTCTGGCCCGGGCCGCCACCTGGTCGGATCGGCTGGCATCGGAGGGATATCGAGTGCTGGCTGTGGCCGCGGCAGAGCGGACAGGGTGCCCCGGAACGGATCGCGAGTTCGAAACTGGACTTCGTCTTCTGGGGCTGGTGGCGATCGTCGACCCTCCTCGTAGCGCGGCCGCGGCGACGATCGCCGCATGCCGCCGCGCCGGAATCCGCCCGATCGTCATCACTGGCGACCACCCCGGCACTGCCAAGGCGATCGCCGTCGACCTCGGCATCGTCAGCCCATCCGAACCGGTGATCGATTGCAGGCAGATGACGCAGGCCGACCTGACCACCGGAACCGTCTTTGCCCGTGCGACCCCAGCTCAGAAGCTCGACATCATCGAAGCGTTGCGCACCAGTGGCGAGGTCGTGGCGATGAACGGTGACGGTGTCAATGATGGCCCCGCCTTGCGGCGTGCTGATATCGGCGTGGCCATGGGTGGGCGCGGCACCGAGGTAGCACGGCAAGCCGCTGATCTCGTGCTCGCTGACGACGATCTGAACACGGTCGTGGTGGCTGTCGAGGAAGGCAGGCGGGTGTATGCGAACATTCGTCGCTTCTTGGTGTATGGCCTATCCGGTGGTGCTGCCGAGATCGCCGTCATGCTCGCGGGGCCGTTCTTCGGACTGGCGCTACCGCTGTTGCCGGCTCAGATTCTGTGGATCAACCTGCTCACTCACGGTCTCCCTGGTGTTGCGCTCGGGGGCGAGCCCGCCGACCCGAAAGCCATGGAGCAGCAACCACGTCCACCGACCGAGAGCATCCTCGGCGCGGGCCTGTGGCAACGGGTGCCGCGAGTCGCGGTGGTGCTGACCGCGGTCACACTGGGCGTAGCGATCTGGGGCTATCACACCGATCGTCCTTGGCAGAGCATGGCGTTCTTCGCGTTAGGCGCGACACAACTGGGTGCGGCCCTCGGTTCTCGGACACGACCTGGCTCGGCAGCGAACCCGATGCTGCTGGTCGCGGTCGTCGCCGCCTTCGCCCTGCAATTAGCCGGACTGTATTTGCCGCCGCTACGTGAATTGCTCGGCACCGAGCTACTCGGAGCATTCGAACTGCTGGTCGTGAGCGCATTGTCCACCCTGGGCTATGCCGCGGTACGGCTCGATCGCATCATCCACCCCAGCCGTTCAGCGCGATCTGTTGCGGCGCCGACTTCGACCCGGGCCCGGCAGGGAATCGACGTGAACGTTGACGAATAGTCGACGTGCCTTGCACGGCTGCCGCCGGTGGTCGTACGGCCGCAGACAGGTCTCGCGGATTTATGACGTCGGATGCGGGCCACGGACGCTATGGCCGAACGGTTCAAGCTGTCCAGAACGCGACGGGCGGGAAGAGGGTGCCGTGGTAGAGGATCACCTTTTCAACCCGAGCTCCCTCTGGTGCGTCGAACAGGATTTCGCCCTCACGACGTTCTCCAGCGACCATCGACCCCGAGTAGTCGAACCAATCAGGATGAGGTTCGAGGGGATAGTCGATGAATTGCTCAATCTTCTTGCCGGCATCAGTCAAGACAAAGAAGGTCCCCGGCACATAGTTGTTACCTTGTCGGACTTCCATGGTCAGATCCAACGCCATCATGCCGTTGCTCGCCCGATGCGGATTCGCGACCGTGTACTCGGCCATTTGGTTTTCGTTCCAGACCTTCAACGTGCCGCCGAGCGGGCTCGTCGGAGCGCCCTCCCCGAGCGCCTCTGGTGCTGCTGAGGGGGTGCGCTGGACGGAAGGGGTCGTATTGCTACCGGATTCACCGTCATTCGAACAGCCGCTCAAGGCCAGAGCGACACCGACGACCGCCACCACGAAGCGTCTCCGCATTTCCGAATTATCCAGCGAATCCAGCCGAATAGAGGCTGTTTCCCGCGAGGTGTTCCTGGCGTTATCAGTTATTGATCGAAGTGAGGTTGCTGGACTCGTCGACCAGATGCCGCGGACCAGGGGAGTCGGCGCGCCGGACGTCTCGATCGTGATCGTGAAGGCAGGTATCGCCAGCGACGCTGGGGCCCGGATTCGTCCGCGGCTTTCGGTGCTGGCACGGTAGCGCGTCGGCTCGGGGTGGACGAGGCTGGATGTCGACCGGCGATTGTAGGACTGGCGATGAGTCGTCGAACACTCATGGTGATGGTCGCGGCCACCGTGGCGGTGGTGGCGGTTGTCGTGCTCGCCGTGGACTGGTCGGAGCAGGCGGTCCACGATCCGGCGCGGGCGTTGTTGCTCGGGCCGCGGGAAGCGTTTGTGGCCGCGCAGGGGACGAATCCGCCGGTGTTCGGGGTGGTCGAGCTGGTGTTGTTCCTGTGTGCGGGGTTGTCGTTCGTGGTGTCCGGGATGCTGGCGTGGCGGGCGCGTCCGGATGTGCTCGCGGGGCCGTTGATCGCGGTTGCCGGTCTGCTGTGGTTGATGGGTGGGATTCGCCGTTCCAGTGATCCGGTGTTGTTCACGGCCGGGGTTTTGTTGACCAATCTGTATCTGCCGGTATTGATCCAGATGATGCTCGGGTTTCCTTCCGGGCGGCTGCGGCGGCGCTGGGAGCGCTGGTTCGTGGGCGGGGCCTGGCTGCTCGCGACGGTCGGCGTCGCGGCCGAGTGGTTGTTCTTCGACCCGCGGCGGGCTCTGAGTAGTTTTCCCTCGACTTCGGTCAACTTGCTACTCGTCCGGGATGTGCCGGCCCTGGCCGAGTCGTTGCAGATCGGTGTGGGTGCGATCGCGCTGCTGATGGGTGCGGTGTTGCTCGGGGTGATCGGGTATCGCTGGTGGGCCGGTTCGGCGGCGTTCCGCGCGGGATATACGCCGTTGGCGGTGGCGTGTCTGCTGTCGGCGGCGGTCACCATCTGGCTGTTGCTCGGCGCTGCCCGGTTCCCGGGCTGGCAAGCGGGATGGTTCAACGACCTGCGGTACCCGACGACCGCGCTGCTGCCGATCGCGGTGGTCTGGGGCTTGGTGCGGTATCGCTTGGCCAAGGCCGCGATCAGCGATGCGATGGTCGAAATCGGTAGCGCGCCGATCGAGGAGAGTTTCGTCGGCGCCCTGCGTCGCGCTGTGCACGACCCGACGCTGGTGTTGTGGACCTATGACGCTGAACGTGGCATCTATGTCGACGAGGATGGTTCGCCTCGCACGCTGCCGCGTGGAAACAGCTCACGGGCGGCGACTGTTCTCGAACGCGAGGGGGTGCCGGCGGGCGCCCTGGTCTACGACGAGACGCTGCGTGCACAGCCGGAACTGCTGGCGGCGGTGCGCGGAGCCACCGTGCTGGCGCTGGAACATGCGCGGTTGCAGCAGGAGTTGCGCGCTCAGCTGGTCGAGGTGCGCCGGTCCCGGGAACGCATCGTCGCTGCGGGGGACGCCCAGCGGCGACGCCTCGAACGCGATCTGCACGATGGCGCACAGCAGCGCCTGGTCGCAGCGGAATTGCTGTTGCGCCGGGCGCAGCGCGCACCGGATGGAGACCGTCTGCGCGCGTTGCTCTCCGACGGTGCCACCGAATTGGCGACGGCGCTGACCGAACTGCGCGAACTTGCCCGTGGTGTCTATCCGCCGGTGCTCGCCGAACGCGGAATCGCCGCCGCATTGCACTCACTGGCCGAGCGGGCCCCGGTGCCGGTCGAGATCCATGACGGCCTGCGGTCGCGGCCGCCCGCCGGCATCGAGCTCGCGGCCTATTTCATCGCCGCCGAGGCGGTGGCGAACAGCTGTAAGCATGCCGGGGCCGGACTGATCGACATCGAGCTGCACTGTGACGGTGACGCCCTGTCGCTCGTCATCGCCGACGACGGCGCCGGCGGAGCGGCCATGACCCCTGGCGGCGGGCTGAGCGGCCTGAGTGATCGCACCGCGGCGCTCGGTGGCACCCTCACCGTCGATAGTCCGGTCGGCAAGGGCACCAGGATCACCGCTGTGCTGCCCCTCGAGCCGGATGCGGGCTCCTGAGCCCGATTCGGACCGTCGGTACCCGGTTCCCCGACCTGCGCGAACGTAGTTCAATGGAGGTGGGCCGCCGCGAAGGATGGTGGTTGGCGATGGACACCGGGCAGTTGACGACCGGCAGCCTCTTCGCGGGATACCGCATCGAGGGGCTGCTCGGTACCGGCGGCATGGGGGCGGTGTACCTCGCCGAACATCCGCACCTGCCGCGTCAGGTCGCGTTGAAGGTTCTGCACACCGGACCCGCCGCCGACGATTCCCTGCGGGCCCGCTTCGAACTGGAAGCCGACCATGCCGCCCGGCTCGAACACCCCAACATCGTGGCCGTCTACGACCGCGGCCACGTCGGAGACCGGCTGTGGATCTCCATGCAGTACGTGCCGGGCACGACCGCCGCCGAGTTGGTCCGCGACGGGCCGGTGGGGCCGGGGCGGGCGCTGCACATCGTCAGTGAGATCGGACGGGCACTCGATTACGCGCACCACTGCGGTGTGTTGCACCGTGATGTGAAGCCGGCCAACATCCTGCTGGGTCCGCCACCGGGCCCGAACGAGCCCGAACGCGTCCTGCTCGCCGACTTCGGCATCGCCAAAGCGCTGGACGAGGCCACCGGGCTGACTCGCACCGGCATGTTCGTCGCGAGCCTGGAATACGCGGCGCCCGAACAGTTCGGCGACAGTGTCATCGACGATCGCTGCGATATCTACGCGCTCGGCTGCACCTTCTATGCACTGCTCGTCGGCCGGCCACCCTATTCCGGCCGCAGCCTCGCCCAACTGTGGCAGGCACACAGTCACGGGCCGATTCCCCGGCCCAGCCGCCAGCGGCCCGGGCTTTCTGCGCTCCTGGATCCGGTGGTGGCCCGCGCGCTCGCGAAAGCCCCCGCCGACCGGTTTCCGACCTGCCGGGCATTCTTCACCGCGGCAGCCGAGGCACTCGGTGTCGAGCCGAGCTTGGTCGCCGACCCTACTGCGACGAACGACGTCGCGACCCGGCTCGACTCGGGACCGACGGGAGCCGTGCACGGCGACGGCCCTTTGCGGGTTGTCATCGCCGATGACTCTGGGCTGCTGCGCGGCGGGATCGTGCGGCTACTGCAGGACGAAGGCATCGACGTGGTCGGTGAAGCAGCTGACGCGCCGTCGCTGCTGCGCCTGGTCGGCACGCACCATCCGACGGTGGCGGTGGTCGATATTCGGATGCCGCCCACGCACACCACCGAGGGCATCGACGCGGCGATGACGATCCGCAGCGAGTACCCCGCCACCGCTGTGCTGCTGTTATCGCAGTATGTCGAAACCGACCATGTCTCGAGTCTGATCGCGACCGGTACCGAGGGACTGGGATACCTGCTCAAAGACCGCGTCTCCGATATCGACGAATTCGTCAGCGACCTGCGTCGCGTCGCCGACGGCGGCTGCGCCATCGACCCGAGCGTCATCAAGCGGATGGTAGGGCGCCCGCATCGTCAGCGACGGCCGATAGACGAACTGTCCGAGCGCGAACGCGAGGTCCTCGGATTGATGGCCGAAGGCCGCTCGAACAAGGCCATCGGCGCCGCCCTGTTCCTCGGCGAACGCACCGTCGAAGCGCACGTTCGGGCGATCTTCGTCAAACTCGGCCTGCACCCCGAACCCGACGATCACCGCCGCGTACTCGCGGTCCTCGAGCACCTGCGCTCATCGAACGCGTGAACACCCGGCACCCGGTTCGTTGCGGTGCCGGGCATTCGGCGACTCGGTCAGGCCACGCTGCCGGTCAGTGGTGCGATCAACCCGGGTAGCCCGACGCACCACCCGGACACTCCTGCCGGGGCCGCCGCAGGCGGTGCTGTGACGAACGGGACCGGCACGCTGGTCGCCACCGTCCACCCGAAGCCCGGTGCGGTGATCAAGCATGACCACACCTCACCCGCAGGTGCGCTCACGGTGCCGTCGAACGGAGCGCCCGCTCCACCCGGAGTGACCGACGGAGCCGCGGCGGCCAGCCCCATTCCCGAAATCATCAGCGGTGCCGCCAAAGCCGTTGCAACGATAAGACGCTTCATCGAGGTTTTCATGGTGATCTCCCTTGTTCCGGCGCCAGTGCCGCCGGCCGAATGATCCAGCGATTGCTGGTCACCAAGAATTCTTTGCGCCATGCTGACCAGCGGATACCGTGCTGCCACGGAACGGGGATGCGTGCGAACGCGCGTGGGGCAGCCACCGGAAGCCCAGGCCGCCGGAGCTTGCCGGCCTCAGGCAGTGAGCACGGCGGCGCCGTCGAAGCGTCCGTGGGCGAGATCGGAGAGCGCTCGATCGGCGTGGTCGAGCGTGTAGCGATGGATCGATACGCGCAAGTGATGACGGCCGGCGAAGGAAAGGAACTCCAGGGCCTGGGCCCGGGTGTTGGAGGTGACGCTGCGCAGCTGGCGTTCCCGGAACAGGTGGCGCTGGTAGTTCAAAGGCGGAATATCGGACATGTGGATGCCGGCCAAGGCAAGAGTGCCCCCGCTGTCCAACGCCTCGAGTGCGGGCGGAACCAGCTCACCGGCGGGCGCGAACAGGATCGCCGAGTCCAGTGGCTCCGGCGGTGCGTCGGCCTGGCCTTGTACTGAGGCGGCCCCCAGGGCCGCGGCCAGCTCACGAGCCGCCTCGCCCCGTGTCATCACATGCACGCGTGCACCGCGAGCGATCGCGATTTGTGCTGTCAGGTGCGCGCTTCCGCCGAAACCATAGATACCCAGAACGCCTTCGACCGGCAGTTCCGCACGCAGCAGGGCGTGATAGCCGATGATGCCCGCGCACAACAGTGGTGCCAGTTCGGCGTCCGAATACCCGGCGGGTAGTGGTAGCGCGAAATCTGCCGGAGCAACAGCGTATTCGGAGTACCCGCCGTCATCGTCCCACCCGGTGTAGCGCGAGTTGGGACACAGGTTCTCTGCGCCACGGCGGCAATACCTGCACACGCCGCAGGTATGTCGTAACCACGGGATACCGACTCGGTCACCGACGGCGAATCGAGTATTCCCGGCGGTCTCGACCACTTCGCCAACCACTTCATGCCCCGGTACGACAGAGCGACGATGCACGGGAAGGTCGCCCTCGACGACGTGCAGATCCGTCCGGCATACCCCGCAGGCCAGCACCCGCACCACAAGGTCTCCCGCTTCGGGGGCGGGGACGGGCGATTCGTGTATCCGTAGAGGACCTGAATCGATCGGAGCCGGTCCGTCGACCCGCCACGTACGCATGGTCTTCTGCGCGCCTGCTCGGTTGCGTATCGAAGCCGAGTTGTCCACGCCAACCAGCGTCCGCTCGGCGGCTGAGAAACCCTAGGGCCATTGGTGTGCCGGTGTCAGGTCGATGGTCATCCGGCTGCGGAATACCTGCACCAGAACGCACTGAGAGCCCGGAGTCGAGTTCTCCGGGCTCTCAGTCATTGGTGTGCGCCGTGCGCGCGGCTACCGGCGGGCGCGGTGGTCGAGCACGGTGTTGAGTACCCGCAAGCTCGTCGCGACGCCGTGGGCAGCGAGAGAGAGCTCCTCGTGCCCCATGACTGCGAGCACGGTCCCCAGAAGGCTAGAGCCGGTCGCGCCCAGGTGGATTGTCATCCGGCGCACCCGGGTCCGGCGGGATGTGCCTGCCCGCCACTCGTCACGATCGTGCTCGTTGGTTCCCGGTCGAGTCGTGTCGTCCATGACATCTCCGTGTGTCCGCGGGTGGTCCGTGTGACCGCCACGAGACGGAGAGTTGCTGTCAGGTTTCCATGAGCCAAATACTCGGACTGGTTGACTGCGAAGACGCAGGTCGAGGTACCACGCATGCTCGTCAGATATGCGGAGTCTGACACGGTCTGACACGCTAACCAGCGCGAACGGACCCTTGCGTGGACGGCCTGCCGGGAGTCCGCGTCAATCCCGAATTGGATAGCGAGACATTTGCTGAATGGGTTCTCGGAACCTGTTCATGTCAGCACGCTGGTGGAACCCGCTGACTCGCGGTTGCAGCGGCAGCTCGCACGTCGGTGTCGGACGGGACTGTCAGAAGTACGCGGCCCACTGGTTCTCGGGCCAGGCGCCGCCGGGATCGAACGCCGGCGACACGGCGATGACGATCGAGGGGTTCGTGCGGTCGACGATGGCGAGCGCGAATATGGTGAGCTCGCTGGCGTCGCTGCCGGGCAGATTGAACACGAGGTCGGTTTCCTGAATCGGCCAGCCGTTGGCGCCGTACTCGATCGGCTCGTACAGAATGCGGTTCTCCGGGGTGAGCTTGACGTCCTCCCAGATCGTCGAGAAGCCATCCCAGGTCGTTCCGATCTGCTGTCCGTTCTCGATGACGGGTACTTCGACAGCATCGTGCGGAACGTTGGCCGGAATTGCCCAATAGGTGTGGCCCTGCCAGGACACCTGGACTGGCCGGTCGCCGGCAGCCGCAGTGGCAGGCGGCGGGTTCCACGACCCCGGCAGGTCCTTGGCGTTGACCAGCAGGCGCATCGCCGAGGACTTGTCGGCGGTCTTGGTTATTCCCAGATCGAGTTCGCCCGAGCTGTTGTTGGTGATGCACGGCCGCAACTTCATCTGCTTGCGCGTCGGGCTCTCACCCCCACCTGATTCGGTCATCCGGTACAGGCACCACGCGAGGATCGAGATATCGGCGACCGCGGGTGCCTCTTGTGCGCGGTGCGGACAGCCCTCGGTTACGCCTGGACGCCCCTGCGGGCCGGCCTGGCCGGTTGCTGAGCCGATCGGCGGCGACGCCCCTGGGCCGGCCACCGAATCATCGCCGCGGTCCGTCACCCACATCCCTCCGCCGATCAGCAGGGCTGCGACTACCACCAACGCTCCTGCCTGCGCGATCGCCATTCGTCGACTGCGATTCCACCATCCACTGACTTGTGGTTGTTTCGGCGATGGGTCGGTGCCGGGCGACTGCGGGTTCGTGGCCACCTGGTGTGCCCGGCGGGCGGCGTCACGCCATTCCGGCACCTGCTCGCCGGGGACGTCGCACAGGTAGAGGTACACGTCGAGCCGGCGGTCTCCAAAGAACTCACCGCTGTCCTGCACGACGAACTTGCCCTTCTCGAGGGACTGGACGATGTGCTTTGTCAAAGCAAACTGGTCCGCGCCGGGCTCGTGGTCCTTTCTGGCTTGCGCAGCTCGTTGCCGGCCGCGGCCGATCAACTCGTACATCGACAGGCCCGCGTGATTGCGGGCGCGCCGCAGCGCCTGTCCGAAC
This sequence comes from Nocardia cyriacigeorgica GUH-2, assembly GCF_000284035.1. NCBI lineage: Bacteria > Bacillati > Actinomycetota > Actinomycetes > Mycobacteriales > Nocardiaceae > Nocardia > Nocardia cyriacigeorgica. The sequence continues at coordinate 3,252,112 of NC_016887.1, read as the reverse complement.
TCCTCGAACGTGGTGATCGCCCGAAGCTCGTCAGTAGTGACCGCTGGGTCCGTGCTTTCGGCTGCCATCTGCCGTGACCTCTCCTTGTGCCGGATTTGAATTCCCTTGATTATCAAAAGTTTTGGGTCCCTGCGGTATCGGTTCTTTGCAGGACATGTGGCTGGCCGGGCGGGGATGCGCTGGCTATGCCCGAACGTCGGGCACCGTGCTCTGACTCGTGACGGTGCCCACGGGGAGCAAGTCGCGCATCCTGACAGGCGAAGCTGGGGACGATGACGTGGCCGGTTTTCGGACGCGGAACGGACTGTGACCAGGGCAGATCTGGGCCGATCCGAGGGACTTTGGTCTGCTTGTATTGCACCCGATATCCGTGGCGACGGCGACGCGGTGCTCTATTCGTGGTTCAGCTGCCGGAGTGGGATTGGGGTGTCAGCATTCGCCCTCAGTTGAGGAGACATCATGAGTCTGCTTCCTGCGCATCATCGTCAGTCGTTGCTACCTGAACTCAACGACCTGTGGAACGCAGTCGCGCCGACCGGGCTGGCCCCGATGTTCGGCGCCCACCTTCTGCGTCTGGGGGACACGGTCGAGGACGGCCGCTACATCGTGCGGGCCGAGATCCCGGGCATTGACCCCGCCAAGGACGTCGAAGTATCGGTGCAGGGTCGTCAGCTGACGATCAAGGCCGAGCGGACCGAGAAGGAGGAGGAGAAGGGACGGTCGGAGTTCAACTACGGATCCTTCTACAGGTCGGTAACGCTGCCCGAGGGTGCCGAGGCGGAGGGAATCGAAGCCACCTATAACAAAGGCATCTTGACGGTGGCGGTGCCGATGGGAGAACCGAAGGAAACACCCAAGGTGGTCGAGGTCAAAGCTACTGATTGAGTGGGTTTCCGTCCCACGCGAATCACGACGGGACGCCACGGTGGGCGTTGACCGGTACGGCAACGTCCACCGGGGGCCAGTGGGAGCCGACCGGCTTTCACCTGGCCGACTATCGGTCTGAGGCTAGCCTGAGCTGCCTTTTCTTCCACTCCGGACGGTCATAGAGTGAGTTCGACCGAAGTGTTTCCCACCGAGATGACGGAGGGCTGAACATGACGACGATGGAAATGCCGCACGTCACCGAATGTACGGTCAGCAACTGCTCCTACAACCACGACGGTTGCCACGCCTACGCGATCAACGTAGCTGGGCACAACGGCAGCGCCGACTGCGAAACCTTCATCCCGTTGACGATGAAGGGCGGTCTGGACACCGTCACCAGCATGGTGGGGGCATGTCAGCGCGCCGACTGCATCCACAACCGGGACCTCGAGTGCACCGCCTCCGAGATCCGCGTCGGACCCGGTTCGGGGGAGCATGCGGCTCGCTGCCTCACCTACAGTTCCCGCTGATCATCGAGCAGCCGTCGGGGGCCGCTCGAAACCGCAGCATCTGATATCAGCTTCTTCGCCCCGGGCAACGCTGGGTCGCGGCATGTCGACGCGCTATTTCGTGTCCAGCGGCCGGTGGAGTTCGGTGCGGCGCCGACCTCACGGAGGCGTAGCCGCGAACGACGGACTGCGTTCGATTCGTCGGCTTCGGACCTGCCGGACGAGGGCGTCCACGCTCGCACCATCGAAGACGTCGGTTCCCGGCAATTGCACGGTCGCGGCTGCGACGGCGACACCGAGTTCGCATGCGCGCAGGGGCTCGGTGCCGACGGCAAGGTGATACGTGATCGCGGCGACCAGACTGTCGCCGGCGCACGCATCACTGCGGAATGGGTGGGGGAGGTGCGGCGCCGAGATCTCGTAGTGGGCACGCTGATCGGAGTAGACCGCGCCGAGCGAACCCACCGTAGTGACGGCATGGTCGCAGGACCGACCGGCGAGCAGCAGATCGTTCGCCGATCGCGCGTCTGCATGGCTCTTGACCTCATGCCCGAGAAGCGTGGCAGCCTCACGTCGATCGAGGCGAATGAGAAAGCTGTGTTCGGCGAGAGCTGTGCGCAGTTGGCTGCCGGCAATATCGAGAATCACCCTGGTGCCCGACGAGGCTTCGCGGGTGAGTTGCGCACTGAAGTCGACCCGCAACTCGGGTGTGGCGCTGCCGGACAAGACAAGGAAACCGGCGTTCGCGGAGGCCGCCCGTATCGTAGTGAGGAGACGAGACTCTTCGCGTGCCGTGAGCCGAGGCCCGAGCGGCACGACGTGATAGCTGCCCCCTGACGAGCTGTCGGCGATGACGAATGCTTCCCGCGTGTCCGAGCTTATGACTATCCCGACGTGCCGTAGGCCTTCCTCGTCGAGGAGGCGATCGAGTCGCCGTCCTGTCTCTCTGCCTGTGGTGTGGATCGTGGTTGCGCTGCCGCCGAGCCGGGCGATACACCGGGCGACATTGATTCCGCCGCCTCCTGCGCGGACCGATGTCATACGGGCGCGGTTCTTGCCCTCAGCGGTGAGCTCGTCGACCTCCATCGAAAGATCGACAGTCGGATTGACGGTCACAGTGACGATGTCGTTGTATTCCATATCTCAGCCCGCCGTCGCGCGCAGTGCGTGGTCAAGAATGAGGCGCTGCTCTGCGGCGGCGACAACGCGGCGCGCTGCCGGCGCGGCATCGGGCGTCACCGAGATCGAGGTAATACCGAGACGCACGAGATGCTCGGCGAACTCGGGCCGGTTGGACGGGGCCTGACCGCACAGCGACGAAGTGATGCCCAGCCGCTGCGCGGTGGCGATGATGCGCGAAATCGCATCCAGCACAGCGGGGTCGGATTCATCGAACAGTTCCGCGCACTGCTCGGAATCGCGGTCGACGCCGAGCATCAATTGGGTGAGGTCGTTGCTTCCGATCGATACCCCGTCGATGCCGAGCCCAACGTATTCCGGCAACCAGTGCACTACGGACGGCACTTCCGCCATCACCCACCGGTGCAGCCCGCGGTGCTTGCCGAGTGGGCTTGCGTCGACCAGTTCCAGACAGGCCTCCAGTTCCCATCGCGTACGACAAACGGGATCATCAGGTGCAGATTCGGTGTCGCCTCGCGAACGCGGGCGATCGCGGCTAGTTCGAGGTCGAACACCTCGGGTTCGCGGATGTACCGATAACAGCCTCGGTAACCGATCATCGGGTTCTGCTCCACCGGCTCATATCGGGAGCCGCCGTCAAGCGCGCGGAATTCGTTGCTACGCAGGTCTGTGGCCCGGTATATGACCGGCCGTGGATGGAACGCGGCAGTGATGCGGTGCAGAGAGTGCGACATCTGCTCGATAAACGCACCTTGTTCGCCGCGGGCGATGAGCTCTCGTGGGTGTCGTCCGCCGAGCGCTTGTGACAGTAGGGTTTCCGCTCGCAGCAGGCCGACGCCGTCGACATCGGTGGACGCGACGCGTTCGGCCGCATCGGGCAGCGCGAGGTTGACATAGATCTTGGTCGCTGTCGGGATCCCTACGTCGCCGGGCGGCGGCGGGACAGCAGCGGTCGCCGTGACCGCCGCAGTCGGAGCGTGTCCGGCGCGTACCTCGCCGGCGGACCCGTCGACGGTGACCAGCGAACCGTCGACGAGCGTCGTGGTGGCCGTGCGGGTGCCCACGACACACGGCACGCCGAGTTCACGGGCGACAATGGCGGCGTGGCATGTCATGCCGCCGCTGTCGGTGACGACCGCGGCGCTGCGTGCGATGGTAGGCAGCCAATCCGGGCTGGTCATCGGTGCCACGAGGACTTCGCCCGCCTTCAGCGCATCACCTTGTTCGGGTGAGCTGAGAATGCGGACGGCGCCCTCGGCAACACCTGGCGCCACCGCTAGCCCGCGGACGATGGTGACGGCGTCGCTCGGTGAGGCAGGTGCGAACGAGGCCGGGGCATCCGGCAGCATGGTGATCGGGCGAGCCTGGACGAGCCAGAGGCCCTCGCTGTCGATGGCCCATTCGATGTCTTGCGGCTTGCCGCGGTAGTGGTCTTGCACGGCCAACGCGAGCCGCGCGATGGCCACAGCCTGCTGCTCGGTGAGGACCGGGGCCGTCATTTGCTCATCGTCGATGGATACGCGCCTGTCTCCGTCAGGACCGGCGACGATGGCGTAAGTCTGTCTGCCCGTGCGAGATTCGATCAGGCGCGGCCCGTCCGCATCGAGGATGTAGGTGTCGGGCTCGACAGCCCCGGACACCACAACCTCACCCTGCCCCCTGGCGGCGTCGATGACGATCCGGTCGCGGCGACCGGAGGACGGGTCGGCGGTGAAAGCCACTCCGGCTTGTTCAGCCGCGACCATGCGCTGCACAACTACGGCCATCGCGGGAGCCTGGCGCATGCCGCGCCGGCCACGGTAGGTGACAACCCGTGGGGTGAACAGCGACGCCCAGCAGTCGGTGACGGCGGCGATCAGCGCATCGTCGCCACGGATATTGGTGCGCGAGAGGTTCATTCCCGCGAACGACGATGCCGTACTGTCCTCACCGACCGCAGAGGACCGCACCGCTACCGCGACACCATCGCCGAGGTCGTGATACGCGGCGAGGATGGCGTGGCGGGCGGTGTCGCCGAACGCGGCACTGTGAACGAGGTCCCTCATTCGGGTACACAGGCGCTGGAGGGGCTCACCGGAGCTGTCGAGGGCCTGAGCGTGCAGGCGCTCGAGTTCCTTGCCGGTTTCGCCGGCCGACACCACGTGTTCGTAGCAGCTGCGCAGGATGACGAATCCCGGCGGCACCGGAAGCTGCGCCGCGACCATCTCGCCCAGGTTGGCACCTTTGCCTCCGGCTCGGTTCGCGTCGGCGAGGCGTAGTTCTGCGAAGGTGGCCAGGTAGTCACCCATCTTCGGCTCCGATCATCGTTGATCTCGTTGGGTGTGCAATGCGCGTCCCGGCTCCAGCGTCCCTCTTGGCAGTGGCACTGAGTCAGGGCCGTGATACCTGCGACCGCGGACCTTCGGCCTGATGTCGTCCTGCTCGTATTGATTGCGGCAGTAGCCCGATGCCCCGAAGGACGACACTCGTCAACGGGCCTGACCGAAACGATTCCAATCAGCTTCGCCGAACACCACGGGCCGCGCCGCTCCAGGAGGCGGCGAGAATGCAAACGGAGGTGAATTCAGAGCTAGCCGTCGTCGGTGAACCGGGATATGTCCCGGGCACCGGAACGCACCAACAGGCGCCCATGGAGGTCACGAGCATCTTTGAGCGCCCGGTTGTAGGCATCGGGACGCTCTGCGACGAGGCGCTCGTAAAGCTGTGTAGCCTCGGCAGCCGCGGCTACACCGGCAGCACAGTAGGCGTCGTCTGCCTGTTCTGTGGTGTGCGCGAACGTAACGAGCGCGAACGCCCATCGAGCCACATAGGTGTCGGAGTGCTCCTCGACTAATTGCCGGTACAGGGTCACCGCTTCGTCAGCCGCGGCCACCGCCTCCCGAAACCGCTCCACCTCGCGCAATCGGTTCCCGAGATGAGCCAGAGAAAGTGCGAGGTCGGGCACGTAGGTCTCCGGGTTACCTGCGGCAAGCGGCCGGTATAGGGTCACTGCTTCCTCGGCCGCGGCTACTCCGTCCCCATACCGCCGCACCTCGCTCAGTGCGCCTCCGAGCCCGATCAGGCAACCAGCCAGACGGGACAGGTAGGTCTCCGGGTCATCCGCTGCCAATCGCCGGTACAGCAGCACTGCCTCGTCGGCTCGCGCCACCGCCTCCCTGAATCTCCCAACTCTTCCGAAGTGGACGCCGAGGTTGTTCAGACAGCCCGCTAGGTCGGGGAGGAAGGTCTCGGAGTGTTTCTCCGCCAGCCGTCGGAAAATGGCCACTGCTTCGTCGGATGGGGCGACAGCCTCCCGAAACCTCCCCGCTTCCTCTAGCACGACCGCGAGGTTAGCCAGGGATGACGCCAGATCGGGCAGGTAGGTCAGAGGGTGTTCCTGGGCCAACCGTCGGAGAATCGCCACTGCTTCCTCGGATGGTGCGAGCGCCTCTCGAATGCGGCCCATCTCCCGCAACACGGCTCCGAGGTTAGCTAGCGATGATGCCAGGTCGGGCAGAAAGCGTACGGGACGCCTCTCGGCGAACCGGCGGTACAGAGCCACCGCTTGCTCCGCTCGCAAGGCCGCGTCCCGAAACCGCCCCACTTCCCATAACACAACCCCGAGATTGTTCAGGCAACCGGCCAGGTCTGGGAGGTAGGTAATGGGACGGTCCTCGGCCAGCTGGAAATACAGTGCTGCCGCTTCCTCGTGCCGGGCGACCGCCTGCGGAAATCTTCCCATTTGTCGTAGGACAACCCCGAGACTGTTCAAGGAACCTGCTAGGTCGGGCAGGTAGGTCGAGGGTTGTTTCTCGATTAGTTGCCGGTACAGGGTTACTGACTCCTCGGCCAGTGTCACCGCTTCCGGAAACCGTCTGACCCTGTTCAACCGCTCCGCGGAATTGCTGAGGGCTGCTGCCAGGTTCGGCAGGTAGGTCGAGGGTTGTTTCTCGATTAGTTGCCGGTACAGGGTTACTGACTCCTCGGCCAGTGTCACCGCTTCCGGAAACCGTCTGACCCTGTTCAACCTCTTCGCGAGATTGCTGAGGGCTGCTGCCAGGTCCGGCAGGTAGACCTGAGGTTGTTCTTCGGCTAGCCGCCGATACAGGCTCACGGCTTGTTCGGTGGCATCGCAGGCTTGCGGAAAGCGGCGGGTTGATCCGAGCTGGTCGGCATGCTGGACGTACAGGCGCGCGCGTTCCGCATCGTCGATGCTGGTTTCGATCAGGTATGGCAGGAGTGCAGTTTGCAGAATCTCGGCTGCAGGATCTCCGGTGGTTTGTAGATGGTGGTGCAGGCGTTGCAGAACGGCGGGTTCGATGTCTGGCAGCTGTGTAAGCCCGGTGAGGGCGGCCTCGCCCGCATCCGCCACCCACAGCGGGTTGTGTGCCAGTAGCGGAAAGAGGATGTGCGAGCCCAAGTGAGGCCAGCGGCCGGCGCTCTCGATCAGGTTCGAGATGATCTGCGGGATCCATGGCCCGGCCATGTCATCGGCCCCGGCGAGATCGTCGGCCAAGCCAGCGACCCAGGCATCAGCGCTGTAGGAGATCGTGGTGTCTTCTGGATAGCCAGGGGAGTTAAGCGCGAGGAAATACTCGGCAAGCAGTTCGGGCTTCAAGGGGGCCAGCGATGTGGAAGCGTCGGGGTAGCAGCGAGCGTGGTCATCGAGGAGAACCTCGGCCTGCGATTCGTTGTCGGCCAAATGAGTGATGATTAGTACCCGTCGCGCATGTTTGCGGGCCAGACCGCGGGTGAGCGCAGCAAGGTAGACGAGTCGTCGCATCTCCTGCGGGCGGGTGCGCAACTCACCAGTGTCATAGCGCCTGCTCCACTCCGCGTACTCGTTGTCGAGCAAATAGACTGCCATTGAAGCGGGGCCGGCCGGCAGTTCGGTTTGGTTGGCGCGCGCGTGGACGGCAACCAGGGCTGCCATGTGGACCGCGAGAACTGAATCGAACTGAGTTCCAGCCAGATCGAGGTCCGCGCGGTATCTGGCTGGGTCGGGTGGATGGACCTGTGGAGGCGGTGCGTACAGTGCCTGGCGAAATGCCATGAACGCAGAGTCGAAGATCTCTGTCCGGTTGACTCGCAATCCCAGCGGCGCGAGACCGACGGCGCTCTCTTCGACGGCAAGCTGACGCAACCGAGCCGCCAGTACTGGCCACCATGGTGCCGGAGTGCGCGCTACCAGCAGGAGTCGAGCGGTGAACTCGGGGTGCTTCTTACCGAGGGCGCGTAGGTTGACAACCACCGCCTCGAGATGAGCTGCGGGCCAACGATGCGCGTCGTCCACGACCATCAGCAGCGCCCGGCGCTCGCCCATCGCAACTGTGGCTGACTCGTCGACGTATTCGAGCGTGTGAACGGCCTGCACAGTCAGCCATCCGTGCCGCTCGGCGTCGCGACGCAACTGTTCGACCACCCTGGTCTTCCCGTGTCCTGGCTCCGAGTGCAGCAGACGGACTGCGACCGATGATGGGCCATCCAGCCACTTGTGGAGGTCGTCCAGCTCCTGGTCGCGACCCACCAGCGGCGCGATCTGATAGGCCGGGTCGAGGACGAGCCGCGGCTGCGCTGCGGCCTGTTGCGACCGCGGCGAGGTCACCGCAGGGAACGGCTCGCACCAGTACCGGTACCGGCGTTCGCCTTTGTTGATCGTGACATCTCCGGCGATATCACAGATGTAGATGACGTCACCATGGATGACGCTGCCGATGATCGTCTGATCTCTCTCGGCGCGGCGACGTCTCCCGAAGGGCTTCATTTGTCGGTCTCGACGTCCCCGGTGACATTGTCGATATACCGCGCCGTGCCCTGTATCCGGCCGTCGACGATACTCTGCTCAGCCGTGCTACCCGCCGTGGGTCGATGTCGTCGTGTTGTTGGGACAGAAGGCGGGGCTGCCGAGGTCGAGGTCGGTCGGTGCGTGGTCAGGTCGCCGCCCACGTTTCGTACTACCTCCGCGTTTCCACCCACGGAGGAATTCACGATCGACTGCGCCGGCCGCGTCCCCGCACGACGGGCAGTCAGCACACCGACTATCGAAAAGCCTAGGCCGGCAATCCCGACGAACACACTCACGATGCTGGCCACCTGATCCCCTCGGCTCAACCCGAGCCAAATGAACAGGCAGACACCTGCAGCAAAGCCAGCTATACCGACCAGAAAGAGTGCTGGGCCCCAAATCTTTCCTGACATCGACCCATTATCCGTTAGACGCGGTCTATTCGTTGCGTGTCGCGGCGCATTTGTCCCAGCTGGCGCCGAACTCATACAACTCGAGAACCGCGAGAGTCGTGCTCCCACCCTGCCGGGACCAGGGAACCGACGCAGTCCGATCAGGGTACAAAGCTGAAGCTGCCGGGACCTTCGGCTCTCCCTGCGCGAACGAACCGGTGACGACGATGGAGCAATGATCACCGATGCAGCGATTTTGGTATCCGGGCTGAGCAAGTCTTTCGGGCGTACCAAGGCGCTGGATGAACTCGACCTGACGGTTCGCGCTGGAGAGGTCCACGGCTTCCTCGGGCCGAACGGTTCGGGAAAGACGACGACCATCAGGATCCTGCTCGGCTTGCTGCGCGCCGACGCCGGGCGGATTCGTCTGCTCGGCGGAGACCCGTGGAAGGATGCCGTGGCTCTGCACGCTCGGCTGGCATATGTGCCCGGCGAGGTGACGTTGTGGCCGGGCATCACCGGCGGCGAGATCATCGACCTGATGGGCAGATTGCGCGGTGGCCTCGACCGGCATCGCCGAGCGGAGCTGCTCGAACGATTCGATCTGGACCCGACGAAGAAGGCCCGCGCCTACTCCAAGGGCAACCGGCAGAAGGTGGCGCTGGTTGCCGCACTGGCATCCGATGCCGAGCTATTGCTTCTCGATGAGCCCACCGTCGGTCTCGACCCACTGATGGAGGCGGAATTCCAAAGCTGTGTCCGCGAACTCATCGCGCGCGGCCGCACCATCCTGTTGTCGAGTCACATCCTGGCCGAGGTGGAGGCCCTGTGTGATCGAGTCACCATCATTCGCAGCGGTCACACCGTGGAAAGCGGTGCACTCGACGACCTGCGCCATCTCACCCGAACAACGGTGACGGTCAAAACCGATCGCCCGGCGGTGGAGCTGGAGACGACAGCCGGTGTGCACAACCTGGTGATGGATGGTCGTCACGCGCGCTTCGAGGCCGAGGCCGCGCATCTGGACACAGTGCTGCGGGTGCTGGCGGACATCGGCGTGCAGAGCCTCACCAGCACGGCGCCGACGCTCGAGGATATCTTCCTGCGCCACTACGGGGAGGTCGACATGAACGCCGAGGTGACGTCGTGACGGTCAGAACTGAGGCCCCGCCCAGCGGCATCACGGGTGTCGGCGCACTGCTGCGCTTCGCGCTGCGTCGAGAACGGTTCGCTCTCCCGCTGTGGTTGCTGGGACTCGGTGCCTTGATGATGATGCAGTCGGTGGGCAGCCAACGCTTCTACGGGTCTCCCGAGGAGCTGGCTCAACTGCGGGCCACCATCGGCGCCAGCGCCGCGGCCCTGGCGACGGGCGGTCCGGCGCGGCTGCTCGAGACAATCGGCGGCGAGGTGCTGTTCGAGATCTTCGCCTACCTCGCGATCGTCGCGGCACTGATGAACATGTTCCTGATCGGTCGGCATACCCGGTCCGACGAGGAAACCGGACGAGCGGAGCTGGTTCGATCCGCGCGCGTCGGCCGTCGTGCCCCGATGGCTGCCGCCCTCATGCTGGCTGCCGCCGCCAACTGCGCGGCAGCGCTGGCGGTCTTCACGGCGGCGGCGGGCAGCGGCCTACCGGTCGGTGGCTCCGCCTTGGCAGGTATCGCGATCGGTGGGATCGGATTCACCTTTGCCGCGGCGACGGCTGTGGCAGCGCAAGTATTCGAGAATCCCCGTAGCGTCTACGGATCGGTCACGGTCACGATTGCCGGGGCATACGTGTTGCGCGCCATCGGCGATGCCGGTGACAGCGCGGTGGCCTGGGCATCGCCCATAGGGTGGGGGCAGCGCTCGTACCCATATGTCGACAACCGGTGGTGGCCGCTGATTCTGCTCGCGGCCGCATCCGCGGTCTTGGTGGGCACCGCATCGTTTCTGTTGGAACATAGGGATTTCGGTGCGGGACTGCTCCCGTACGGTGCCGGCCGACCGACCGCGTCGGCGTGGCTCGGCTCGCCGCTCGGCCTGGCCTGGCGACTACAGCGCGGTGTGCTCGCTGCCTGGTGCGGCGGAGTCTTCGCCTTGGGAGTGGCGTACGGGTCATTCGCCGACAGCATCGAACAGTTCCTGGCAGACAATCCGGCCATCGCGTCCTACCTGCCCGGCGGTGTCGAGGACGCCGTCGACTCCTTCCTCGCACTGACGATTTCGATCATCTCGTTGCTCGCGGCCGCCTACGGAATCGCGGCCATCCTTCGAGCTCGGAGCGAAGAAGCCGCGGGCCGCGCCGACGTCCTGCTGGCCGCCCCGATCGGTCGAGTCCGCTGGTTGGGCAGCCATCTGATCGTCGTGCTGTTCGGAACCGCCCTGGTGACGGTGGCCGGCGGATTCGGCGCAGGCGTGTCGTACGGAGTCACGATCGCTGAGCCAGCGCAACCGAGCAGACTCGCCGCGACCGCACTGGTATATGTGCCTGCGGTGTGGGTGATCATTGCGCTCGCGGTGTTCGGCTTCGGATGGATTCCGCGAGCCGCGGCAGTGTTGGCCTGGGCGGTGTTCGCCTACTGCGTCGTGACGCTGCTTTTCATCGATGCCTTCGATCTACCCCAGTGGGTCGGAGATGGCTCGCCGCTGTGGTATACACCACGAGCTCCTCTCGAAGATCCCGCAGTGGGCCCACTAGCCGGACTGCTTGTTGCGGCGATCGCGCTTGTTACTGCGGGGTTTATCGGCTTCAGCCGTCGTGACGTCGGCTGAGAGTCGGTGGCGTCTCCGGCCTGGGACCTGCAACCTATTGCAGTGGTTGACGGCCGGATACGGGTGGGGTTGACCCGGGCGAGCTGATGGCCGGGCGCCGGCTCGGATCATCTGGGCAGATATGATTCACGAAACCGAGAAGGGGGATGTTCGCAGTGCTATCCGACGTAGAGCGGTCGAGGTGGGCAGAGTTTGCCGAGCTGCTGGGAGGGCCGGACATGCCCGACGACTTCGGGGAGCCGGTGCGGCTTGCCGCCGATGACCCCTTTGACGCCCTGCTGGAGCAAATGGCACGGTATCTCGCCTATGCCTACGTCGATTGGAAAGATCGACCAGGGGAGATCCTCCAGCGGTTGGCGGCGGACGCGTGCGTGGATTATCCGTACTCCGGGTGCTACGGCGGTTTCCCTAGCTGGTCGGATGCCCTGATCCAGAAAACAGCCGAGCTGGGATCCGGAGATGCAGCGGTGGCCTTCCTGCGGGAGTTCGGCGAACGGTGCATCAGCGAGACTGGCGTTGCACTGGTCTCGCTCGACTTCGACGCGGACGGATGGGCACTCGTATTCGTACCCGGCGAGCGTCTCGACCCGATCCGCGCCGCAGCCAAGGCCGTCGGACAGTCGATCACTGTGGTACGCAACGACGGCCGATTCTGAGGATCGCCACGGCGAGCACCACCTTCGGGGGTGCTCGCCGATGTTGGACCGTTTACGGCTTCTTCGTGGACAGATACGTCGAGACGATCACCATCGCCGCGAAGATCACGGCAATGAGGACAGCAGCTACTGACCAGCTCATGGCGAGCTCCTTTCGTAAGTGCGGGCATGGGCTACGTCGAGTGCGCGATCGGTGGGGAATGCTGGCTGCGTGTTCCGGCTCCGAGTAGCGCCACCGTCACTCCCATCAGCCCGAAAGCTATTTGGAGCCAGTGAATTCGACCGATGACGATCGGCTGGACACACACCCAGGCGACGAGCAGAAGACCGCTGGCCATCGCGAGGAAGGAGGCTTTGGCCGGTCGCGAAACTGCGACCGCGCATGTCCAGGCCATCGGTATGCCGACAATGACCAGCAGCAGCGCGCCGGCCAGGCCAGGGCTTTCGAACGGCAGGCGTGCAGTGATGTCGCTTCCGAGATCCGCGCCGCCGCCGGCGAGACCGACGAATCCTGCGATGGCCCAGAAGGCGACGAACCCCGATGCTGCCACCAGAGACCACCGTGCGAATTCAGAAGCTGGAGGATCCTTGTGACGAGTCATGAGTCAACGATCGCTCTATACGGGCGGCGTCCACAGTGCCGGAAGTCGTCATCGCGAGGGTCGAAGGTGGTCGAGGCGCGTCTGAAGCGGCACCTCCCAGATTTGGCCGGGTCCTAGGTCGCGTTCGGTGTCTTCGACATGGGCGCGTATGGGCGCCGCGGCACTCGGATGGAGTCGAAGGGTGACGTGGGTGTGGGTGACGGTAATCGTGATGGGTTGCTCCCGGTAGGACACGGTGAACTCGGCTTCGGTGAGTTCGGTAGGGAGCACCGGGTGTAACCGCAGCATGTCGTGACGGGTCTCGATGCCGCCGTAGCAGCGCAGGATCATGTCCGCGGTTCCTGCCATCGCGCCGATGTGGACGCCCTCGCGAGTGGTGCCGCGCTGTGTGTCGGCGAGGTCGGCTTCCAGCGCCTGTGTGAACAACGACCAGGACTTGGCGCGGTCGGTACGTGCGAGCACCCATGCGTGTGCCAGGCGGCTCAAGGTCGATCCATGGCTGGTGCGGTTGACGTAGTAATCGACGGTCCGTGGGATGAGGTCGGGTGGCAACGCGTAGCCGAGGTGCTCGAACATCTCCCGGAGCTCTTCGGCGGAGAACAGATAGAACAGCATCAGCACGTCGGCCTGTTTGGAGACCTTGTAGCGGTTGGTGGTATCGCCTTCCGCTTGCAAGATGAGGTCGAGCCGCTCGATGTGCCCGTATCGGGATCTGTAGGCTTCCCAGTCGAATTCATCGAGATTCTCGTAGCCGTCGAACTGGCTGATGATGCCGTCGCGGTGGAAGGGCACGCGAAGCCGGCGGCTGATACGGTCCCACAGCCGGGGTTCGTCAGGGCGCAGCCGGAGCCGGTCCCACAGTGGTCCGCAATCGTGTCCTTCGAGGAGGGTGACTATCTCGCGCGCGCGGCGCAATGCCCATGAGGCGAGCACGTTGGTGTAGGTGTTGTTGCGAATGCCTTCGCGCGGACGGTCGGGGTACCCGTCGTGGTATTCGTCGGGTCCCATGATGCCGCTGATGTCGAAGCGGTCGTCGGTGGGATCGTGCGCCGCGAGGGAGGCGAACAGTCGTGCGACCTCGATGACGATCTCGGCTCCGCAGTCGATCAGGAATCGCTGATCGGCGGTGGTCTGGTAGTACTGCCACACGCTGTAGGCGATGGCAAGGCCGACATGATACTGACGGAACGAGTTGTCGGGAATCCACTGGCCATTGCGGACATTGAGCAAAGCTCGCGGAGTTTCGTCACGGCCGTCGCTGCCGCTCTGCCAGGGAAACAGTGCGCCGGCCAGGCCCGCGGCGCGCGCGTTGGCGCGAGCACGGTCGAGCCTACGGTACCGATACAGCAGGAAGGACCTCGTGAGTTCGGGGCGGCGCAGGGTCAGCATGGGGTACACGAACAGTTCGTCCCAGAAGATGTGCCCCCGGTAGGCCTCACCGTGCAGACCACGGGCGGGCAGCCCGGCGTCGATATCGGGGTTCGCAGTGACTGTTGCCTGCAGGACGTGGAAGACATGCAGGTTGAGTGCCAGCCGATGGCGGGAGCCGTCGACGAGGCGAATCCCGAACCGATCCCATAGTTGGTCCCACATGCTCACATGCGCAGCCAGCAACACCGGAAGACTCGCCGCTTGCTCGATGCGCGAAGCCGCGTCGGATGCCGCGGTCGAAATGCCCGGATCTCTGGATGTCGATGCCGCGGCGACTTTCTCGATGACGACCGGGATTCCGGGTCGAAGGTCGATGGTGAACTCGTGGGCGGGGCAGCGAGAGTCCGGGCGATAGCGACGCTCGACATGTTCGGCGTCCGCGACATGGGTGCGGGTCGCGGTGGCGATCGTGACCTCGGATTGTCTGGTAATGGCCTCAAACAACAGAGTTTCGGCATCGAGCTCGCTATGCCGGAACGAACCGAGATGGTCGGCGTTGAGCGCGCGGTCGGCGGCGACGTTACGGTTGGCGACCCGGCAGTTGATCGCCGAGGTTATTGTGACGGTACCGGACCAATTCTCCGCCTCGACCGTGAGTTGAACAGCCGCCAGATGCGGGTCGGTGACCGAGTGAAACCGCCGGCTGACGATGCGAGTGAACCGCCCCTCGCGGTCTCGATAGCGGTCGATGCAGGTCAATACCCCGGCTCGGATATCCAGGTTCTGATGATGGCTGACCATGCCCGGTGCTCCGGCCGTCAGCTCGGTCCCGTCGGCTCGGCGGACGACGAGGTGGGCCCAGTCCGGTCCGTTGACGAGATGCTCGGTTTCGAGGCTGTGACCACCGACTTCGGATATCTGCCTGTTGTAGACGCCGGCGAAATAGGTCCCCGGGTAGTGGGTGCCGTCCGCTGTCGTGCCGGGAAAGGAACCGCGCGAGGCCCAGTAGCCGTTGCCCGTGGTACAGAGTGCTTCGCGGGTGCCTTGCTGTGCCGGGTCGAAGTCGTCGTAGATGAGATTCCATCCGCCCGGACTCGCGCTGGTCGCGCCCGCACCCCACCGCAGGCGTCGACCAGGCGGGAAATCGGTGCGGGGAATCAGGTCGAGGTCGGCGAGGTCGGTGACGACGATGTCGGCTCCCGCCGAGCCCAGCTGTGCTCCAGCTCCGGTGTGGTCGACTCCAACGACGAAGCCGAATCCGCCGTGGGCGGCGGCTTGAATTCCCGCGGTCGCATCTTCGAGAACCACGACCTCGCTCGGGTCGAATCCGAGTCGTCGCGCGGCCTCGAGGAACATGGCCGGTTCGGGCTTGCCCGGCAGAGCCAGCCGTCGAGCGTCGGTGCCGTCGACTCGGACAGTGAACAGATCAGTGATGCCGGCGGTGTCGAGGACGGCCGTACTGTTCCGGCTTGCAGTCACCAGGGCAGTTGGTACACCGGCGGCGTGCAGGCCCTGAAGCAGGCGCCTGGCGTCGGGGAAGACCCGGACCCCGGATTCGGCGAGTTCATCGGCGAAAAGGTTCTGTTTGAGCGAGGCCAGGCCCGCGACGGTCAGCCGGCTCGGGTCGTCATCCGGACTGCCTTCCGGTAGGTCGATGCCGCGCGATACGAGGAAGGACCGAACTCCGTCCTCCCGGCTTCGGCCGTCGACGTAGTCACGGTAGTCCCGGATCGGATCGAAAGGCGCTGCGTTGCCGTCCAACTGCGGCAAAACCCTGTGGAAAAGGGTCTTCCATGCGGCGGCGTGGACAGTGGCGGTGTCGGTAACTACTCCGTCCATGTCGAAGACCACAGCCGCGTAGCCGTTGGCGGTGCGCGGCGACGAGCCCGATAGCGGTTCCAACCGCTTAACCGACCCTGTCGTTGGTTGCGGACCCGATGTGGGCCGGTGCGCATCCTGCACGCCTCGATCTTGCTCGCCATGCCGAGGGAAGAAAAGTGCCTTTAGTCGCCGAAGAACAACCGAACGGCCGGCGTGTGCGAGGAAAAACCGCCCCATGACTCTGCGATACGTGGATCCGGATACAGAGACCGGCCGCGCCTATCGGCTCGTCGAACGGTTCGGTCGCTCACAGGGCGGAGAAGCCTACGTAAGACTGCCGAAATCGGACGACGTATCCAGGTCTTCCGGCTGAAGCCACGCTGACCACAACCGGAAGCCGGTGGGGGATCGGGGGCGACCGTTCCAGGTGTCTGAGGGCCTCGGTGTCGTTACGCTGGGATTACCCGTCGCCAGGCTCACGGACGATGATGAGTGGGCATTCGGCCGTGTGCAGCACAGCCTGGCTGACCGACCCGAGGGTCATTCCGGCGAACCCACCGCGGCCATGGCTGCCGACGACGATCAGCTGTGCGGATTCGGCGGCATGCAGTATCGCCCGGACCGGGCGGTCTTCCACCACAACGCGTTTCACCGCTACCTCGGGGTATATCTCGCGGTACCCCGCGATGCTCTCCGACAGAAGCGCTTCGGCCTCGGTCTGCATGGCGGGCCGGGACTCGTACCGGGCGAATTCGGTCCACGCGTGCACCGCGACGAGGCTCGTGCCTCGGGCAGACGCTTCCGCGAACGCGATCGCGACCGCGCGGGCACCGTGCCGGGAGCCGTCTACGCCGACCACCACCGGGCCCTGCCATCCGTGCGCCTCGTGCTCGGGAATGATCGCGACGGCTCCGGCGGCATACCGGGCCAGCGCCGTGCTCACCGAGCCGAGCAGCGTGCGCCGGAACGCCCCCAACCCACGGCTGCCGACCACGACGAGCCGCGTCCTGCGGCTTCGGTCACGCAGCACGGGAATGGGGTTCGCGCCGACTACCGCGGTGGTCACGTCGATCGAAGCGGCCGGCGCCGCGGCTTCGGTGGCTGCTTCGGCCGCCTCGGCGAGCACGTTCGCACCGTGCTCGCGGAGCCCCTCGTAATCCAATGGCGGCCCGGACAGGCCGGGAACGAAGTCGGCCGGCACGCCGATCGCGTAGACCAGCTCCAGCGGCGCATGGTGGTGTGCGGCGTATTCGGCCGCCCACCGGACCGCGACCAGCGACTGCTCGGAGCCGTCCACGCCGACGACGACCGGTTGATTCGTGGGTACGGACATAAGCGGACCCTTCCTTGTTCACTGCGGCGCCCTTTCGGCCCGATAGCTGAAGGCTAGGCAGTACATGAAGTCAGGGGCGCTGGTCCTTGGTCACCGCTGTCGAGGACCAAAGACGCGGC
Source organism: Nocardia cyriacigeorgica GUH-2 (assembly GCF_000284035.1). Lineage (NCBI taxonomy): Bacteria > Bacillati > Actinomycetota > Actinomycetes > Mycobacteriales > Nocardiaceae > Nocardia > Nocardia cyriacigeorgica. Next base: position 3,234,784 of record NC_016887.1, on the reverse strand, counting down.
GCATCACATGTTCGGGCCACGCCGGCCGCAGGCCACCGCGACAGCCGTCCGAAGTCACCGCAGGAGGGGTCCTCATGCCCTTATCCACGGTGTGGCTGCGGTGCCACCGTGGTGGCAACCATCTCGAACGAAGGACGGACATCATGGACCGCGGATTGCCTGACGACAACACCGTTAAGGCGGTACTCGCGCTCGCCGGCCGGGCGCCGTCGGTGCACAATATCCAGCCGTGGCGCTGGCGTATCGCCGATCGCAGTGTCCACCTCTACTTCGACGAAACGCGGGCGCTTCCGACGACCGACCCCGATCAGCGCGACCTGGTTCTCAGTTGCGGTGCTGCTTTGCACCACCTGTCGGTCGCGTCCGCGGCGATGGGCTGGGCAACGGTCGTTCACCGGCTGCCGAACCCGGATGATCCGAACCACCTCGCTGCCGTCACCCTGGTCGCCCATCGCGCCACCAGCCTCGAAATTGAGATGAGCGCAGCGATTCACCAGCGGCGGACCGATCGCCGCCACTACACCTCGTGGCCGATTCCGCCCGGTTACCGCGGTTTGCTGACCGAACGGGCATCGGCGTCGGGGGCAGTTCTGCGGCCGGTGCGCGACGCCGACAAAGATGTGTTGGTTGCCGCCGCCCGGACAGCGGCGCGCGTGCACGCCGCTGACCCCGAATATCGTTTCGAACTAGCCGTATGGTCGGGCAGGCATGGCAGCTTGGACGGGGTGCCGGCCCGCAATACACCATCGGTGCGTGCCGGCGATGAGCTGCCCGCTCGCGCGTTCGCAGCCCCTGAACTGGCCGATCCTGCCAAAGAACGCGATTACGCGGAGTTGCTGATGCTGGGTACCTCGGCCGACGACCGTGTGTCCCGGTTGCGTGCCGGTGAGGCGTTGAGTGCGGTTCTCCTGACCGCCACGAACGTCGGGTTGGCCTCGTGTGCGCTCACCGAACCGCTCGAGATCCCGGCCCAGCGTGAGAGGATCCGGTCGGACATGCTGAACGGGACCTGCTATCCGCACGCGTTCATCCGAGTCGGCTGGGCGCCGACCAGCAATGAGCCGATTCCCGCCACACCGCGTCGACCGGTGGAGGACCTGTTGTACCCAGCCGATGTCGATTGAACCGCCGACGAACACAGCAGGACGGTCCGAGGAATCCCCGGCCAGCCGGCAATCGAGTGAGTCGATGACGTCACCTCCGCTGCTGACTTCGGCGGCAGCGCTCGCGCGGCGGGACGTACCCGTCTCACGCCCGGATCAGACTGTCGCGCAAGTGCTGACCGGCTTGCACGGCAAGCGCTTCACCAGCGTATCGGTGATCGCGGTCTGTGTCGGCACCCGCCTCGCCGGCTTGACCACGATCGAAGGGCTGTTGGCCGCCCGCCCCGATGCTCGAGTGGCCGAGGTGATGGATCCGGACCCACCTGTTGTGGCCGGCCACGAAGATCAGGAGCGTGCGGTCTGGAAGGCGCTGCACCACAATGAGGCCGGGCTGGGCGTGGTCGATGCCGAGGGCCGCTGGCTCGGCGTCATCCCGCCACAGCGGCTGCTCTCGGTGTTGCTGCAAGAACACGATGAGGATGTCGCGCGCCTGTCGGGCTACCTGGCCTCGACCGCGGGTGCACGCTCCGCGACTACCGAGCGCGTGGGCCGGCGGCTCTGGCACCGCGTGCCATGGCTGCTTTTCGGCCTCATGGGCGCGATGCTGGCAGCCGGGGCCGTTGATGCCTTCCACGCTCAGCTCCAGCGCGAGGTCCTGGTCGCCTTTTTCATCCCGGGCGTGGTCTACCTTGCCGATGCTGTCGGTACCCAAACCGAGGCCCTGGTCATCCGTGGATTGTCCGTCGGAGTCGGCATGCGCAGCATCGTGTGGCGCGAGGCAGTCACCGGCTTGATCATCGGCGCACTGATCGCTGCGGTCGCTTATCCCACAACACTGCTTTTCTGGGGCGCGCCGCCGGTATCCCTTGCGGTCGCCTTCTCATTGTTCGCGGCGTGCTCGGTAGCCGCCGCGGTGGCGATGGTGTTGCCTTGGCTGTTCTCGAAACTCGGCGTCGATCCGGCGTTCGGGTCCGGTCCGGTGGCCACGGTCGTCCAGGATCTACTGTCGATTCTGGTGTACCTGTCGGTCAGCACCGTCATCGTGAGTTGACGGCGTCGCGACGATGACTGGTCACCGCGGATGGACGACCATGACCGGGCAATGAGCACTCTGTACCAGGGCATTGCTTGTCGAGCCGAGTAGCAATCCGGCGAACCCTCCACGGCCGCGACTGCCGGTCACCACGAGCTGTGCCGACTTCGACCATTCGACCAAGTGATGACAGGGCCCCGACATGTAGAGCTTGCGCTTCACCGTCACATCCGGGTACTTATCCGCCCATCCGGCCAGCTGCTGGGTCACCAGTTCCTGCGCGGCCGATTCAGCACCTCGATCGGCGATGGCGTCGGGGAGTCCGGCGAACCAGCCGAATCGCAGGTCGCTCCAGCAGTGGACGACGAGGAGTTCGCAGTGGCGTTCGCCGGCCTCGAAGAAGGCCGCAGCTACCGCGGCACGACTGAACTCGCTGCCGTCGACCCCGACTACCACCGGTCCCGAGCGACGAGTTCGCTGTTCGGTGCCCGTGTCTCGGACGACCACAACCGCACCGTGCGCGTGTGCCGAGACCGATAGCACGGTCGAACCGAGAAGACCGCCGCCGCTGACACCCCACGCACCGATAGCGGTCATGTGCGCGGTGGCAGACTGCTCGATGAGCACTCGTGCCGGTGTGCCGTCCACGGATTCGGTGTCGACGCGCAGTCCTGCGTCGACGGACTGGGCGAGTCTTTTCGCGGCGGCCAGACAATCGACGCCGTGCTCGCGCATGGCTTCGCGAACCGGCGGAACGAGAAGTTCATAGGGCTCGAGCACACTCGCTGCGGCTGCCAGGTCGACGGCGTGTACGATGCGGAGTCGACGATCTCTCGCCGCGGCGGTCTCCGCCGCCCAGCGCACCGCAAGGTCACTGGCTTCGCAACCATCGACGCCGACCACGATCGGCCACCGCTCATCATCGATATCCAGCGCGGACATGCCTGCGTCCCTTTCCTTGTCGCCGTACGCTCATCAGGCACGTTATGCCAGGTGAGCGCCGGATCGCGCCGGTCGGAAGTCCTCGCGGAGCGGGTACAAAGCCTCCTCGCGCCCGGTGGTGCCGGTAGACCCTTCGCTCCGGTGACTTCCTTCCCTGTCGTTCGGCCCGCTGCGCGCGCGAAGCTCGAAGGAGGTCAAGGGTTCGCCGTTCCGAGGGAGGTCTCGCCATGGCCGACGACGCAGAGGTCCACTCGATGGGCTGTGCTCCGGCGTGGTGGTGTGGGCGGCCATGGAACCCCAGCCCCTTGGTGCGCACGTCGGAACGGATGCTGTTCCTCCTGCGCGCGGTGGTGTTCGGCGCCATCGTGCTGGCAGTGCCGCTGGCGCTGACGGTCGGCACCGAGGTGTACACCGATGATGTGGTCCGTGTCCGAGCCGAGCATGCCAGTGCCGTATCCGTCGAAGCCACCGTGCTCACCGAGCCGGAATGGACCGAGGCACACGACTTCGAGGCCCAGGTGCGCTGGGATAGTGGCGGTGCGGCCCGGACGGGCACCGTCCCCGTTCCGCGCACTACTGACATCGGTGACCGCGTCTCCGTCTGGCTCGACGATCAGGGCGCACCGACCAGAGCTCCGCGTAGCCCGGCTACGGCTGTCTTCGCCGGCGTCGGTGTAGCGGCGTTCATCATGGCCGCGGCCTGCCTTTTCGGATTGGGACTCATCCGCGTCGCGTCGGTTGCGGCGGACCGCCGAAACGCCCAGCAATGGGACCGCGAATGGGCGCATTTCGATAAGCCCGTCACCGGTGACATGTCGTAGTCGGCTGACCCGGCCGACCGACAGGATGGAAGAAAGGGATGCACATGTCTGAAGCAAACCCGCGCCTGTCCGGTGATCGGCTGGTGCTTGCTGCGGTCGACGGATCGGCTAGCTCTTATCAAGCTGGCGCATGGGCAGCGGCCGAAGCGCTGCTGCATCAGGCGCGTCTGCACCTGATCACCTCGACAGGGCTGGCGTTGTCGTCGGCGTTGCGGGAGGGGACCGACCTCTCCGACAGCGAGCAGGAATACATGCGTACCGACGGTGAGCGAATCGTGACCGAAGCGGCGAGGGTCGCCCGTCAAGCTGTCGGGGACCAGGCGTTGTCGGTGACCACCGAGGTGACTTCCGACTTCATCGTCCCGACTCTTCTGGACCGCTCGAAGAGAGCGCAGATACTGGCCGTTGGCAGCCGGGGGCTGGGCGCGTTCCATCGTGGCCTGCTGGGCTCGGTCAGCACGGCCGTGACCAGGCACGCCCATTGCCCGGTGGCGGTCACCCACGATTTCGCCGCCCTCGATCCGGTTTCGGCCGGCAAGCCGATCCTCGTCGGCGTTGATGGCACCGAAAACAGCGTCCCCGCAATCGAGTACGCATTCGATGCGGCGGCTCGCCGCAACGTCGGTGTGGTCGCCCTGCACGCCTGGAGCGACATCAGCTCCCTGGAACTTCCTGTGCAAGATTGGGATTCGGTTCGGGAGGCGGAACGAGCCGTCCTGGCGGAGCGGCTCGCTGGTTTCGCGGAGAAATACCCCGATGTCGCTGTACGCCGGCTGATTGTGCCGAACCGGCCCACCCACGCGCTGCATGATCAATCCGATTACGCGCAGATGGTGGTGGTCGGAAGCCATGGTCGCGGCGGATTCGCCAGCATGTTGCTTGGCTCGACCAGCAATGCCCTACTGCACACCGTGACGTGCCCAGTCGTCGTGGTTCGCTCCCGCTGAAACGGAGGCCCGCGAATGTGAGGCCATTTTTTAGGCCGTGTTTCATTGGCTTCGGCTGGACAACCGCAGGCTAATCGCCGCGACGCGCGCTGTGGAGGGTCAGTGCAGGCCGATCAAGCAGAACATCGTGCGGCCAAAGTCCACCGCAGTGGCCGTCCACCAATCTTCCAAGCCGTGCAACACTGGGCGCCGTACGCCATCGAATGCACCATCTGCAATCTCACCGGGCGGCTGCCACTCGATTCGAAGACTCGCGGTGCCTCACTGGCGACGGGCACCAGCGGCGTGCAGGTGCGCAGCGACGGCCGAATCCATGCTCAACATCTACTCGATCTCGCCCGCGGCATCGGCGTGAACTTGCAGAGCGGTGAGGAGCGTTCCCTAGGTGTCGTCATGTTGCCAGCGCAATAGCCCGTACATGGTTCGCCACCCCGGTACACCGGTGGAACATCGCGCCACGGACATGCCAGCGCCGATCCGCCACTTCGATGCTGGCGATCAGCTGGTGTTCGACCACCTAGTCGGATGTCCATGTTTCGTACCCGCAGGCAAGAGTGGCTTCAACTCCAAGCATTGGGCATCGGTCAGATCGGCACGGCCCGCCGCCGCTACGCTGTTCACGAGGTCTCCGGTGTTCACTTGAATATTGGTCGACCAACCAACTGCCGAGATCTCGCCACATCACCAACTTTCCACGCCCCGCAACAGGTTCTGTTTGCCGCGAAACCAGCTGCGGAAACACACCCTAGGATGGCGCTGGCGGTTCGCCTCTGAGTTCGGTGCCGTGCTCGTCGACTACAAACGCCGTAAGGTTCGGTGCTGCAGCTCGGATGCGGGCTAGCGCCAAATCCGCATTGCGAAGCCGCACTTCAGCCTCTGCTTCATCCGCCTGTGCCTGCGTCCTTTTCGCTTTCGCTGTAGGGCCGATGGCAGCCCAGTCAGCAAGATGACCGGGTCCAGCCCGGAGCGCCTTCGCAACGGTCCAGAGTGAACCCCACGCCACGGCGAGTTTGGTGCCCGTCGTAGCACCTTCTACCGCTAGGTCGACCCACACCGACCCTATGCGCACATCTCGTACTACGAGCGGCAGCGGCTCACGGCTGAATGTGTACCGTTCCGCGTCGCCTAGGGCGATGTATTTTTCTAGGAAGGTAGGATTCTCGAAATAGTGAAGTCTGTGCCGAGGAATCCGTGCGAGATGTAGTGGGGCGGCTGCAATGTATACGGAATTCACATCGTTCAAGAAGCTCGCGAACGCGGATACCGGGAGGAGCGCATCACTCGCGTCTTGGATTCGGAGCAACCTCGTGACATCCACTCGACGCCCTACGTTGGCTTCAATCATCGGCCATCACATTGCCAATCATATTCGCAAGTAGACTTCACCCCAGTTCAGGCTCGCCGAAAAAATCGCCGTGGAGCCCGCCCTATTGAAGGGTCAGGGCAACTGGCTGATATATGACAGTTGCGCAGGTGATCAGACGGTGTTCGATCCGCGCCGTGGCGTCTATGATTTCATCCGCCACTCACAGCCTGGTCGTGCGCAGTCGTTCTGCGGGTCCAGGCTAGTCGGTGGCGCTTTCGCTTCGAGTGGGAGAGCGTCGGCGTGCGAGATGTGGGGCAGCATGGTCGTGCATCGTTCCGCTGAGCAGATCGCCGCGCAGGAGTTCACGCAAATCGCGAGGTAGCTCGGCAAACGTTCTATCGAGCTGTCCTTCGGAGAAGAGGCCGGAGAATGCCTCGGTCACGATGGCCGCCAGCGCGGCCGCCTCGTCGGTCGTTACGCCGGCCTCCTCTGCGAACTGGGCGAGGAATCCGTCGGTATCGTGACGCTTGGGAACATGTGAGGGTCTCCAGCCCTCGTACAGGATTCCTCGGAAGACCTCCGGAAGCTGGGCACCGAGCTGGGCGGTCGTCGCGACGCCGAGCCGGTCGCGCACGCTGTGCAGCCATGCACGGATCACCCGGTGTGCGAACGCACGATCGAAGGTCCCCAAGTCCTCGGTGATCGCCCTGAGCCACTCGTAGGCGGTGTGTATCGCCGGGGCGAGCGGGTCGTCGTGATCGTGCACGTGCAGGTCCTATCGTCGTGCCTCGGTAGGCAATCCGGATCAGGGGTGAACAGTGTTGGTGACGGGGTGTGGCAGTCCGAGGGCCCTCGCGACACGATCCGACCATGCGCGGATAGCGCCCCAGTCCCGCAGATCGCCGTAGTGGGCGCCTCCCATCAGGCGGTACAGAGTGCGTGCTTTCCATCCGACTCCGGCGCGTTCGTATCGTCCCGCGAAGGCCTGGTACTCCTGCGGATTGATCATGTCACGAAGGTCGGCAACCTTCTTCGGAACGATTCGACCGAGCCGGCGCCCCAGCGGACCGCCCAACGCGGGGCCGAGCCCGACGCTGAACAGCCATACCTTGGCTGCGGCGAGCTCCTCGCGGTGCGTGCGGATATAGGCGGACGCCGACGGAAGCAGGTCCATGTGGTGGATGGCGCTGCCGATGATGACCGTCTCGAACCGCGACAAGTCCGGTGCGTGTTCGATGTCGTGCAGCGCTACCTCGGCGCCTCTCCCGGCCAAGTCGTCGGCGATGAACTCGGCTATGTCGCGGGTCGATCCCTGTTCGGTCGCGTAAAGGATAGCTATGCGGGGCTTGGTGTTATCCATATTGTGAAGACTTCTCGCCGGGGCGTGCGGGCGGGAGAGCCATGATGCCCGGGTTGCGGGGTCCAATGACCTTGTTCGAACCGCTGACGCAATCCGTCGGGTCCTGGACAGACCATTGTTGTGTCGGTCAGGTCAGGCCTCGGTTGTAGTCGGCAGATGTTGGGCGCACACCGCTTCGACGAACTCCCCGACGGTCTGCTCGGGCAGCCGGCGCGCGAGATCGGCTTCGGTGATGATGCCTACGAGCTTGCCCTGATTCGTGACCGGTAGCCGGCGAATCTGATGCTGCTCCATCAACGACAGCGCGTCGCCGATATCCGCGGCGGCATCGACTGTCAACAGCTCGTCCCCTTGGGCGAGCTCACCTGCGGTGGTGGTTTTCGGGTTCTCGCCGAGCGCGATGACCTTGATGATGATGTCGCGATCGGTGACGATCCCGACCGGACGACCTTCCCCATCGCAGATCGGCAGCGCACCGACATCGAGCTGACGCATTCGCTGGGCAGCGACATCCATCGTGTCGCGAACGGTAATGCAGGCCACGTCGGGGTGCATGACAGCCTCTGTAGTGGTCATGACGACAACCTCCTGACTTCCGATGGGCATGCTCCTTCGGGATCATCATTCGGCCATGCCCGGCGTCGCCACCAGGGCATATGGTCATCAACTCCGTGGTCATCGGCTACCGGACCACGTCTGGCCGGCCGTGTACGGTGGGCCACGTGGCGTTGATCGCACTGCCGAAAGAGGTGAGGTGATGAGCAGCCCGAGCCCGGATCTGGCTACGGTCCGTTCGGTGTTGGCGCGCGCATCGCGGGCGCCCTCTCTGCACAACAGTCAGCCATGGCGGTGGCGGTGGGACGGCATCGACACGGATCTGTTCCTGGCCCCGGCTCGCCTTCTTCCGGCAACAGACACGTTCAACCGCCAAGGCATGCTCGCGTGCGGTGTGATGCTCGACCACGCCGCCGTGGCGTGGGCCGCGGCCGGCTGGGAGGTCCAGGTCAGCCGGTTCCCCGAGCCGCCGGACCGGTCACACATCGCGACTCTGCGCCCGCTCCGCCGCCATGTTCCGGTAGAGCCGGACCAGCTGCTTGCCGCCGCGATCGACGATCGGTACACCGATAGGATGGTGATGGCCGCACCAGAGGGTTGGCCCGCGGTCGAGATCGTCTTGGACCACCTCTGCCGTCGACATTCGGTCTCCCTGCTGGTCCTCGATGAGGCGCAACGCCGTGAGCTGGTCAAGATCTCGCAGGTGGCGACCGGGCTTCGGCGCTACGACCCGAAGTATCAATCCGAACTTGCCTGGTGGACGGCCATGCCTGAAGGAGAGCCCGGCGTGCCGGCCTCGACACTGCCGACCGCCGAGCAGCGCGCGCGGGTGGCCAGCGGCCGAACCTTTCCGGCCGGCACCGCCGATTCCGACAGCGAAGTCGACGACCAGGCGACGGTGCTCATGTTGTCGAGCGCCGACGATTCGCCGAACGCGTTGATCGACTGCGGGGCGGCATTGTCGGCAGTCTTGCTCGAATCCACCGTTCAGGCTTTGTCCACCTGCACTCTGACTCACATGACCGAGCTTCCGGCTGCCAGGAACATGCTGGTCGAGCTCACTGGTGAAGCACATCCCCAGGTCTTGATCCGAGTCGGTCGGCCGTTGGCTGCTCGCCCACCGCGGACGCCGAGGCGAACCGTCGACGAGATCCTCGAGGTAACCAGCCGGCAGTAGCCGTTACATCCGGACCGATAGACCGGTCAGGCCCTTGCTGGGATGGCAGTAGGCGGTGCGGGGGATTGTTGCGTCCGAGGATCGCCGTCGGGGACGATCAGTACCGCGCAACGCGTGTGGCACAGCGCCGTACGCATGGCGTCGGTGAGGTGTGGCCAGTGCTGCTTAAGCGTCCGTCCGACGACAACCAATTGTGCTGTGACACTGAATTTCTCGATCGCTGTCCGGGGGTGACCGAGGTAGGTCACCACGCGGACCGGTACGGCCGGGTGACAACGGCGCTGCTCGTCGAGCCAACTCTCGGCATGATGTTGTATGGCCCGCCCCGATGAAGCCCACGTAGTCGGTCGGGCGATATCGACCACCAAGACCTCACTGTGGCGGTCCGCGGCAGCCTGGAAGGCCTCCGCGACCGCGTTCGGTGAGCCCGCGAGTGCCGGCTCGGTAACCACTAGAATCGGTCCGACAGCTGAGGCCCCACTTTGCAGCGGGCGAATCACCGCGACCGGACAGCGCGATTCCGCGGCCAAGTCGGTGGCCACAGATCCGAGCAGTGCGCGCGCCCCTGAGCTGCGGCCCACGCTGCCGATCACCAGCAGTTCGGCGGTGGTCGACAACTCGATCAGTTTCGTGGCCGGATTCCCGCGCAGCGTCAGGGCGGTGATGGATGGTGGAGCCGTCCGTGAGGTTTGTGCCCACCGTTCGACAATGGCCTGCCGCGTGAATTCGAGCATGTCGGCACCCTCGGGTGCGCACGCATGCCGGCGTGCCACGTGCACCAGGAGCAGAGGAACCTGCCTCGCGTCGGCCTCGACGGCAGCCCAATGAGCAGCCCGGATCGCTGTGGATGATCCGTCGACTCCGACGACGACATGTCGCTTAGTGGGCCCGTCGGGTACGTAGCTCGCGGTGGTGATCTCGCTCATACCTTTGAGCGTCCCCTCGGTCGGTGCCGGCCGACAGGGCATCCGTACCTGTACGACGAGGACCATCGGCCCCTTGTCGTCGGAAGTCCGTTCGCCGCGCCGCCCAGATCTTCGCCGACTGGGGTAGTTCGTCGCCTTCGGCCGCGACTTTCGGCCCTATCTGCGCATCCGATGTCCTGGTGATATTGAGCGGTTCAGGCGACGGACATCAGATACGGACGCGGACAACCGCATCGACGACTCCGCCTGTGACGGCTCGAACCGCGAGCCATCGGCGATTCGACTCTCGGCATGCCGCATCCCATGACGGGAACCTTTGGAAGGACAGCAATATGAGCGGTTCGATCACCACAGATGCAGCGCGCCGGCGAGTCGTCGAGTTGGAGCGCGACCATGCGCTGGCCCTACTGGCGAAGGCTCCCTTCGGTCGCGTCGTGTACACACGCGACGCTCTCCCGGCAATCCGGCCGGTCAACCACATCGTCGACGGTGGCTCGGTCATCCTCCGTACCCGACTGGCCTCTGACTTCTCGGCGGCGGTCCACAATCTGCCGGTCATGGTCGTCGCCTACCAAGCCGACGACATCGACGTGGTCAGCCGCACCGGATGGTCGGTTGTGGTGACAGGAACCGCGCGGCCGGTCACCGATCGAGATCGGATCAATCGATATCAAGATCTGCTCCGGCCCTGGGTCGGCCTGGCCATGGATGACGTGATCGAGATCGAGCCGACGCTGGTCAACGGAATCCAGCTCGTCGACACCGAGAGCATCGGGTCCTCACAAGAGGGGTCGGAAGTCCCTGGGGAAGATCGCGAACTCGATCGACACTGAGAACGGATTACCGGAACGGCACGGAAGGCATAAGCCATGACCCCGCAACCAGCTCGTGATCTGCATTCCCTGGCTTCCGCTGCGGTGGTGGTGGGAACCGATGGCTCAGCCGCGAGCACCCGTGCGGTGGAATGGGCTGCGAAAACCGCGTCGGCGCGCGGTCGTCGTCTCGTCATCGTCCACGGTTACGACTTCAGGGCGACGAGCGCGATGCTCACCTCTTACGACGTCGTCGTGCCGCCCGTTGCCGAGAACGTTCGCAAGAATGGTGAACAGGTCCTGGCCTCGGCCGAACGCATAGCAGCTGATATCGACCCGGACCTCGACGTCGTCATCGAGCTGTCGGAAAGCAATCCGGCGCGGTTGCTCATCGAGCAGTCGGAGAGCGCCTATATGACGGTGATCGGTGCCGGGACCATGGTCGGCACGCTCGCGCACCTGGGATCGACCCTGCTGGCCGTCGTCAGCCATGGTCGCGGGCGCATCGTCGTCGTACGCGAGGCGCATCCCGAGCACATCGTGCGCGACAGTGGACCCATCGTCGTCGGTGTAGACGGCAGTTCGGTGGGCGAGCCCGCGATCGAAGCGGCCTTCAACGAGGCCTCCGAGCGCGCGACGGGGCTCGTCGCCATCCACGCCTGGAGCGATCTATCCCAGGGAGTGTTCGCCGGGACCTCATACCTGGATCTCCCGACGACTGATCTCGAGGCAGGAGAAAAGGCGCTGCTGTCGGAGCGGTTGGCAGGCTGGCAGGAGAAGTACCCGACGGTAGAGGTCAGCCGGGAGGTCTACCTTTCCGGTCCACGTCAGCATCTGATGCAGTGGTCGAAGAGCGCGCAATTGCTCGTCGTAGGTAGTCGAGGACGTGGCGGATTCCGCGGACTGCTGCTCGGTTCGACGAGTAACTATCTGGTGCAGCACGCGCATTGTCCGGTGATGGTGGTCCATCCTGACTGAGTTCGAACGCCCGCAGTGCTAGGGCTGGTCGCCGTGGTCGGGTTTGATTCCGGCGCGGGCTCGCCACCACACGAGGGGTGCAGTGGTCGCGAGAACCGCGACGGTCGAGGCCGCGATAACCGCCCCGAGCGTCAGGCGGTAGCCCGTCAGCAAGGAAAGGGCTCCGATCGCAACGATGAACACTGTTCCCGTCGTCATAAGGAACAGTACGACGACAGCGAGACTCCGGTTGGATCTGCGCACCATCATCGCCTCCGGTGGTATGAGCCGAGCGTTCAGTCCGGCAGTCGAGGGAGCCCCGTTCTCGCACACGCGGTCGTGACTCCCGAACCTGTTCGCCATGAGGCTACTGCCGCAACGCGCTGCCGGCGCCGGCGACAGGCCGCCTGCACGATACGGGCCATCAGTTGAATCGGCCGATCGCACGGAGGGTGGCCACTCCCACGGGCGCAAGTGATCGGCTGCGACGGTTGGTGCGGCCGAAGCGGCCCAGCACGAGCCGCGGAGGGACGCGCATCAACCGCTTGCTCAACACGCACGCTCATCAGCTCTCCGCGGCACGTCCCCCGGAGAGACCCAGCACGGCGTCGAAGCCGCTGACGAGGCACTCCGTGAGCGCGGAGACATCAGGTACAGCGGCCGTGTCGATATTGACGCCGATGAAGCATGTGCCCGCATACGACGTCATGGTCACATTCAGCGCCGTGCCGAGGGTGGGGCTGAACGCGAACAGCCGCTCGATCCTCGCGCCTGCGAGGTAGAGCGGGGCCGGCGATCCAGGAACGTCGGAGGCGACGAAGTCGACGTGTTCGAGTATGCCCGCTATCAACGTAATCGGCATCCGGCTCAGGACCGCTGCCACGGCGCCGGAGTGCTGTATCGAACGCTCGCGCACTTGGCAGCGTACGAGCTCGTGGACCCGATGCATCACGTCCACGGGGTCGGTGCGGTCGGCAGGCATCATGAAGCGCGACAGGCTGATTCGATTACCGCCCAACGGGTCATCCGGGGTCCGGAGACTGATCGGCATCGTGACCCGCAGGCTTCGCACCGAGAACCCATGCAGGAGGTGATAACGGCGCAAGCCGATGAGGACAGCGGTCAAGAACGCATCATTGACTGTGCCGCCGTTGGCATGAGCCGCGCGGACCAGCGCATCGACCGGGACCTCGAACGCGGCGAGGCGGCGCCCGTATCCACGGTTCACCATCACCGGGGACAGGGTCGACGTGATCGGCCGAACCAGGCGCGCCAGGGATACGGCGAGTTCGAAGCCATCACGAGCGGTCTGACGAGGATGCTTGGCCAGACCCAAGCACGCCGCCACCGATCTTGAGCAATTGCGCTGGATCGACCTGAAGTTCTGTGAGCACTCCCCGATGACTGAACTGCGGAGGTTCGCACGCTCCTGCACGGGCGGTGCGGGGCGGATCGTGCTTGGATCGGGGGATCGCTCGAGGTCGCAGAGCCTGGCGAGGATGCGGACACCGCTGATGCCGTCGGTAAGGCTGTGATGGATCTTCAGGACCAAGGCGGATCCGCTGCTGTCGTCCGGACTGGTGAGCAAGGTGGAGCGCCACAAGGGGCGGTCCGGGTCGAACGGCGTCATCGCCTCGCGACGCGCGAATTCGAGCACGGCGTCGAGATCAACTCGCGGGATCAGGGAAGCCCGCTGTACGTGCCACGACAGGTCGAACCATGTATCCGATTCCCAATGGGGCGCGGTCAGTGGCAGTGCCGACGAGATGAGCTGCCGCCGCAGCTCGGGCACGGCCCGCGTGCAACGATCGACCGCATCGATGAGCGCGTTCCAATCCGGCCTGCTATCGAGCATCAAGACCGACACGATCGTCGGCTGGAGAACGGGATCGCGCTGTAATCGCCACGTGAGGTAGTCGGTCGGAGGAAGTCGAGTCATCCGCGTGCGTCCTCTCCGGTCAGTACGGTCGAGACATACGAGGGCGCGCTATCTGGCCGAGCCGATCAGCCCACCGTGTGGCGCGCTCGAGTTCACCGCTGAGCAGCGGTCCTGATGTCTTCGCGACAAGAAAGTCCTCGGGTCCCGCTATCAGCTCGAAACCCAATTGCCGCAGCTGGGCGGCATCATGTGCTGCCGAGCCGGTCAGCCAGCGGGGTTTCGCGGCCCGGGTGGCGAACGTCGCGGCGTATGAGGCTGGTTCTGCCGGCGGCGCGGCGGCGAGCCATTCCCTGATGCCGGTGTCGATGACCGTGGTGTCGCCGGTCCGTTCGGCGCCACGCCGTCGAGTACGGACTCTACTCATGCCGAACGCGTGGGTGGGGCCACCGACGACCAGCAAATCGCCACCATTCAGGGTCGGCCGGGTGGCCGGCGCCGCGGCGACGTCAACGAGTTCCACCGTGCCGTGCCGACCGAGGCCGCGGGCGACGGCGCGTGCAACAGCGGCGGTACTGCCGAAAACCGATTCGAAGACCACCAATGCGCGCATTTGCCCCGTGCCTCCCATCGAGCCCAGACGTAACTGACCAACTGTCATGCACCATATGCACCGACGTGGTCTTGGCCACAGTGTCGAATGGCGGTGTTGTCACGGACCTTGGCCACTGGTTCCGCCTGGTTCGAGCAGGGCGGCTCGCATCGCTGACTCGACAACTGCTGGCCTTCGTTCGCGTATCGAGCCATGCGACCACCGGCCCTGCGGGCAGTGACAATCGGCCGCTGCGCGCGCGTCATGTCCTGGAGGACTCTTGGTGTATCCGATCGAACCGAGTCGATCGCTGTTGAGCAACAGGGAGGTCACGCCATGACCGACCTCCGGCCGCTTGATTCAGGATTCATGGAACTCGAAGATGCCGACTGGCGCGTCAGCCTGGGCATCGGGGTCGTCGCGATCATGGCGGGATCGCCCCCACCTCGTGATCAGTTCTTCGACGCGCTGGAACGTCAGATTCGTGAGGTGCCGAGGCTACGTCAACGGGTGCACCGAGCACCGCTCGACATAGCCACACCGGCCTGGGAGCCCGACCCGAACTTCGACCTCGGCCATCACCTACGCTGGGCCGCGCTTCCCACTCCGCGCGACGAGTCGGCACTGTGGGAACTGGTTGCCGTCGAACTGGAAGAGCGGCTCGACCGCGACAGGCCTCTGTGGCAATGCGTGGTAGTCGAGGAAGTGTCCGACGATCGCCGGGCGTTGATAGTCAAAGCCCATCACAGCCTGCTCGACGGTGTTTCCGGCGTGGCCATGTTCGAACGGCTCTGCGAACCGGTCACCGAGCAAACGCGTCCCACGGTGCTCAGGCAGCAACCCCAGCGCACCCGGCCGTCTCTGTCTGCCATGCTGCGCCTGCCGGCAGCGATACCCGGTGCCGTTCTCACCACGATCCGCAACCTCGCGCCGGTGGGCGCCGCCGTGGTGAAGCCCGGGCCGGGCTCGTCCTTGAACGGCCCGATCGGGCACCAACGGCGATACACCGCGGTTCGCGTGCCACTGTCGACGGTCTCTCGCATAAGTGCCGCCCACGCGGTCACCGTCAACGACGTCGTACTTTCCGCGATCGCCGGTGGCTACCGAGACGTTCTCCTCGGACGAGGCGAGGAGCCCACGGTACACCTGCTGCGTATCTTGGTCCCGGTCTCCATGCGAGCCGAACACGCCAAATACGTTCTCGACAACCGGGTGTCAGCACTGTTGCCCTATCTGCCGGTCCACTGCCCCGACCCCGTCGAGCGATTGCGCCTGGTCCACGAGACGATGCAGGAACACAAGTCGAGCGGCGCGTCGAGCGCCGAGCGCAACGTGCTGTCAGTAGCTAGGTGGCTGCCCTTCGCGCCAGTCGCATGGACCTTGAGACTCGTCGGCAAACTGCCCCAACGAGGCGTCGGCGCGATCGCCACGAACGTACCCGGCCCACGGCACGCGCTGACCCTGCACGGGTGCCGTGTGCTCGAACTCCTTCCTGCTGTTCCCATCGCGATGCGACTACGCACAGCGGTCGCGATCCTCAGCTATGCCGACCAACTCGCAGTCGGAATCACCGGGGATTACGACACGACCGGTGACATCGATGTCCTGGCAGCCGGCATCAAACGGTCCATCGAGGAACTCGCGTTGCGATGAGAGCCACCCGAAGGGTTGATACCGAACTGCGTTTCGCCAGGACGCCCCGAACCTTGTAAGGTCAACAGGTCGGTCTGTGGGGAGCTGGATTCGCACGATCCGGTGTCCTCACAGGCCGCATCGGTTTCTTCGCGGTAATTTTCATCGCGCCCACGAGAGATGATCTTTTCGGTGCCGGCAGCGTGTACGCTATCGCCTTCATGTTCTCTCGGAGGTGCCGCTTCGTCACGTCCGAATCGAGGGACACCTAGTTCTGATCGTCCTGCTGCGTGTCCTAATGCGCCAGCTGGATGTCACGTCGAACTCGACGATGGCCGACCTCGTGGGCGACCGGCAGATGGACCGCGGCGCCGTATTGGCCCGGGCGACATCGGCGTCGCAAGGGGGCGACATATGACCGCTGCTCATCGGCTGGTAGCCGCGGTCGTGTCGCTGAGGATGCACTGGGGCGCTCTCGTGGAGTTCGTGTGGGCCCGCCGTCCATGTCCGAGGTGTCGCTATAGCGGTCGCGTCCACGGCCGGGGCAATGGCCGGTGTCCAATTGCGAGCTCCGGCGCGGACCTGGATAGCGAGGTCGGTGATGATGGCCCGGCGATCGTGCCGGTGCTCGGCGAGGACGATCTGCCTGGGGATGGTCCTGACTGCGTTGGTCTCCTTTGCGTATACCTTACCCTTCTGTGTGCCGAATGCCGCACTGGCCGTGCGTATCTGAGTCGGCACTTGTAGTATCTGTCGGGGTGACAGGTCGTAAGAATCCCACAGGTCCATTCCCTGGCATAGGTCTGCCACTGGTGATTGTGGTTCCGGTAACGGTTCTAATAGCTCTGCCCTATGGCCTGGCGACGTACATTGCGGTTGAGTTGTTCGGAGTTTCGAACCCATCGCCAACGCGAACCGCGATCGGATGGATCGCCGCGGCACCATCGATCGTGTTCTTGATATGGCTCGCGTATCGATGGCTCGCGGCGGACCTGGAGGCCAAACACGGTCGTCGCGCTCCAGACGAGAAGGCTGCAGACGTGGACGGAATTGATTGGCACACAGGGCCGTCCGTGCAGTAGTGCCACGTGTATGTCCACTCTTCGGCGGAGAACTCCGGCCGTACGTCCCTGCTGTTCTGCCCCAAGTCAGCACGGCCGTGTCGAACACAGTAAGCCTGAGTTGCTAAGCCCCGAGGTTTGGCGCCCTGGTCACTGGCCGTCATCGTCGATCACAATCGGCACACCCGCGGCTGCAAGGTGACTCGAGATTGCCGTGACGTGCCTGTCTCGCACAGCGAGAGCGACGAAGCTTTCAGCACGGGTCACTGCGACGTACCAGTTTCGCAAGAGTTCGTCCGTTTCAGGGTCGCCGTGGATCCATCGAGTGTCGGCGTCTTCGGGTGTTATCAGCAGTAGCACGCCGGCATGTTCGTCGCCCTTCACCTGGGCAATGTTGTCTATTCGACACTGAGAAGGCTCTGTCCAGGGTGCAGTGTCGTCCAGCTTGGCGCGCAGCTGACCCTTCGATCCGATGGGTGCTGCTGTCAGCGGCCGCGGCCAAGCCTTCGCGCGAGTGTTTACATCCTTGGCCCAATCTGGGTGCGGGACCGGGAGGCTGTTCAGGAATGCGTAAGCGTGGCGGCCGAGTTCCCCATAGTTGATACCTGCGGTTTTGCACCGCGCCTGCAGGCTTCCATTTGCAGGCTGATCGGGGTACCAGTACCGGAGCAGGAACCGGCTAGCAACTAGGCACGCGTGGTCCAACGCTTCCGGATCGGCAGTTCCGGACTGGATTACGTGCCATGCGCGAGCTAGCAGGGTGACCTGATTTGCCGGCTGCCGGCGACCGGGCGTCGGGAGGTCGATTCGCGCGTAGGCGGTGACCAGACAATCAGAGGGATTGATGCCGCGTCTATCAGCATGCGCGAGAAAGGCCTCAATGACCGGACTCTGGGTGCGGCTGTGTCTTGCCTGCTCACTAGTCGAAAATTGGGTGGGCAGGAGGAGCGTTGGGTGCTCTGCTTTCGGTGGGCGAACTGCCACATCAGGTGCCCTGTCACCTGTTCTCAGGGTGGAAGCCAGCCGACAGACTGTTACCGAGCTGCGCCAGTTTCCTACGAGATTGAGCGTGCTTCCCAAACTGCGTTCGAATATTTCAAGCCGGCCCGGGTCAGCGTCGCGCCATCCGTAGATCATCTGGTCGGGGTCGCCTACTGCAACCATCGGAATATCGGCAGTGTGGAGTCGTTGGAGTATTTCAAGATCTGTGACCGAGCAATCCTGTACCTCATCCACGATTATTTCGGCGAACCGGGAGCGCAGCGGGCCGGTCACAGTCTCGCCGCGGTCCAGATAGCACAATGCCAGCAATCGTGCTTCGTGCCCGGTCGCATAGCCAGCTTTGTATTGTGCCCTTCGCGTGTCGAAGGCCTTCTTAGCCCAGACTCTCCAGGCGTATTTACTCGCTTCGATCTGAGCGCGATGTCGCGGTTTGAGAAGATCCTTACGAATCGTCTCCTGGCCGGTCCGGTAATCGCGTTGGAAGGTGAGTGCGCTGAGAGGTACTGTTCTGTCAAGTTTGACTTCCGCCTCAACCCGGTCCCAGCTGTCGATCCGCTGCAGTCGGGTGTTAGATGGCAGGTTCGGCTCTACGAGCAGGTCCCAGATGAACGCATCGAGGGTGCCTATGTAGTGGGGGAATTCCGTTGTGTCTGGCCGGCCTTCTCGATAGCAACGTCGACGCGTCTGTGCTGCCGCTGCACGGGTGAACGATAACAATGCACGACCGTGACGCAGCGTATTAGCAGGTCCGCGAAGGTGTCGAGAGACGATGACATGGGTCTTACCTGCTCCAGGGCAGGCACGAACGAACAGGGGTGCCGGTGCTGCGATCACTTGCTCTTGCTGAGCGACGGCAAGCTGAACGGCTGATGTCATTCCGCCGCGCCCTCTGGTGTTTCCAGGGCGATGTAACGGATAGCCTGGACAAGATTGTCAGGCACCTTGAATCCGCAATCAGGAGTGAGCCTGTCGGCAAGCGCGTGTGCGAATTCGGCTTTCGAGATCGGTGCGCCTCGGGCGGCTTCCGCCTTTTTCTTTGAAACGAACAACAGTCGAAACAGCTCAGGACGCTCTTCGGCGTCCGCCGCAGCGATGGCCTGCCACCGATGCTCCGATTTCGGCGCACACTCGATGAAGGCTGCGTGGAGCAGCTCCTCGTTTTCCGGGCACATCAAAGTTGGTTCGAACGTGTGATGCGACAGGAACACCCGCATCACGTCGCTCCCCGCGCTTACCTGAGTGGCGAGCCTTCGCGCCTTCTCGACCCGGGAAGGCTCGTGGGCGTCCGAATTGTCGGTATCAGTGATCACAGCGACGCGCTGACCGATTCGAACGCCGCCGACTGGTGTAAGAAGCACTTTCAAGTAAGGATCAAAGTCCACACCGTCGACCAAGATCAGCGACGAGCCGTGAAATCGATCGATCGCCTCCTGCGCCGCTGCCTGCTCCGCTTTGGATGAATCAGGGCCGGCGGCAAGGATGAGCTCCGCGAACTTCGGCAGGAGTAGCGCCTCGGAGAGTCCTTCGACCAGGATGGTGCGCGATGCATAGAGCATCGCCGACTTCGTCGCGTCGAGGTATCGATCGAGTTGTTTGACCTGCTTTGGTAGCAGGCCGAGATCGTCGACGGCGATGGCCTTGGACTGCCAGCCGGCAGACGCTGCCCGCGGTCGACGAGCCATGACGACCAGGTCCGCTACGCTGACCGCCGCGGACAAGATCGGAGAATGGCTGGTTATCACAATCTGGATATGACCGGCAGGTTGCGCTGGATCGGTGATGGTGCGACTACGGGACGCGGCAGACCGACGCTTCAAATAGCGCAATAGCAGCGTCTGGAGTTGAGGATGCAGATGTGCTTCGGGTTCTTCGATCAAAATCAGCGTGAGATCCGATTCTCGCGCGGTCTCGAGCTCGGCCAGGACGGTCGCGATGTATAGGGCATTCGCGTAGCCCAGTCCGGAGATGTCGATCGACGCGTCCAGGGGAAGTTCGGCATCTCCCAGGAGCATCCGTAGGGCACGGGAGATTGCGGCTAGGTTTGGATCGGTTACTGTGAGCCCCGAATGCTGGCGGTGCGCACCGGCTGTAATCGCGCCGAGAGGCTGGTTTACAGCCTTTCCGATCTTCTTCACGGCTTCATCGTCCGCGAGCGTTCTGAAGATGCCGCCTGCCCGCTCGACGAATGCATCGACCTGCGCTTCCTCGCCCAGCAAGGCCTCCAGCATTACGCGTATCCGGGCACCACCTGCCACGCCTAGGTCTCGCACGGCATCTCGAAGTGCAGGAAGGTGAACATGGCGAACCGCCGTGCGCACGGCTGGTTCCCCTGGGAAGTCGCGTCCGTCGCCCTGTTGCCAAGTCACGACGCCCCGCCGACGGCCAAGCGTCGGTCGAGTGTAGGTGAGTGACCACTTTGCTGTTCGCTCGCCGCCATCCGCGACACCAGGGAGAAAGGCGTCGCGGTAGGTGCCTGCCTGCTGCGGTGCGATGTCGGCGAGGACTGCGCTCAAATGGATCTGCTCGTCTCGCTCACAACCGTCGTGCACGTCTCCCTCGGAAAGCGGCGCGCCCCGCCGCCCGTCAAGTGCCTCGGTGAGATGACGGAGTGCGTCGATCACGGTGGTCTTGCCCGCGTTGTTCTCGCCTACGAGAACCGACACCTCTGGACGCAGCTGCACCCGGGAGTGTCTAATTAACGGCGGATCTCAATGATCAAGGGAGAGAAGCCAAGTGAGTGACACCGCAGCCGAGGAAGAGGCCGTGACCGGGCAGGTCGGCGCGTCTGGTGCGGCGGGGGTTTCGGATGAGCAGTTGATCGCGATGCTGGTCGATCGGGCTCGCACCGACGGCCTGCAATTGACCGGTGAGGGCGGGCTGCTGCAGCAGCTGACCAAGCGGGTGCTCGAGTCCGCGCTCGAGGGCGAGGTCACCGACCATCTCGGCTACGACAAGCACGATCCCGCCGGCCGTAGCAGCGGTAACAGCCGTAACGGGACGAGGTCGAAGACGGTGACCACCGACATCGGGCCTGTGCGGGTGAAGGTGCCGCGTGATACTGCCGGCACGTTCGAGCCGCAGATCGTGCGCAAACGGCAGCGCCGGTTGTCGGGGGTGGACGAGATGGTGTTGTCGTTGTCGGCCAAGGGCCTGACCCACGGTGAGATCAGCGCGCACCTGGCCGAGGTCTACGGTGCCGAGGTGTCGCGGCAGACGATCTCGGTCATCACCGACAAGGTGATCGAGGGGATGGCCGAATGGCAGAACCGGCCGCTGGACCCGGTGTATCCCGTCGTGTTCGTGGACGCTATCAATGTGAAGATCCGCGACGGCCAGGTCGCGAACCGGCCCATCTATGTGGCGATGGCGGTCACCGTCGAGGGACATCGCGACATCCTCGGAATCTGGGCCGGCGACGGCGGTGAAGGCGCCAAGTACTGGCTGCACGTGTTCACCGAGCTGAAGAACCGCGGCGTGGCCGACGTGCTGATGCTCGTCTGTGACGGCCTCAAAGGGCTACCAGAGGCAGTGGAGGCGGTCTGGCCGAAGACCGTCGTGCAAACCTGCATCATTCACCTGCTGCGCAATAGTTTCCGCTACGCCAGCCGTCAGGACTGGGACAAGATCGCCAAAGCGTTGAAACCGGTCTACACCGCAGCGACCGAGGACGCGGCCAGCGAGCGGTTCCTCGAGTTCTCCGAGGCTTGGGGCGGCAAGTATCCCGCGATCGTGAAGCTCTGGTCCGATGCGTGGGCCGAATTCGTGCCGTTCCTGGCCTTCGACGTCGAGATCCGCAAGGTCATCTGCTCGACGAACGCGATCGAGTCGGTCAACGCCCGCATCCGCAAAGCCGTCCGCGCCCGAGGACATTTCCCGAACGAGACCGCCGCGCTGAAGTGCGTCTACATGGCATTGATGAGTCTCGATCCGACCGGCAAGGGCCGAAAACGATGGACCATGCGCTGGAAGGCCCCGCTGAACGCCTTCCAGATCGCCTTCGAAGGCCGCATGACCCCCACCAGCTGAAGTCATCGACAACCAAGATCAGCCGTTAACTGGACACACCCTGGTGTCCTGGGCGCCGGCAGGGTGATCGGAGTTGTTGCCTCGCCGCTTCGGCATGGGGTGCAGGTCTGGAGTGCGACGCGCAGCTGTCCATGCGTTGCGATACGGCATGTGTGGTTGGCTGCAGTACCCGCCAACGTGCAGCAGTATTGGTGCCACGACGGCATGTGTGCGTTGCGGGTCCGTCACATGCTGCCCTGCGCCGGAGGGCTGGATGCCAGATCGTTCATTCGCAGGCGACGCCGTCGTTGTCTCGGTCGAGTTTGGCGCTGTATCCGGGGTCGCCGCGGTGGAGCGGGGCGGCGCCGGCAGCTCGGGCGGCCGCGCAGTTCGCGTAGTACACGCTGGCTTGTGTGGGTGGGGGAGCGATGGGGGGATCGGGTGCGGTTGTCGGTTCTGGTGCCGAACGTGGCGGCGGTGGTAGTTGCGTGTTCGAGGTCGTGGATTCGGCAGACGGAGTGACAGCGGGACCGTCGGTGCAGCTGTTCAAGACGCGGGCCATGGCGTCTTTCTCGGGCTGTGTGATCCAGAGTCGGTAGGCGGTCTTTACCTCGATCTGGATGGTGACGTATTGGCAGCGGAAGGCCTTGTTCGCCGGTAGCCAGGTGGCGGCGTCGCCGTTTCCCTTCTGTTGGTTGGCGGGGCCGTCGACAGCGAGCAGGTTGCGGGGGTCGTTGGCGAAGTTCTGCCGTTCGTCGGCGCTGAGTTGCTGTGCGCCCTTCTGCCAGGCGTCCGACAGTGCGACGACGTGGTCGATCTGTACCGCGGTCGATGTGTCTTGGCCGCGCTGGAAGGTGATGACGGTGCCGGTGTAGGGGTCGTTGAGTGTGCCGGTGAGGACGACGCAGTTGCGGGTGCCGGCCTTGTGGGTTGTGCTGGTGAGGTCGCGGTTGAGGATGTCGTTGCGGGTGTCGCAGCCGTTGTGTCCTCCCGCGACAGAGACATCATCGGACCAGCTCTGGCCGAAAAGTTCGCGATCGTATCCGATTTTCGGCGCTCGGCCTTTGACCGGTAGCGCGGCCAGTGCCGCGAGAGCTTGGCTGGGTGCGGTTTCGTGCACGGGAGCGGCCGCACGGGTCTGGGTTCCGGGCGGCGGACTGACGTCGGTGGTGGCAGGGGCTGCGGTCGAGGCGGGTATGGCGGTGGATAGTGCGGCGGTGTTGGTGGTTTCGGTGCTCTCGGCGTTGAGCCCGACCGCGGTGGCGGCGACGAATGTCCCCGCACCGATAGTGGTCCAGGCCCTCCAGCCGAGCCTTTTCTGCCCGGGTCGCCACGGCTGCTGTTGTCTGCCCATTTCGAACGTAGTTCCTCGTGAGGTGGTGATGGGTACGGCGAATTGCCCCGGTCACGGTGGTGTGGCCGGGGCAGCTGACGGATGGTCGCTATTGGAGCGATACCTTGGCGCCGCCGGAGAACATGGAGTCGTGCAGTTCGAGGGCTGCCGGTACGGTGCCGGGTGGGACGTCGAAGGCGATGGTTACCGGGAGGGTGTTGCCGGGGTTGATCGGTGATCCGATGGATGTTTCGGGGTTGACGTTGATCGCGGCCATGGTGTCGTTGCCGAACTTGCGGCCTTGGCTGTCGATCAGTTTCTGGTTGTCGGCGAAGTAGGTCTGAGGCTGGTCGCTGATGTTGGTGACGTTGATGTGCACCAGGATGTATTCGCCCTGTGCGGTCTTCTGGAGGTACGGGTTGTCACCGACGGTCTTGACCGGGGCGTCGACGGCGGTGACGACGAATTCGAACTTGCCGTCGCGGACCGCGGATCCGGCCGGGGCGATGTCGGACTTCGGAGGTTCAGCGGCGGGTGAAGGTTCGCCGGGCGCCGGGGCGGTGATGGTTGTCGTGCTGGTCGTGTCGTCGGAGTCGTCGCTGGACAGTGCCGCGACGCAGCCGCCGAACCCGCAGAGCACGATGACCGCGCCGATGACCGCGAGCACGATAACGAGGGTGTTGCTCTTCTTCTTGGGCGGTGGTGGGTATCCGCCGGGTGGAACCGAGCCATGGGGCGGGTACTGCGGTGTAGCCAATGTCGTTGTCCCTCATCTGTGGTGGCGCGGCGGTTGCCGTTCGGCAAATAGATCTGCCCTGGTTAACAATGTGTTACAGAGATCTCACAACTTGTTGAACAAGCCCTGGGTCAGCCCGCGAGCGGTCTCGATCGGCCGGCTACATTGCGATGTCCGCCCATAGGTGCGTCGAGGGCAGGACGGCAGCCGGCCGGTATCTCGTCGCGTGTGTGCGGCTCGCCTGGACGCTTCGCCCCGGGGTTTTCGCCTGTTTCGTGGGGCCGGGATCGTCAGTATCGGGGGCCGGGGAACTTGCCGTCGACGTCGGGCACGACGGTGAACTCGGTGCAGGTCGACAGCCCGTAGATGTTGGGCTTCCCGGGGTGGTGGGAGGTGCCGTCGAGTACGAGGGTGTCCTCGACGCAGTTGCTGGAGCCGACTGCGGCAGGGGCGTGGGCCAGGACGGTGGTATCGCCGATGCGTCCGACGGGTAGCACCTGCCATCCTTTGGCGACCACTTGGCTGTCGGACACTCTGATCACCGGCGAGTCCGAGGAGTTGCGGATGTAGAGGTGCCCGTCGTAGAGAGCGACGCTGTCGATTCGCAGGCCCGCGGTGCGGTCGGTGTCGATGACGAGCCGCTCCTGCCAAGTTGTGCGGTCGAGCACTTTGAACATGGGTTTTCCGGCTTCGGAGTACTTCACGACCATCATCGGGCTCATCGGGTCCGGGAGCAGCCCGCTGGCGTTGCGCAGTGCTCCTGCTGCCCCGTCGGGGATGCGGCCGGCGGCCTCGTCGAACCACAGCATGCCGTCCGGGCTTTCGAGCCCGTATCCGTAGTCGGTGACCAGATCGAGGGGGACGGCGATGGTGGTCGATGGTTCGTGGAGCACTGATCCGTTGGCTGCGAGGATTACCCATTTGTCTGGGCAGGCCGTGCATTCGCCTGGTGTGGTGACCACGTAGGTCTTGTTCGTCGAGGCTGCGACTGTGCCGGGCATGGACCATGCCTCGCGCAGATCGGTGCCCTCGTAGCCTTTCACCTGGGGGCTGTTCACCCCGTAGATGTCGAACGAGACCGCTACACCGGACGCGGTGCCTCGCAAGCTGACGGCCACGGGGCGGTCGCGGCCCGACCACACGGTGACTCGTGTAGCGGGTGCGCTCTGGCCGAGGCGGTAAGAGATGAGCGAGAGGCTGTGGGCCTCGGGCTCGAGCCCGGACGACGCCTTGAACGATGTAGCCGCGTAGACGACTCGCAGATCGCCGCCTTCACCGGTGGTCGCGCAGGTGTCGGTGTCGCCCTGGTCGACGGTTTCGTTCGGCATGGTCGGCGCAGGAATCTCATACGCGCGGTTGGGGTTGTGCGACAACCGCAGCACTGCCGGTTCAGGTTTGTACGGGCCGCTGAACTGGTGATTGCAGTACCACGCCATCACGCCCCGACGGAACGAGACGGGCAGGTGTTTCGGGTTGGCGACAGTGACGGGGCCGGCGGAGGTCGGGGTGGGCGTGGCTGTTGTGGTGGCCGGCGCCGTTGGTGTTGTCTCTGCCGCTCGAGGTGGTGGCGTGTTCGTGCAGGCTGAGCCGGCTACCAGCACGGTCGCTGCCACTGCGATCCCGACTGGGGTCGACCACCGGAAGGTGCGCATTTTCTGTCCTCGTCCTGTTGATGCCCAGAGATGGCCGGGCGGTGTCGCGAGGCCGGGGGCGGTCGTAGTGCAAAAACGGTAACGGCGAGCTCGCCCTGGGCCTGTCCGGCGTTCAACGGACATCGATAGTTGGTGGTTGCCGGGTCATGGATTCGCCCAGGGGACGCCGTCTGCGCATCTGAGCACGGAGGGGGCGGCCGTGCTGGAGCGGCTTCACGGTTTACGGGCAGAGATACTGCACCTGGATCCGGCCTTTCTCGCCGAGTACCTGGACGAAGTAGTCGGTGCGGCTGATGCCCGAAGGTTCGGAGCTTCGGTAGAGGGCACCGAGTGCATGACATTCGCCGACGGCCACGAGCACGCCTTGGGCATCGGCCGCGACGCTGCCACCGCCGATGGGTGTGTCCGATCCTGCCCGGGGAGTACTGGTTCCGTTCAACGCACAGGTGGCGAGGATGAAGTTCCGCATCCCGCCGGCGGGAACAGCGGCAATTCCGGCACGCAGGTCTTGCTCGCCCGTTTGCGCGGACTGGTGGCCGGGGCCGGAGCTGATGGCGTCGGCGATCAGCTTATCGTAGGTCGGATTGTCTTGGTACATGGAACGGCAGTCGCCAGTTGCAGTCACCTCGGGCACGCGTTGACCGGACCGGGATTCGCTGGCTGGACCGGAAGGTCGAGCTTCGCTTGGGGTCGAGTCGCTCGATTGTCCGCATCCCGTGAGCAGCGTCGCGACCAGCACGGTGGTCGACAGCCAACGACGTCGGCGGGCCGGCAGAGATCGATCGTGCGATTTGCTCGCTTCCACCGCATCACACGCTGACAAGAGGCACTCCATCAAACGGGGCCCTACCGAGGCGCATACCTGCCACGGCAGGGGCAGGCCAACAAACAATCTTCTTGATGCTGGCATCCAGAGCGTCGATGCGAATATCCGTTGTTCTACCTCTACCCGTGGACTGCAATGTCTGCTAATGACGGCTGGAATCGAATGTGGAGCTCGCCTGATCGGGACCGAGCATCGCAATCACCTCGGTGACGTGATCGCGGCGAGGACGATGCCGTCGGCGGTTCAGAGTTCGTCGGCGGTGATGAGTCCGTCTTGGATGGCGCGGGCGACGAGGGCTGCTTTGGTTGGGGCGGGGCGTCCGGCTTGGGCGTATTTGGTTCTGATGCGTTCGAGATGGGTGTTGACGGTGCCGGTGGTGATGTAGAGGCGTTGTCCGACGAGGGTTTTCGATTCGGTTTGGAACCATGCGAGCAGGACTTCACGTTCCCGTGGGGACAGGGCGGGGCGGGTGTGGCGGATATCTTCGGTCATGGCTTGGGCCATGGTGGGGCTGAGGTAGGGGCGGTCGGAGCGGGCGGCGTGGATGGCGGCGACGAGGTGTTCGCGCCCTTCCGCTTTGGACAGGTAGGTGACGGCGCCGAGTTCGAGGCAGTCGAGGATGATGTCGGAGCGGGTGTGCTGGGAGAACACCAGGACCCGGAATCCGCGTTGGCACAGCGTGGCCAGCGCCGACAGGTCGGGTGCGCGTTGGTCGAACTGGAGGTCGAGCACGACGGCGTCGATTGTGGTGGGGTCGCAGGCGGGGTCGGTGAGGAAGTCGCCGGGGTCGTGGTAGTTGCCTTTGAGGATGATGGGTGGTTGCGCGGTGGCGCACCAGCCGGCGATTCCGTCGTGGACGACCTCGTGGTCGTCGATGATCGCGGCGGTGACGGGGGTGGTCGGCTCGCCGGTCACGGCGTTGTCTCCTCGAGTGGTCGCGGGGCGGGATCGAGCGTGAACGTTGCCCAGGTGAGCTGCTCGTCGGTGGTGATGTCGCTGTTGGGGGCGATGGTGGTCGCGGTGGCGCGGACGGTGTCGTCGCAGTCGCAGACGATGCTGATGGTCGGGAACGGCTGCTCCGGTGTCGATCCGGTGAAGACCACGCGTGCGCGGGCCCGGGCAGCGGTGAGCAGCGTGACCGGCGCGGACAGCAGTCGGGTGCGTTCGGCGGGTGTGAGGGCGGGTAGCTCGCCGCTGACGTGCAGCGCGACCGCGACGCCGCGGCGTTCTGCCGCGTCGATGACGGGACGCAATTCCTCGACCAGCGGGTGCCCAGATTCGTCGTGGCCACCGAACATCCTTCGCAGGCGCGCGGATTCGATGACGCATGCCGCTCGCAGTGCCGGGTCGGCGGCGGGGTCGGGTTCGTTGGCGAGGCGGTGCAGGAGCGGGACCAGGGTGATCGACAGCTGGCGGTGCCGGGCGCGGTGATCTCGTCGCAGTGTTTCGGTCAGCGTGGTGCGCAGTTGCAGATCAGTGATGGCGGCGCGGAGTTGGCTGGTGCGGGTGACCGCGTGCTGGAGGAATGCGGTGAAACCGATTGCGGTGGCTTGCATGACCAGCACGCTGGCGATGGTGTAGACGAGTTCGGCAATGTTCGCCGTGGCGGGGGCCCGCGCGAGCATCACGACGGCGCCGCTCAGCCAGAGCGCGCAGAGCAACGTCATGGAGAGCGCGCGCGGGCGGGTGTAGGCCAGTGCCGCGATCTGCCAACCGAGCGCCGCGACCGCCCAGTTGGCGCCGGTGGACAACTGCTCAGGCGAGAGCAGCAGCGCTTGGATCGGGACAGCCACGATCACGGCGAGAACGGTCGCCCACCAGACCAGCGGGGGCAGTCCGACACGGATATCGATCCAGGCCGCGAGGACCGCGGCCAACGCCACCGCCATCACGGCCAGCTGCGCCACCGGATGGTCGGCGGATAGTGCGCGCAGGCCCTGCAGTGCGGTGACGATGCCCGCGATCGCGACGAGTCCGTATCCGTAACCGCGCAGCAGGCGACGCGAGTGATCGAACGCATCCGGCTGACCGGCTGCGGAGTCGTCCTCGCGGGCCCAGCGCAGGATCACCTGCGTGCCTCTCCCTGGCGCCGAGTCGATCTCGACAGTGCCCCCGATGTCGGTGATGCGCCCGATCATCGATCCGCGGATCCCGTGACGTCGCCGTCTCGGTTCGATGTCACTGCTGTCGAATCCGACGCCGTCGTCACCGATACCGACATGATCGTCAGTGATGTCGACGGTGGCCGACCGGGCATGGGCGTGGCGGTCGACATTGGTCAGCGCCTCCCGCGTCGCCGAGACCAGCGCCTGTCCCACGGTCGAGTCGAGCACCAGTGACGTGGGCGCGGTCAATCGGACCGGCGTCACGGTGTCCTCGCAGACCGCTCGTATCAAGGGCACGACGTCGACGGTGCCGGATTCGGTGAGGAACACCGGCTCGGCGGTCACGGCCCGCACATCGCGTTGCACCTGTCTGCGTAGCCGGGCCGGGTCCGCGCACACTCCTTGTCCGAGCATGGTCAGCGTCGACGCTGCCGTGTCGTGCATCGTGGCCCACATCTCCCGCTCGGCTTTGGCACGCGCTTCGGCGACCTCGGCGGCGATGCGGGACCGATCCAACTGTTCGAACCCGTCATCGGTCGCGGCCGCCGCCCGCACAACCAGGCGGCGCAGCAATGCCGCCATCGCCCATTCGACGAGCAAGAAGTCGAGGCTGAATATCGCCAGCGGGTTGCCGACCCCGTCGACGCCGGCAGCGCCGACAGCCCAGGCCACCATGACCACGACGGTCGCGCCCAGCGACCGGATCGTGGCCGTGGCCAGCGAGAACGAGATGACCGCCGTCCCCGCGACAGCCAACATCGGACTGGCAGCGGTCGTGAACTCGGGCCCGTCGACCAGCAGCGGTGTGGACAACAAGTACACCGACACCACCGCGAGGTCGGCAAGCCGCCACCATTGCCCCATGCGGGGGCGCGACAACCGCCACAACGACCAACCCAGCAACCCGACATTGACCGCGAGCCCGCCCCGGCCGACATCGCCGCCGAGCAGACAGGCGAGTGCGACCACAGAGTTCACCCCGGACAGCACCGTGACGCCGATACGTTCGGTCCGCGCGACGACCCGCTCGACGGTGATGCGCCGCGTCTCGAGCTGCGCTGGCGGCATCACTAGTCCCTTCGGCATCGCGACGGTATCCGTCGATCAGCCGATACTGCCACGACGGGCGAGCGCGCACGCCCGGATCGTGACGCGCTTTGCCGCAGCGACGCCGAGGATCAATCCCACGACCACGACGACCGGGCGCGGCCGGCCGTTGTCGGATGAACGACCGATACCCGCGTCATGAGGATTCTGCCACGCTCGTATTCGACGAATCGTTTCGATGATCTGCGAGGCAAACATGTTGGTGACAAAGAGAATTGGAATTCGTGCGGGTCGCACCGTGGCCACGACCATGACAGTGGCGGCGGCGATCACGCTCGTAGGTGCGGCAGGGGTCGCTGCAGCACCCGGCACGGGAAGTTCCGGAAGCAGTGACAGCGGCAGTAGTAGCGGTAGCGGCGGAAGCGGGTCGTCCATACCGCGGTCCAAGCCGTGCAACCAGTCGACCCAGTCCGGCGGTGCCGGTGTCACCGAAACTGTGCACCACCTCGGCACGAGCGGACCCACCTCCTTCGTCCTGGCGTACGAGACCTACGACATCCCCGACCAGATCGAAGTGTTCTACCAGGGCGGCCTCGTCCACAACACCGGCTACATCGGCGACGACATCAACCAGGGAACCGGATCGGTCGTCGTCGCGCTGCCCCCGGGTACCGAGACATCGGTCCTGGTTCGTGTCACCGGTCCAGGCGGCACGGACTGGGAGTACACCGTCAACTGCCCGATCCGCTAATCGAGTTCGCGCAACGAGCGTTGCATGTGCTGCCGAATCACAGGCTAGGACGTCAGGTGCTCGCATTGCTACCGCCCGCGAGGGGTGGCGGCAGCGATGCGAGCGCTCACGAGCACCATCGGTTACGCGCTGGTGTCGCTTGTGGTTGCCATGGAATGCAGCGATTAAATAGTCATCGCCTTTCATCAGCCCACTCTGCGGATGCACCCCCGGATCTAGGCATCCAGACGCCTTCCATCGTGCACTCCGAGAGTCGGAAACATGCGTTCTGGCGGGGTACGGATGGAAAACAGGCTGCGGTACCTGGCCCGGCGTCTTGGTTTGCGCGTGTGTGTGCTGTTCAATTCCGATATGGGGATTCGCCGCATCCTGGCTCTGGCCGGCATCGCCGTCACGGAGCTCCCGGGGGAGTACGCCCAGCCGGGGCGCGTCAGGCGGATCGGGTATGTCGAAGACCACCAGGCTATGGCCGTCGGGCTCGCTGCGGTGCTCTCGGAGCAGCCGGACCTGTCCGTTGTCGCAATGGCGCCCACCGTGAGTGAGCTTCTTGCCCAGTCGACCGATTTGGACCTGGCGATCTTGGATTTGCGGTTGGCTGACGGATCGAGCCCTAGGGCCAATGTGGAGACGCTGCGGCAGCACGGGATCGGTACCGTCGTCTACACCACCGGTGATTGGCGTGATCTGATCCGATCGGCTGCTCGGGCCGGGGTGCTCGGTGTGGCGTTGAAGAGTGATCCGATCGAGAAGACGATCGCGATGATTCGGGCCGCCGCGTCCGGGCGGCCCGTGGCAACCACGACCTGGGCGTCAGCTATCGACTCCGACCCCGACCTCACCAGTTTCGAGTTGCCGCCGCGTCAGCGGCAGGTACTCGAGCTGTATGCGAACGGCGAGACTGCGGGCGCGGTCGCGAGGAAGCTGGGGCTGTCGGAGTACACGGTCAACGACTACCTGGGGCGGATCCGACGCAAATACGCCGAAGCCGGACGGCCGGTCAAATCCCGCATCGACCTGTACCGCGCAGCCGAAGCGGACGGTTTCATCCGCGGCAAGCGCCGGAACCGGTGACTTCGTCTGTGCAGGCGTTGGACGGCGGGCTCAACAACGAGACCCGGCTGCTGCGTGGTGCGGGGATCTTCGTCGGCTCCGGAGGATTGTTCTACGGATTATTGGTGCTGCCGCGCGTGTCGTCCCAGGCGTTTCTGGCCGCGTGGTGGTGGACGCCGATTTCATACCTCGCGGTGTTCTCACCCGCGGTGCTCGTCGCCGCCGCCGCCTGGCGCTATCGGTTCGACGTGGCGCGGAGGGCGTCCGTCGTCTTCGCGTTTGCCTATGTTGCAGCGGCGGCGACCTGGCCACTGGTGCACACGGGGGTGACACTGCCGACGGACGAAGGATTCTGGCTGGTCTGGATACCCGGCCTGCCGTCATTGGCGCTGTCGCTGTTCTGGCGTTTCGTCCCTTTCGTCTACTTGGTCGCCGCAGCGCTTCTGAGCCAAATCGTGGGGACGCTCGCGCGGGACCCGTCGGTGAACACCCCGTTCATTCCAGAGGTCATGTTCGCTTTCACCTATTCGGCGCTCCCGTGTGCTGCATGCGTCATGTTGGTCCGGGTCGGGCGCATGCTGGACGAGACGAGGCAATCGGCGCTCGCGGTCGCCTCGGCCACAGCGGCAGCGCAGGCGCGTCGGTTCGAACGCCACCGCTTCGACGCTTTGACTCACGATGGCGTGATCGCCACGTTGCTCGAAGCCTCGCGGTCACCGAATTCGGCCATTCTGGCTGACTACGCACGGAATACGATTGATGACCTCAACTACCTTCATGCGGGACGGCCGGTGTCCGACACCATCGGCCGCGAGGGTTTGATAGCGCGCGTCCGGGCAGTAATCAGCGAAATCGACGACAGGGTGCCACTTCGAGTCGAACACGACGCCTCCGACGTGGCGGAGATCCCCGCCGAGGTGGCGACCGCGATGACAGCCGCGGTCGGCGAGGGGCTGCGTAACTGGAAAAGGCATGCCGGAACGGCAGACTGCGAAGTTGTTCTTGCACTTGGCGACCATGGGGTGCAGGTCGAGATCATAGACAATGGCATAGGGTTCGACCCTCGAGCGGTTCCGCCACATCGATTGGGCTTGCGGGCCAGCATTATCGATCGGCTGTCGGAGGTGG
Source organism: Nocardia cyriacigeorgica GUH-2 (assembly GCF_000284035.1). Lineage (NCBI taxonomy): Bacteria > Bacillati > Actinomycetota > Actinomycetes > Mycobacteriales > Nocardiaceae > Nocardia > Nocardia cyriacigeorgica. The sequence continues at coordinate 3,202,049 of NC_016887.1, read as the reverse complement.
CCGGCGGGCGCGCCGAGGTCATATCGGCCCCCGGACAAGGCTGTCGCGTGAAGCTGGGATGGGCACCGCGATGATTCGGGGCGACGGCCGGCTCGAGGATGTCCGTGACGTCCTGGGGATGCGCACGCCGTTCGCGTGGCTGCTCGCAGGCGCGTTCAGCGTCACGATTATTGTCATGGTTTTCACCGCCGCAACCGATATCGGGCAGCTGTGGCTCCTGGCACTCGCAGCCACGATCATCCTGGCCGCCGGGTGGGGGACCATGCTGGTTCCTGGCGATCCGTTGCCCACGCGGTGGGCGATCACGCTGGCCGCCGCCACACCGCTCGGGACTGCCGTTGCCGTTTCCCAGCTTCGCGTGCCGCTCGACACGTCCACCCAACTGTGGTTCGTTGGTGCCACTTCGGCGTACTTGAACTTCCTGTGCGTTCGCGGTGCGACATCGCTGGCCTGGGTTGCCACCCTCGCACATGTTGCCATTTGCGGAATGTGGTCGGCCCGAACCGGTCAGGGCGCGATGACGGGGATCGGTTTCTCCTTCATCAATTTCATCCCTCTGCTAATGGCGACTGTGTTCGCCAAAGTGGTGCGGCCGAGAGCCCGGTCCATTCTCAACCTGCGTAGACAAGAGACCGAAGCCGCGGCCGCCGAAGCGGCTGCGCTGGCGATCCAACAGGAGCGAGACCATCGGCTGGCACGTCTCGATAGAACTGCCCGGCCGTTGCTGGAGATCATCTCTTCCGGCCGTACGCTTTCTGTCGAGGAGCAGTACGAATGCCGGCTGGTCGAGGCAGAGCTACGCGATGTCATCGTCGGAGGGCAGCTGGTCGACGACGAAGTAGCCCAGCGGGCGAGGGCTGCTCGCGCCCGTGGAGTGAAGGTCGCGCTCGATGACAGCGGTGGACTCGAACGCGCCGATGAGACACTACGGCAGTTGGTGCGCACCGTCGTCTGCGATGCGCTCGACTATGCCCAAGCGGGTGCCGTCACCGTCCGGACGTTGCCGCCAGGACGCAGCAATCTCGTGGCGATCCTTGTCCGCGACGCCGCGGAGTTGCGGATCGAAATCACCGAGGACGGCGTCATCCGATCGGACTTGGACGAACGACCTGTTGCTATGCCAAACGATGCCCTTGACTTCGAGGGCTGAAATCTAGGGAATTCCCTGACAGCCTGCGGTTTCGTATCGTGGGATACAACGCCGATGGTCGTGGGAACCGGATGTTGTCGGCGTACGAACCGACAGACGTGGAGCGCCCGATGACGACGATTGCACCCCCATACCGTCCCCGGACCCCGTTGCGCAACGGCGGTCCTGTCGCGGCCCCAATGGTGAACTGGGCAGATCCACGGCTATCGGGCCGGGAGCGTCAGGTGCTGGTTGCGTGGCTCCTCGGCGACAGCAAGGACGCCGCCAGCCGCAAACTTTACCTCTCCTCCAGCACAGTCATGACGCACATAGCCCGGATCCGAGACAAATACGCGGCAGTCGGACGCCCGGCCCCCACCAAAGCCGCTCTGCTGGCACGGGCGCTGCAAGACGGGCTGGTCACCCTCGATCAATTCTGATACCCGGCCCCGGCGGTCACCTGGTCCGAGTTGGCCTCCGCGACCCAGGAAGACCGGCGGGCTTCCCTCGTAAGCCACACCCCGAGCGGCATATCGGCCAGAATGGGTGCGCCTAGCGCTAGCTGCTGACGTGGCTTATTCCTTCCGCGCCATCAGGCTTATCACACTCTGTGTCTGTCATTCGACCGATACCTCCGAACTGGTCTGGGACCGAGAATGCTCATGAGCAACCGGTGATATGTGACTCTGACGGGCCTCCCGTCGGCCAGCGCCAGTGCCCAACTGCACCGGACATGACGCTAGATGAGCGCGAAAATCGAAGAGAGGCACCATGAAAGCCCGACACACTCCTCTGCCTGCGTTCGTTTTGGCGTTAGCCATCGGAGTGACCACGGGGTGTTCGACTGAGCAACCTGACGCCGCAGGCAGCAGTCGAACGGCGACGAGCCGACCAGTCGGCGTTGCCGTGTCGACTGGCCCACCAGAGAGACTGACGATCGATACATGGCCGTCCAGCGTCGAACTCGACGACTCGACCGGTGAAGTGTACGTCCTGGCGTCGAACGAGATCCTTGTTTTTGAGCAGCAGTCGAACGCACCCATGCACCGCATCCGGGTAGACCCTGGAGCTGATGACATCGCTTTCGATCGAGTAAATCGCACTGCCTGGGTCAGTGGCAACAGCCGTTCCAACGCGCCGGAAGATCGCACAGTCAATATCGTCGACACACAGACCAAACAGGTGATCGGCTCGGTCGAGGTAGAGTTCCCCGCCATCGCAGTTGGTGTCGATGCGCTTGCTCACCGGGCGTTTGTGGTGAACCGGCCCGATGATCAGACCAAGGTTCCCGACTCACGCGCCTGGTTGACCGTGTTCGACACTCGTACACGGGAAGAGATCACCACGATCGAACTGCCGTTCGCGGCATACGACATCGACGTAGATCCGAACACGCACAGTGTGCTGATCGCCGGCTGGGGCAACGCCGCGTTTGTTTCAGCTCAGACCCTCGCCCTCGACCGCTCCCGGTCGGTCGGATCCGCGAGCAGTTCGCTGGAGACGGTAGTCGATTCCGAGCGAGGACGCGCCTTCGTCGTTTCTGACGGCGTGATGTGGACGATCTCCACCGGGACCAGCGCGAGTGTGACTGAGCGTGAAATCGAGTGGGAAGACGGATCGATGGCCATCGGGCCGGGCGGCACGCTGCTCGTTGCAGACTACGAAAACCGCGGTCTGCTGGTGATTGATCCTGAGACCGGCAGTATTCTCAGGCGAGTGCCGGTCGACGTCGCGCCCAATAGCATCGCCACCACGTCGGATCGGCGAACCGTCTATGTATCGAGCAATCCCGACAAGGCCCTGTCGGTCATCAGGTTCGAATAGTGACAGCTATCCTTGAGCTGAACTATTCACCATCTGCAAGCAGACACTCACTGCGCTCGGTCCGACCCACCTGACAACCCGGGATTGGAGGACGGATCGTCAGGATTTCGAAGACCACGCGCTACTCCGTTGAGTTCGATTTACCCACCAGCATTTTCAGCGGTTGAGGCGTGCGATCTGCGCCTCGAACAGTCTTGGCACGATTGCCTGGGCATCTGGTGCGAGGTCGTCACGTTTGCCGCTGACGGAGGCGTGGACAAGCACACCTCGGTGGTAACCCCAGATCGAATACATCGACGATTCACTGCCTTGCCGGGTGGATTCGGTTGCGACCGCCCATTCCGGCGTCCCGGTAAGGTCGGCTCCGCGGAATACGAGCCCCTCCCGGTCGTAGGGCAGACACTCCCTTTCCCATGTGGTCAATCCGGGATCGGTCTGGACGGTGAACAATTCGATCGCATATTTGACAGTGCCGCCCGGGGCGACGGCGGAGACATTGGCGGCGGTTTCCTGCTCTCCCTCATGAACCCAGCCCGCGGGGTCGCAGGTATCTATCACCTGATCCTGCCCGCTGATGGTTTCGATCGGCGACAGGTGGAAATCGCCTGCCGGGAAGTCGTGTTGTGGCAGGAGCATGTCCTGGGTCAGGTGCCGGAGGGTCGGTGTTGCCGACGATGCCGGCACGTTGGCGGAGCTGCTAGCCGTCGGCCGACCAGATGAATCCGTGCTGCCACAACCCCCCAGGGCAAGCGCGAGCGTGACAGCGGCTGCGCAGAGCACAGCTCTTGATGGGTGAGCCATTGAAGTCTCTCTGATCGGTGACCAATGGTGGATGAGGGACAAAGTATCCGTCTTGGAGAGCTCAGGCAAGCAACGTTGAGACCAGCGAATAGATCCCTTCTTTCCGGAATCGCGTGATGTGTGTACTCGGCGGTGTTCCACCGGGGGATCGCAGGGTGAGGGTGTACCCACATCCAGTGTTGGTGCACGACGGACGCAACTCGTCCACCGGCGCGGTTACGGCACTCCCGTACGGACCGTCTCCGGTTTTGGCCCGGGGAGCCGATTAAAACGGCTCTCCAAGAGGCCTGGTCGCCTGTCGGTCGAACAACCGATTCCCGCTGCTGTTCGATGCGACTAGCATCAGTAGCCCCGACAAACTCGGGCGGTGTCATAGCCCAAGAGCCTGCGGTGCCGGAGCTCCTAGCCCCGACTGCTACACGCACCCGTGGGAAATTACGGCGGGGACAACAGAATCGGAGAGCGATGTACAGTCGGCACCCTCGAGCACAACGGCGCACCCTTGTGACCATCGCAGTGGTTCTGACGGCGCTGGGACTTTTCGGTACCGGCCTCACGACCGGGTTCTGGGCCAACAACGAGCGGATCGCTCACAGCGCTTCGTCGGCCCTGTCGTCGCCAGCGCCGGTGCCGTCGGAATCCGAAGACGAACAACTCGGGTCGATGATGCCTGACGTGCGTGGACTCAGCGAACCAGTGGCGCGGCAGGTACTCGCCGACTCCGCTGCGGGCGGCGCGCGGGTGGATACCGAAAGCCGTCCACATGCGGGCCTGTCCGGCATCGTGATCGAGCAGCAGCCAGCCTTCGGAACGGCAGTTCCGGATGTAGTGCGACTGACGATATCTGCTCCGGCGGCCGTTCCTGCCGTAGACGGCCGTACCGAAACCGAAATCCGGGCGCAGTTACTCGAACTGGGAGTTCAAGCGAACGTGGTACGTCGCTATGCGCGCGGTTCGGCACCCGGCGCCGTGCTGGGAATCGAACCACCGGCGGGATCGCCACTTCCCGAGACCGTCACCGTCACTGTCGCCGACACCGCTGCCACCGCCTACCTCGCGGATGTCGAAGCAACTGAGAATGCCTGTGCTGCGGGCAGCTACACGCAGGCAGGTGCCCGTAAGGACAATGCTTTGTCGTGCCGGGTGAATAATCGTCGGGGATCCGAGCCGAAGGGTCCCATCTGGGAGTTCGCTCGTGCCGTCGATGAAATCGAGCTCACCTTCGGCCTTCCCACGGATGCGAAGCCCGGGAGCTCGGTCCGCGTGGCCATCTACGTCGACGGCCGGCCGGCGGGCGAGACCGAGGTTGCCTATGGCGCGACCGCTGACCTCGGGGCCGTGACTACCGGTGCGCTGCAATTCATGATCGTTGTCACGCCAACTGGCGGTGACCCGGATACCGTCACGGTCACCGGAACGGTGCGTGGCAGCCGCGACGGCATCGTCGCACTCACAGAGGATGAATGAGGATGCGAACGACGGCCCTGACGGTCGCAGTACTACTCGTGATGCTGGGCACCCTGTTCGGTGCTGCGCGGCCGTCGCCCGCATCCGCCGTCCCTGACACCTCTCGTGATGCCCCGGTACTCATGGTGGTCGATACCTCAGGCTCCATGGGAGAAAAGGGCAACAATGGGGTCGGGGTCGCCGTAGTATCGGCCGAATTTCGGGCGGATATGGCGTAGCTGCTGGTCAGCGTCGACGTTCGGCTCCCGGGCCCAGGATCGAGGTCAGCTCGCGCATCGCCTGTGGGGACGGTTTGAAGTATCGGCGCAGGTTCTCGGCCTTGCGGTGGCGGGACTTGGCCATCAGTTCCAGCAGGCTGGCCCCGGATTCGCCGAGGTGGGTCAGGCCGGAGTGGCGTAGTTCGTGCAGGTCCCAGCCGGTTCCGGGCCCGCCGATGGCGGTGGCGGCGTCGAGTAGGTCGCGGGCCTGGTCGTAGGACAGCCGGGCGAGGCCGGTGTCGGGGCAGACGTCGCGGTCGGCGAGGTATTTGCCGGGCCCTGGTCGGCGGTGGGTCACGAAGACCGGGCCGCGGGTGCGGTCGCGGATGAGCCGGGGCAGTAGGCGGGCGGTGCCGGCGTCCCAGTACACGTTTTCGAGGACGTGTTCGTGGTGGGTGGCGCCGCGTCGGCGGGTGCGGGGTTTGGCGCCCTTGGACTTCACCGCCGCGCACCGTGCCGCGAGGTCGAGGTCTTCGATGTTGAGCTGGAGGAGTTCTTCTGCGCGGGCGCAGGTTTCGTACAGCATCCGCCACAGCGTCTTCTCCCGCAGGTGAACATCGCGGCGGCCGATGAGCCGGTCGATCGCGGCGCGCGAACGGACCGGGGTCTCGGAGTCCGGTGGTGTCGACCTCCCGGCCGAGGTCGGGAGCGTCGGTGCGGTCCAGCCCTGTTCGGTACACCAGCTCAGCCATTTGCCGACCGCGGCGCGGCGCGCGTTCCAGGTGTTGACCGCCGCGTCGCCCCACAGGGTTTCCAGCGCGGCGCCGATTTCGGCGTCGGTGACCGAGTCCAGGGCGCGGCTGGCGCCGATGAGCCCGTCGGGGCCGCGGCCGTCGAGCTGGTCGACGGTCTTGACGATCGCGTGGCCGTAGGCGCGGCGGGTGTTCGCCGAGGCGATCGTGTCGAGGAACGCTTCGGCTGCCGAGCGCAGGGTGCGCGCCGGGGCGGTGCGTAGCCGGGTCACCTTCGCGGCCATCGGATCCCCCTCGTCAGTGCTTGCCCCGGATAACGGGGCCGCTTCGAGTATCCGGTGGAGCGGGTCCGCCGCAGGTCGAGTGCCACGATACCCCGGATAACAGGCCGTTATCTGGGGTATCGATGTTCCGGCGGTGGCGGCGTGCCCAGCCCGGGGTAGGCCGGATTTCAGGGCGTTCCCCGATGTGCTGGGCCGGTCTGGAGTGGTTGATTTGGTGTATGTCGGGCAAGGCTGCGGGTGACGAACTGGGTCATGTGGAGCGGGTGTTCGATCGCCTTGCTACCGGGTACGACCGGCAGATCGGTTGGTCGGAACGGTTCCTGCTCGGTGGTGCCCGCCGGTGGGCGGTCGAGCAGGCCCGCGGGGAGGTGGTCGAGATCGGTGTGGGCAGCGGGCTGAATCTGCCGCTCTACGGCGCCGGGGTGACCCGGCTGATCGGGGTCGATCTGTCGGAGCCGATGCTCACTCTCGCGCGGGCGCGGTCGGCGGCGGTGCCGGTGGAGCTGCGCCGGGGTGATGTGCAGCAGCTCGATCTGCCCGATGCCTCGGCGGACACGGTGGTCTCGACCTACACGTTCTGCACGATCCCGGATCCGGGGGTCGCGGCGCGGGCGGCGTGGCGGGTGTTGCGCCCTGGTGGGGTGTTCGTCGCGGTTGAGCACGGTCCGGCGCGGTCGCGGGCGGTGGCGGCGGTGATGCGGTGGGTCGAGCCGCTGGCGGTGCGGGTGGCGGCGGATTATCTGACCCGTGAGCCGGTCGGCTATCTCACCGATGCCGGGTTCGGCATCGACTTCACCGACCGGACCGGACGCGGTGGTGTCGTGTTCCGGGTGCTGGCCCGCAAGCCCGGATAGTCCGCCGGGGTCAGGCTGCGGCAGGGTGGAGCAGGGCGGCCAGATCCGGTGGGGTGGGCATGGTTTGGCGCAGGCCGACGTTGGCGCGGCCGGTGTTGCCTTCCGGGGCGAGTCCGGCCAGGGTGCCGGGGGCGGCGACGATGATCCGCACGACCTGGCCGAGGGCTTCGCGGCGGTCGCGCTGGCGCACGGCGAGTGCGAACATGGCCACGTGGTTGCGGGTGTGCAGCCACGGGTCGGGCTGGGACAGGATGTGGGCGCGTTCGAGATGCGTCCACCGTTGCACGGGATCGGGCGTTGACTTCGCCGCGCGCATCTCGTCGTGGTAGGCCGTGCGGGCGGCGTCGGGGATGAGTGGCATGAGGCAATACCTTTCGCAGAGTGGGGAGAGCGTTCAGGCGCAGCAGTCGCAGGCCTGCTCGACGGGATAGGGCGCGAGGGTAATCGGTGAGGGCGAGACCGCGAGTAGGGCGTCGCGCGGCCGCCGATCCGGTGAGGATGTGTCCCTTACTGAGGAAGGGCAGCAGGCGCAGCCAACGGTGCGGGCCGGGTCCGGGGTGGGTTGCATAGCGATGCCTCTCGATGTCGATCCCGGTGGTCAGTCGCAGCAGTCGCAGTCCTGGCCGGTCTGCTGTGTGGCGGCGAGCGCGGCAGGAGAGGGGCAGCAGGTGTCCCCGCGCCAGGCGTTGACGCCCTCCTTAACGGCGATGACGGCGATGACCAGGGCGGCGATCGGGTCGGCCCACGACCAGCCGAACAGGCTGTTGAGCAGCAGCCCGACCAGCAGCACCGCCGACAGGTAGGTGCACAGCAGGGTCTGTTTGGAGTCGGCGACCGCGGAAGCGGAACCGAGCTCGCGCCCGGCGCGGCGCTGGGCGTAGGACAGCACCGGCATGATCACCAGACTGGCCGCGGCCAACCCGATGCCGATCGGTGAGTGCTGGGCTTCGCCGATGCCGAACAGTGCGCGCAGCGAGTCGATGGTGACGTAGGCGGCGAGGGCGAAGAAGGAGAACGCGATGATCCGCAGCGCGATCTTCTCCCGTTTCTCCGGGTCGCGGCCGGCGAACTGCCAGGCAACCGCCGCGGCGGAGGACACCTCGATCACCGAGTCCAGGCCGAACCCGATCAGCGCGGTCGACGACACCCGCGCGCCCTCGGTGAGGGCGATGATGGCCTCGATGACGTTGTAGGTGATGGTCGCGGCGACGAACCAGCGGATACGCCGCGCCAGCACCGCCTTGCGCGTCGCGGACGGCCCGGGAACCTGGACGGCCGAGGGCAGTGACGGCATCCCCAACGGCGCCGACATCAGCAGCACCCCTGGGTGTCGGAGTCCGGGCAGCAGGCCGGATCGACGGCGAGCACGAGCCCGAGCAGGTCTTCCAGCGCGGCGGCGATACGCCGGTCGGCCAGCTCGTAGCGGCTGCGTCGGCCTTCGGGGACGGCGACGACCAGGCCGCACCCGCGCAGGCAGGCCAGGTGGTTGGACAGGATCTGGCGCGTCACCCCGATCTGTTCGGCCATCTGCGAGGGATAGGCCGGGCCGGTGCGCAGGCTCAGCAGGATCTGGGTGCGGGTCGGGTCCGACAGCGCGTGCCCGAACCGGGCCAGCGCGTCACGATGCAATACGGCTTCCACAACCCCAATAATACAGATTCACGTGTATTCAGATAGAGCTGAATTATTTGGTGTGGGTCGGGGGACGTCAGAACAGGGTGTCGCGCACCCCGCAGCGGCCGGTACCCGGTGGGCCCGAGCGCCGCGAGTTCGGCGTCGATATCGACCTCGATCGCGCCGAAGAAGTTGATGTTCTCGCTGTGCGCCGGGGAGATGTGCGCCAGTACCTCGTCATCGATGCGGCGCCCGGCCCGGCGCATCTGCTCGACCGCGAGCCCGTAATACTCGGTGGTCCAAGCGATCACGGCGTTGGTGGCCAGGGTCAGGCACCACGCTTGCTCGGTCTGGTCTTCGAGCTGGCGGGCGCGGATCATGCCTTCGTGGGCGTAGAGCAGGTCGCGGCGCAGCGCGTGCAGGGATTCGCCCTTGTTGAGCTGGCGGGAGATCTTGCGCCGGTAGTCGGGATCGGCCAGGTAGCGGGCGGCGTAGACGGTGCGGCGCAGGGCTCCGTATTCCTTGAGCGCGGTGGCCAGGGTGTTCTGCCGTCCAGAGGCGGAGAGTTTGCCGACCAGCAGCGAGGCGGTGGCGTGCCCGAACTTCAGCGACCCGGCCAGCCGGAGCAGGTCGTCCCAGTGCTCGGCGATCAGCTCCAGGTTCGCGCGGCGGGTCATCAGCGGTCCGGCGTGCGGGAACCGGGCCTCGGTGTCGCGGCGGGTTCCGGGCCGGTAGAGGGTGATCTTTCCCAGGTCCCGGATCCGGGGTGAGAGCTGCATCCCGAGCAGGTCGAACAGCCCGAAATTCACCAGGGTCACGCCGTGGGTGTCGGTGGCGTGTTCGGTGATCGGCAGATCCGTGGCGTTGCCGAGGATTTCGTCGAGCACGTAGTGCGCTTCGCGTTTGGTGGCGACGATGATCTTCGTGCCGTAGGTGGCGTGCTGATCGGTGACATGGGTGTAGGTCGACAGCACCCGGCCGCCGTGGATGACCATCTCCCGCGCCGTCGTCGACTTGCCACGCACCGGGAACCGCTGCCCATCCGATGACGACAGCGTGCCCGCACCGAACACCGTGGTCAGCGGCAGCCGCTGGTGGTAGTCGATGATCGCCAGGTTCGCCGCCCGCAGGGTCTCTTCCCGCACATACCATTCCGCCGTCCACGCCAGGATGTCGTAGGAGATGCCGCACGCCTCCGCCATCCGCGTCAAACCCAGGTTCGTCGAGTACGCCAGCAGCACCGCGATGAGGTTGCGCTTGAGCTCCGGGGTGCGGGTCTGCTTGCCCGAGGCGTGGGTGAAACAGTCCAGGTAGCCGGTGCGTTTGTCCAGCTCGATCAGCAACGACACGATCGGCGCGAACGGCAGCATCTCGGTCAGCTCCGCCTTCAACGCCTTCGCCTCATCGGGCACGTCTTCGGCGGTCAACGGCGAGATCACCAGATCCCCGCCCTCATCCACGCGCACCGGGCCGTCCCCGCCGGCCAGCACCGCCTCCAGCTCACCGACCGCGGAGTGCAGCTCATCGGTCACCGCGGCCAACCCCTCGCCGGGGTCGGCGGGTTTGCCGACCAGGCGGCAGAACTCGGCCCGCTGCGGGGCCCATTGGACGGGGGTCAGCAGGTAGGCGGCCGGGTCGGCGTAGCGGCGCGAACTCGGCACGAACACATCCCCGCTGCGCAACCCGTCGCGCAGCCCCAGCAGCACGCACAGCTCCCAGTAGTGCCGATACGCGGTGACACTGCCCGATTTCCGGGCCTCGTCGAGATAGCCGCGCCACTTGGTCGGCACGAACCCCGCCGGGGCCTCATCGAACACCTTGCGGCGGCCAGTCGCGTTCAGCTCGCGCAGCATGTCGACCGCGACCAGCAGCTCCGTCGCCGCGGTCCCACCGGCGAACCGCACCGCCGACAACACCGCCGGGGTGAACTGCCGCAGATAGTTGTAGGACAAATCCAGCGCGGCCAGATGCCCGTGATCACGCGGCAGACGCGGTTTGGCCTGCGCAATCGCCGCCCGCAACCGCTCCCACCCGATGCGCTCACCACGGATCAGGCCACCGATCTCCTCGTCGGCGATCTGCGGATCGCAGGCGATAGCCAGCAGCTCGTCCAACAGCGCTTGGCGATCCTCACCGGACTTTCCGCGCTCGGCCAGCTGCTGCTGCATGCGCCGCTCGGCCTGCCCGAACTTCGCCGAGATCGCCTGGTCGAACAGTGCCACCACCTCATCGAGCACGTCGGTCGCCGACTGCGCCAGCACCGTCAACAGAATCGGATACCGGCGCTGCGCATCACGACGTTCGAGGGCCTGCGGGGTCAGGCGCCGGCCCATCGTGGCCAGGAACCGGCGCCGCTCCGCCGGCAGCACCGACATATCCAGGCGATCCGCACCCAGCCCGCGCAGAAATCCCAGCTTCTCGACCTCGGCCTTCACCGCCTGCGCCGACGCCTCCACCGGCGCCGTCGACAGCCACCGCAACCGCGACACCCCCAGCGAGGCATCGGTGACCAACAACGAGTCCAGCTCCGCGCACCGCTCGGGAGTGAACTCATGGACGAGCCGGTCGTAGGTCTCGATCTGCGCCTGGCGGCGGGCGTGGGCGACTCGTTCCACCACCGTCACCGGACCCGGCCGAATCACCCGCGCCGAGATCAGATACTCACACGCCAGCCGGAACAGCAGCGTCGGGGAATCGTGCTCCATCGCCCGCGCCAACAGGAACTCGTCCAACTCCTTCGACTCCAGCGGCCCGGCCGGCCGCCAACCCAGATACTGAGCGGCCAACCGCGCATGCTCGGTGCGGGTCTTCGCGCGCCTGCCATACGAACCGATCTCCACCGGATCCACCCGCAGCTGCTCGGCCAGCCGGGCCACCGCCACCGGCGGCGCCGTGGTCAACCGGTCCGGCACGAACCCCAGCCACGGCAGCGTGCACAACGCGACCGCCAAACCCAGCCGATCCGCCGGACCCCGGCCACGACCCGGATCCACGAACGCCAGATCAGCCGGGGTCAGCGTGAAATACCGGAACAACTCCTCGCGGCTGATCTCCGGGAACCCCCGCAGACGCTCCAACTCCTCGTCCGCGAACACCCTCGTCGCCACGAACCCCGACCTCCAACACGCTGCCGATCAACCTCATCGGCAGCCAAGCCAAGCACCAACCATCCGGCCCCGCACCCCGAACACGAAAACACTGCCCTACCAGGCCGTTACGCCATATCCGCCCGAAAATCGGCCGATACTACGGCGACCCCGGGTCCAGCGGCTCGCCGATGCGAAGCGATCGGTGCTGTCTGTATCGCAGGCACTTTCGGATGGCGTGACCTTTGGAGTCTGGACCTACCCCGGCAGCGATAGCTGCTCTGGCGGAGCCTTCGTCGACGGCGTCGACATGCGGCCCTTGGATCCGGCGCTGCGCACTCAGATGACGGCCGACGTGCTCGCACTACGGCCGAACGGGGATACTCCCACGGCACCCGCATTGCGTGCAGCGGCGGACGAGTTGTCGAAACGTCACTACGCTGCTGCCACCATCATCCTCGTCTCCGACGGCGAAAGCACTTGCGGCGGTGACCCTTGTGTCGCCGTGAAGGACATCGTTGCCAGCGGGGTCGATCTCACCGTCCATACCGTCGGATTCGAACTGTCTGGCGAGGGGCGTGACCAACTCAAATGTATCGCGGATGCGACGGGCGGCGGCTACCACGATGCCCAGCACGGAGGTGAGCTCATCAAGACTACGTCGGCTATCACCACGCGCAGCCTCGAAGTCTCCGTTCGAGCCCCTGCGAAGGTGATCGGTGGTGGTGTTGCGCCGATGAAGGTATCCGTCCGCAACGTGTCGCTCACCGAAACGGCCACCGACGTCCACGTCACTCTGGGATTCATCGAGCACAGCGAAATGTTCCGCAGGATCGCACCTCCGGTGGTGCGACTGGGCAATCTACTGCCTGGTAAATCGGCGGAGCATATTTGGAAGTTGCCGGTGGCAACGACGGAGAACCAGGTCGAGGCAAGATACCTGTTCCTGGCGGCGTCCGGGTCGGGTGCGTACGGCACTCACGAAAGGACCCTGACTGTTGTGCGACGCGGAGCCTACAACGATGTAGCCGGAGGTCTGCTCGCCGCGCTGCTCAAAGACCCCGCGACCAAGGTCGGAGTCTTCGGTGACTCCTATGCGTCCGGTGAGGGTGCCGGGAATTATTCTCCCGGCAATGAACATATCGACAGGCGGTGCCACCGATCGGAGCACACGCACGTCGCCCAGTTATTCGGTCCTGGCCGCACTCATATCTTCGCCTGCTCTGGCGCGGTGCAACATCACCTGTTCGCGCCAAACGCGTCGAGCATGCCGACGATGTCGCAGGTGGAGGAAATGAGCCGCACTGATGTGGTCCTGGACGCGGCTTTCGTCAGCATCGGCGGAAACGATATGGGCTTTGGTGCTCTTGTTACCGAGTGTGTTCTACCGAACGAGATCATCATCCCTTCCGCAAGGCCGGCTCCTCCTGTCGTGCTCGACACCGAATGTGGGAAGCAGGACGTGTCCGCGAATGGCGTAAGCATCGGGGAACAGGTGACGACGAGGAGGGTCGCGGATGCGTTGGCTGCGCTGACCACACAGCTGCCGAAGACATACCGGCAGCTTTACGACGCGGTGAACGCCGGCCAGTCAGTGGCCGAGCGCGGACACGAGGCGCCGTTGTTCGTGCTCGGCTATCCGAAGGTCTTCCCCGAGGTTGTCGGGATCGGCTGCGGCGAGTTCGCTCCTCGGGAAGTCACATTCGCCAACAAACTGGTGAAACACCTGAACCGGACTCTGCAATCTGCGGTCAACACGGCGCGAGAGGGGGGACGGAGCATCTAATTCGTAGATGCAGTCGAACATGCCATGCAACCCTCGAATACCTTGTGTGACGGGAGCGCATCCGGAATCGTGGGAGTCGGATTTCTCGAAGGCGCTGCCAAGAAGGTAGCGGAAACATTCTGGCGCGATGAGCGTGCGCAGGAGCTGGTGCACCCCAACCGCCTCGGCTATGCCCGGATTGCCGGTGCGATTGCTTCATGGTCGACAAATGAAGACGCAGCACCAACTGGTGTCGGAGGGAAACAAGCGAGAACAGCTCCGCGCGTCATCACTACTGAAGCGAAATGCAAACCATTGCTGCTGACCCGGGCCGACCTCGAGCTCTCTGCCGAACCCGGAGCTTGCATTACCGTTCGAGTTACGGCCGAGAAACCCAGTACATACTGGTCTGAAGTACACAGCACGCCAATCGCTCTGAGCGGCGGCGAGGTCGAAGCAGGCGAATCCGAATTACGAATCGACCTTCCCGTCGATCTGAGTCCGGGCCGGCATACCCTGCATGTTCTGCTTGTATCGGAGTCTGGTGAGTTCACAGACTATGCCGTCGACCTGACAGTGGCCCAGCCGTTGCCCTGGTGGTGGTGGGCGATGGCCGTGGGATCGGTGACATGCCTCATCACTGCGATAGGGCTGGGGGTGCGCATCCTGTGGTCCAGCCGCCGCGCACCGCGTGCGAACGCCGACAGTATGTCGGACAAGGAAGATCGCGAGTGAGGAGAATCGTTTCCAGACGAGTATAGGTAGCGTGGTCGGAATGGCAGTCGGCGAACGCCGAACGGCCGGATCACGCGACCGCAGAAGGGCGCGCGCCTGTGTCATCGTCGGCACCGTGACAGCTGCGGTGATATCAGCTTGCAGTCCCGGGTAGAATATCTCGTTTCGCGTATGTCAGCGGAAAAGATGACGCGTCAATGAGGTTTTGGGGTAGCGAGTTGTCGGTAGGCGCGGCCTGGTGCTTCCGGTGAGCGGGTGCCGGTGACTCGGGCGGCAATAGTCGATTCATGTGTTCGTGACGTCGTCGTCTGTCGGGCTGTGGTGAACTGATACCGGGCCGGGTTTCGATGGTAGTTCGCACCACTGGTGTCCTGCCTTGGAGGCACGTGCGCAATGGCCAGAATTCAGCCTCGCCTGGCAATATACGTCTCCGAATGGCGCCCGGCCGTCAGGATCGTGCGTACACCTTGTACGCCGACGCCGGTGCCTTGGCGGTGGTGGCGCAGAGCGAGTGGTTCCGCGTCGCGGGATTGCCTCGTGTCCGACGGGGGAAACGTCGTTGCCCCGACGATTAGCAGTAGGCCCTCGTCGTCGGGTGAGTCATTTCTGAAAGCCCGATATTCCCCACGCATTGCCCGGGGTGTCGGTCGATCGGCGGATACCGGCGCTGAACAGTCGGCTGTAGCGTCGATCAAAGATCTGTCGGGTGCGGCACCGGCTCGACATTCCGAGGCTTACCAGTCGGAGCCTTCACGCCCACGTGCATGGTGGTTCAGCATTGCGAGGTACGCATGAACGACGAACCTGTGTTCGATCTTCGCCCCCGTCACGTTGCGCGTGTGCTCGGCATTCTGTTTACGCTACCCGTGGCCTATATCTTCGGGATCGAAGGCATCACCACCGAAATCGAGACCGATCTGGTGACCGGTGAATCCAGCTCGACGAGCGACGCGGGAACACAGATAGCGCGCGCGGCGATATGGATCGTTCTCGCCGCGATCGCCGGCGGCGTCGAGTGGTGGCTGCGCACGCGCGACGTGGAGTGGCCGCCGGGGACCCATGCCTTCCTAGTCCGCGCTCGGTTGGCCGATCCCGCCGCCTATACCCGCTCGACTGACCGACCCCGCCCGATGACCACCGCATCCGCGGACGCGTTGTTCGACCTGCGGCCCCATCATGCCGCCTTCGCCGGTGCGGGCCTGGCGATGATCGCTGCCCTGTTCAACCCGCCGGGCCTGGCCTGGCTGATCATCGTCGCCGGATGTGTGGCGTTCGGGTGGCAGGCGCGGAACAAGCAGGCCACCTGGCCACCCGCGGTGCGGGAGTTCCTTGCCCGGATGAGACTCGCCGAACCAGGGTCACCGGCGGACGAGCCATCGGCCGGTCCGGCACCCGACGGGCAGGTGGCGAGAGTGAACCGGCCGCAGCGCTATGGTCCGCTCATCCCGCTGCGCCCGCTGACCGCGGGGGAAATCCTGCGCGCCTCGATTACAGCCATACGCCGGCATTGGCAGGTCTCGCTGACATTCACTGTGGCGGCCCTAGTTGCGGCGCTATCCCTCTTCTTGCTCGGCATGATCAGCATCGGTGCCGCGCTGATTTCTGGTATCAGCATGGAGGGGGAGAACTTCGCTGCCGGTCTATTCGCCACCTTGGCGGCCCTGGTGCTGCTGTTCGTCAGCCTGCTGATCGTCATCGGGGTACCGGCCGACGCTGCCATCAACGCGGTCACCATCGTCACCGCCGACATGGCCATCCGAGGGGAGCCGGTTCGGTTCGCGGCGGTGTTCGCCCTGGTCCGGCCACGTTTGTTCGCGTTATGCCGGCTCATGGCGGTCTTCTACGCCGTGATCGTGCTGCCGGGCCTCCTCGGCCCGTATATTGTCCTGATCGCGGTCGGCCTTCCCGCGGCGATCCCTGTGCTGGTTCTGACAGTGGCTGCTGTATTCGTGGTCGGAACCTTATGCGCATTCGCACCGATCGTGATGACGCGCGAAGGCGCGGGGGTCGTCGAGTCCTTCCGCCGTTCCGTCGCGCTGGTGCGACCGTCGTTGGCGCGGGTACTCGGCTTGGAGCTGCTATGGGTGGCCGCATGCGTCGTGGCATTTGCCGCAACGGCATATCCGGCCCTTGCGTTCGCCTCGGCCGTCCCCGGCGGAGAAGTCATCGTCTATCCCGTGTCCTTGGTCATCATTGCGGCCTCGGCCGTTCTGATCCGCACGTTGCAGACTCTGCTCTACACCGACCTGCGGATTCGGGAGGGCAGCTACGACCCAACACCGCAGCCACCTCCCGGACCTCCCACGCCACCCGAGGGAACAGCCGGGGATGACCGCGCCCCCGGTGCCGACATACCCGGCCGGCCTGCCGGCACCGCCGCGCCGATGCGGGTCGCGGGCGAGTCCGCTGCTGTGTCAGCTCAGGACGCCGCATCGGATCCGCCTGTGCCGATGGCGGCGATGGAGGTCCCTGGATCTGATGTTGCGACGCCCACGGCACCGACCAATGCCTTCGGCCAGCCGTTTACACCCGCAACCGGCGAGGGCGCGGAGTCTGCCGGCAACAGGCCACCGTCGCCGCCGACCAGACCGCAACTAACGAAACCTGCAACGGGGGCAGACCCGGCACCGGTTGTGCCGACGACTGGCCCGAGCATGAGGGATGGCTCCTTCGCTCAGCCGGGTGCCCACCAGCCGCCGCATGGCCAGACAACTGCCGAACCGACCGCTATCGCTGGTCCAAACTTCGGCGATCTTCACGGTGGAGCTGAAGCGCCACATGCCGCCCACCGCCGCTCGCGACGGCACCCGCTGTTCGTGACGGCGCTCATCGCGGTTGTCGCACTCGTCGTCGGTGGCGCGGGAATCTGGTGGTTGGGGCATGAGGATCACGGCTCGCCGTTGTTTGCGCAGAATCATCTTCGGAATACCTACCCGGCGGCCCCGTCGGAAGGTTGGACCTTCTATGCGTCGGAGGTAGCCCGCAACGAGGAGTTCTCCAGCCCGCGCCCCTCTCCCGAGATGGCCAGCAGCCCCGGACTCATCGATCTGGGTGAGATCCTCATCGTCCAGACGATCTTGCCGTCCAGCGATAAGGGCGAGACGATTGTCGCGCTCGATTCACATTCGGGGAAAATGCGCTGGCGTGCGGATGGCGGTTACGAGACGTGCGCGACTCGGACAGTCGACGGCCTCCTGCCCTGTATCCGGGAGAATGGATTCGGGCCCGATCACCGGTCTGACATCGTGTTCTTGAGCGTCGAGGACGGCACAGTCGAACGGACCAGCCCGGCCGTCGACCCGGCCTGGGTCGAGGTCGTCGGCGAAGACATCATCACGGCCTCGTACTCCGAAATCGCTAGCGGCACCGTCGAGGACCTCCGCGCACACTGGCGGACCAGATGGTCACCCGACCCGACCTGCCCTGGTTCCGGCGATTCCTATCGATACGGCGCGAACGACGAGTTCGTCTTTTTCGGCAGCGACGCCGGCGCAATCGTGGTCCGTCGCAGCGACGGGAAACGAGTCATCGACGCCGATCTCCAAGCCATCGCCGCCTACCCAGGGCAGGGGCTCATCGCCCAAACCTGTAGCGCAGCCGATCCAACAGATGGGGACACCGTCGTCCTCGACGCCGCCGGCAACCACATACGCACACATCCAGGTCGTGGATGGCCGGCAAAGCCTCTAGCTGGAGGCGTCGACGCGCTGCCGTACATCACCTCAGGTGCCGCATGGGATTTTAGTAACGGCTCCCAACGATGGTCATCCTCGGAGATCGAGGGCGGAGGTTCGATCATCGATGACACGGTCGTGCTCGGTCACACGGGCGGCTGGATGTCCGCGGTCGACCTTCAAACCGGCGCGGAACTATGGACTTCGGACGACAGCCCCGCGGATTGGGCCACCGACCGGCAACGCCTGATCCTCGCCGATGGAGACGGTGAACTGGAAGCAATCAACCTCCGCACCGGTGACCGCGAGTGGTCGACCAGCGTCGAGTCCGGGGCACTCGAACCTGCCGGCGCCGGTTTCGCCATCATCAACGAGAACACCGTCACCTACTATCCGCCGACCGGCGGAACGGCAGGCGAGCCCGGGAGCAGCGGATCTGACGAGTCTGGTGCTACCAAATCGCAGCTCATCACGGCATGCGGAAAGCCGCCCACACTGACACCCGTGGAATATCGGACCGGCAACGACGGTCTGGTCGTGCGCATGGAGTTGCGGGCCAACTGCTCCAGTGGAGACATCATCTCTACTGACGCTCTCCGGATCGAGATATCCGAACGAGGCCAGCCGATCGCTTCGGGCGTGTTCGACTTTTCGGAGTCGCCGATATACCTGCCAACCAGTGACGGCGACGCCAGCGATGCTGCAGTGGTTGTGGAGCACGAATTCGAGTTCCCGATCGGCAGCTTCTGGCGGTTACCCAACTCCCTAGGCGCCCATACCGACCCGACAGCGCAAAGCGCGATGGCCGATGAAAGCCAGGTCGTGAGATGCACCGACGAAGGCACTGACCGCGGTCCGCGAGAAGGACGCTACTCGGCCGACGCAGTCGATGGGACCCCCTTCGTCGCCACCCGGTCAGGTGCAGCTGTGGCCGACCCCGAAGCAGCGGCTCTGGATGCACTTCGGGCACAAGCCGACGCTGACAGGCCCACCGTCGGGCGCGATCTCGCCGACCGGTGGGTCCCCCAACTCTCGTCCAAACAGGTCGGCTTGGTTGCCCCTGACGTGGACGGTCGGATCGTCACCTGGACGCCAACGAAAATCCTGCAGCAACACCTTCGAATGCGCTTGCAATACCCGGAGGTCAGACTGGTCTGGAGCGACGAATGGAGCACGTTCGACCTCCGCGGCTGGTGGATCACAGTCGCTGGTGTCACGCACAGTTCGCCCGACCCCGCCAACGGTTGGTGCGACGCGAAGAACATCCCAACCGACGAGTGCTTCGCGAAACTGGTCAGCAACAGCCGCGGTCCGGAAGGGACGACGAAGTACCGCTAGAGAACTTGTGAGAGGCGTTGCTGCGATAGGGGCAGCGGCCATGACATCCTCCCCATCGGTGGCCATCTGAAGGTCTTCGGTCAGCTGCGGCCTCGTGCCAGCTGCCAGTAACCGTCCTTCTCGATCAGCCGCGGCCGCTCGCCGGGTGGGTGACCGTGACGCAACAGAGCGAAGATGTCGGAGACGACCTCCTCGCTGTCCCCGAAGTAGGAATGTGCGGTGCGGTCGATTCGGGCGGCTGTCGCGTCGATGATGTCGATTCCGGCGAGACAACCCAGCGCCTGGTGATCGGCGCCGGCGCGACGGTTGCCGTGGATGCGGCCGGAAAGCTGTAGGGCCTTGTCTGCGGTGGAGCTGTACACGGTAGTCCGGGCGGATAGCCGGTGGAAGGCGGCTGCTCGGCGCTGTAGAAGCCGTGAGTCGATGTCGGGTGCGGCGAGGATGATCTGGTCGAGCCACCCGTCGGGTATCTCGGCGCGTTCGCCGGTCCGCTCGAGTGCGTCGGTGACCAGCCGGGTGCCCATGCTGTGGGCGATGACGCTGACCGAGCCTGGCCCGAGGGTGTCGGTCATCTGGGTGAGCACGTCCTGAAAAGTTCGCGCGGACAGGGCTGCTTCGTCTTCGTCTGCGGCGTACTTGGTGATCGATGCGGTGGAGGGCCAGCTATAGCAGACGCACGCTCCCGGGAATCGCAGATCGTAGGCCAGCTGGGCGGTGCGTGCTGCGGCCTGTTCGAGCGAGGTGTTGTATCCGTGCACGAAGACGAAGGCTTTGCCGGGCGCCTGGCCCAGCAACGAACTCATGGTCCCGGCCAGGGATTGCGGGTCGAGGGCGTCCATGGGGCCGAGTGTCACGTGCCGGTCCGGGCGGCGGGCGAACTGCAGTCGCCACCAGCGCGGCTTCTCGGCCATGGCGTACCGATGAGTCTCGGGGACGGTCGATATCGTCGTGGCCCAGGCTAGCGGGTCACCGGTGGTCCGGTGGGAATGCCTGCCCTGCGGTGCCCGGTCCGTCGCGACGAACAGCGGGAAGGTCATGCAGCGGTGCGCGGGCCGGGCACCGAGCAGTTCGCGGTTGGTCGTAGTCGCCAATTCCAGCACAGCCGCGCGGAATTCCTGGTGCAGTCGCGGCTCGGATTTCAGGACCTCGATCAGGGCGGCCGCTGCCGCATCCAACTCGCCGTCGTCGTGCGTCGCTTCGGCGGCATCGAGCCGGTGTAGCGCGACGAGTATCCGATCTTCGAGGTCTGAGCGGTTGCCGTCGACGAGATCGATAACAGCGGGCCAGATTTCGGCCAGGGCTTCGACCAGGAGGCGGTTGCTGGACATTCCTCACTTCTACCAGAGGGATTTGCGCAGGTGTCACTTTCCGTAGCGCGCGAACGCACCCCAATCTGCGGGTTCGCCGAATTCGGCGGTGTCAGGCGGCAGGGAGGCGCACCAGTCCTCGAGAATCAGTTTAGTCACGAACGGCAGGGACAGCCGGGGGCTCAGGGTCTGGACGAACTGGCGCAGTTCGGCGCCGGTCGCTGTGCGCAGCCAGGTCCGAGTGGCGCGGACCAGCTCGGTTCCGTCGTGGTGCTGCGGCGCGTCTGAGGTGAGCAGTTTGCCTATGAATAGGAACGAAACGATGTCGCGTACCGGCCACAGGCTCGCCGAGACCGACCGAAATCCGGCTTCGAGCAGTGCGTGCGGGAGGCCGACGCTCTCGTCGACCAGGGTGGTGGCCGCGCGGGCGCCCCAGCAGCTGTTCACGACGGCGAGTTCGCGTTCGTGCCGTGGCAACCGGGCCAGGTGGTCGACGACCAGGGTGCCGTCCCCGAATTGCAGCCCGGCTCCGTAATCGGTGGAGGGGTGTGCGTGTCCGCTCAGGATCAGGATGCGGGCCGAGGCGGCGGCGGTCAGGACTGCCGCGCAGTCTTGCCCGTCCAGGACCGTATACGCGGGTCTGCATGCCTGGATTACCGCCTGCTCGGCGCGCAGGAAGGGCAGGTCGTCGGCGGTGGCGACTGCGGCGACTCCGGCATCGGTTGCCGGCGTAGTGGGCCGACTCGTCGCGCCGGATAGTCCGGGTACGACACTGATCTCGATGCGGTCGTCGGCCCAGTCTCGGGTTCGCGAACCTGCGGCGTGCACGGGTAGCAATGCCAGTGTTCCGGTGGGGATCACGAGCCACCGCTTGTGGTTGGGCAGCGCCTGTTCGATGGGGGTGACGAGCGCGCTCTGCAGCCACCTGGCCACATGGCGGATTCCGTTCCGGTCGCCGAGCAGCGTCGGAGCCACACGGGCGCGCGCGAGGGTGAGCCTGGGCAGTTCGATTGCGGGGATGGGTCCCGCGGTGGTCACCGGGATCGCGGCGCCGCCGTGCGTTCCGGCCAGCACGTACACCGCCAGCTGTCCCGGTGCCAGTGCCGCGGTCAGGTTCTGGATCCGTGGGCGGGCGGCGAACTCGGGGTCGTGGTGTTGGCGAATGGGTTCGATCGCCGCCGACAGGCGGGCGCGCGCGGCAACGGCGTCGGCGATGGAGGCGAACCCGGAGTTGTACAGGCGGCGCGTGCGCAGGTAGTGCTGTACCGCGTCCCGGAACCGAAGGCGCAGCTCCAGTGCCACGGCAGCGTCAGGTTCGGTGGGGACGGACCTCTCAGGTAGCAAGTGGTTGCGCAATGTTTCGATCGCGCTGACCGCTGCAGCTTCTCCGTGGCCCCGAAGGATCACAATCGGTGCGACCGCGACGAACTTCTCGATCACGCCCAAGTGGATGCGGCGCTGGCGGGCGCTCCACGAGGTGCCGGCGAGCGCAGTCCAC
This sequence comes from Nocardia cyriacigeorgica GUH-2, assembly GCF_000284035.1. Lineage (NCBI taxonomy): Bacteria > Bacillati > Actinomycetota > Actinomycetes > Mycobacteriales > Nocardiaceae > Nocardia > Nocardia cyriacigeorgica. The sequence continues at coordinate 3,179,724 of NC_016887.1, read as the reverse complement.
ACGATGTCGATCAAGGTGTCCATCTCGTCGGCGGCTTCCGCGGCCGGCATCAGCCGTGCGTCGACACAGTCGGCTAGGCGGCATCCGAGATTGGTTACGTAGAGCAGGTATTGGGGATTCGATCGCGAGGTCAGCGCGAGCGCGGCGCGATGGAGTTCGATCGATTCGGTCAGGGCGTCGCGTACCTGGCGGCCGGCGTGCACCGAGTCGGCGAGGCGGTTGCCGAGGTTGAACAACATCATGGCGCGGTCGGGGTGCCCGGGTGGTGTTCGGGCGAGGGCGCGGCGTTGCAGTTGGAGTGCTTCTTTCAGGTGTGCTGCTGGCAGAGCTCCGGATTCGACAGTTGCGGCGATGCCGGAGGCGAGACCGTCCAGGAACGAGGCGTGGTGCGGGTTTGTGGCAGCGGTTGTGGCCGTTGCGGCGCGGAGCAGGTCGACGGCTTCTCGTCGTGCGTCGTCGCTGAGGGTGCCGAGATCGGCTGCGCGCCTAAGGATGACTGCGAGGTTGCTCGCCCGGTCGGCGTATTTGTCGTTCGGGCGCCGGGTCAGTTCGAGCGATTCCCTGGCCCAGGCGACCGCTTCTGTGACGTCTTCGATCGGGAGAATGCCGCCTTCGACGGCGTCGAGTATCCGTGCGGCCAGACCAGCGGCGACAGCGGCCCGGTGCGGGTGTCCGACCGGGGTCAGGGCCATCGCCTGCCGTTGCAGGTCCAGGGCTTTGGCGAGGTCGGAGGTCGGCAGTATTCCGGTCGACACGCCGTCGAAGATCCGGGCCGCGGTGGCGGCGAAGTAGACCGCGCGTTTGTGATCGGAGCCGAAGTCCCAGGTTTCGAGGGCGTAGAGCATGTCGAGCACGTCTCGGTAGCGGGATTCGTTCACGATCCCGAGGGCGACGCCGCGAGCCACGCCGGCGGCAAGGTTGATTACCCGATCCGGGCGGTTGACCTGCAGCGCGGGTGTGGAGTCCAGCGCGCGTTGCCGATGGTCGATCGCGTCCAGATAGGTGTCGGCGAGCTCGAGCCCAGCGTCGAGGGCTTGGCTGATGCGGTTGCCGAGATTGTTCTGACATGCCATCCGCGCGGCGTCGCTCGCCTGCGCCAAAGCCTCGTGCTGGAAGGCGACCGCCCGGCCGAGCAGGGCGGCGCGTGCGACACCCGCCGTGACGGCTTCGGCCATCACAGCGCTGGCGGTGTGAAGGTAGACGAATCTGCGGGGGCTGCCGCAGTCGCGTCGGACCACAGTCCAGGCGTGAAACACAGCTTCACGCAACGCCTCGCGCGGTAGCACGGAATGCATGACGGCGTTGGAGATCATGTTCGCCAGATCCGACTGGTAGTCGCATCGGATCGCGCAGGTCGAATGCGCCGCCGCTGCGGCCGCGCGCTGGGCTCGCAACGCGTGCTCGAGGTCGCGCGCGGGCAGGCGTCCGGCGCCGACGCACGCGGCGACGACATGAGCGAACCACGCCCGATGCCGGGCCAGGAGTTCCCCAGAGGAAGCACTACGCTCAGTTGCTTCGAGGGCGGACCGGGCCAGCGCCACGGCGGGAGTCAGCAGCCAGCCGCAGCCGGTTCCGCGGTACTCGTCAAGCAACGTCTTGCTGTGCTTCTGCATCGTTGCGGCGTTGTCGAACTCCGATCGGGCCTTCAGCACCAGACGATGCTGGCGGATCGCCCGAACGATTCCGACTCGCTGGGCCGCGCTGAGGAGTTGCTCGACCTCGGCGGCCCAATCGGCAGAGATACCCGGCGACGTGAACAGCGATACGTGCGCGACGGCAGGCGCGACAGCACGAGAAGGCCAGGATTCGACTGCTGACAGATTTTCCCACAGCTGCTCCGCTGGCAACCGGAGCAGCGCCCATACAGCCTCCAGCTCGTCGCTGTCGCAGCCGTTTCGTACCAGCAGCGTGATCTTGTGCGCTGCCGCCAGCTCCGGGCTTCGGTTGTCCTCGGCAGCCAGCTGCTCGATCGCGGTCAGGATGAACCCCGACAGACCGTGCAGTTCGGGTCCGGAGGCCAGGGCCGTGGCGGCGTCGACGACGAGGGCGCGTCGTTCGTCCCAGCTGTCGGCCAGGTACGCGGCGCACGCCGCGCTCAGGGCTTCGGCGAGCGGGAACTGCCTATGCGCGGCCTCGACCCCGATCCGCACACTCTGCCGGATCATCGAGGCCAGCAGCGGGTCGCGGTCCAGGCAGGCCAGGGCGATGCGATCATCGATCAGATCAGTTCGAGCCGCCAGCAGTTTCCAGCGGTCAGGCCAGGGACTTCGCAACAAGTCGTCGAGCTCTGCCCACACAGTCAATGCAGTGATTGCCGATTCCGAAGGCACATCGGCTCGGGCGCGTTCGCATAAGGCCTGCACCGGATCGACCGCGGTCGAGTCGTCGCGAAAATTGAAGGTAGCGACCATCACATCTACGATATCGGTGCGGAGTGCAGGGCGTCAGGTGGACAGAGATGACCCGCGTGGCAACTGGGATTCGATTGTGCTGGTTCCGGTTTGACTATCTCGCAGACGTAGCCGATCAAGAAGTGCCTGCTCGGCCGCTACTATCGCGGCTAGCTGGGCCGCAGGTGGTCTCGTCGTCTGATCGTCAGCACCGTCCAGCGCGCGGAGCAGTTCGTTGAGCCCATCCCGAACCTCATTGAGCCACGGATCTTGCCAAGCTCGACGCACTGCTTCGATTCCGCACTGCACCAAGGGGTCGGTGGTTGGCGGTGCGGAGGGGATCGTCAGTACCACCATATCGGCCATACGCGCCCATGATCCCGTGCCGACGATGCTGTCCACGGCGTCGACGATCGGCCCGAGTGCGTTCGAGAAAGTGGAACCTGGCAGACGCATTGCCACCGAGTGCCCAGAGGCGTCATTGCGCCGCTCGATCTCGAGATCTGCGTGTGTTTCGAGCGCGAGCGTTCTCGCGGCCGCCTCGACGTAGTCCAGGACGGCTTGCCAAGGATCGGCCTCCGCGGCTGTAGTCAGCAGTGTTTCCAGCAAGGCAAGTCTCGCTGGCTGAACTCCGTTGCACCAATCCAGGATTCGGGGCTCGACGTCCAGGACCTCCGATGTGGCAGTGGAGAGATTCTGGATGACCCAATGCTTGACGGCGTCGCGGCGGCGCTGCTTCAGTACAGACTCGTAGAAGAGCTCGAGGCGGCCCGCGACTATCGAGGCGTTACTAGGTAGGAGCCGTGAACGCGCCTGGGCCCACCGAGCGAAGTCGTCGTATGCGCCGGCTGCAAGGAGGTCGACGGCGAGTTGTCCGGAAGCGAGGGCCTTCACGGAATTGGTTCTGTGCGGATCCACAGCGCCTAGTTCGGCAAGAAACATCCCTCGCAGCAGTGCGTCGACGGTCGGCGACGGTTCGGTGTGCTCGCCGAACAAGACCTGAAGGACACCATCTGCGGCGCAGTGCTTTGCCTGGACCTTGCTGCTCTTCCAGTCGCCGCGCCACTCGGGTTGCCCGGCGACGCGGAGCGTAACGGTAGCGCGGAATTTCTTCTCGTGGTCGCGGCCTTGCTGTTCGAAGTCGACGTGGAACTCCGCTTTGACCTTTGCGCAATACTCCTGTAGTTGGGTGGTTGGGTCGACCTGCGGGGTGAATGAGGCAAGCCATCTAGCAAGGAATGCGGGCTGGCGCTCCATCAACAGGTCGCCATTGGCGCGCCATGCAGCGCCGATGAGCGACTGCGCGACGTCGGATTTGATCGATGGAGTCAACGCGGTGCCGGAGGATCGGAGTACGCCGGTCGCGAGTGGCATCGTGTCGAACAGCTTCGCCACCGTTTCATCAGCAACTGAGGGTGAGGCGACGGTCTCTGGTGGCAGTCGAAATGTGGTGTCGAAGGCACGCAGCGCGCAGTGATGGCGAACCAAATGCGTCAGCGCTTCGGAGCCCTCCGTGGCCAATGCACCGTAATCGTTTTGTCGTGCTTCGGCCACTACGCGCGGATGTTCATGTACCCAAGAACGGTGAGTCAAAGCCTGACTGATCAGGCCTGCATCGGCGACCTCAAAGGCCTTTTGGGCCCACTCGCGTGCTACAGCATGCTGGGGAAGATTCGCACGATAGGGCATCGGCAACGTCGATTTGTTCGGCCCGGCGACCGTCGGCTTCGCAGGGACGATCGCCGGCAGATATCGCAGAACATAGGCACGCGCGGCCTGCGCCCTCGCTGCTTTGCTCGAACCTGCAGTGGCCTCCGCCGAACGGCCGTTAACCTCGACTGTCACCGTGAATTGCTTGTTGTGGTCGGGGCCGGACTCCCTACGGGTATAGGTTGGTGGACGCTTGGTGTGGGAATCGAGCAGTGTGTGCCAGTCCGGCTCTGGACTGCGTGGTTCGAACGAAACCAACTCGAGGAGCTCGTCGGCAGGCCTCTGGGACGCAGTGACAATCGACAGCGCTCCAAGGATCTGCATCGCGACAGTTTCGGGGGCGCGGCTGTTCGAGCCACCGGCCAGGAGCGCGGCTTCACCTTTACCGAAGAAGCCGAGGTTGTTGGCTGCCACCCATGCCCCGAGTGCGGATCGGGCCTGGCTATGAGCGGCGAGCGCCGCACTGACCTCTACGTTCGAAGTGAAGTCGCCACGTTGGGCTTTGACACGGTCGAGCAGCGCCGTGCGCATCCAACCCCAACCGAGACTGGCGAGGACATCGAGGGCCTCGGCGCTGACGGGACCATCTGGCATCGACTCATATAGGTAGCTGCGGTGTAGGCAGGCCCACCGCACCCATCGCATCCCATCATCGTCGAGACCGATGTCGAGTTTGGCGATTTCGCGGATGAGGGCACTCGTGAATCCCCCCGGCGATTCCGGAGGCTTCATCTCTTGAGGAAGGATGAAGTCTGTGAGTTCGAAGAAGTACCCGCAGGAGTTGCGTGAGCGGGCGGTGCGGATGGTCGCGGAGGTCCGCGACCAGCACGAGTCGGAGTGGGTGGCGATCGGGGCGGTCGCCGAGTTGCTGGGAGTCGGGACCGCGGAGACGGTCCGCAAATGGGTGCGCCAAGGTCAGGTCGATGCCGGCGCGCGGGCCGGGGTCACCACTGAGGAGTCCGCGGAGCTGAAACGGTTGCGCCGGGAGAACGCGGAACTCAAGCGCGCCAACGCAATTCTGAAATCGGCGTCGGTTTTCTTCGCGGCCGAACTGGACCGGCCCCAGCGCTGATCGTCGAATACATCAGCGACCACCAGGGTCACCGCGTCGACGGTGGCCTGCGATGGGGTGTCGAGTCGATCTGCGCCGCGCTCACCGAGCTCGGCGTCAAGATCGCCCCATCAACCTACTACGAACACCGCCGGGGACTTCCGAGCAAACTCCGACAGCGCGACGAGGAGCTGACGGTGGAGATCACGCGGGTGCACCGCGAGAACTACGGCGTCTACGGCGCCCGGAAAGTATGGCTGCAACTCAACCGTGAGGGCATCGAGGTGGCTCGATGCACCGTCGAGCGGCTGATGCGCCGGCACGGGCTACGAGGCGCGGTCCGCGGCCGGGTCAAACGCACCACGATCGCCGATCCGGCCGCGGAGCGGCCGCAGGATCTGGTGCGACGCAAGTTCGCGCCGGCAGCACCGAACCGGCTGTGGGTAGCCGACATGACCTATGTGTCGACCTGGTCGGGCTGGGTCTACGTGGCGTTCGTGATCGACGCCTACGCGCGCAGGATCATCGGCTGGCGCACCGGCACCACGATGACGACAGAGCTGGTGCTCGACGCGATCGAGCACGCGATATGGACCCGGGAACGAGCGGGCTGGGACGTGAAAGATGTTGTCCACCACACAGATAGGGGCGCTCAATACACCTCGATCGCCTTCTCTGAGCGGCTCGCAGAGGCCGGGATCCAGCCCAGCGTCGGTGCGGTGGGATCGAGCTACGACAACGCCCTCGCCGAGACGATCAACGGCCTCTACAAGACCGAGGTGATCAAACCCCGCGGCCCGTGGCGCAACGCAGATCAGGTCGAGTTCGCCACCGCCGAATGGGTCGATTGGTTCAACCACCGGCGCCTCTACCAGTACTGCGGCGACGTGCCACCGGCAGAGATGGAGGCCGCCTACTACGCTCAACACCCAGCCCAGCACCTGGCCGGGCTGTCACATCAGTAAGTCTCCGGACATGCCGGGGGGATTCACTCGAGGCATCCGGCAACCACGGCGAGTCTGGCGCCTGAGGGTAGGAAGTGCTCCAATACGTCGGTTGAACGGAGCACTGTTCAGTATTCGACGAAGTTACCGACCCCGAGCGCTTCGTGCCTCCGGCGTCAGCCGGCTGGGATGGTTGCAGTTCGTGCTGCAGCCATGGTCGGAACACCGGTGTTCGCCCTGAGCGGACCAGTCGCTCGATCTCGAGGGCCTCTTGGGACCACGTATCCCGGCCTGACAGAACCAATCTGCTGCGCAGACGTGCCAATGACCTCAGCAGCTTCGTGACAGGGATCGACTGATCACGGTTTATCGCGACCTTCCGGGTGAGCGCCGCAGCCTGGAGTCGCAACGCCATCTTGTGCAGCGGCTCAGGCGGGGGAGGGTTGCCGAGGGCGGAGATACCGACCCACTTGTTTCCGAAGCTGTAGGCCGTCATCCGATCGACCAGCTATCCGGCAGCACTCAACGCGATCCTTCCCTGCATGCCCACCAACGCTAGCACTGTGGCGCGTCGATCGAGTGCCAATCAAGATCATGGCTACATGGCGCTGGTGGTCGTGTCAACGAGGTCCGGCCAGAGTCCATGTTCCGGAGCTCAACCGGAGAACCTCGAACCGCTCCTCTCCGCACGGAACCCGCACGGATCGAACGGGCCGACCGGGTGTGGTCTGACGCCGGATCGGAGGAGCTGACCGAGTATTGTCTCCGGGAAGGCTGCGGGTCGCGCGCACCATTCCCATTGGCGATGCAACATCGGTGCGGCCGTCACTTTGCCGCCAAAGTGATCGAGGTTCGGCCTGGAAACGTCAGCGATCGCGACCGCCGGATCAGCGGCAGAGGAGCCCGAACAAGCGCACAGGCCGCGATGAAGCTTGACCGGATCCAGTGGTCGGCGACCTCATCGTCGTGACCGTTTGCGAATTCAGGGTGGCGTGAGATTGGTCGGCGGTGCGTGGCTGGAAACCTTCAGCTAGGCCGGGTGTGATCTGTGATCGCTGGTGGAGGTCGTATGGCTCGTGCCAGTGTGACCGTGCTGGTCACGCGTGCGGTACTGGTAGCTGTGCCAGTTGACTATTAGACTTAGACGAATCGGCTAGCCAGCATGCGAACATGAACTCGGATCGGCGAGCGAGCGTGTGAGAAGAAGCTCGCCGAGCGCCCGTACTTACGATGGTGTAGACCCTATCCGGCAGGGCTAAGAGGTGGCAGATGGACGACTGCGCCCGGTTCCAGAAGCTTGCTAGCAATATCGCAAGAAGAAAGTTGCGGAACGGCGGCCCCACCCTAACCTGGTCCGCAGACGACGGAACAACCTTGACGGGATGGCTGATTGAGCAGGTCGAATCCCGCCGGGATACGAAATACAACGACACTCACGACTGGTGCGACGACTGGTTCGATCTTGAGTATGCGCTCGGTACAGACGGGAAAGTCTACGCATATCGATTCTGGATGTACCAAGATGATCACACGTCGAAAGAAGCGGGAGCGACGCTAGAAGAAGTGAATATCGATTCTTTTGCCGGCAGTGGGCGCAGGCCGTTCGGCAATTGGACTCAGAAGATCAAGCAGCTAGATATCGACCCCCAAAGAGGTGTAGGTCAATGCTCAAGTGTGAAAAGCACTACGTCCCGCTCCAGAAATGCCAAGCCTGCAACGGGCAGCCCAGACGTTCAGGCGGAACGTGTAGTGTCTGTAGAAACACCGGCCTCGTATGTCCCCAGTGTGGTGGATACTGGAAGCGTTAAAGGTGGGCAGGAATTAACCGAGGATGAGTACCGCCGAGGGTGCACCGCCCAGGCTGAGCGTGAACTGCTTGAGCTCGCAAGGAAGACCGCACTTAGCCGGTATGGCTTGCCTACCGACGTCGATGACCCAACCGTAAAAGGTTGGATCATTCAACGACGTCTCATGAGCACAGGCGAGGACCATAGGTCATACTGGGACTTCGAACATCGAGCTGTCTTGGGAACTGACGGCCGCCTGTACAAAGGTACTTGCGACCAAGAGTTCGGGAAGTCTAATTGGAGAAAAGAGACAGAATTATACCGTGTCATGGCGTCCAGTGAATACGAGGAATGGGATGCAGCTTATCTAATGACCGATATGGGTGACAGGATAGTCGCCGAGCGCTTGCCGAAGTACATATTTCCCTATACGTCGGGCCTGAGGCAGGCACTGTGTCTAAGTGGCGAATCATCAGGACCGCCGATGGATTCTGGTGCTTCAGACCCGGGTCCGCGAGTCGAATACGCGTCCTCAGTAGGGTTCGAGAGCGAAATGCTTAGATCGAAGTCCGAATGGGATCGCGGTCTTACGGTTACTGCCATCCGTGCATTTCTAATGTCTGCTTGCATTACATTGGTGATTTGCGTTGCTCTGTTCGTAATCGTGGCCGTGTTCTTCTAGGGAAGCTCCGGCGCTGGGGCACCCGCGTTCCGGTGACCGCGTGTCGAGCGCACGGTGGCGAAGTGCGGAGTCCGCGGCTCGCGTTCGTCGGCGAGGGAAACTGTTCTGCCCGGTCCGGCTCTGTAGGGACGAATGTGATCCGAGCTCGCGATCTACCAGGTGGTGGAATGACAGAACCCTGGCCCTGCTCAACAGGTGCCTGCCACGCCCAGCTCACCGACTGGCGGAATGGCGCCCAATTGGTCGGGAGGAAGGACCGGCAAGGACCGAGCGATTTTCCGCGCCTACCGAGAACGCAGGCCCGGGCTGATGTGCTGGTTAGCGGCGACACGGTCGGTGCGAAGGTCGCCGTACTCGGGTTTCGCCAGTGTGGTCCGGCGCCGACGTCCCTGTCGTCGCGAACTTCGCGTTGCGATCGCAGGAGCGATCGCAACGCGCGACCGAGAGCACGCGGCGCGGTTGTAGGCGCTGTCGAAGCGTTCGGAGTCGCGCCACCGTGCTCGGCTGGGACCGACGGGACTCGCATGATCGCGGACATGATGGTGTTCGGCCGATGCGCGATCGAGTGCATTAGCGTTGCGGTGTCCGTGCCTTTTCGTCGCCGACGGGCCATAGGTCGGTCAGGACCGCCTGTGCCGAAGTTGCGTGCGACTCGCACCGGCAGCACGGCCACAAGCGGCCGGGGGCGGCCGGTGTTGTGGCCCGGACTTCGTATCTGGGCTGCGGAGTCGAGTATTAGGATCCAAGATCGTGATCAGCCCCTGCAGGCAGGACGGCCTTGTCAACTACTTCCACCTGCTCGGCTGTGTTATCCGGTGCGGATGTTCGGGCTTCGGTGGCGTGGCCGTCAAGGGTGAGTGTGCCGCGGCGTCGTTGTTCGGCTCGATGCCGATCGAGTTCACGCTGTAGGTCCTGTGTTCGCGCGGCCTCGAGATTGGGTCCGCGGCCACTGTCGTAGGTATCGGTGGCGGGTAGGGGTTCGGGTGTGTTGAGGGCGTGGTGCCAGCCGGGTTCGGGTCCGGCGAGTTGGGTGGCCTGGCGGTGGGCAGTGCGGTGGTTGTCGCGGGCTTGCCGGTGGCGGTATTCGGCGGTTGCTTGTTGGGTGAGGAGCTCTTCGATGCGGTTGCGAAGGGTGTTGTGTTGGCTGCGGCGGCGGGGTGTGTTCGTGAGTTGTTTTCGGGCGTCTGCGAGCTGGGCGCGGGCCGTGGCGAGGTCGCGGGTGGCGGTGGTGAGGCCGTCGGCGGTTTGGCGCGCGCGGCGGATGGCGTCTTGAGCGGCTTGGTGGCGTTCGGCGAGCGCCTCGGTATTCGGGTGTTCGGCGGTGGTTGCGAATGGTTCGTGGATCGCTGTCTGGGATTCTGGAGCGGCGAGCGTGCGTTCGAGGTTGGTGATGGTTTCGGCGAGTTCGTCGTCGGTGAGTAGTGCGAGAGGGTTGTCGGTGGTGTGGTGGTCGGGTTCGGGGGCGGGATCGTTGGGTAGTTGTGGTGTGGTGTGGCGGTGGTCGCGGACCCAGGTTTCGAGGAGTCTGCGGTGTCGGGCGGTTGGTAGGGCGCGCCAATCGCGGCGTAGGAGTGCGAGGGCGGTGTCGGGTGGGTGGGTTTCGGTGATGTAGGTCCAGCGGGTGTGCAGTGGGGTGGGGTGGGGATTGTCGGGGAGTCCGGGGTGGTGGTCTCGGCAGTTGGTGCAGAGGCCGTCGTCGGTGCGGCGTGGTGGTGGGGGTGAGGAGTCTGTGCGGCTGCGTTCGATGCCGCAGGATATGCAGGGCAGGGTCCGGGGGTTGGGGACGGCGGCGAGGTCGTAGTCGCGGTTTTCGCCGATAGGGTCGTCCGCTTGATTGTTGCGGTTCCATAGCCCGTCTGGGAGTGGCTTGTCGGGTGCTGTTCGGTTGTCAGGTTCGGGATTCCAGACGCCTTGCTGCAGAGATTGATGTGGTGTGCCGGGTTTTCCGTCGCTGGTGTCGAGGTAGCTGTCGGTGAGGTCGAGGCCGGCGAGGTCGTTTGCTGACATTGTGGGCGTGTGGTCGGTGGTGTCGCGGTAGCGGCGTTGATATCTGGTGCGGTAGCGATGGTGGCGCTGTTGTGCTCGCTTTGGGGTGGTGTCGTGGGTTTGGTAGACGCCGGGGTCGGTGTCGGGTGTGCAGGCGTGGATGAGTGCGGCGTGGTCGGGGTTCTGGTTTGCGAGCCATTCGAGACGGGCTTTCGCGACTTTCCAGGGGCGGTCGTACAGGGTTTGGGCGATTTCGGCGATGACCGAACGCTGCTCGGCGGTCGCTTGTGCGGCGATGGATCGGAACGCTGTCACCGCAGCAGAGACGTTGCCGGCCTGGAAGATTCCGGCGACGGATTGGATCGCCTCGGGCAGATCATTGCTCGGTGGCGGGATGTCGGGGTGCGGGCTGGCAGCTGTGGGATTGTCGTCGTCGTTGGTGGGCATGGTCGGCTCCGGGTGGTGTTCGGATTCGGTGGGGGTTGGGGTGTGGTGGGTGAGGGCGTCGATGCGCCAGGCGAGTGCGGCGGTGAGTTGGTCGGGGCGCAGGGTGGGGGCGTCGTCGGGTTGGGCGGCGAGCAGCAGTTCGTAGGCGGTGGCGAGCAGGTCACGCGGTGTCCACGAGCTGGGGGTGGCGTGGTCGATGGCGGCGACGAGGCGCGGCCAGCCGGGGTCGGCGGTGACGTGGTCGGCGAGTTCGGCACCGAGGACGGCGTTCAGGTCGGGCAGCCACTCCGGGTGCAGGACAGCACTGTGGGGGGCGTCGAGGGCGGAGGGTTCGAGCTCGAGGCGTGCCCACAACGCGGCGGCGGGCATCTCATCGGGCAGTGGCCGGCTGGCGGCGGCGGTGGTGAGCAGGGTGGTGATGTCGAGGCCGGCGCGGTGGGCGAGGTCGAGTTTGTCGGCCATGACCGGCCAGAACGGGTCCAGGGTGAGGCGGGGTTCGAGCTTTTGGGCGAGTGGCGCCCACCGGTTGGTGGCGGCGTCCGGGTCGCCGAGCAGGCGCTGGATGCGCTCGTCGAGGTCGTGTTGGTGGTCGCGTTCGAGGTTGGAGTAGCGGGCGGGCCCGGTGGGTCGGTGGTCGCGTTCGGCGACATGCAGGCCTGCACGCCAGACCGCCACCTCGCCGACGAGGTCCGTGTCGGTGGTGCTGAGGAGTGGTCGTGCCCAGGCTGGTGCGGTGGCTGGTGTCCAGTCGCGGGTGTGGTTGCGGATCTGGTCGGCGAGCTCGGTGACGATGCGCTGACGCGCCTGCAGGTGCTCGGCGAGGGGGTGATCGTCCGGGATGGGCGATATTCCGGGGAGCCACGGCAGTGGTCCGGGGCCGGTGGAGTGGTGGCCGCTGGTGTCGAGGCGCCAGTCCAGGACGGCGGCGGGGTCGTCGGCGGTGTCGAGTTCGCGCGCGTGCGCGGCCGCGCGCAGCGCGGCGAACGCGTCGTCGCCGGTCATGGCGATGATCGCCAGGTGCTGCCGAAGGACCGGGTATGCGGGGCAGTCGGTCAACCCGGGACGGATCTGCTCGGCGGCGTTGTCGAGGCGGGCGAGCCCGTCTACGCCGAGATTGTGTTCGGCGGCGATACCGAGGGTGTCGTGATAGGTGTCGACGGCACGGCCGAAACGCCGGACCGGATCGAGCGCATCCCGCAGTTGGGTGTGGGCGGATTTCTGTGCGCCGTCGCGGTCGAGAATCTGCAGGATGACCTCGACGGCGGTGCGCGGGAAGATCGCGGGTTCGGACCAGAATGACCCTTCGGTGCCGTCGAGTGCGGTGGGTAGGTAGGCGTGGTTGGCGTGTACACCGCGGGTCATGGCGACGTAGAGCTGTTGGCGCGTTTCGGAGCCGGTGAGCGCGACGTGGCAGGTGTCGGCGGTGATGCCTTGCGCGGAATCGATCGTGGCCGCATACCCGAGCCGCACATGGGCGCGCACGTATTCGGCGGGTAGCCACACAGAGGCGCCGGGTTTTCCGCCGGATCGGCGGTGGCTGGCGGTAATGCTGCCGTTGGGGTGGACGGCGGTGACGGTCCAGGTGTAGCCGTTGCGTACCCAGTCGCGGCTTCCGAGTCGTAGGCGCGGGTCGTTGTGTCGGGTGCGGATGGTGTCGCCGACCGACGCGCACAGCCCGTCGGCGAGTGGCACTTCGGCGCTCGGTGCGGTGTCGTTGCGGGTGAGTCGGTCGGCGCGGGCGCGGGCGTTGAGCGCGGTGACGGTGCCGTGGGTGGCGGCGAGCATGACTGTGTCTCGGCTGGCGAGATGATCTGCGGCCCAGGCGGTGTAGGTGTCGTCGTGGATGGCGCCGGCGTGCCCGGCGTGGATGCGGCCGTGATCGAGATACCAGCCCAGCGCGGCCGGGTCGCCCTCGCGCAGGCCGACGCTGGCGGTGGCTTCACCGCTGGCGGCGAACCGCACCACATGGGTGAGAGTGAGGGTGTGTTCGGGGGCGGCGTCGGCCATGTCGGTGTGCGCGCCGCCGCCTTCGATGGAAGCGAGCTGGTGATCGTCACCGATGCAGCGGATCGTCGCACCGCGGGCGGTGAGGAACTGCAGCAGTGTGAGGCGTTTGTGGTTGCCGAGTTTGACGTGCTCGTCGACGATCACCAACGTCTCGGCGTCGATATCGAGGACCCACTGCGGCAACGACGGCGGCAGTTCCCGGTCGAGCGCGACGTTGTTCGGGTTGGGCGTGTGGCGGGCGATGACGTCGAGGACTTTGTCGACGGTTTCCACGCGGGCACCGATCGACTCCCCGAGGACGGCTGCGGCTGCTGCGGTGGGTGCTAGTCCGAGCACGGTGCCGCCGCTGGTATGCCAGGCGTTGGTGAGGACTTTCATGGCGGTGGTTTTGCCGGATCCGGCGGGGGCGTTGGCGGTGTGGACCCGCATCCCGGCGGTCGCGAACGCTTGAATCACGCCGGCTTGGCCGGCGTTGAGCGGCCTGTCCGGAAACGCGCGATTGTGATCCTGGACCGCGGCGGTGACCAGCTCGGGGGTGATGCTGCGGCCGCCGGGTTGCACCGCGAGTTCGATCAGCGCGGCCTCGACGGCCAGCGCCGTGGTGGAGGTGTAGATCTGATCGCCCGCACGCACGTGCACATGAGCGCCGCTGCGGCGCGCCAGCGGCGCCGGAACCTTGGCGAGCATCGGCTCGGCGGTGGTGTCCGGGTCGCCGAGGGCGATCGACTGTTGCGGTGACAATGCTTCGGCAACGACTGCCGCGACGACGTGTTCCCAATCCCGGCCGATGATCTGGCCGCGGAGTTGGCGTTCGGCTTCGGCGCGCACATTGTGCTCACGCCAGGTCGACCGTTGCTCGGCCACTACCTCGAGGACCTGCCGTGCGGTGCGGGTGACCCACTCCGGTGTCGGCGTGATGCGGCCGGCCCGCGGCGGATTCAACGCCGTCGCGACCATCCGAGCGAGAGCTTCCCGCCCGCCGAACAGCGCGAGTGCCTCGGTCCGCCAGCTGGCGCGCTGCTGAGCAAGCGAGCGCAGGGCGTGTTTGGCGGGCCGGGTTTCCAGCGTGGCTTGCTGGGCGAGCCGATACATTTCCGTCGCGACCGGTTCCCGCCCGAACTGCTGCTGAAACACCGCCGCGAGCTCACCGAGTCGCACCTGCAGCGCCACCTCACGTTTGGACCACGCGTCGATCAAACGCTGCGGGATGCCGAAGATTTCGCGAATCGGTCGCTTGCCGGGATCGTGTTCGGCGCGCGGTGCGAATTCCACGCCCACGTTGTGTTCGAGGTGGTGTTCCAGGCGGGTGTTGTAGATCTCCGACACTGTCACCACTACCCGGTAGATGGCGGCGCCGTCGAGGGTGCGCCATAAGCCGTCGAGGGTGCGGACGCGGTTGGCGATCAGCACGTGAGTGTGCAGGTCGGGGTCGCCGGCGCGGCTGTCGCGATGGGTGAACCGGGCCGCGACGATGCCGTCGACATCGACCTGCCGGATCCCGTTGCGCCCCAGCCGCGTGAACACCGCGTGCCGCTCCAACCAGGCGAGAGCGTCGTCGATGGCGGCGTGATGGGCGGCTTCGATCTTCGCCGACACCGACCGCGGCGCGAGCGCCCACAGTGCGGACACCGATTTGACGGGGGAGAAGGTGATGTCGAAACCCGCGACCGCGGTGGACCGGGGGCGTGAGTTCTTGGCCACCCAACCCGATAATTCGCGCGCATCTATGGGTGCGCGCCCGTATTCGTCGCTGAACATCTCGAACGCGACATGGGTGCGGATCCGGGACCGTTCGTGGTCGGGAATGGCCGCAGTCTGGTCGTGTCCGTGCGTCGAATTGTGTTCCCGAAACGCGGTTTCGCAGCGTTTCCTGAATTCGGAAACCTCGGCATAGACCCGGAATGGGTTTCCCAATCGGGAGGCTTTGTCGGCCGCGCGTGCGGCGTCAGCGGGCTTGGCGCCGAGCGCGAGCTGCTTGTCGTACTCGCGGGCCTCGATGTCGTCGGCGTCGGGGTGGCGGCCCAGTCCGAACAGCGATTTCATCTGCGCTTCGGTCACTTCCGCGCCCCGGGCTACGCCGAGCGCGGTGAGGCCGGTGCCGTGCCATCGGCCTGGTGCTTCGCCGTGGGCGGAGTAGTAGTCGGACAGGCTGGCGCGACCGCGGTCGGAATTGTCGTTCGCGGCGACATTACGCAGGTAATACTGATAGCCGTTTCCTGCGACGACTTTATGAATCGTCGCGGTCATACCTCCAGCCAGCACCCACGCCAGCAAGAACGCCAGCCCCCGAGTTCACTTGAATAGTGGCAAATCGGCCAAAACGCCTGGTGGTGACCAAATTGTGTCCGCGCGGATCGTCCTGGAGAAGCCCAGAACCCGCCACAGGAACGGTCTGCGGTGACGTCTCGGACCGAAGCGGGACTGTCGCTTTTCCGTCTATAAACGCGGCTGTGATCCTGGATGCAAGAGGTGTGCTTGTTGAGAAGGTGAGAGGAGCGGAGGGGGAGGAGGTATGTGGAAGTGGTGGGGGTTGAGATATGAGGGTCAGGTGGTGTGGGTGTCGTGTGTGGAGGCGGAGTTGATGGCGAGTTGGTTGGTGGAGTGGGCCGTCTTGTCTGATGTGGTGGCCGGTCCGCCGCGGGAGTTGTCACCGCGACGGACCGGAGTCGAGGACCGGCGCGTCGGGCCGGGCGTGCGGCCGGAGGGGAAGGAGGTGTGGAGAGTGCTCGGCGAGTGAGTGTCGGGGCCGCCGTGAGCGCGGTGGCGCTCACAGCGGCCGCGGACGCGCCTGGCTTATGCGGCGCTGTGGTGGACGGGCGGCACGGTGAGTCCGAGGGCGGTTCGGCAGGTGGTGCAGTAGCCGTCGGCGTGCACGACGGTGGTTTGGGTGCAGGCGTCGCAGCGGGTTACTCGCTGTCCGGCTCCGAGGGTGGTGCGGCGTCGCCGGGTGTGGGTGCGGTTGGCGGTCCGGGGCGCGGGGTTGGGTCGTTCGAGGTTGGCGTCCATCCAGCGGGTGATGATCCGCCAGGCTGGGCTGCCGGAGTTGGCGGAGGCGGCGCGGATGCGGTCGAGGAGGGCGCGGGCCTGGCGCGGGTAGGTGGTGGCGATGTAGGCGCAGCGGGATTCGATGAACTGGCGGGTGGTCCACTGTGCGGGCAGCGGCGGGATGCCGGGGTGGCCGTCGGCGCGGCACACATCGCAGAGCCCGTCGTCGCTGACGCAGCGTCCGTCGCGGACGTGGACTGGTCGGCGGTCGGTGTCGCTGCGGTCGATCCAGCACACGACACACGGCCACCCGAGGTAGGAGACGAGGACGGCGCGGTCGTAGTCGAGGCCGGATCCTTCCCAGGTGTCCTCGGGCTCGTCGAGCTGGTTGTAGGGGCGGGATTCGTCGTAGTTGTCGGGCACGCGCAGCCCGGTGCGGGCGGCGGCGAAGCGACGCTGGTCGCCGGTGCTTACCTTCGCCCACAGCGTGCTGTTGCGCCAGTCGGTTCGGCGCCGCGCCGGCGCGGGCTCAGCGTGCTCGCCGAGGAGGGTGCGGGCGGCGGCGTCGAGGCTGGCGTCACGGCCTGTGGGGGTGTCGGCGGCGGTGCGGTCGGTGCGCTGCGGTGGGGTGAGCAAATCCCGGGTGCGGTCGCAGTAGTCGAGGGCGACGTGGAGGAAGTAGGAGCGGTCCCACAGCGCAGCCTGCACGTGTGCCCACATCAGATGTTCGCGTTTGCGGGGATCGGATGTGACTGGACCGGTGCCGGGTTCGGTGTCGATGGCGTACAGGCGGGTCGCGGCGTAGGCGGCGAACTCGGCGTCGCCGCGGCGGTGGTGTTCTCGGGTGCGGCGATCACGGTCGCGGTGACGCAGGTCGACCGCGCCGGTGATGCCGCGGCGAGCGCGCCGGTAGGCGACGGCCTCGGGTGCGAGCCGGGCGGCGTCGGTGGCCGCTGACGGGACGGCGTGGGTGCGTTCGCCGGCGCGGCGCTGACGGATCTGGCGGCTGACCCATTCGGCGACCTCGATACCGACCTCAATCGGTGCGCCCGGGTCCGGGTGGTAGAGACCGGGATCGGTGTCGGTGATGAAATGGGCGATCAGGGCTCGGAACTCGGGTCGACTCTTGGCCATCCAGCCGAGCTGGCGGGCGGCCACGTCGAAGGGCGAGCGGGTGAACCGGTCGACGGCCTGGTCGAGCAGTTCGCGTTCGGTGTCGGAGGTGACGGTGAGCGCGGCGGTGAATCGGGCGCGTGCCGCGGTGGGGTCGGTCGCGAGCAGCTCGTCGATCTCGGCCAGCGCGAGGGTGAATGGGGTCGGCTCGACGGGGCCGGTCTGGGTTGGTGCGGTCATCACGATTCCTCTCGAGTAATGGATAGAGCCCGCCCGCCGAGGGCGCGCGCTCGAACGCACGCACCCCGGCCACAGGGCTGGGCGGCTGGTCGGTCGACCCGCCTGAGAGCCGCCGACCGGGCCGGGCCCCGACACGGTGGAGGGAACGCGGCCACGCGGGCGGCCCCGAATTTCCCGCGCACAACCCAGAAACCGCCGGATCAAGGCGTGACGGTGCGCTGGGGAATTCGGGGACGTCCGGGCGCGGGCCCGCAGCCGTGGCGGGGTCTGGTCCGGTAGCAATCGGTGGGCGGGGCGAGCGGCCAGACGGTCAGCCCTCACCCACCTCCAGTCATCACCTGTGACAGCACCGTTCGGTCAGAGCCCCGGACTGTCGTCGCCGGGACTTGCCGCGCCCCACCCCGCGTTGTTGCCGCTCCACGGATCGGCGCCGACACCTGCGCCGACCAGATCCCCCGACCGGTCCGCCGCCGCGGTCGTCGTCGCGGTGGTAGTGGCCGAGGGCCGCGGGGTGCGGGTGACTTTCGCGGTGGCGTACCGCAGCGAGGGACCGACCTCGTCGACCTCGAGGTCGATTCGGGAGCGCCGCTGCCCGTCCTCGGTGGTCCACGAATGTGACTTCAACCGGCCGAATACGATCACCCGCGAACCCCGGGTCAGTGATTCGGCCACGTTCTCGGCCATTTCCCGCCACGCGGTGCACCGCATGAACAACGCCTCACCATCGATCCACTCACCGGCGGCGCGGTTGAACACCCGCGGCGTGGAGGCCACGGTGAAATTCGCCACCGGCACACCCGCCGGGGTGTAGCGGATCTCGGGATCGGCAGTCAGATTGCCGATCAGGGGAAGGTTCGTGTCTGCGGCCATGATCAGGTATCTCCTTCGGTGACAAAACAACAGGCATTGCCCTCGGCATAGGCGGGCATGGAATACGGGGGATCCTCGGAACTGCCGCCCGGCGGTCAGATCAGGTGGATCGGGATCGAGATCGGGCGATCTGGGTGGGCACGGCGTGTTTGCCGGGCTGGGCGTGATCGGTAGTCAGGTGGACGCGTGACGGGGGAGGTCGATACCGAGCTGTGTGGCGGTGTCGATTCCGTGGTCGGCAAGTGCGCGGAGCGTTGAATGCGGGTAACCGTCGCGCAGCGCGTCGGCGAGCAGGTCTGCGAGCGGGTGATCGGGGTCGGCGGCGAATGCTGCCTTGATTGCGCTGGTGGCCAGTGATCCGTCGCCACGTAGGTAGGCGCTGTATGCGAGCAGGGCCGCAGGTTCGGCGCGCACAGCTCCGCGCAGACAGCGAGTCAGCCGCAGCCACAATGCTTCGGCAGCGTGGGCATGCTCGCCCGCCGACACCGCCAGCATGACCAGACTGACGAAACCATCGCCGACGGTGAGTGCGATCCGAGCCAGATCGTCGGAGCTGGGCTGCTCACCGCGACTGATGTCGCGGACGCGGTCGAGGATGAACTCGATCGCCTCGCGTCGAATAGCGTCGAGCTCGCCTCGGTCGCTGGCGAGGCGCCACCGTTGATGGATCTCATCGAGCGCGACCGGCAAAACGATGTCGAGCTGTGCGGCGGCGGACGAATCGAGAGCAACGAGGGCAGTGATTTCCTCCCGCGAGCGGCGTATCGGCCCGCCACTGGCGGCGGTGGCTGCGGCGACGGCGCCCGACATCGGATCTGGCAGCGTCCCAGCGATAGCCGGGTTCGTGACCGCTTGCCACGGCTCGCCCGCCTCGATCCGGGACGTGGCCCAGGCCCCGGCTACCCGCACCCCGGCGTCGGTGAACCCGTCAGTCAACATGCGCAAGAGCCGACGCTGGGTCTGCGCATCCTTTGGTGTTGCGCGGTCGTCGACGAAGACGACCATGACCGCGTCGGTGCCGCGAATGCATGCTCGCACCGCTGTACGGGCGAGGCCCTCGGGGTCGGGGCCGAGGTCGAAACGAGCGACCGTTTCGATCAGCGTTTCGCGGTCGCGGCCGGCCACGTCGCGGTGGCGCAGTGTGATCACCACCAGCGAGCGCGTCGGTGGGAACGACAGCATCGAGGGGATCGCCGCGATCAAATCGCCAGGATCGTCGACGCGAACCGTGGACTCGGACATGACACTCCTCAAGAGTCGATGAAGCGGCCAAGGCAGTGCGGCAACGGGCACAACCGCCTGGCGGACTGTCGCAGTCGCGGCGACGGGTGCACGACAGCGGGAAACCGAACGGGCGGGACCGAGCCCGTAGGCCGCGCGTAGGTGTGCGGGCGGTCGAGCTATCGGATGTCCGCCCTGTTGTGCGACGGGGCACCGTCCCGGCAGGGTGGCGGGATCGGTGCTGACGTCGATTGGCCCGCCGGACGCATGGCCTGAAACATGGTCGATCGCCGCGGTGCCGCTGCTATCGGTCGTGCTGCGCGCGCATCGGCGACCGGGTTGTGCCCTCGCCCGGCGGCAAGGCGACGGCTACACCCGGCGAGGCAGTGCCTCAGTGTCCAGACCGCGGACTCGCTCGACAAGAAATTCCAGCGCCTCCAGCAGCATTTGCTCACTGACGATGTGAGAGCCGTGTCTGGGCGACCTGTCGGTGAACACCGCCTGGCTGTCCGCTTGTGGTGTCGGGGGGACGGTGATGATGCCGCTGCGGTTCGGTGTGGTGAGACTGGTCCAGCCGCTGCCCGGATCGAGCGAGTGCAGGTGCCAGGCGTGGGCCAGTTCGCAGCCGCAATAGTGTGCGAGGGCGCTGATCTCGGCGAGCACAGGACTGTAGTCCCGGCATGGGTGCCGCCGGCATGGTCCATGGCCGTCGACGATCAGAGCGAACATCGCATCCGACTGTACGTTGCGGCCGAGCCATCGTAGGTGCGCGCGAATCTGGTCGAGATCGAACCGGCCATCGTCGTCGTAGAGCCCGAGGCGGGCGTAGCCGTGCAGATGCGCCACCGAATTCTCGGTCAGGACCACGCCGGCAAGCACGATCGCCGGCTGGTCACGGTGAGCGAGGACGTTCCAGCCTTCCTCGGTCCGTAAGCGCAGTGAGGCGATCAGTTGACCAGGGTCGTCGAATTCCACTCAGGGCTCCTTTCTCTTCCCTTGCGGTAACTCGGCTATGGGCGGGAGCGGATTCGGTGGCGCCGGAAACGTCGGGGGAGCAGCCGTGCCATCCATGCGGGCATGGGTGGTGTGGCGAGGATCGGTTGGGCGTCGAGGTGCGGGTTGTCCTCGGCCAGGTCCACGCGGAAGGTGGTGCCGAACTCATCGATGATGTCGAAGACAGTGGCCGGTGAATCCGGGTCACGCTGGATGTCCCATGCGCGGCGGGCGGCATGCAGGGGATCTCGAGCACGGATGTCGATCTGCCAGATCGCACGGTAGGAGAACAGCGTCCACCTCCACAGGTGAGTGAGCAATCAGTGATGGCCGTAGAACGCGCGCGGTCCGCGCAGAAATCGGAAACAGCTGGGATCAGGAGATCTACGTCGGCGACACCGAGTGCCGGATGCGGCGTCGGACAGGACGGATACGGTCGGCTTGCGCGGTGCGTCAACCGCCGGCGTGGCTGCGCCAAGGGGGCAGGTGATTGCCGATCGAGCGGCTTGGCAGGCTGAGGCATCGCGTTGCCCCTCTGCTCCTCGGCGGTGAAGCGGTACCGATCGTCAGCGAGGCGTGGAGTTGTGTCAGCCGAATGTGTCGGTGCCCCATGCGATCCTGGCGTTCCCGAGATGGCCCCGCGATCTGACGACCCCACTGTTCATGGTGCTACTCGGCGGCCGACGCGGCCGCTGGTAGCGCCGACCGCGTCGGCTGTGTTGAGCTCACGGCCCGATCGCCACTGGCGCCCCGACGGAGCCGACAGCGTCGAGCTGCCCGACTCGCGGGGAGCCGGGCAGCTCACGCGCGAGGCGTGTCAGGCTGCGGTGTCGATATCGATGTCGTGGTAGTCGATGTCGCCGGCCGCGGCTTGTTCGACCTCGTCGAGGGTGTAGTCCCCGCCGGCACCGACCTCGGCGAGCAGATGCAGGTAGGCCGGTGTCGTAGCGGGGTGGTCGCGCCAGAAGCTCTTGCCGAGCAGGGTCTCGTGCGCGGCGATGACCATCGCGAACGCGATCACCCAGGCCCGGTTGACCGGTGCGTCGGCGATGGCTTTGAGCAACTGCTCGCGGGAGCCACCGACACCGAGGAGCTTGGTCACCAGCTGAAGCTCGGAGGTGTCGAGTTCGCGAGCCAAGTGCTCAGCCACGAACCGCGCCGCCTGCTTCGGCGGTGTCCGCCGTTGCAGGTAGCTCGACAAGAACTCCAGCCGCCGCTTGTTGGCTGCTTCGCCCCGAATGTTGAGAGCGATGACCCGCCGCCGGGCCTGCCGCGCGGCTTCCCGAGCGGCAGCCTCGGCTTCGGCCGCGTGCACCGATTCGGGGTCATCGCCGCGCACCGTGATCGGGCGCAACCCGCTCGCATCGAGCTGATCGACGGGCAAGTAGAACGTCGGTGACCAGCGGTCGCGGCGGGTAACCGTGTCGGGGTGCCGCAACCCTGCTGCCGGTTCGGCGTCGGGTTCGCCGCGGGTGAGGTTCCAGTCGACGCTGTCGGGATCGACGAGCTCGCCGGTGGCGACGTCGACGAGGTCGGCGTCGTCCTCGACGCTCAAATGGACGGCCCAGCGAGCGGGGTCGGTGTAGATGAGGTCGGGATCCACCGGTGTGCCGTCGGTGGCTTCGAGGGCGAGGGCGGGCAGGTAGCGGGCCTGGTCTGAGGTGGTGTCGGGCTCGTCGGTGAGGACACCGAACCCGCAGAGGCCGTAGGGGAGGGCGGCGGTGAGTTGGCGGCGGGTGTAGTCGCGTTCGGCGGCGATGCGTTTGGCCACGAGCGCGAACTGGTAACGGGAGACCGATCGCAGCCGTTGCACGGCGTCGGTGTCGCCGAGGTTGTCATACTCGGCGAGGACGGCGAGTTGATCGAGGCCGAGCTGGTTGTCATCGGCGAGCTGGGCTGCGGTGGCGGACCGGCCGACGGCACCGAGTTTGCGGACTTCCGAGCGCGCGCGTTGCAGCCCGTCGGCGACGTACGTGGCCGACGCGCCGAGGTCGAGCATGAACGCGACACCGGCGGCGTAGTCGCTGTCGGTCAGGTTGATGCGGCGGACGTTGAGGTTCATCTGCCGCATGGCTCGGTCGATGCGCCTCTGCTCGCTGGTGAGGTCGGTGCGTGCCTCGGTGACCCACACCGGAATGGATGCGCAGCCGGCCTCGATCGCCGCCAGGACACGCATTTGACCGTCGAGGACGTGCAGGGTGCCGTCGGTTTCGCGTTCCACCAGCACCGGGGCTTGGACACCGAACTGGCGGACCGAGGCCACCTGATCAGGGTGGTCGGTGAGATCGATGCTGCGGCGCACGTTCTCACCGATCACCAACTCCCGCGGGTCCCGGAAATCCGCGACTGCCCCGACGGGGGGAACGACTGCTTCTGCTCCGGTGTCGGTGGATGCGTTGTCGGCGTCGACCGCGACGATTACGGTCGCGTCGGTGGCACCGCTGGCATCGCTGGGTGTCGGTGTCGGTGTCGGGAGCCAGGCGGTGTCGGGGGCCGGTTCGGCGAGGGTAGCGGTCATGGGGTTCCTCCGAGCTGTCGTCGATGGGAGCGGGCAGAGACGGGCACCGATCAGGCGCGGTCGGTGGTGCGGGCGCGGGCGACGTTGATCGGGTGCAGGCGCAGCACGTCGTATCCGTCGTCGAGGAAGGCCCAATACCGACCGCGCCACTCGGGGTACTCGCTGCGCCAGCGCGCGACGGCGTCATCGTCGGCGAGCGCCGCCACGCCGCCAGCGGCTCCGCGGTGGGAGAGCTGGTCGAACTCGGACCGGTCGATGGTCGGCACGGTCGGTGCGGCGGTGGGCATGGTGTACCTCCTGGTCGCTAGGCGGGTGAGGGCTAGGGGTGCCGCGGGCGTGCTAGTCGTGGCCGGTGAGGTGGTCGATGACCTGGGCGGGTTCGGTGACTAGGCGGGCACGGCCGTCGCGGATGAGGGTGTGGCAGCCGACCGAGGTGGCCGAGAAGATCGATCCGGGTACCGCGAACACCGGTCGTGCAAGCCGGTGCGCCCACTCGACGGTGTCGGTGCTGGCACTGCGGACAGCTGCTTCTGCGAGGACCACGCCCCGCGCGAGTGCAGTGACGAGCCGGTTGCGTTCGTAGAAGCGGGATTTGAGCGGCGGTGTACACGGCGGATACTCGGAGATGAGCAGCCCGTGCTCGGCGATGCGGCTCAACAGGTGCTGGTTGCCGGTCGGGTAAAGGCGGTCGATACCGGTCGGCAGCACCGTGATCGTGGCGCCACCGCGGTTGAGGACGCTGCGGTGGCCGTCAGTGTCGATGCCGAAGGAACCGCCGCTGATCACCGTCCACCCACAGTCGGCGAAATACCCGGCAAAGTCTTGGGCAATGTGGCGCCCGTATTCGCTGCAAGCGCGGGACCCGGTGACCGCGACCGTGCGATCGGCGAACGCGTTCATACGGCGCGGTCCGCGAACCCACAACGCCAGCGGCGCCCGCATACCCGCGTGTGGTGCATCGAGTGCGTCGAGCTGCCGGCCGGGCCACTCCTCATCGGCGGGGGTCACCAGCCGCGCACCCACGGTCGCGGCCTGCTCGAGGTCCTCGGCCGCCAACGCCGCGAGCTCGGCCGGTAGGCCATATCGGGACGGATCATCGGTGAGTTGAGCTGCGGCATCGTCGGCGCCCAGGTCGGAGACCATCGCCGCGATCGGATGGTCGGTGGTGACCGCGGCGCGGGCCAGCATGGCCCAGACATGAGGTCCCGATGGATGGTGACGTCCGGTAGATCGGTGCGCGGGTTGATTCATGAAACCTCCTGTCTGTCCATTGATTCGGACTAAAGGGCGCGGCTTCACCGCGGGCGTCTACCCGTGGATGGGACGCGGTTCGCATGTGGGCAGGCGGCGGCCGTCGAGGCGGGCACCTGGATGCTTGGCGGCGGCGGTGGTCAGCCGGTGGGTTACGGGCGTCGGGGTCGGCTGTGGTTGGTGCCGGTGGTGCGGGAAGCGGCCCAGGTGAGCCCGTCGGTGATGGTGCGGTGGGCTTCGGCCTCGGTGAATGCGTCTACCCCGACATGGATGCGGGCGGCGTCGGCCAGGATGGTGTAGGCGTGGTCGTGGTCGAGCAGTCCGGCACCGATGAGGCGACCGAGACTGTTGGCGGCGAGCAGGATTGTGCGGTGGCGGGTGCCGGTGCGGGCGGTGCGGATGCGGGCGGCCTGGTTGATCAGCGCGGCCCGCACGTAGGCATCCGGATGCGCGATCGGCTGCGACGCGCTCAGGGCTGCGGGAGTCGGTCGGGCACTGAGCAACTGAGCGAGCCAGTCGGGCAACGGGATCGGGGGTCGTTCGTCGCGGAGCTGGTATCGGCCGTGGGGCAGGGCGGATCCGGCGGCCACAACATATCCACCGTGCCCGCGGGAATCGATGCGCGGGGCCAGGCGTCCGCAGCTGTTACGCAGCCGCGGTGCCGGCGGGACCGCGTAGTAGAGGTGCATCCCGCCGGAGGGGGTGGTCACGGTGTAGGTCGGCACGGGCAGCGGCCGGTGGTGGTCCGCGGCCAGGCGTGTCAGCATCTGCTGTCCCTCCACGGCGGTGGGTGTGGTGTCGGGTTCGGGTGTGTGGTGACTGGTGTCGAGGTCGAGGACATGCAGGCGCGACGGCCCGCAGGCGATGGCGATGTTGTCGTCGGGACGGCGCCGCCACCAGGCGTGGATGCGCGCCGGGTCCCGGGTTGCGTGCTGTTCCCACCGTGCGATGACCGGGCGCTTGGAGTTCGGGTGGAGCGGGAACACCGAGAAACCCTGCTCTGCGTGGGCGAGAGCGGTCGGCAGCAACTCGCCGGTGTCGACTCCTGTCATCGACCGTTGGCCTGATTCGAGTGGGTGTTGAGGGCGGCGATGCTTGCTGCGACCTGGACAGCAGCCGTCTTGCTGGTCTCGATCCTGAAAGTGACGGTGGAGGGGTCGAATATCGCTACTTCGCCGTGGATGGGATCGTCGGGCCGGCCGAACACAGCACGGTCGGTATCGGCTGTGGTGGCGTGCAGGATGGCTGCCAGTGCGTCGAGGGTTTCGCGGCGGCGGGCGGTCGCGGCGTCGCTTGCGCGGGCCCGATTCCGGCACAGGCCGAGGGTGCGCACGTAGTGGGGAAGCAGGCGACTGGTGATAGCGGCAGCGATGTCTTCGGTGCGGCGGCCGGCGGCGACGGTGATGAAGTCCCCGCCTTCGCCCGGGTGCAAATAGCGAGCGAATTGTCCGTAGCCGGCCACCACGCGCAGGTGTCCGCGGTCGCTGAGGCGGTGGCTGTCATCGCCATGAATGATGAACAGCCGCTGCTCGTCTGGACCGATCAGCCGCGCCTGCCGGTCGATGGTGTAGCTGCGCTCGGCCGCCCATCCTGGCCCGAGGGCCGCCGCGATCGCGCGGGCGGACTCCATGAAGACAGCGTCTGCGGAAGCGGAATGGTCGGGGGTCATGGCATCGACTCCGATTAGTGAACAAACAGGGGCAGGGCCTGCGCACCGAGCACGAATAAGCGTCGTCGCGGGGGTGGCCGGCGGCTGCTTGCCACGGGCGTAGGGCGGGGACGGTGGTTGGTCGACGTCGCCGCCGGGCCGGTGTCGCGCCGACAGCAAGGGGCCGTTCGCGGGGTGGGCTGGTGTGCTGCAGAACGCCCGCTGCATCCTTTAGTGGATGCGCGCCTCGAGGTCTGTGGTGCGGCTGATTCGGCGGGCTCGGAGCAGGGCTTCATCGATGGCGTGCGCGTGCCGGTAGCTCAACGCGACGGTCACGGTGTCGACCGGTCGCCGGTCGGCGTCGTATACGTGGATGTGGAGGTGGTTGTCGCCAGGCGCCCCGCAGGTAATCGATAGCGCGGCGTCCGGCTCGATCCACGCGACCGACATCGGATACACACCGCTGTGGCTGTACCGGCGGCCGAGAACTCGGTGCCACAGAATCGAACTCAACGGCGCCTTGCGCCGCACGAAGTAGTAGCGGTACTCCCACCGCAACCTCGCCCACCCGCGAGCAAACATGACGCACCTCCTTTCAGTTGAACGTGTTGGGTCGCCCGCCGACCACGCAGGTCGACCTCGGCCTTGGTTGTTCCACAGGGGCTTCCACAGCTGTGGAGAACAACCGGTCAGTCCTCGCTGTGCCCGTCGAGCAAGACCGACAGTGCGCGAGTCGCGGCCAAGAGGGCCAACACGTCGCCCGGCTGTTGAGATGCGGTGCCGGGTGCGGCGTCGCGGATCTTGCGCAACCGCCGAAACATGCTGTGGTGCAGCGTGATTCCACTGATTCCGTGGTCGTCGGCGTCGGCAGGGGCGGTCGTGAGGTGATAGTCGCCGGGCCTGATCCATGCCTCATACCAGGCCTCGGCCGCACTGGCATTGCGTGTGGCCGTGGCGGGATCGGATTCGTGTGGGGCCCAGTAGCGGCAGCGGCATTCGGGGTCGGAGCAGCGGCGGGTGTTGTTGTTGCTGGGGTTGTAGCGGTGTTGGGTTCCGGCGAGCATGGGGCAGGCCCGTCGCGAGTACTGCGCGCATTCGGGGTGCATGCCGGGTTCGGCGGCAACCCCGCGCAGGTAGTCCGCGGGCCGGATGTACAGCACGACCGGGTCGGTGAGCGGCTCGCCGCAGATCTGGCACAGGCGGTGACGCAGCGCGTGTTGCTGGCGGCCGAGGTCGAGCTTGCCCCACACCGGCCGGGTGCGGTCGCGGTGGGCGAGGGTGATGACCGGAACGACCATGCCCTGCGCGGTCGGCGCGTCGGCCAGCCGCATCGGCACTGGGGTCCGGCCGCTGACTGGTGGTCGCGGTGGTCGAGAGTGGTCGTTCATGGTGGCTGGTCTCCCGTCGACGATGGAACACCACCCGCATGTGCCCTGGGGGGGGCTGGCGGGTGAGGTGTTGTTGGCGTGCGGATCAGGCCATCGCAGGTCGCCCGGTGTGGGGATTGTGGTCGTGGACGGCCACGGTGGCGGGGGCGCCGGGGGCTTCGCGGAGAACCGCGCGGGGGAGCAGGGCTTGTCGGGTGCCGGCGGCCCAGCGGCCGGTAGCGATGACCCAGCGGTTGCTGGTCGGGTCGGGTTGTGCGGGCATGAGCCGCCAGCCGATCCCGTGAGGAAGGTGGGCGAAGGTGCCGTCTTCCCAGCGGCTGTGGAGGATGCCGTCGGCGTCGGTGGTGTCGACGCGGGTGGCGTACTCCACGCGCACCAGCCCCATCACCGCGCACCCGGCACCGACGTCGGCGAGAGTGACGCCGGGAAACGTGGCCAGGGGTGTCCCGCCGGTGGGTGGGGTGGCGAAGGCGGCGTGCTGGCCGACGATGAGGACCTGTGCCCGGGTGCCCGGGGTGTCCGGCTGGTAGGTGAGGTAGCGCGGGTCGGGTCGCAGGCTGGCGACCCAGCGGTTGAGTTCAGCCGGCATCGCTGCTCCGCTGGTCGATGGCGGTCAGGGCGCGGTGGCACACTCGCAGCACGCGCAGCCGGTTGTCGTAAGTGGTGAGCAGTCGGTGGAATTCGTCGCTGTCGAGCGCGGCGGCGGTCGCGCGGGCGATGCTGCGAATCGGTTGGGCTGCTTCGAGGTAGGGGCCGAGGCCGTCGACGAGGACGCGCAGGACCTCGTCGCGGTTCAACGGTCTGAGAACGTCATCAGGCATGGCTCTCCTGTCCGGGACGGGTGACGGATTCGATGAATTCCAGCGGCAGCAGCACCTCGCCAGGGCCCACGCCGAGGACGGCGTAGCGGGCGTGGACCGCACGCACAGTCGCCTGATGGATGTGGCCGGCGCGGGTGGTGATCGTGGTGCGGGCTCGGCTGGCGCGGAGCCGGTGCAGTTCGGTGGCCAGGACCGCGACGGCGCCGCCGGTGCCCGTATCCGGCGAGTCGTGCGTGGTGAGGGCGGTGATCCGGCGGTGAATGAGGGCGCGGGCCTGGTCGAGGTCGTCGAGGTTGGCGTCGTCGGCGAACCAGTTGTCGATGTGGCCGCCGAGGACGGTCAGAAACCGGAGCTCCGCCGCGGCGTCCGGGTGTGGGCCGGTCACCGCCGCCGCCACCCGAACCGCCGCCGCACCCTGGCCGGGCGCGGGTGCGGCTGCCTGGCCGCGGCCAGCCCAGCAGCGAGGGCCGCGGCAGCCGCGTCGTCGAGATCGACATAGCGCCACTCGGTGTCGGGGTGGCTGGCATCGCGCAGCACCAGGCGCACCTGGTGGCCGTCGGTACTGGCCGTCGCCGAGTGGCCGTCGAGGTCGCGGACTCGCACGAGAACCGTCGGGAGATCAAGCCTATGTCGCATATCGGGGGACTCCAGGGGTAGTTGGCCAGCCCGTGGGCGGGGGCATGCGCTGGCCGCAGCTGGTACGGGGAATGGTTGGCGTTCAGGTGTATTCGAGGTCGAGCAGGTCGGCGTAGCGGTCGGTGCCGTCGAGGTCGGGGCACACGCAGGCGGGGAAGGGGCGTGCGCATTCGGCGCAGTAGCCGCAGTAGCTGCAGTGGGGGCCGAGATCGTTGTCGTCGGGTTCGCCGCAGTAGTCGCAGAATTCCCACAGGTAGCCGTAGGTGGCGGCGAGCAGGTAGCTGTCGTTGGAGTACCAGCTGCCCTCGTTCCAGTGGCCTCGGTGTTCGTTGAAGATGTAGGCCGGATGCCGGTAGGCGGGGTCGACGGTCAGCAGCACCATCTTGTCGGTGCCCAGCCATTGTTCGAGCCGTTCGCGTCCGGACCAGGAGTCCAGCGACCCGAACGGCCGCGCGGGCAGGAAGTTCTCGGCGGCGATGCGGGTATCCGACCGCAGATCACCGGGCTTGGGGTGGACGTTGGCGGGCAGGATGCCGTTGTGGGCCATCACGGTGCGCTCGTCGCCGCCGACGGCGAAGGGGTGGCAGTTGTCGCGGTTGCGTGGGCCGTGGGTGGCCAGGCGGGAGTGGAACAATGCCGGCCCGTCGGGGTGGCGGGAGCGGGCGGCGGCGAACTCATCGATCAGGGTGTCGGCGTTCATGCCGCGGCCGACGAGGATGTCGGTGCCGGTGTGGATGGCGTAGCCGTGTCCGTGCGGGTTGGCCAGCGCACCCGCCCGTAGGTTGTCCAGGTTCGGTGCGATGCCGGGTTTGACGAAGGTCAGGATGCACATGCGAGGGCCTCCATTTCGGCGAGCAGCGGTGAATACTGCGGACGGGTCCGTACCCAGGCGGTGAAAGCGGCCCATTCCCAGCCGCGGCGTCGGGCGATCTCGGCGGCGGTCAAGCCGCGGGTGTATTCGACCGATGCGGCGGCGAACGCCAGCGCGGCCAGCACCTGCCGCGGGCGCAGCGAGCTGGCGAAGACTCTCAGCTCGAAGGTGTGTTCAGGGAGGGTGTTGATCGCCTGGTAGCGGCGGGTGATCGTGCTGCGGCCCTTGGCGTCGGCGAGGGCGCGGGAGCGGGCGTTCGGGCAGAACATCGCCCAGCTGTCGGATCGGCGCCGGGCCAAGCGCACGACCGCGTCTTCGTTGCGGTAGACGAACTTCAACCAGCGGTAGGCGTGGGCGGGAGAGGAGAAGCCGGTGCGGGA
This sequence comes from Nocardia cyriacigeorgica GUH-2, assembly GCF_000284035.1. Classification (NCBI taxonomy): domain Bacteria; kingdom Bacillati; phylum Actinomycetota; class Actinomycetes; order Mycobacteriales; family Nocardiaceae; genus Nocardia; species Nocardia cyriacigeorgica. Next base: position 3,149,785 of record NC_016887.1, on the reverse strand, counting down.
GACGTGGACGTGGATGCCGACGTTGTCGTCGGTGTAGGCACCGAGTGCACGCAGGTCGGTCAACAGCGCCCATGGGAACCGGGCGCGCGCGAAGTCGTAGGCCATCGGGTGGGTGACGAGTTCGAATCCGCACGAGATCGAGCCGTCTTGCTTGAGGTAGGCCAGCTCACCGAGTTGGTTCACGGCGGTGTGGGCGGCGTCGGACAGTACGTCGCTGGGAGTTTTGATCTCGATCTCGAGCCCCAGAAACAGCGGACCTTCGCCATGGAAGACCGGTGTGGGCTTGTAGTCGTAGCGGTAGATCCCGTCGTGGTCAGGCGAGTGGTCGTCACGGCAGCGGTTGCAGTAGGTTTCGTCGCGCAAGATGAGCAGGTCGCAGTCTGCGCAGTCGGTGTAGTCGTCGTACTCGCAGTTCGCACACACCCAGCGGCCGCCGTCGGTTTCGTTCAGGCTGTTGGCGTAGGCGTCGCAGTCGTCGCAGGTGCTGTAGTCGGTGACGCAGCCGAGGCAGACGTCACCGCCGGAGACGATCGAGATGATGTCGGGGCTGCGGCGGGAGCAGTCATCGCAGCGCGACCAGCCCACCAGGCATTCGCTGCACAGGTAGGTGTCGTCGACGGTCAACTGACGGTCGCGGGCGTGGAGCGCGCATCCGTCGCAGTGCGGGAGCTGGGCCGCGCAGTCGCGGCACAGATATTCGTTGTCGACCGTGGTGACCGGCTCCTGGTCGACGTCGAGGGGATGCGAGCAGTCCTCGCATTCCAACGCGGCGATCATGGCAGTTGGCATGGGACGATCACGACCTTTCGATGGAACGAGAAAGGGCCCCGCTTCCAGCCGAAACAGCTGGAAACAGGGCCCTTGCGGCTGGGAGGAGAAGGTCAGCGAGTCGAATCGATCCGGCGCACCACCGCCGGGGCGCGGCTGCGGTGGTGCGTGGGCTCGCTGTCAGTGGCGGTGGTGTCGAAGCACACGCAGACCGGGAAGCTGGAGTCGCAGTCGAAGCACCAACCGCACCGGCCGCAGTAGCGACCCGGTCGACGCGTGTCGAAATGTCCGCGCCACGGGCACAAATACGGCCGAGCCGACCCGCGCCGCGCCGGCGGCAGGTAGCTGCGGTTCGAGTACCACACGCCGCCATCCCAGGTGCCGGCCCGTTCGCCGAACAGGTACGCCTGTTTCGCGTAGGCGGGGTTGATCGTGAGGATCACCAGCTTGTTCGATCCAAGCCACGACTCCAGTCCCCGTCGCCCGCGGTGGGTGTCGATCGACCCGAATGGGTGGCGGGGCAGGTACTCCTCGGCGGCGATACGGGTATCTGAACGCGGGTCGTAGGCGCGCGGATGGACTCGCTTGGGAAGGGTGCCGTTGTGCGCCAGCACGGTTCGCCCGTCTCGACCGAGCGGGAACGGGTGGCAATTGTCGGTGGCGCGTGCGCCTTTGGTGGCGTAGCGGGAATGAAACAACGCCGGACCGTCGGGATAGCGTTCCCGGCGCCGGGTAAACTCCGCGATCAACTTCGCAGCGGACATGCCGCGGCCCACCAGGATTCGATCGCCGGTGACGATGGCGTAGCCGTGACCGTGGGGATTGGCGACCGCTCCGTTGATCAACGCCGTCGAGTCGGCATCGACACCGGCGGGGTAATAGGTCAGCAGGCACATGCCAGGTCCTCCATCTGCATGGTCAACGGCAAGTACTCAGGGCGCGCGGCCACCCACTCGGCGAAACGCCCCCATCCCCAGCCCCCGGCGCGCACCTCGGGAATCCGCAGGCCGCGCGTGTACTCCACCGACGCCGCCGCGAACGCCAATGCAGCCTTCACTTCGCCGGGCTCCAAGGAGCTGGCGAACACCCGCAATTCCAAGGTGTGGCGAGGGTGAGGGTTGATCGCCTGATAGCGGTCGAGTCCGAGTGCGTGCACCGGGCCTTTGGCCGCTTCTCGGGCCTTCGCGCGGGCGCGGTCGTCGAATGGCGCGTAGTGGGAACGACGGCGCGCCAATGACACCACTTCGGGCTCGTTGCGGTAGAGCAGCTTCATCCACCGATACACATGCGCCGGCGAATCGAACCCGGTGCGACTGACATGCACGTGCAGCCCGACCGATTCGTCGGCCACGCAGCCACGCTCGGCGAGGGTGCCCAGCAGCCGCCACGGGAACCCCTCGAGGGCAAACCGGTACGACATCGGGTGGGTGACTAACTCGAATCCGCATGGTCGGATCGAGGAATCCCGCTTCAGGTAGCCGAGCCGACCCAGCTGATCGGTCGCGGTCCGCGCACAGTCCTCGAACCGGTACTCCGGGACCACGATTTCCAATTCGAGCCCCAGAAACAGCGGGCCCTCACCATGGAACCGAGGGTCAGGCTTGTAGGTGTAGTTCCACACATGCCCCCGGCGGGCACATCCCTCACAACGATGACCCGGAAGCAGCAGGCCCCCGCAACTCGCGCACGCGCCCAATTCACTCGCGCACTGGTTGCAGGCTCGACTTCCTCCCGAGACGTACCGTGTGTCCCGGCAGTACCGGCCGCACCGAAAGCACGGGTCGTAGGACACCAGCGAACAGCGCCGACACACACGACCGCCACCATCAGCGCGTAACGCCGACGCGGTCAGACCACGACACGAGGCGCATTCTGACCATCCAGCAACACATGGACGGCACAGTCGACCACAGTCAGCAGTCGGGACGAGCACCACCGCAGGAGTGTCACAGCGCCCACACCACGGCAAATCGGAATGACACTGCGCGCAGACTCGCTGGCTCCCGACCAGATGCCGAACACCAGGGATGGTCGTGGCGCAGACCGCACATGGCGGATGAACAGGGATCGCCATAAGCAATGTCCTTCCGAGAAAAGAAAAGCCGGACCGCAGTTGCGATCCGGCGTTGGGTTACAGGAGTGGGGGCGTAGCCGTGATGTCCGCCCGGGAGCGAAATGGCCGGCAGGAGAGTAGGCTTGTCGTGGGAGGTCAGGTAGGCAGGCCACTGTCGAGGAGGCCTGGTATGGCGTCTGGCTCGCCGCGTCCATCGCGCAGAAACCGTTCGCCGGAGCTCATCCAGCGGCTAGAACGCTCGCGTGAACGCGAACGCCGCCGCAAAGACGAAGCCAGGGAGCGCGAACGTGTAATACGCGCTGCGATCAAGGACTACATCGCCGAATGGCACGCAATCGCCGAATGCGAAGCAAAAATCGCCCGCGAAGTAGCAGCGCTGAAACAGGCGATTCGATCAATCGAAGAACAAGCCGAACGGGAGAAAGCCGAACACCACGTTCGGCAAGCAGGCGCAACTGCCCGCATGCGTGAAACAGGGTTGGCTGAGATCGAAATCAGCGAGCTACTGGAAATCACTCCAAGAGAGGTACGCCAGCTATTGGCAAGGGCTCGCGCGGCCCACGAGGGCCTCGCTGCTGGAAGTGGGCAATCGGACGACCGAACCATCGGCCGAACCGACGCACCGGAACAGCAGCCAACGGCTTGACAAACGACGTTGGAAACGAGGAGTAGGAGGTGCTGACCTGAGGACGTTGGCGAGTGATTGGCGGGAAGGCTGAACCGGATGCCCCAGCCTCGAACACCGTTGTATCGGCGGCATGAGCTGTGGCGAAAGGCGAAGTCAGGTTTTGCGGTATCCGCCAGCTCTCCAGACCAGCGAGCGGAAATTCTCTGGTGTGAATGGCTGACGCGGCGGTATGTCGTCGGCTGGGGACGAGGGCCAGAAGACGATTCCGCATCGGTGGCAGTAGACCCCTGCCTGCCAGACCGCCTGCGCCTTCGACCGGCCTCGGACAATCCGTTTGTTGGAGCGGGCCCGGCCGCGGGCGACGCCAAGCGTGACCACGCCCGGGGCCGCGGCCGGACCGATGAAGAACAGGAGCCCAACCACCCATGTTGCCAAGGACATGGCGGGGTCTCCCATCGCAGTAAGGATCGCCATCGGGATGGCCATACTGACTGCGGGGATCAGTAGCAGTAGGCCGACGATCGTGAGGCGGGTGGCCGACTCCAGCGCAGGCTCGGGTGCCAGGCTGCGTGCCAGCATGGTCACGTGGGTCCGGTCGATCGAGGCAGTGCCGATAACAGGGATCAGGCCCGTGGAGGCCACGCCGACACCGGAGTAGGTGCCGGTGCCGGAACTCGAAGAAACGCCGTCGGCATATACAGCGGGAACACTTTGCACCAAGTCGATTTGGTGACAGTGCGGACAGCTCAAGTCGACGTCGATCGGAACCCCCTGGGCGACATGGACAGCTGCGGTGTGTGCGGATTTTGATGCTGTCACGAAGACTCCTTCGATAATCCAACACGGTGGCCGGGTATGTCGAGCCGGTTGATGCCGCAGCCGTTTTGATGCGCCAGGTCGCTGTCGCCGGTCACAACGCCCTAGCGGTCTGCGAACGGTCCTGTAAGTCGTGCACTGCACGTGCGGCGGCGGCGTCGGAGAGGATGCGGCTGATAGTTGAGCGGCTCTTGTTCAGTTCGTTGGCGATCTGGGTGGGAGTCCAGCCATCGTTGTGGTGGCGTTTCAACGCGTGCGCGACCACACGCGGGTCGCGGCGCTTGGCAGGATCGCGTGCGCACAACAGCTCTGCCAGCGCTGCGAAGTCCGCCAGGGCCGGAGCAGGCGAATCGAGCGGCGTGCGCACGTGTTCGAGCATCGGCTCATCCGCCGTGGCGGCCGGGGCATTGGGCACGCTCGCGTGCGCACTGTCCGGAACGTCGTCGGATTCCGGCTGGGAGCGGGCGGTCGGTCCGGGGTGGGCGGAATGGGCGAGTGCGAGGAGCGCGACCGTGGACTGTGCCATCGAACCTTCGATGATCAGCGGCCACAGCCACGCCTCCTTGCCGGGTACGCCGGCCGTTACCGCCAACGACCTCAACGCGGTGAACGACAGCCAGAACGCGCCCGCGGCGATCATAGCGGTCATCGCAGTTGCGACGATGTGGGTTGCGCGGGCTCCGGTGTCGGCGCGGACCAGAACCGAAACCCCGTGCACAGCGGCGAGCAACGCTAACGGGGGTATGACGGCGACGGCGGCGGCGACAACGGGAACAGCGCTGCCGTGCAGGATCGCTTGCGTGGCGTTGCCGATGATACTGACAGCAGCGGCGGCAACGAGCACTGCCCAGAAGAATGCGTGCGCGCGCGGGGCACCCGCGGGAGCCGCATCCGTCGCGTCCGCACGGTTCGGTGGACTGGAGGCAGAGCTGTGCATCGGGGTTCTCCTGCGATTGATCAGGGTGTGAAAGACACGCTGGCATCGGCGAGCGGATGGGGCTCGCCTGTCAGGACCGACAGCGCGGCCGCCACCTCCTGGAGGTGGGATTTGACGTAGGTGGTTGTCGTGCCGCCGCCCTTGCCGCGGTGGCCGGCATATTCGCGTGCGACCGCATAGCTGAAAGTGCGCTCGACCCAGGTGAGTGTCGTGTGCCGTAACCAGTGCATGCTCATGCCCTGGGCGGCTGCCCACGGCAGCTCGTCGCCGACTCGGCGCCAGATGTAGTCGTAGCGGCGAGCAGTGATGGGCTTGCCGTTGCGATAGCGCAGCAGCTGCCCCGACTGTGGGCTGCGCCGGGTTCGAGCATGCTCGAGCAGGTGCTGCATCAGCGTCGGCGATACCGGTTGCCAGCGATTGCTGCCCTCCTTCTCCCTCAGGAAAACGAGGCACTGGTCCGGATCGAGATCGTGCGGCCGCAATGCCAGCGCCCCGCCCCGGCGGCACGCGGTCTCGATGTGCAGGCGAAGGATCAGCGAATCGAGCTCCCCGTCGTCGCCGGTCACCGCTGCGACATGACATATCTCGGCGAGCCGGCCCGACGGGATCGCATAACGGTGTGAGGGCCTGCGTGTCGGTCTGGTCAGCTCACGGGCGGGATTGTCGCCCGGGCGGATCCATCCATGGTCTTCGGCGTACCGATACAGGCAGCGCACGGTGCCGACGAAGTGCTCGACCGCGCTCGCGCCGCCGCGGGACGCTCGGTTGATCCGGGCACCGGCTTGAATGGTGGCCGCCATCTCGTCCAGCTCGGTCTTCGTCGGCTCGTCGAGTCGGCGGTGTCCCCATGTATCGAGCAGCCGGTTGAAATGGACGTTGTAGGTGCGCAGGGTGCCGGGTGAAAGGCCGGCTCGGACCGCCGGGATCGCCTCGGCGAAGGTCGGCACCTGCGGGCCGGCGGTCACAAGATCGGCTGGTGAAATTCCCATCTGAGCGAGTAGGAGCTTCGCCGCGGCCACGGTCTCGGCGGTCGGCGACGCGGACATGGGTTCAGACGCCACGGTCACCGCCGTGCCACGAGCCGGGCGCTGTCTGCCAAACCGGTCTCGATCGATGCCGGGGTATGAACGAGCAGCCGCTTGCGGGCTCGGTGGCCCATGAGTAACACCCGATCCCCGAGGAACAGACGCAGCCTGCGCCGCTGGCGGTAGGGCACCCGAAAGTAACCATCGGCCGTCACCGTCACAGCACCATTGGGGGCTTCGACGACCAGGAGGCGGCCTTCGGCATCGGCTGTCATAGCCAGCCGTGTGCCGGGTGTCCATCCGAGCCCGGTCATGACGAATGTCTCGACCAGGCGTCCCGCACCGCCGACGGTGCTCATCCCGTACAGGATGTCCTTGTCAGCGCTGGGAAGTGCGGGCGGGTCGAGTCGGGGACCGTGGATAAGCTCCTGCAGAGGTGACTGCGGAGGAACGAGAGGCGCGATCATCGTTGGACGCTCACGCATCGCCGGCGCGGCAGATGTGGCGGAATCTGGCACTTGTGCCAGCAATGGGTGCAGGTCAGAAGGTGAAACCACAGGCGAGGCTCCTTGTGTGCGAGGGTCCTCGCACACGCTGCACGCCGATGTGTCAGATCTGACGGCGATCTGTGCGCGAGGGGGGAATCGCGCACGTCGGGAACGTGAATCCGTAACTGACAACCCCGGCTGACACGGGGTCACTTCGTCTGTTTTGAACCACCGAAATGCTCCGTCGGCCTTAGCTTCTGCCGATATCCAGGACCTTCCGCTGCTTCAGTGCGTGTGCGTAGTGGTTAATTCCCCCTCCGGACACAGAATGCGCATAATCGCTGAGAGGATCGTGTTCAGGCTCTGCCTGGACACGATTTTTTTGCGACCACCGTAATCGGCGCTTCCACCCTGATCAGGGTGAAAGTTGTGACCAGTGGTGCGCTCCGCGCGCTGTCACCCGAGACTTGGCGCGCCGGGATGGGACGCGATGTTCCAAGCCCGGGAATGTGGTGTTCACTGCCATCAGTTTGCCTGCGCGGACCGGGCTCGCGTGCGACAGTAACGGCGTGGGTCGGCGTGTCTCGGGGAATCTCCCGGTGGAAGTGACCAGCTTCGTCGGGCGCGACGGGGATGTCGCGGTGGCGAAAGGGCTGCTCGAGGGGACGCGGTTGCTGACGCTGACCGGGGTGGGTGGTGTGGGAAAGACGCGGTTGGGGCGCAGGATCGGGGCTGTGGTGCGGCGGGCCTTCCCAGACGGTGTCTGGTTGGTGGAGTTGGCGCACGTCAGCGATCCCGATCTGGTCGCATCGACGGTGGCGCGTGAGCTGGGGTTGCTCGACGACACGGGTGAGCAGCCGGCGGCTCTGATCGACTATCTGGCAGGCCGGGTCCTGCTGCTGATTCTCGACAACTGCGAACATGTGATCGGCGCGTGCGCGGCACTCGTGCACCGGATCATTCCGGCGACGACCGGGCTGCGGGTCCTCGCTACCAGTCGGGAGCCGCTCGGGGTGCCCGGTGAACAGATCCTGCCGGTGGCGCCGCTGTCGGTGCCCGAGGCGGACTCCGGCGATCTCGACGGTCCCGCGGCCCGGCTGCTGATCGACCGGGCGACAGCCGCGAATCCGGGCTTCCGGCCGAGCGCGGGCAATGCGGCGAGTCTCGCCGCGATCTGCCGTCGTCTCGATGGCATTCCGCTGGCGCTGGAGCTGGCGGCGTTGCGGATGAAGATGCTCAGCCCGGATCAGGTGCTCGCCCACCTCGACGATGCGATGGGCTTGCTGACCACGGGCCCGCGCACGGCTCCGCACCGGCAGCAGCGACTGGCCTCGGCCATCTGCTGGAGCTATGACCTGTGCAGTCCGGATGAGCAGCGGCTGTGGGAACAGCTGTCGGTGTTCGTTGGTGGTGCCGGCCTCGACGCTGTGCAAGCGGTCTGCCGGGTCGGCGCACCGCATCGGCTGCTGGCCGCGTTGACCGGGCTGGTGGACAAATCCGTGCTGATCTACTCGCCCGGCGACGACGGTGCCGGCCGGTACACGATGCTCGAGCCGCTGCGTCAGTTCGCTCGCGACCGGCTGCGGGAACGCGGGGCCGAACACGAGGTCCGCGTCGAGCATCGCGAGTACTACTACCGGCTCGCGCGGCGCGGTCGGAGAGCCTACTGGAGTGCCGCCGATGTCGAATGGTTCGCCGATGTCGCACGCGAGCATGCCAATCTCCGTGCGGCGCTGCAATTCTGCCTCGACGACCCCGACGGCGCGCGCCGGGCGCTGGAGATCGCCACCGAACTGTGGCCGTTCTGGGAACACTGCCACCTGCTGCTGGAGGGATATCGCTGGCTATCGGAGGCGTTGGCGAAGAACACCGAGCGCAGTGTCGACCGGGCCAGGGCGCTGGCCGCGTCCTCGGTGATCGCCGCCATGCTCGCCGACACCGAGAAGGCGGCCGATGATGCCCGCGCAAGTGCCGAGATCGCCGTCGAATCGGGATCGGTGCAGGTGCGGGCCGAAGCGGAGATGGCGCGCGCGATGCTGGACTTCGCGGCAGGTGACGTTCGCATGGCCATGGAACGCGCCGTGGCCGTCTCGGCGAGTGCGCGCGAATGCGTCCACCTGCGCGTGGAGATGGAGAGTCTGGCCTTCGCGGCGGTGTGCGCGTTGACCCTCGAGGATCCGCTCGCCGGCGCGATGGCCGAGCGTCTGGTTGCCCTGACCACCGAGCACGGTTCCCATCTTCTGGGTGGGCTGGCGCACTGGACGGTCGGCGTCCAGCGCTGGCGGGAGGGCGATCACGAGCGCGCGGTCGCGGCGTTGCGCCGGTCGATCGAGTTGTTGCGGCTGGTCGATCGGTGTGCCTGGATCGCCACGAGTGTCGACGGTTTGGCCTGGGTGGCCGCGGCCGAGGGCGACAGCGAGCGGTCGGCGCGTCTCATGGGAGCGGCGTCTACGATCCGTCAGGGAAGTTCGCAGCGCCTCGGGCACGCGATAACTCACCTCACCGGGCGACAGGTCCGCGCAGACGTCGAGGCAGCTCTCGGCGAGCGGGAGTTCGGTGCCTGTTTCGAGGCCGGTGCCGCGCTGAGCCTCGACGACGCCATCGACTACGCCATGGATAGTGCCGCGCCCCACGTCGTCGCGTCGGCACCGAGTGCACTCGAGCTGCTGACCCGGCGGGAACGCGAGGTGGCACGCCTGATCGCACTCGGCTACGGAAATCGCCGGATCGCAACGGAACTGGTGATCTCGGTGCGGACGGCGGAAAGTCATGTCGACCACATTCTCGCCAAGCTCGGCTTCTCCTCGCGGGCACAGATCGCCGCCTGGGTGACCCGGAACACCTGACACCGAGGTTGCCCCGGTGGTGAATCGCCGGTGTGCACCAGGGGAATTCAGCGCCGAACAGAGATCGGCAAGACGGTAGATCCGTAGCCACCCGCGCGATCTCCGTAGTTTCCGGGATTCGCGCGACCTACCTCGGCGCCCATTGTGAGTGCGACACCCGCACGCTGCAACGAGGTGACTCATGACGGTCGACGAGCTTGTCCACGCCAGGTCTGCACCATTGGCGCCGGCGTCGATGATCGAGCGGATGACGTTGATCCTGAACGCGTTCGACGGTCCCGCACCGGTACTCACCCTGCTCGATGTGGTGGACCGAACGGGCCTACCGCGCTCGAGCGTGCATCGCATCATCGATCAGATGTTGCGGCTGCGCTGGCTGGCCCACGCGCCCGGTGGCTACCGGCTCGGGACGCGGGAGCTGGAACTCGGCGGTCTCGCGGTCGAGCACCTCGAGATCAGGCAGACGGTGAGCCCGCTGTTGCCCGAGCTGTGCCGGCGCACCGGTCTGGTCGCCCACCTCGGCGTGCTCGACGGCCCCGACGTGCTGGTCGTCGACAAGGTCGCCGACCGCTGCGGTGCCGGTATCCCGACCCGGCTCGGCGGCCGGATGCCCGCGCACTGCACCGCGATCGGTAAGGCGCTGCTGGCCACGCTGTCACCGCGGGTGCTCGAGCTGGCGTTTCGGGAACGGCTGCCGCAGCTGACGCCGCGCACCATCGGCCACCGCGACGACCTGCGTCGCGAATTGGACCGGGTCCGAGACCATCACGGTATCGCCGTCGATCATGGGGAGGCACTGAGCGGTGTCGCGTGCGTCGCGGTCGCCATTCGGAGCGATGCCGAATCCGGTGGGCTCGCCGCGGTATCGCTGTCGGGCAGGCTCGGTGATGGACATGCGCCCGGTGCGGGCCGGGTGGCCCAGGTTCTCGTCGAGGTCGTCGATGCGAATGCGCGGCGGGTCGTGTACCGGCGTCGACCTCGATGAAAAGGTACTGACCTGCTGAGCGCCTCAGCCGTGGGTGGGTGCGCGATACACCGCCCGCACCCACCCACGTGCCGAGTGCTAGCCGACCAGATTCTTGCGCAACTTCAACAAGGTTCCGGGGTCCAGCCCGAGACCGTCGGTGAGGAACTTGCCGAAGCTGCCGTACTGCTGCTCGAGCTGGGAGACCGCGGTGTCGAGGTATTCGTTGCGGACTTCCTGCAGGGGGATGAGCAGGTCGGGATTCTGCATGTAACCGGCCTGCTCGACCTGCTCACGCAGCTTCGCGTCCGCGGCAGCGCGAAATTCGTTGGAGCGCAGATAGCCCTGGCGTGCTGTCGGCTCGGGCACACCGACCGCGCGCAGCACCACGTAGGTCAGGAATCCGGTGCGGTCCTTGCCGGAGGTGCAGTGGTAGAGCAGGGCGCCCTCGGTGGTGGCGAGTTCGCGGATGGTGGCGCCGAACGCCGCGCGCGATTCGGGGGTCAGGAAACTGGCGTAGACGCCGTGCATGATCCTCTCCGCACCGCCGTTGCCGAGTACTTCTTGCTGGCGATTCGGATCCTTGGATTGGATGACCTGCATCATCTGGGTGAACAGCCCGGTGTCATCGATCGGGCGCGCGACCAGCGGCACGCCCGGCGGCAGTCGGTCGGCTCCCATGAACTGCACCTCCCCGGGAGTGCGCAGGTCGACCACGGATTTCAGATTGCGGCCGCCGAGTGTGGCGACATCGCGGTCGGTCAGGCCCGCCAAGGCGTCGGCGCGGATCGCCTTGCCGGATTTGACGGTCGCACCGTCGTAGGTGCGGTAGCCGCCGAGGTCGCGGACATTGACCGCGCCCTCCAGTGCGATGTGTCCGCCGGTACCGGGTGCGGCGACGGCGGTGGGTTGCAGGACAGCGGTGGCAGCGAGTGCGAGGGAGGCCAGGGTCGTGGTCATCAGCGAGATGATCGCCCTGCTACGAAGTGCTTTCATGCCGAGCGACGGTATCGACGGCCGCGGGTGGCTCAGACAGTTTGCTCGATGATCGGGATTGCGCCTTGACATCGCGATATTCGCCGGACACGCCCACATCGCCCACCGTGGCAACCCTGGCCGTCATAGCCTGGACGGGTGACAGCTCCCGTCCTCCTGACCATCGGCGCGGGTCCGGGCCTCGGCGTCGCGGTCGCGCGCCGCTTCGCCCGTGCGGGCTACCATGCCGCGCTCACCGCCCGCACCACCGACGAAGCCCGTGGACTGGCCGAATCGCTCACCGCCGACGGATTTTCCGCCGAGGGCGCCGCCATCGACCTGCACGATCCGGACGACATCGGTCGCGTGGTGACCGACGTCGGCACGCGACACGGGCGGATCGATCTGCTGCATTTCAACCCCAGCGCGTGGCGGGAAAAGGATCCCCTGCACCTGACGGTGTCCGAACTGCTCGAGGACGTCACCCTCGGCGTGGCGGCGCTGCTGCCTGCGGTTCAGGCCGCGCACCGGTTCATGTCGCGCGGTGGGCGCATTCTGGTGACGGGCAGCGCGGCGGCCGACAAACCCTGGTACGGCGCGGCCTCGCTCGGTGTGCAGAAGGCCGGCGTTCGCAATCTCGTCACCAGCCTCGATGCCACGCTGGCGTCCGACGGAATCCGGGCCGTCGCGGTCCAGATCAATGGCCTCCTCACCGAAACCGGACCGTTCTCCCCGCCGCCGATTGCCGACGCCATGTGGGAGGCGGTCGAACGGCCCGACGCGGAGTGGACGCCGCAGGTCCCGTACGACGGCTGATCGCCATGGCGGTGATCGATGATGTCCGGACTCTGGGTGCTGAGCTGGAGCGCTCGTACCAGGTGTATGTGCGTGGCCGGTTGAAGTTCCGCGTCGGGCAGATCGTCTATGTGGCGTTCTCCCTGGACGAGACCGAGATGGGGTTCGCCTTTCCCAAGGAGGAGCGCGCGGCGCTGGTCGCGAGTGAGCCGCACAAGTTCCGGCTGCCCTCGGCCTCGGACATGCGGTTCAACTGGGTGCACGCCGAGCTGGCGGCACTGGATCCGGCCGAGGCGCGGGAACTGGTGGTGGACGCGTGGCGCATGGTCGTGCCGAAGAAGGTTTCCCGCGCCTATGATCTCGCCCATCCACAGGGACCGGGCTGAGCCACTCGGCCGGCTGTTCGAGCCAAAGGCCGAGGCGGCGGGATTCGAGCGCTGAACTGCGTTCGCAGGCGCCGAACGTGCTCGACCGCGATGGGGGGCGAGCACCTGCGTACTCGTCGCCTCCTGAGACCAGGAGGCGACGAGCTGAGTGTTACTCGACAGCAGTCGCTTCCAGTTCGACCATCTGGCCGGGGATCGCCAGCCGGGTGACGCCGAGCATGGTGGTGGCGGGTGCGACCTGGGCGGCGCCCAGGCGGGCGGCCAGTACGCCGTAGTGCTGGAACAGCAGGTCGACGTCGGTCGTGTAGACGTTGAGCCGGACCAGATTCGCCAGCGACATGCCCGCTTTGCCGAGCACGGCCTCCACGTTGTCCAGGCTCAGCGCCAATTGCGCGGCCATATCGCCGTCGTGCTGCGGTGCGCCGTCGGCGCTCATCGCGGTCTGGCCGGAGCAGTACAGGGTCCGGGTGTGCCCGGAGACGAGCTCGCCCTGGTTGAAGCCGATCTCCAGCGACCAGGTCACCGGATTGACTGCCGTTCGTTCCGCTACCACGTGTGCTCCTATCGATCCGAAGGACGGACGTCCGCCGACCCGGTGGCCGGCCGTCGATGACGCCGTGGCAACGATGCTGCCGAGAATTCACGACATCCTGTGTCATCTATTTCTGCAAGGATTTCTCGTATGCGCGCGGATCGGTTGGTGGCGCTGGTGCTGCTGTTGCGCCGGCGCGGACAGCTCACGGCGGCGGAGCTGGCCGAGGAGCTGGAGGTGTCGACCCGGACGGTGCTGCGGGACATCGAAGCATTGTCGACGGCCGGTGTCCCGGTATATGCCGAACGGGGCAGGCACGGTGGTTTCGCGTTGCTCCCGGGATTCCGGACCGAACTCACCGGCCTCAACCACGACGAGGCGCTGGCCCTGCTGGTGGCCGGATCCCGGCGCGGCGCACAGGTATTCGGTCTCGGCTCGGCGCTGGCCTCGGCCATGCTCAAGGTGGTCGACGCGCTGCCGGAAAGCTATCGAGCCACTGCCGACGAGGTGGCAGGGCGGCTGCTCATCGATCCCGAGACCGATCTGCTCGCGCGGCGGCTGGTCGACGACGAGGTGCCCGAGACTGTGGTCGCCGAGGTCCGGCGCGCAGTGTTCACCGGCCACAAACTGCGCATCCACTACGCGGCAGTGAACCAGGAGCCGGAGTGGCGCACCGTGGATCCGATCGGTCTGGTCACCGTGCGCGATCAGGTCTACCTGCTGGCGACGAAGGACGGCGCCGACCGCACCTACCGGCTATCGCGCGTACTGGCGGCCGAGCAACTTCCCGAACCCGCACAACGGGACAGCCGGGTCGATCTGGATCGCGCGTGGCAAGAACGCAGTACGCGCTTCCGCGCGGGCGGCGACCAGGTCACGGTGGTTGCCCGGATCCAGCCGGCCCGACGCGAGGAATTGGTCGGCACGGCACTCGCCGTATCCGCCGAGGCCGTCGATGCCGACGGGCGGCTGCGGCTGGAGGTGAACTTCCAAGATCGCCGGCACGCCGAATGGGCGCTGTGGCAACTGGCCATCGACGCCGAAGTGCTCGACCCGCCATGGCTGCGAGCCCGGCTGCGTGATCGCGCCGCCGCCCTGGTCAGCTGCTACGACCAGCCGGACTGAGCTGCTGCGTCTGCGGCGCGGTGGCGGGGGAGAGGAGGAACGAGATCTTCTCCATGACCGGTTTGCGCTGCGTGTTCTGGAAGGCCGCCACCCGCCACTGACCGTCGGCTGCGCGGATCAGCGTGTAGGTCTGGACCTTGCCGAGCTTGCGCGGCCGCTCACCTTTGTAGGTATCGCCACGGCTGATGACCACCGCGGTATCGGGTCCGTAGAAGCGGATATCCAGCACCTCGTCGGCGAGTTTCGTGCCTTTCAAGAATTTCGCGAACAGTGCGCGATGGCTGCTGACGATATCGGCGCGGCCACGGTAGACGGTGCCGACGAAGCTGAGGTAACTGGCGTCCTCGGTGAACAGTGCGCCGTACGCCTCGGCATCGTGGCGCGCCCACGCGTCGATCAAGCCGTCGATGACGGCCCGCACCGCGGCGGTGTCATGTCGCTGATTCTGCATGGTGGATCTACTTCCTCACTGCTTAGAATGAAGCAGATACTGCAACAAGACAGTATCTGCACGCATGCAACTAAATGTACGAGGTGAGGCTGACGATGGCAAGCACGGGCAACGACGAGCACGTAATCTTCCGGCAGTACCTGGACGCGGTGGGGCTGCAGGGCTTGGCCAGCGCGGAAGCCGCGGGACTGCACACCTCGGAGTGGTACGCACTGAGCGTGATCGCTTTCCACGGGGCGCTCTCTTCAGGGGAGCTCGCCACCCGCGCCGGACTCACCACCGGCGCCACCACCCGCCTGATCGATCGCCTCGAAAGATCCGGTTTCGCCCGGCGCAGCGCCGATCCGAACGACCGCAGACGGGTGCTCGTCGAGCCCGTCCCGGAAGCGCTCGACCGCATCCAAGAAGTCGTCGGCCCCGCCCGCCGGCATCTGGCCGAGGTCTTGGATAGCTACACCCCCGAGCAGCGGGCGCTCCTGTTCGACTATTTCGCCCGCGCGGCACCGGCCTTCCGCGCCGCGACCGAAGAGATCCGAGCGAACACGACGGCCGGCCGCCGGGGCCGGCCGTCGCCGCGGTGAGGTGCGTATCGGGCTTGATCTCGCGATCGTCCGCGCGGCTGGGTCCGGGGGGTTAGTGTCGAACGGGGGTGCACGACACCCAGGAGGCGGCGTGATGACGCGTCGGCGAACATGGCTCGGGCCCGTTGCAGTGGTCATGGCTGCGGGGCTGGTGATGAGCGGTTGCGGGGGTGATGATCGGACGGGCTCCGGGGACGGAACGCCCTCCGGGACTCCCTCCGTCCTGCCCAATCAGGTCGCCGGTGTCGAGATACCGGAAGGCCGGGTGGGTGAGGCGGTCGATCGGGTCGGCGGCCTGGCCGAGGAACTGATGGAGTCCTCAGGGATCCCCGGCATGGCGGTGGCCATCGTGCATAACGGCGACGTGGTCTACAGCGAAGGCTTCGGGGTCGGCAATGTCGACACCAAGAGTGAGGTCGGACCCGACACGGTGTTCCAGCTGGCCTCGGTGTCGAAATCGGTGGGCGCGACGGTGGTGGCGCAGCAGGTGAGCGCGGGCGCGGTCGAGTGGGATACGCCGATCAGGCAGTTGCTGCCCGACTTCGCGCTCGGCGACCCGTACGTCAGCGAGCACGTAACCGTCGGTGATCTGTATGCGCATCGGTCCGGGCTGCCCGATCACGCCGGTGACCTGCTCGAAGACCTCGGCTACGACCGTGCCGAGGTGCTGGAGCGGCTGCGTCTGCTGCCGCTGGGGCCGTTCCGGAATTCCTACGAATACACCAACTTCGGGCTTGCCGCGGCGGCCGACGCCGTAGCGCGAGCCGCCGCGACCGACTGGGCGACGCTGTCGGCGCGCGAGTTGTACGAGCCGCTGGGTATGGATGCCACGAGTTCGCGCTACCGTGACTTCGCCGACCGAGCCGATCGCGCCGACGGCCACGTCTTCGTCGACGGCGAATACCGTGTCGCCAACCCCGGACGGCAACCCGACGCGCAATCGCCGGCCGGGGGAGTGAGCTCCTCGGTCACCGATATGGCGAAATGGATGACGATGGTCCTCGCCGACGGCACCGCGAACGGCCGGGCCCTGATCGAACCCGACGACCTGCTGCCAGCGATCTCGCCACAGTCGGTAGCGCATCCGCCGCAGGCCGCCGACGCGCGGGCCGGTTTCTACGGGTTCGGCTTCAACGTCGGCGAATCCGCCGCCGGTCGCGTGATGCTCAGCCATTCGGGGGCGTTCGACCTCGGTGCGGCGACCGCGTTCACGCTGATCCCCTCGGCAGACGTCGGCATCGTGACGCTGACGAACGCGGCACCGATCGGTGTGCCCGAGACGCTGAACGCCGAGTTCGCCGACCTCGTGCAGTTCGGCGACATCCGGCAGGACTGGCGCACCCTCTACCGGCAGGCCTTCGCGCCGATGGGCGCACCGCTGGGCGAACTGGCCGGTGCCACACCACCCGCCGACCCCGCCCCGGCCCGTCCGTTGACGGAATACGCGGGCGTGTACGACAACGCCTACTACGGCCCCGCGACCGTCACCGAGACCGCGGGGGCGCTCACCCTGACGTTGGGCCCGAAGAGCATGGCCTTCCCGCTGACTCATTGGGATGGCGACACTTTCGTCTTCACACCCACCGGCGAGAACGCGACCCTGGACACCGTTTCCAAAGCAACCTTCGACGGGGACGAACTCACGCTCGAGTACTACGACCAGGAGGGGCTCGGGTCGTTCGACCGGGGGAGTTGACCAGGCCGGTCGGCCTGCTGACGGAGTAGGGGAGCGGCGCGGATCGGTGAGCCGCACAGGGGAGGGGAGTGCTGACCGAGTGCGTGGTATCCCATCCGGTACCGCAGGTGCAGTCACGATCGACACCCAGCGCGAGTGGTTGTTGTCTTTAGATGTATTACTTGGCGCTACGTAGATATGCGCATCTCACTATAAATATCTCATCCAAACTCGCACCAGCTACCTACAACCCAACCGCTAACACCAACAAGGACGGCGGGGGTCCGCTCTGCGCTGGCCGGATCAATGCTGCGGCCGGCGCTCGGTAGACGTCGACGCGATGGTCTCCGGCTCTGCGTCGGTTTGCTGTGCGGTGAACCGCCCCGAGACGAACTCTTGTGCGGCGATCTTGGCGTTGATCACTGGTTCCCGGTAGCGGGTTTCGCGCGCGGCGGCTTTGGCCAGTTTTGGTGAGTCGGGCCGGTAGCGCCAGCGGGCCCAGGGTGCGGTGGGGCGGCTGAGGCGGATGGCGCCGACGATCAGCAGTGGCGGGAAGAACAGGCCGAGGAAGCCGGTCCAGTATTTGCCTTTGAGCAGGGTGATGGCGGCTAGCCCGTACTGGATGGCGAGGCCGGCGATGGAGGCGATCAGGGTCGCGAATTCGCCGTCGTCGGTGTATTCGTCGAAGTCGTCGGCCAGGCCGAGTGGGTGGATGCCGAGCAGGAACAGCATCGAGATGGCGAAGGCGACCATGACGGCGTCGATGCTGCTGCGGCCTTCTTCGGTCCAGTAGACGTCGCGCAGGTGCAGGACGAGCGCGAACTCGTCGAGGACAAGCGCGGAGCCGATGCCGAAGAAGGTGGCGAGCACACAGTTGAGTACCGGTGTCTCATGGGCGGCGAGCGCGACCAGTAACAGGCCGGATACGAGCATGGTGACGAGTCCGAAGACGACGTGGTGGATGTGCAGCCCGCCGGGAGTGACGTTTCCGGGCCACCAGGAGACTTCGGCGCGGATCATTCGCGTGCTCATCCGGATGAACAGGAATGTCAGTGCGAAGGCGACCATCAGGAAGAACAGCGGCAGGCGGCCGTTGTCGATGATCGTGTCGGTGAACCAGTGCGTCACCGGAGGGCTCCGGGTGCCCGTTCTCGTGTGCCGGCTCGGCCGCAGAACATCGTGCGGTCCCTTCCCGGGGGAAGTGTCGAGCAGTCTGGCTCGGCCCCTCGTTGCTGATCCTGTCCTGCCACTGTAGTTTGCGGTCGCCGAGTGTTGGAGGGATTCGGTCGGGGCGTTGCGGGCTTTCTGCGCGGGCGAAGAATTGCGCCGTACGGGCCGGGCCGAACTGATTCGGCCACGCATTCCACCTGCCTCAGAAAATGTGGTGCCGAGGCATTTCGCACTGCGTCCATGGCGCGCTGGAACGCGCTGTGGTTGGTAGTTTTGCTGGGCGACGAGAAGTCCGTCGGATGGAAGCGCTTGGCCCCGATAAATTTTCGGGTCATTGATACTGTTTTATTACCTTGCAATTTGAATGGTCGCTTGGTCGGACGAACTAGTCGCGTCAACCGTATTGATCAACTCGGCGGACGAGTGCGAGAAACGAAGGCCAATGATTTGCGCCAGCCTGTAACAGGCCAGATGAGCATCCGGATTTATCCGTTGTGGGGGTTCCAGAAGGCAACATTCGGAGTTGGTCTCAGTGCAAGCGGCGGGCGAATCGCGGGGTCCTCGGGATCGGAAGCAGTATCTATGGGTGCTGGGGCTGATAGCCCCGGGGTGTGCGCTGCTGCCCTCACAGTTGGTGTTGCGCACCGGATCCGAAGTGTTCTGGTGGATCGGGCCGATCATCGTCTTGATCGTGATCCCGATCCTGGATTTCCTCGTCGGCGAGGACGGCAGCAACCCGCGCGATGAGGACTACGAGGCGCTGTCGAACAACCACTATTACCGGTGGTGCACGTATATGTTCTTGCCGATCCAGTTGCTCGGATTGGTGATCGCCTCGTCGATGTGGGCGGGCGATGAGCTGAGTGTCGTCGACAAACTGGGTTTGGGTGTGACGCTGGGTTTCGTCAGCGAGATCGGAATCAATGCCGCGCACGAGCTCGGGCATCGAGCCGAGCATCTGGAGCGCTGGCTGGCCAAGATCGCGCTGGCGCAATCGGGGTACGGGCATTTCTTCGTCGAGCACAACCGCGGACATCACGTGCGAGTGGCGACGCCGGAGGATCCGGCGAGTGCGCGGCTGGGGGAGTCGCTGTATGAGTTCCAGCCGCGGGCGGTCTCGGGTGGATTCCGTTCGGCGATCGCGTTGGAGCGTGAGCGGTTGCAGCGGCACGGGCAGGGGTGGTGGTCACCGCACAACCACATTCTTCAGGCGTGGGCGATGACGGTGGTGTTGTTCGGCGGGCTGCTGGCGGTGTTCGGTGTCGAGATTCTGCCGTGGCTGGTGCTGCAGGCGGTGATCGGCGCCGGGCTGCTGGAGACGGTGAATTACGTCGAGCACTACGGTCTGCTGCGCAGGCGCCGCCCGAACGGCAAATACGAGCGCTGCTCGCCGCGGGACAGCTGGAACAGCGACCGGTTGGTGACCAACATCTTCCTGTTCCATTTGCAACGCCACAGCGATCATCACGCCAACCCGGGCCGGCGCTATCAGACCTTGCGCAGTACCAGTGAGTCGCCGCAGCTGCCCGCGGGCTACGCCACCATGATCGTGCTTGCCGCGATTCCACCGTTGTGGCGGCGCGTGATGGATCCGCGGGTGCTGGCCCATTACGACGGCGATGTCACCCAGGCCAATATCGCGCCGCGCAAGCGAGACCGCATTCTCGCGGCGCATGGGGTGGCTGCCGGGAATCGGTGAGGGAACGGGGTCATCGCGTTACCCCTGCGTCCGAGCGGGTGACGGGCCGAGGGCGGCCCGGAGGATTCCGGGTCGCCCCGCGAAGAGTGACTGTGTTCGAGATGGTGTTGCTGTATGTCGGATCGAACAGGGGCATCACCTCACTCGTGTCGGATTCGACTGGCCGCGGCGGCACCGCGCGGTGCGGGCGGGCCGCGCTGGGTCGGCTGGACGCCGGGCGGGATGCGCCCGCGTAGCGTCGCGACCTGCGCGGGTCCTGCCGGTGCGCGCGGAGATCGCTCGGGCCGGACCCGTTGGCGGGGGTGCTGTGGTGCCGGCCAACGGGCCAGCGCTTCGGCCACGATGGCGTCCATTTCGGCGAAGAGCTGTTCGGTATCGGGGTCCAGCAGGAGTAGTTCGGTATCGAACAGTTCCGCGCGCGAATCGGTTCCGATCATTGCCCTGCCTCCTCGGGGGAGTGCCGGGCCGTGCCGGATCAGGCGCCGATGGCCTGACGCCGTTCGGCCCGCTCGACCGCGATCTTGCGGGGTTTGGCCTTCTCCGCGACCGGGATGGACAGCCGCAGTACGCCGTCGGTGTAGTCGGCGCGGATGTGGTCGGTGTCGAGGCCGTCGCCGAGGAACAGCTGGCGGCTGAACACTCCGCGTGAGCGTTCCGCGGCGATCATCTCGCGGTCGCCCGTCAACTCCGGCCGCGTGGCGCGCACGGTTACGACATTGCGTTCGACATCGAGGTCCAGCGAGTCGGGGTCGATGCCGGGTAGGTCGAACTCGACCAGGAATTCGTCGCCTTCACGCCAGGCGTCCATCGGCATGACGGCCGGGCGGGCCACTGTGCCGAACACCTGCTGCGTCAATCGGTCCAGATCGCGGAACGGATCGGTGCGCATCAGCATGGTCGCCACCTCCAGATCACTCCATCCTTTGCAGTAGTCGACAGATAACCTATGTCATCTGACATAGATTCGTTATAGCTCGGCAGAGAGATGGGCGCAAGGGTTTAGAATAGAAAATCTGAAAGCGAATGGCAGGAGTGAGGAGAACGGATGACGCAGGAGAGTTACCAGCCTCGTCTCCCCGACTCGACACAGGCGGTCTATGCGATCTCGGTGGCCGCCGACCTGGCCGGCATCGGGGTGCAGACGCTGCGCCTCTACGAGCGGCACGGGTTGATCACCCCCGCCCGTAGCGACGGCGGCACCCGCCGCTACAGCGGCGACGATCTGGCCCGGCTGCACCGCATCGCGGCGCTGGCCGCCGACGGAGTGAACCTCGCGGGCATCGGCCGCATTCTCGAACTCGAAGACGCCAACGCCGCCCTGCTCGCCGATCTGGCTCGGTTGCGTCGCCGCTCCAATAGCTGAGCCGTTATGCCGCGCGGCCTGCCAGGGTGAGGTCGATGCGCTCGACGAAATCGCCGATGTCCTTGGGGGAGCGCGAGGTGATCAGCGGGTAGCCGTGGGTGTCGTCGATGACGACGGAGCGGTCTACCCAGTCGGCGGCGCCGGCATTGCGGATGTCGGTCTTCAGCGACGGGAACGAGGTGAGGGTCTTGTCGCGGACGATGCCGGCTTCCACGAGGATCCACGGGCCGTGGCAGATGGCCGCGATGAGGGTGCCTGCGGCCGCGATGCGGCGGGTGATCTCGACGGCGGCGTCGTTGAGGCGCAACGAGTCGGCGTTGACGGTGCCGCCGGGCACCAGCAGCAGGTCGTAGTCCTGCGGGTTCACCTCGTCGAGGGTGACGGTGGGCTGGACGGTGGTTCCGGGGTTCTTGTCGTGGACCAGGGTCTGGATGGCGTCGCCGGATTCGGCGGCTATATCGACCGTGGCGCCGGCATCGCGCAGGTGCTGGACCGGGACCATGAGTTCGTCCTGCTCGACGCCGTAGTTGGTGACGATGGCGAGGATGCGGCGCTGGGTGAGATCGGTTTCGGTCATTGCTCGAATTCCTTCCGCTCGGTTCCCGGTGCGTGCGGTCGTCGCGGCCCCGCGCCAGCGGTCGCGCGACTCGCTCCGGGCATACCCGGGCGCAGAGAACCCACACGTCCCGGCAGGTCATCGGTGCGGTGAAGACCGGCGCGGGCGATCACTTTTCGATTACGGGCAAGTGGGTACCCCATATTCAGGTCGAGCCGAACGCCAGCCGATTTGGGGAATCCGAGGAGGCCCAATGAACCAGTCGAAGCACGCTCAGACCACCACAACCGCATCGTCGGGACGATCAGTCGCTCCCGGTGCGGGGAAACACGGAGATTGTTCGGACACCTACGAGAACATCGAGCCGTGGTTCGACAAACTCGAGTCATTGGACCCCGACGATCCGCATCGCCGCCAGATCCGCGCGGAAATCATCGAATTGTGCCTGCCGCTGGCCGAGCACATCGCGCGCCGTTTCGGCGGGCGCGGGGAATCCTTCGATGATCTGCAGCAAGTCGCCCGGGTGGGTTTGGTCCAGGCCGTGGACCGTTTCGATCTCGGTCGCGGCAGCACATTCCTGGCGTATGCGGTGCCCACCATGATGGGTGAGGTGCGCCGCCATTTCCGCGACCGCACCTGGGCGGTGCGGGTGCCGCGGACGATGAAGGACATTCAGTTGCGGATAGGTCCGGCCACCGAGGCGCTGTCGCAGCGGCTGGGGCGGGTGCCGACCGCACGCGAGGTCGCCGCCGAACTCGGCGTGGAGTTGGCGCAGCTGACCCAGGCGATGGTCGCCGCGAATGGGCACACCAGCAATTCGCTGGAGTCGATCGCACGGGATGACGATGACCAGGGCAGCGCGGTGCAGCGCAGGCTCGGTTGCGAGGAACCGTGCTATGGCCTGCTCGAGGATGCGATGGCGGTGCGGCCGCTGATCGCGGCGTTGCCGAAGCGGGACCGGCAGGTGCTGGTCTGGCGGTTCTACGGGTCGATGACCCAGAACCAGATCGCCGAGCGGCTGGGGGTGTCCCAGATGCAGGTGTCGCGGATCCTGTCGCGCACGCTGGCGAGTTTGCGCGAGCAGGCGCTGGCCGAGCCGGCGGCGGCGTAGCGATCGGTGAAATCCTGGTTCCTCCCCGAGGTTTGAGACACAACCAGTCATGTGACTGATATCACACCCGATTGGGGCTGTGCGGATACCCTCCGGCTGGCATCTTCTTACGCACGCTAACTTTCGGGTATTGCTCGACCGGCCAGGGGAGGCACCAACACCATGTCGATCGAGTCGCCGGCGGCCCGGCGCAAGCAGCGCATCGACCGGCTCTACCGCGACGACCATCAGGCCCGCGCCGCCGCACCGGATGAGGCGGTGCTCGACGCGGTGCGCACACCCGGCATCGGTGTGGCCCAGATCGTGACCAGTGTGCTCACCGGTTACGCCGAACGTCCCGCGCTCGGGCAGCGCGCGTTCGAGATCGTCAGCGATCCGGTGACCGGTCGGCCCGAGCGACGCTGGCTGGACCACTTCGACACCCTCACCTACGGTGAGGTCGCCGACCGGATCGAAGCGGTAGCCGCGGCCTGGGCGCAGGCGGGCGTCGAGCCGGGCGCGATGATCGGGCTACTCGGCGTGACCGGGGTGGAGCTGACCATCACCGACCTGGCGTGCGCGCGGCTGGGTGCGGTGGTGGTGCCGTTGCAGGCCGGTGCGCCGAGTGCGGCCCTGGTGCAGATCGCGGTCGAGACCGAGCCGCGGATCCTGGTAGCGACACCGGAGTTGCTCGACCGTGCGGTGGACTGCGCGCTGGCCTGCCCCGCGACCCGGCGACTGATCGTCATCGATCATGTTCCCGATCTGGACGCACACCGTGCCGCGCTCACGGCTGCGCGGGAACGCCTGGCCGGCGCGCCGATCACGGTCGAAACGTTGGCCGAGATGATCGACGCCGGTCGCGATATGCCCAGGGCCGCACCGTATTTCGCCGACCCGGACGCCGATCCGCTGGCCATGCTCATCTACACCTCGGGCAGCACCGGCACACCCAAGGGTGCGATGTATACCGATCGGCTGGCAGCGGGAATCTGGGTGCAAGGGCTGGCCCGCAAGCCGGGCTCGAATCCGCCGGCCATCAGCGTGAACTACATGCCGCTGAGTCATCTGGCCGGACGGCTGGCCTTGGCCGGGGTGCTGGTGCGCGGCGGCATCGCCTATTTCACCGCCGCGGCGGATATGTCGACGCTGTTCGAGGACATCGCGCTGGTGCGGCCCACCGAGATGGTGTTCGTGCCGCGGGTCAGCGACATGATCTACCAGCGGTACCAGAGTGAGCTGGCCGGCGGGCGCTCCGAGGAGCAGGTGCGGGAGCAGCTGCGCGGCGAGGTGCTGGGCGGACGGTTGATTTCGGCGTCGACCGGTAGTGCGCCGCTGGCGCCGGAGTTGAAGGCGTTCATGGAGTCGCTGCTCGGGATCGAGGTGCACGACGCCTACGGCTCCACCGAGGCCGGTGGTGGGCTGGTGGTGGACAACCGGGTCCGCAGGCCCGTGGTGATCGACTACAAGCTCGTCGATGTGCCCGAACTCGGCTATCAGACCACCGACGAGCCGCATCCGCGTGGTGAGCTGCTGCTCAAGACCGCGACGATGATCCCCGGCTACTACCGGCGTCCCGATATCACCGCGCAAGTCTTCGACGGCGAGGGTTTCTACCGCACCGGCGATATCGTCGCCGAGATCGGCCCGGACCAGCTGCGTTATCTGGACCGACGCAACAATGTGCTGAAGTTGTCGCAGGGTGAGTTCGTCGCTGTCGCCCAGTTGGAGGCGGTGTATGCGGCCAGCCCGCTGATCCGGCAGATTTTTGTCTACGGCAGCAGTGTGCGCGCCTATCTGCTGGCGGTGGTGGTGCCGACCGAGGCTGCGCTCGCCGACGCCGCGGATATCGAGGCGCTCACGGCGTCGATCGCGGCGTCGGTGCGCACCATCGCCGCCGACGCCGGGCTCGAACCGTATGAGATCCCGCGCGAATTCCTCATCGAGACCGAGCCGTTCACGATCGACAACGGCCTGCTGTCCGGTATCGGGAAACTGCTGCGGCCCGCGCTCGAGCAACGCTACGGCCCACGGCTGGAACAGCTGTATCGCGAGCGCGCCGACGGCCGTTCGGCCGAACTGCGCGCCCTGCACACCAGTGCGGGCGAGGTTCCGGTGGTGGAGACGGTGCTGCGGGCGGCGCGCGCTCTGCTCGATTGCACGGCCGAACAGTCGACGCCGCAGGCACATTTCGCCGATCTGGGTGGCGATTCGCTGTCGGCGCTGTCATTGG
Source organism: Nocardia cyriacigeorgica GUH-2 (assembly GCF_000284035.1). Taxonomy (NCBI): domain Bacteria; kingdom Bacillati; phylum Actinomycetota; class Actinomycetes; order Mycobacteriales; family Nocardiaceae; genus Nocardia; species Nocardia cyriacigeorgica. The sequence goes on along the minus strand of NC_016887.1, from coordinate 3,124,608 downwards.
CGACCGTGCTCACCGAGATCTTCGGCGTCGACGTGCCGGTGAGTGTGGTGACCAGCCCGGCGACGACGCTGGGTGATCTGGCCGAATACATCGAAACCGCACAGCAATCCGGTACCGGCCGGGTGTCGTTCGACAGTGTGCACGGCGCCGGCGCCGACCAGGTGGCCGCCGCGGATCTGGCGCTGGAGAAGTTCATCGACGCCGAGACCTTGGCTGCCGCGGCAGGGCTGCCGGTGGCGGCCACGACCGGCACGGTGTTGATCACCGGCGCCAACGGCTACCTCGGACGGTGGCTGTGCCTGCTGTGGTTGCAGCGGATGCAAGCCGTGGGCGGGCGGGTGCTGTGTGTGGTGCGCGCCAAGGACGCCGACACCGCGCGACGCAGGCTCGACGCGGCGTTCGACTCCGGCGATGTGGATCTGCTGCGCCGCTACCGCGAGCTGGCCGACAACCACCTCGAGGTGATCGTCGGCGATATCAGCGCACCCCGCCTCGGGCTCGACGAGCAGGCCTGGGCGGCGCTGGCGCGGCGGGTGGACCGGATCGTGCACTGTGCCGCGCTGGTGAACCATGTGCTGCCCTATGAGCAGTTGTTCGGGCCCAACGTGGTCGGCACGGCCGAGCTGATCCGGCTGGCGATCACCGATCGGCTCAAGCCGTTCACCTATCTGTCGACGGTGGCGGTGGCCGCCGACGTCGACCGTGCGGTGTTCACCGAGGGCGGCGATATCCGCGCCGGTAGTCCGGTGCGCCGCAACGGCGCCGGATACGCCACCGGTTATGGCAACAGCAAATGGGCCGGGGAGGTGCTGCTGCGGTCGGTGCACGAGATGTGCGGGCTGCCGGTGGCGGTGTTCCGGTCGGATATGGTGCTGGCCCATCCCGGCTATGCGGGGCAGCTCAACGTGCCGGATATGTTCACCCGGCTGCTGATCGGGCTGGCCGCCACCGGACTCGCGCCCGCCTCGTTCTACCGGCGCGGCGCCGACGGTGGGCGGGCACGCGCCCACTATGACGGGCTGCCCGCCGATTTCACCGCCGAGGCGATCACCGAGCTCGGCGCGGCGATCGATGACGGGCACCACAGCTTCCATGTGGTGAACCCGCACGATGACGGGATCTCCCTCGATGTGATCGTCGACTGGCTGATCGAGGCCGGTGTCGCGATCGAACGCGTCGACGATTACACCGAATGGCTCACCCGATTCGAGGCAGGCTTGCGCGCGTTGCCCGAACCTCAGCGCAACGCCTCGGTGTTGCCGCTGCTGCACGCCTTTGCCCGCCCCGCACCCGCGACCCCGGGTTCGGCCATCCCCGCTACCGAGTTCCGAGCTGCCGTTCGCGCCGCGAAACTCGGACCCGACGCCGATATCCCGCACTTGAGCGCGGATTTGATCGCCAAGTATGTGGGTGATCTTCGACTGCGTGGGCTGATTTCGTCGGGGTAGACGCCGGGGAGGCCTTCTGAAACCACCTGCCGCGGGTTTCGGGCGACTGGAACGCCCGCGGCCCGAACCAGGGTGAGTTGCGGCGTGACGAAAAGGCCACCCAGGCCGGATCGGGTCAGGGCGCGAGCACGTAGCGGCCGCGGGTGCCGCTGACGGCCATGGCGCGCTGGGCGTCGGCGTGCTCGGGTCAGGGGCAGGACCGCGTGCACTCGTGACGGCAACCGGCCGGCCGCTGCACGCTCCAACAGCCGGCCCAAGCGGCGTGTATCGGGCTGGGTCACCAGCGCGTGCACGGTGATTTCCCGCTCTGGCGCGGGCACGAGATTGGGTCGCACGCCGACGAAGAGGCCGCCGTCGCGGACCGGGGCCAACCCCCAGACCTGCTGCGAGGTGGTGTCGACGACCGCGTCCCAGCCGGTGCCGGCCTCCGTGACGAAGCCGGCGCCCAGCCCTCGGACGAACGGCTCGTCGGTCGCGCGCGCCAGGCCGGTCACCTGCCAGCCCCGGTCGAGTGCGAACGCGACGACGTTGGCGCCGATCGCACCGGCGGCACCGGTCACCAGTAGCCGGTTGCCGTCGGCGGGTGGGTTACCGAGCAGGTCGACGATCTGCGCTGCGCCCAAGCCGTTGAGCGGCACCGTCGATGCCGCGACCAGATCCAGGCCATCGGGCACCACCGCGACATCGGCGGCAGGAACGACCAGCTGTTCGGCATAGGTGCCGAAATCGCGGTCGAACCCCAGCACGACACCGGCAACGCGAGTACCGACAGCCAGGTCCACACCCGGACCGGCAGCCGCGACGGTGCCGGCGAAGTCCCAGCCCAGCCCGGTGCGGTCGGGCTGCGTGATCATGCCCAGCTCGTGGAAGAACCCACCGGCGACTCCGAGATCGGTGGGATTCACCGGGGCCGCCGCGACCGCCACCCGCACTTGACCCGGGCCGGGCTCGGTGACCGGGACGTCGATGATCTCGATCGAATCGGGTCCGTTCGGTGTGCGGACGACGGCGGCGCGGAAGGTGTTGACGGCACTCATGTTTGGCTCCTCGAGCAGTTCGTTCCTGACGGATCGAGACTGCTCCCGGGCTTTTGGAAGGAACTTGGAGCCGACTTGGAACGCGCGAATGGCCGGACGGCAAGGGTGCTCGACCGGAGCAGGCTCAGCGGTGCGGAGAATCCCGGCGCGGCGATCGTGCGCGCGCTTCGGCGGCCCAGTGCGGGGCGTTCCACTGGTCGGCGATGTCGGCGGCGCGGGCGAAGTGTTCAGCGGCGGCGTCGTCGCGGCCGAGCAGGACTGCGAGTTCGCCGAGGGTGTGGGCGGGCGGGCGCACCGCCAGCGACAGGCTTTCCGCGCCGGCCGGGGGACCGTCGCGGTGGGGGAGCAGGGCGGGGTAGATCTGGGCGGCGGCGTCGCGGTCGCCGGTGGCGAGGATCGCCATGGCGCGCAGGCTGGTCAGGAAGGTGGCGAAGAAGTCGGGGCGGATCGGGGCCGGTGTGGTGCGGGCGCGGCGGGCCTCGTCGGTGTGGCCGGCGGCGTGCAGGGCGAGCGCGAGCAGGTCGGCGACCATCGGGCCGAGCCCGTCGTGCAGTGCGCGCACCTCGTCGAGGTGTTCGCCGAGAGTGCCGGCGTTGAGCCAGGTTGCGGCGAGGGCCAGGCGCAGGAAGCCGGCGGCGTGCACCGATCCGGCGCGATCGAGGCGGTCGGTGGCCTCGATATAGCCGCGTTCGGCGTCGGCGAAGCGGCCTTCGACGAGTACCAGGGTCGTCAGCGCGATCTCGGCGGCGCCGATGGCTTCGGGCATGCGGTAGGCGCGGGCGAGGTCGAGTACGCCGTGGAGCTGGCGGCGCATGGCCGACGGGTCGTTGGCGGCGGCGGCGTTCGCGGCGAGGTTGAGCAGCCCGGTCACGCGGTAGACGGGCAGGTCGTGGGCGATGCCGATATCCACCAGCTCGCGGGAGTATTCCTCCCTGCCGGTGTCGCGGGCCAGCACCAGCAGCGCTCCGGCACGCAACCGGGTCGAGGTGGCGAGGTCGAGCGCTTCCTGCCCGGCTGCCAGGACCGTCGGGTCGTCTTCGCCGACCAGTTCGTGGGTGTAGGCGATAAGCAGGTTGGCCCGCACGTCGGGGGCTAGGTCGGTGCGTTCGAGCAGGCGGCGCAGGCGTTCGACGATGGGACGGTCGACTGTGCCGTAGGTGCGGGCCAGCCAGGGCGTGGGCTCGGTCCAGGCGGTGAACGCGGCGATCATCAAATCGTCGCGGCCCAGCGATTCGGCGAAGGCGACGGCCTGTTCGCGAGTAGCCCGGGCGGCGGCGACTGCCCCGGCGCGGACCTGGGCGCGCAGCAGTTTGCCGAGCAGGGTGATGCGTTCGTCGGGGTCGGTGCAGTGGGCGACGGCGTCGGTGAGCAGCGCGGCCGCCACATCGTGGGCGTAGCGGGCCTCGGCCAGTTCGGCGGCGCGCACGCAATAGTGCACGGCCCTCGGTGAGCCCGCGCGCGCATAGTGGTGGGCCAGGGCCGCGATATCGCCGCTGTCTTCCAAGGCGGCGGCGATGCGGGCGTGCATGCGGGTGATGCGTAGCCGGCTGACGTCGGTCATCAGCGTGTCGCGGACCAAGGTGTGCACGAACCGGACCCGTCCCGGTCCCGGTTCGTCGAGCAACCCAGCGATGACGCCGGCATCGAGTGCGTCCAGGACACCGTCTTCGTCGGTATCGGCGGCCCGCACGAGCACCTCCACCGAACTCTCCCGGCCCGCGACGGCCGCCAGCCGCAACACCGACACACCGCTTTCGGGCAGCCGGGCAAGCCGGCGCCGCAGCACATCGCGCACGCCTTCGGGCACCTCCGACAGTGCGATGAGCGCGCCTTCGCCGTAGAGCAGCCTCGCGCTTTCCCGCACGTAGAAGGGGTTGCCGCCGGTGCGTTCGGCGATGCCTGCCACCGTCGCGTCGTCGGCGTCGCATTCGGCGCGCACCAGTGCCGCGATGGCGTCGCCGTCGAGTCCGGGCAGGTCCACCCGGAGGGGCGCGGTGCGGGCGAGGGTGCCGAGTGTCGTTGTCAGGCGCGCACTTTCGTCCGCGCGGTAGGCGGCGACGATGAGGATCGGGGCGTGTGCGTCGACGCTGCCGGTGAGCAGTTCGAGGGTGGCGGCGTCGGCCCAATGCAGGTCGTCGAGGACGATGGCGACCGGCTGCGTGGCGGCCGCGGCCGACAGCCACGCCCACACCGCGCGCCGCAGCCGGAAGCGCCCGGCGGCGGCGTCACCGCCGACCGGCGCGGAGTCGGTCAGCAGCGGCGCCAGATCGTCGGCGAAGTGGCCCGGATCGACCGTCGCGGCGACCGTCTGGAGGACTTCGACCCACGCCCATGCGGGCGGGGCACTGTCGAGTTCGGGACAGCGTCCGGTGGCGACCAGCCAGCCGTCGCGAGTGAGGCGGGCGGCGAGGTGGTCGAGCAGCGTCGACTTGCCGAGCCCGGCCTCGCCGGTGACGAGCGCGACGCGCGCCCCGTCGGTGACGGCCTCGCCGGCCGCGGTGACCAGGGCCGAGAGTTCGCGCTCACGACCCACGAATGTCGTCGCGCGGCGCGCGCTCGCCGACAATCGCGCGACATCCGGCGACTGCGGCATATCGGACGACGGCGCACTATCCAACGGCGGCGCACTATCCAACGGCGGCGGGATATCCGACGACGGCGCGACGCCCGTCGGTTGTGCGTCGTTCGATGGTTGTGCGTCGTTCGATGGTTGCGCGTCGTTCGATGGTTGCGCGTCCTTCGACGGTCGCGCGTCCTTCGACGGTCGCGCGTCACCGTCCGATGCCGGCGCGCCGACCTCGGACCGTGACGCGGCGCCCTGGTGCTGGATCGTGCCGGCCGAGGCCGCGGCCGCGGCGCCGCGCAGGACCTCGGTGCGCTGGGTGAGGATCGCCTCTTCCAGTTCCACCAGGTCCGGGCCCGGGTCCAGGCCCAGCTCGTCGGCGAAGGTGGTGCGGGCGCGGCGCAGCGCGGCCAGTGCGTCGGCTTGGCGGCCGCTGCTCCACAGCGCCAGCGCGTACAGGCGCCAGCCCTCCTCACGCAACGGCTGCTCCCGGGTGAGGTTTTCCGCGTCCGGTGTCACGGGCAGGCTCAGGCGCAATCCGGCAGCGATATGCAGCTCGCGGGCGATCGAGCGCAGTTCGTCGAGGCGGGCGGTCTCGGCCAGTGCCCACGGCTCGTCGGCGACCTCGGCGAACGCGGGCCCCGCCCACAGCGCCAGCGCGTCGTCGAGCAAGGCACGCGTTGCGCCGGGTTCGGCCACCGTGCGGGCCTGCTCGAGTAGCTGCTCGAACCGCCACGCGTCTACCGCTTCCCGCGGCAGCCGCAACGCATAGCCCGGAGCCGCGCTCACCAGCAGACGCGCCGGCGTCCGCGGTGGGCGGCCGGGTTCGAGCAGGCGCCGCAGGTTGGAGACATAGGCCTGCAGCGAGGCCAGCGCTCGGGCGGGTGCTTCCCCGCGCCACAGGTCTTCGATCATCCGGTCGACCGGCACCACCTGTCCGCGGGCGGCGACCAGCATGGCCAGCACGCCGCGCTGGCGCGGTCCGCCGAGGGGTACGGATTCGCCGCCGACCTCGGCCACGAACGAGCCCAATACCCGGATGAAGACCATGACGCGCCACATCGTACGCGCGGGCCTTCCAAGCCGGTTCCTAGTGACTTCCAAACCCCGGGCAGCAGTGTCGGAAATCAGCGGGCCGCAGTCGCCGCCCACCCCGAATCCACCGAGGAGAACATCATGACCAGGTATCGCTGGACCACCCTGCTGGCCTTTTGCTGCGGAGCCGCCCCGTTGTATTTCGGGCTGAATTTCCTGTTCTATCCCGGTGCCGCGGAAGGTTTCGGTATCGATCCGTGGCCGACCGGCAATGCCGACGGCTACTTCATCGTCAAGGGCGTGCGCGACCTCGCCATCGCCGCCGTCACCTTCCTGCTGCTCGGTCTCGGCCTGCGTCGCACGCTCGGCTGGGTCGTGCTGATCAACGCCGCGATCCCGCTCGGTGACGCGTTGGCTGTGGTGACGCACGGCGGCAGCGTGACCACGGCGCTGACGGTGCACGTCACTGCGGCGGCTTTCTTGCTGGCGACGGCGGCCCTGCTGCTGACCGAACGCGCCCCCGTCACCGCGCCGGCCCCCGCGCTGCGCTGATCGCGGCACCAGAATCGAAGGGCACCAACACATGAGCATCAACACCGACGACATGAAGATCGTCCACCGCGCCTTTCGCCGCGAATCGCGGCTGCTGATCGAGCTCGTCGCGGCCGTCGCCCCCGGTGACATCGCGCGGGCGACGGTGATCGCCGGCCACTTCCGGGATTACCGGCTCGGATTGAAGAATCACCATGAGGGCGAGGACGAGCTGCTGTGGCCGCCGCTGCTGGCGCGGGTCGATCTGGGCACCGAGGTGATCCTGCGCATGCAGGCCCAGCACGAGCGAGTCGAAGCGACGCTGGCCGCTCTCGACACCGCGGTCCCGGCCTGGGAGGCCGGAGCCGGCGCCGACGAACGCGACACGCTGGTGGCGATTCTCGCCGATCACCGGGCGGTGCTGCTCGAACATCTCGACGACGAGGAAACCACCGTGCTCCCGCTGGCGGCGCAGCACCTCACCGACGCCGAGTGGGCCGCCCCCGGCGAGCACATGGTCGCCCACACCCCCAAGCTCACCTTGTTCACGCTGTTCGGTCTCGTCCTCGAGGAAGCCGACCCGGCCGAACGGGCCCTGCTGCTCGGTGTGCTGCCGGCGCCGGTGCGCGGCATCTGGCATCTGTTCGGCCGCCACCGCTACGCCCGCCACATCCGCCGCGTCCGCGCGAGCCGGCCCAGAGCGTAGCCGTCAGTCGACGCGGCCCAGCGGTTGCGTGGAGCAGCGGAAGGCTCCGCCGAACAGACGCGAAACCGTGAAATCGACGTACTCGACAGTGATGCCACGATCCTGCAATTGCTTGCCGAGGCGTTCGAAAATCGGGTCGGTGATATAGGTTTCGGCATCGATGGGCAGGCCATTGGTGGCCATGGCGGCGGCCTCGGCTTCGCTGACCTCGAGGCGTTCCCACTCCCGCAGCGGGGTGGGAACGCCGTCGGGCAGTCGGTCCGGGCACACGATCATCAGCCCCTCGCGGACCAGGCCGAGCGCGCAATCCAGATGCAAGACATGCGGTTTCAGGGTCACCGGGGTCACCGTGTATCCGTCGGGGGCCAGATATTTGGCCAGCCAGCGGGTTCCGGTGTGGTCGCTGGCCATGCCGGACTCACCGACGAAGACGTTCTTGCCGTCGACGAGCACATCGCCGCCTTCGAGGAACGGGCCCACGCCGGCGCCGTCGAGCTCGGGGATCGGGATCGACACATACCGCGCCCGCGCAGGCATCACCTGATCCAGCAGCAGCGAACGGCTGGTCAGGACCTCGAGGCGGCGATGCGGGAATCGCAGCGACCCCTCGATGACGTGCTCGCCGATGGTGAACCAGGGATCGCGGACGAAGAAGTTCGCGTACCCGCGCTCGCCGGCTGCGGCCTTCTCGGCCTCGGTACACAAGCGCGGGCGCAGCACCCGCACGCCATAGCGGGTGAGGACGTCGGCGAGGTTGTCGCGTTCGGCCTCCCAGAGACGTTGGCGGTCCGGGAAGACCGCACCGAACTCCCGGCCCCAGGTCTGCTCCAGGATCTCGGCGGCGCCCGGTTCGCCCGGCATCCGATGCCCGAGGATCGCCGGGCTGTCCGGTGCCCGGAACTCGCTACGCGCGACCACCACCGTCCGCAATGTCGCGACCTCGCTCTCGACCCGGACCGTGTTGGCAACCATTCGGTGACTGTAACCAGCCAGGGTCAACAGGACAGCCCACAGCACGACAACGGATCGACAACGAGATGAGCACCGCACCTCACCGCGCCCGCGACCACGTCAAGCAATCAACCGGCAATCACCGGCAGTGATCTCACCCGGCAGGCTCGGCCGCGGGCAGATCCTCGGCTTGGGCGCGGGACAGCTGCACCGCCGCACCACACATCACCACCACCGACACCAGCACCACCACGATCCCGACCGTCCCGGTGTGCAACTGCTCCTCGAGCACGGTCACGCCCAGAAACATCGCACCCAGCGGTTCGGCCACCGTGAACGCCGGCAGCGACGCCGACAACGCACCGATCTGATAGGCGCGCTGTTGCAGGTACAACCCCGCCAGGCCGGCGCCGACCATGGTGTAGGGCTCCCAACTGCTCAGCGCGGCGCCGAGCCCGTCGCCGAACAACTCGACCACATGCTGGGTCACCGCCGCCGACACACCGAACAACAACCCCGCCGCCGTACCCAGCAGCAACGCCCGCAACCCGGTGGCCCGCACCCACATCGCCGCCACCACCGCGGCGACGATCAGCCCGAACACCAGTGCCAGCGGCCCGAACCACTGCGACCACGGCGCATCTCGCACCCCCGGCGCGGGATCGCCGACGATCAGGAAACACGCCAGCGCGATCGACAACGCGATGGCCTGGGCCCAAGCCGCGCGCGTCACCGGCCGATCGTTGTAGCGGGCCGCCAACGGCAACGCGAAGATCAGCGACGTCACCAGGATCGGCTGCACCACCAGCACCGATCCCAGCGCCAACGCCACGACCTGGAAGACGAACGCGCCACCGTCACCGACGATCCCCGCCCACCAGCGCGGGCTGCGCATCAACCCGGCCAGCAACCCCGCACCCTCGGGCACCTGCGCCGCCGCCCGCTGCTGCGCCACCGCCGCCACCGCGAACCCGAGCGCGGCGACGAACGCGCACACCACCGCGGCGACCGGCACATTACTCACCCGCATCAGTGTGCCGGGCGCGGGGACCAACCGACGGCACCAACGCGCGGTCGCGGTGGTTTGCCGGCAGACCCGGCGGCGACCTCAGTTGTCGAGCTCGACCGGCTGCTGCCCGCCGGAAATCTCGACGATCGGCAACCGCAACGCAGCCGGCGCGGTGGCCGGTACCGCCGGGGCGACCGGTGCGATCGGAGCCAGCCGCCGGTACGGCGCGCCGAGTTCGGGTCGCTGGTCGGGCTCACCCTTGTTGGGCCACAGGGCGATCGCGCGTTCGGCTTGGGCGGTGATGGTCAGCGACGGGTTGACCCCGAGGTTGGCCGAGATGGTAGAGCCGTCGATGACGTGCAGGCCGGGATGACCGTAGAGGCGGTGGTAGGGGTCGACGACGCCGGTGTCGGGGGAGTCGCCGATGGCGCAGCCGCCGATGAAATGCCCGGTCGCCGGGATATTGACGATGCTGCTGGTGGCGCCGGTGGCGAAGCCGTCGATCTTGCCGGCGACCCGCTCGGCGACCTCGTGGCCGACCGGGATCCAGGTCGGATTCGGTTCGCCCTCACCCTGTTTGGTGGTCATCTTGCGGCCGAACACACCGCGGGTGGTGTAGGTGGTGATGGAGTTGTCCACCGACTGCATCACCAGCAGTCCGATCATCTGCTCGGACCAGCGGTGCGGATTGTGCATGTGCAGCAGGTCGCGGCGGTTGCGGCGCAGCTGGCGCACCCATTGCCGCCATCGCGGGCTCACCCCGTCGTCGCCGACCATCGCGGTGGTGATCAACGCCAGCGCGTTGCTGCCCTTGCCGTAGCGCACCGGCTCGATGTGGGTGTGCGCGTCGGGGTGGATGGAGGAAGTGATGGCCACACCCTTGGTGAAATCGGCGTCGCGGCGGCGGCTGCGCACCGACAGCAGCTCCTCGGAGTTGGTGCGCGACAGATATCCCAGCCGCGGCGAGATGTTCGGCAGCGAACCGCGGTCGCGCAGCTGGTGCAGCAGTTTCTGGGTGCCGAGCGCGGCCGCGGAGAACACCACCTGTTCGGCGGTGAACACCCGCTCGGCCTTGCGGACCCAGCGGCCCGTGCGGCGGGTGCGCACCGCGTAACCGCCCTCGGGTCGCGGCCGCACATCCACCACGGTGGTCAGCGGATGTACCTGCGCGCCCGCCCGCTCGGCCAGATACAGGTAGTTCTTGACCAGGGTGTTCTTGGCGTTGTGGCGGCAGCCGGTCATGCATTCGCCGCAGTGGGTGCAGGTGCGCCGGGCCGGGCCGACGCCGCCGAAGAACGGGTCGGGCACCTCCTGGCCCGGGCGCGACCCGGCACCGCCGAACAGCACCCCGACCGGCGTCTGGCGGTAGGTATCGCCGACACCGAGTTCCTCGGCGACCTCACGCAGGATCCGGTCGCTGGGAGTGGTGGCCGGGTTGGTGGTGACGCCGAGCATGCGTTTGGCCTGGTCGTAGTGCGGGGCCAGCTCGGCGCGCCAGTCGGTGATCGCGGCCCACTGCTTGTCGGCGTAGAACGCCGCCGGCGGCTCGTAGAGGGTGTTGGCGTAGACCAGCGATCCGCCGCCGACGCCGGCGCCGCTCATGATGAAGGTGTTCTTCAGCAACGTCAGCCGCTGGATGCCGTAGCAGCCCAGCCGTGGCGCCCACAGGAACTCCCGCGCCCGCCACGACGTCGCAGCGAACTCGTCGTCGGCGAAGCGGCGTCCGGCCTCGAGCACGCCGACCCGGTAGCCCTTCTCGGTCAGCCGCAGCGCCGACACACTGCCACCGAAACCCGAACCGATCACCAGCACGTCGTAATCGAACGCCATCGACCTGTGTCCTCCATCACCATTGACTGTCGTTCGAGCCTAAAGCGGCGCGCGACGCTGACAGCAAGGACTGGCGGCCACAAAATCGAGATATTCGGCCAGGAGAACGGTGTGCTGTCTGTCGGTCAGCAGATCACTCGCTCGTCGGGCCCTGCTGGCCCACCCGTGCGAGGTGGGCGCGGTAGTTCGGGCAGGTGGTGATGTCCTCGTGCGAACAGTTCATGCCGGCTTCGAGCAGATCCAGCGCCGCGCGCAGCGCCGCCATCTTGGCCTGCAGGGCGCGATGGTTGCGGTGTAGCACCTCCTTGCGGGCGGCTGGGTCGCCGGCGGCGAGGAACGTCCCGATGTCCTTCAGGGGCAGGCCGGCCTGCTTCGCGATGACGATCGACGCCACCCGGGTGAGGTCATCGTGGGTGTAGCGGCGGCGGTCGCCGGCGACGCGGGTGGGGTGTAGCAGGCCGACCGACTCCCAGTGCCGCAGGACGTGTGTCGGCAGGCCGAACTGCTCGGCCACCTGGCCGATCGTCAGCGCAGTTGACTTCATGTCGACATTAAGTCGAACCATGGCAGACATGTCCAATCTGCTTGCTGTCCTAGACGCCATCGATGCGCAGCCGATGTCTGTGGAGCTGCGTACACGTTCCTACGAATTGCTCGGCGATCTCAGCGGCCGAACCGTGGTCGACGTCGGCTGCGGCGGTGGCCGCGCGGTCGTCGAACTGGCCGAGCGCGGGGCCCGCGCCATCGGCGTCGACCACGACCCCGAGATGGTCGCCGTGGCCGTGCGGCGTTGGCCGGCCGGGGAGTTCCGCGTCGGTGATGCCTGCGAGCTGCCGTTGGCGACCGGGTCGGTGACCGGCTACCGCGCGGACAAGGTGTTGCACACCCTCGCCGATCCGGTGCGAGCGGTGGCCGAGGCCCGCCGGGTGCTCGCACCGGGCGGGCGGGCCGTGTTGCTCGGCCAGGACTGGGACACCGTCGTCATCGACTCCGACGACCCGCAGACCACCCGCCGGCTGGTCCACGCCAAGGCGGACACACTCCCGTCGCCGCGCATCGCCCGCCGGTACCGCAACCTGCTCCTCGACGCCGGATTTACCGACCCGGTCGTCGAGGTGCGCACCAGCGTGTTCACCGACGACACCGCGCTCGCCGTGGTGCGCCGGATCAGCGACGAGCAGGGCTGGCTCACCGAACAAGCCGAGCGCGCCCGCACCAACCGGATCTTCGTCGCGGTGCCGATGTTCGTCGCCGCTGCGCGGCGATAGCGGACCACCGCTTCCGGTCCGTGCGGCAGGATCGCCTGCTGCACGGTACATCTGCGGAAACAGTGCTCCTCGACCGACCGGGGGTCGCGGGACCGCGGCTGCCGGTCAGTGGTGGTCGTCGACGGCCGCTAAGAGGGCGTCGAGGTCGGCAGGCGACATGCCGAATCCGGTGAGCCGGTCCAGCGGGATCGAGGCCAGCATGCGCATCATGTCGACGCCGAGGGCCTGGCCGTCACCGGCGCCGTCGCCGGTCATCGCCGCGAACATCTGCGACAGCACCTGCGCCGCGGCGGGGTTGGCCAGGACCTCGCCGAGGGTGGACTGGCGGGTGATCGGAATGCGCAGCTCATCGCCGGGCACCTCGATCTCGGCGGTGGCGCGGATATCGCGGCTGGAGGCGCCGGCCATCACCCGGTAGGTGCCGCCCTCGACGATCCACCGGTCGACGCGGGTCTCCCAGTACGCCAGCGCCTCGCGGTCGATGCTGATCGAGACCCGTTGGCTTGCACCGGGTTCCAGCTCCTCGGTGACGGCATGGCCCTCGAGTTCGCGGGGCGGGCGCGTCACCGCGGACTCGGGCAGCGCGGTGTAGATCTGCACGACCTCACGGCCGCGCCGCGCGCCGGTATTGGTGATCGTCACCGCGACGGTGAGCCCCGACGCGCCGGCTTCCACCGACAGATCGGAGTAGGTGAAGCTGGTGTAGGACAGGCCGTGCCCGAACGGGAAACTCACCGCCATCTCGCGGGCGTCATACCAGCGGTAGCCGACGAAAATGCCCTCGCCGTACCGGATGTGGGAGTTCTCGCCGGGGAAATTCAGGTAGGCGGGCACATCCTGCAACCGCAGCGGCACCGTCTCGGTGAGCCGGCCCGAGGGGTTGACCCGCCCGAACAGCACATCCGCCAACGCGCCGCCACCGGCCTGCCCGAGCAACGCGCCGTCGACGATCGCCGGGACCAGATCGACCACCGGCGCCAGCCGCAGCACCCCGCCGTGCGAGAGCACCACCACGGTCTTCGGTTGCACCGCGACGATCTCGGCCAGCAGCGCGAGTTGGTCGGCGGGCAGTTCGATGTCGGTGCGGTCGAAGCCCTCCGATTCCTGGCTCGCGCCCAACCCGAGGAACACCACCGCGACCTCGGCCGCACGCGCCGCGGCGACCGATTCGGCCACCAGCACCGGGTCGGGTTCGGTGGAGTCGGTGCGGAAACCGCGCGCATAGTGCACCTGCCCGGGTTCGGCCGCGGCGCGGATCTCATCGACCGGCACATCCAGACGGGTCGGATTCACATGCGAACTCCCGCCGCCCTGATACCGCGGGGTCTGCGCGAACTCACCGATCACCGCCAGCGACTGCCCGGCACGCAACGGCAGCAGCTCACCGTCGTTGCGCAACAACACGACACAGCGCGCGGCCACCTCACGCGCCAGGCGATGATGGGCGTCCGGATCCGGCGCCGGCGGGGCCAGCGCCCGCCCGGCGAGCACCTTCGCCGCCATGTCGGCGACGTTCTGCGCGGCCCGGTCCACCGCGGCGATCTCGAGCGCACCGGATTCGACCGCCGCCACCACCTGAGCATCAGCATCACCACTGCCGCCGGGCATCTGGAGATCCAGCCCCGCGGCGACCGAGGCCACCCGATCCGACACCGCACCCCAATCGCTGACCACCAGACCGTCGAAACCCCACTCCTCGCGCAGCACCTCGGTGAGCAGCCACCGGTTTTCCGCGGCGTAGACGCCGTTGATCCGGTTGTAGGAACACATCACCGTCCACGGCTGGGCGGTACGCACGATATGGGCGAAGGCCCGCAGATAGATCTCGCGCAACGCCCGCGCGTCCACATCCGAACTGGCCCGCATCCGATCGTGTTCGGCGTTGTTGACCGCGAAGTGTTTGAGCGAGGCACCCACCCCTTGGCTCTGCACCCCCTGCACCCACGCCGCACCCAGTACACCGGTGAGCAGCGGATCCTCGGAGTAGTACTCGAACACCCGCCCGCAGCGCGGGTCGCGTTTGATGTTGATGCCCGGCCCCAGCAGCACATCGACCGCCAAGGCGCGGGCCTCGCGGCCGAGCGCCTCACCGACCCGGCGCACCAGCTCGGGATCCCAGCTCTGCCCGAGCCCGACCGCGGGCGGGAAACAGGTGGCGGGCCGGCTGGCGGCCAGCCCCAGATGGTCGGTGGCGCCGGTTTGGCGGCGCACCCCGTGCGGGCCGTCGGTCAACAGCAGCGACGGCACCGGACCCACCGCCTTGGTGGTCCAGAAGTCCGCGCCGCTGCCGAGCGCGGCCTTGTCGGGTACGGACAGTTCGCTGATACCGGTAGTCGAAGTCATGTCGGCTCCCATCGCCTCGCCGCGGGAAACGCTGCACCGACATCGAATCACGACCGCGGTCCCCGTCGTACGGTGCTAGCGGGACACGCCGTCAGCGCTGAGGAGAGCTCATGGAGATCACCCTGGTCGTGGTCGTCGGCATCATCGCCATCGTGGTGGTCGCGGCGTTCTCCGACACCCTCGGCGTCGCCGCGCCACTGAGCCTGGCAGTCGTCGGGATCGCGCTCAGTTTCGTGCCCGGTATCCCGCATCCGGAGGTCGACCCCGAGGTGATCTTGACGGTGGTGCTGCCGCCGCTGCTGTATTCGGCGGCGGTGAACATGCCCGCGGTCGATTTCCGGCGCAACCTCAAACCGATCACCGGCCTGGCGGTGCTGCTGGTCGTGGTCACCACCCTCGGCACCGGCTGGCTGTTCCATCAACTGCTGCCCGATATCGGCTGGCCCGCCGCGTTCGCGCTCGGCGCGGTGATCAGCCCCACCGACCCGATCGCGGCGACCGCGGTGGGTAAGCGGCTCGGGTTGCCGTCGCGGCTGCTGACGATGCTGGAGGGGGAGGGGCTGGTCAACGACGCGACCGCGCTGGTGCTGCTGCGGTCGGCGGTGGCGGCGCTGGCCTCGACGGTGTCGCTGTGGCATGTGCTCGGCGATTTCGTGGTGGCGGTCGTGGTCGCGGTGATCGCCGGGCTGGTGGTCGGCTGGCTCGGTGTGCGGGCGCGTGCCATGGTCGACGACCCGGTGGCCACCACCGCGGTGTCGTTCGTGATCCCGTTCCTGGCCTACCTGCCCGCCGAGGAATTCCATGGGTCCGGGGTGCTGGCGGTCGTGGTCGCCGGCCTGGTCAGCGGCCACCTGAGCCCCCGCCACCTCAGCGCCCAGAATCGCATCGTCGACGCCACCAACTGGCGCACCGTGGCGTTCCTGCTGGAAAGCGCGATCTTCCTGCTCATGGGATTGAGCCTGGCCGGGCTCATCGATGACGTGCGCGGCGCACAGCTCAGCGTCGCACAGGCTTTCGGGGTCGGACTGGTGGCCGCGGTGGTGGTGATGGTGATCCGCGCGGTGTTCATCGTGCCGCTGGTGGCGTTCCTGCGGCTGGACCAGCGCCGCGCCGCCGAGGCCAAACCACGCCTGGACGATATCGGTGCGCGCCTGGCCGACATCGACCTGCCGCCCGAGAGCAGACGGCTGCGGTTGATGATGCGCCGCTTCGGCAAAGCATCGGCAAGCATCGAGTTCCGGCTCACCGAAACCGTCGGCGCACGCGGCGGGGTGGTGCTGGCGTGGTCGGGGATGCGCGGCGCAGTCACCGTGGCGGCCGCGCAAACCCTGCCCGCCCAGACCCCGATGCGGTCGGAGCTGGTGCTGATCGCCTTCGTCGTCGCGGTGAGCACCCTGCTGGTGCAGGGGCTGAGCCTGCCGACCGTCATCCGGGTGGTGCGGGTACCCGGTGATGATCCCGCTCGGCTGCAGGAGGATTCGATCGAATTGCGGACGCTGATGTCGGAGGCCGCCGCGAAGGTCCTCGACACCCCCGACCCGACCGACGACGACGGCAACCCCATACCGCCGGCCCTGGTCACCATGGTGCGCGATGACACCGTGCGCACCAAGCCGGCCGCGATGCGCGAACTGTCCACCGAGGGCCCGGACCCGCGCGAACAGTATCGGCAGCTGCGGCTGCGGGTACTCGACGCACAACGGTCGGCGCTGCTGCGCGCCCGCGACGGCGAACGCTTCGGCGCCAAAGCCCTCAACCGCTGCCAGCACATACTCGACTTCGACGAAGCGCGCCTGCAACAGCTGGGCCGCCCCTGACAACCACTTGGGATACCAAACCGGTGGGTGGTGATGCGAGAATGCGGTGATGAGCGCATCGCCGGGGTTCGCCTCCGAATCCGAACGCATCACCCGCATCCTGCGGGACCAGATCGTCGACGGAACCCGAGCGCCCGGCGCCAAACTGGTCGAACGTGAACTCGCCGCCGAACTCGGGGTGTCCCGGCTGCCGGTGCGCGAAGCGTTGAAAGCGCTGGTAGCGGAAGGATTGGTGACCCCACGCCCGCGCAGCTGGGCGGTGGTGCGCGAGTTCACCGCCACCGATATCGCCGACCTGCTCGAAGTGCGCTCGGCGGTCGAAGTACTGGCATTCCGGCTCGCCGCACAGCGCGCCACCCGCGCCGGACTCGAGGACTTGCGCCGCGATCTGGACGCCGAATGGGATGCCGCCCGAGCCGGCGACGCCGTCACCGCACGCCGGGCCGCCGCCGATTTCCACGAGACCGTCATCCGGCTCACCGGCAACGAACTCCTCGCCGAACTGCACGCCACCCTGCGCAGCCGGATGCGCTGGCTGCTGGGCCGCCACGACGACCTGCTGACCGTGGCCCGCGAACACGAACAGCTCTACGACGCCATCGCCAACCGCGACCTCACCCGCGTCGAAACCCTCGCCACCGCCCACATCGACACCAGCCGCACCCTCGCCGCCCAACGCGCCGCCACCGAAGCCCGCGACACGGACTGAACCGGACACGCCGGCAGCGGCGCGCACGAGGACGCCGAACCGGGCGGGAGTGGGTCTCTGCAGCGTGTGACCGACGCTTCGCACTCGGCGCGAGCGGTGTCGACGGGTACCGGTTCAGCCCAGCGCGCGGGTGGCCACCTGTTCGTGCAGAGCCTTGATCTCGGCTTCGAGACTAGGTTCGGGGCCCGCGACCGGCACCGAGGGCGCGACCGCTGTGATGGGAAGTGCGGCCACCGGGCCGGCGGGCAGGCCCCATTCGCGTTGCCAGCGGCCGAGCTGGTCGGAGCCGACGGCGTAGACGATGCGGCCCAGGCCGGCCCAGGCGTGGGCGGCGCTGCACATCGGGCAGTGTTCGCCGGAGGTGTAGACGACGCTGGTCGCGCGCTGGGCAGGGCTCAGGTGCAGGCCGGCCCAGCGGGCGATCTCGAACTCCGGATGCTGGGTCGGCTCACCGGTGACGATGCGGTTGCGGGCCTCGAACCGGATGGTCTGCTCGGCGTCGACCAGGATCGACCCGAACGGCTCATCACCGGCGTCGAGGGCCGCACGAGCCAGCTCGACGCACCTGCGCAGATACTGCCGGTCCCGATCGGTGATCACGTAGCTGTCGCCTGATTCGCTCATGTCGACCACGATACCCAGCTTTGGTATACCGCCGGTGCGTTCACGCGGCGGAGATCACCGATATGGGCGGCATCACCTGGACGAGCGTTCGGCCACCAGGCAGGATAGTTGGTATACCAAATTGAGGAGGTTTCGATGATGTTCGGCCGGAAGAACCCGAGCGGCAGCCGACGAACACTGCCGGCCGGCGCATCAATCGCCGCATCGGCCGCGATCCTGACAGCCGTCGCGGCCTGCACCGCCGACCCCGCGCCCGCGCCGACTGCGCACCCGGCGCCGACCTCACAACAGACCCCGGCCACGACCCCGGCACCCGCCGAAGCGTCGTCCACCCCACCACACGACCCCGCCCTCGACGACGACCTGCTGGCCGCCGCCGCGGCCGACGACGCCGACCGAGTCCGCGATCTGCTCGCCCGCGGCGCCGATATCGAAGCCCGCGGACCCCACCAACGCACCCCGCTCATCGAAGCCACCAAGAACCGCGCCACCGACGCCGCCCGCGCCCTCATCGAGGCCGGCGCCGACGTCAACGCCACCGACGCCATCGGGGACTCGGCCTACCTCTACGCCGGCGCCGAAGGCCTCGACGCCATCCTCGACCTCACCCTCACCCACGGCGCCGACCTGACCAGCGTCAACCGCTACGGCGGCACCGCGCTCATCCCGGCCGCCGAACACGGCTCGGTCAGCACCGTGCGCCGGCTCATCGCCGCCGGCGTCGAGGTCAACCACGTCAACACGCCCGGCTGGACCGCGCTGCAAGAAGCGATCGTCTACGGCGACGGCAGCCGCCGCTACCAGCAGGTCGTCGCCGATCTGCTCGCCGCGGGCGCCGACCCCGGCATCCGCGACAGCGACGGCAACACCGCCCTCGACAACGCCGTCGCGCGCGGTCACACCGAGGTCGCCGACCTCCTCCGCGCACACGCCTGAGCACCGGTTTGCCCAGCCACGGCGCGGGCATCCAGCGCATATGGCTACAGAAACCGGACCAGGCGATACCTTGGGGCCCACCGAAAGCCTCGATTCCGACGACGTGCGCAACGACGACGGTGATGTCGTGGTCGACCCGCCCGAGGACTGGACCGGTGCCGACAAATTCGGCATGACGCCCGCCGAAGAGCGCACCGGCGAATCCCTCGGCCAACGGCTGGCCGAAGAAGAACCCGATATCGGCGCCGCCCCGCGCGGTGAACCCACACCCGGCCAACCCGACACCATCGACGAAGGCGACGACATCGACCAGCTGCCCGCCGACGACACCACCGAGAGCTTCGGCGAACACCGCGGGCAGATCGACGGCGCCCCCGAGGACGGAGAGTCGTTCTTCCCCATCGAAGACTGACAGCCACACACCCGCACGCGCGAAGTCACGACCGGGCGGAGGTGACCCCCTGGGCGCATCGCACCCAGGACCGTAGCTACGCCTGCCCCTCCGATCACCCGCCGACAGCGGGCGGGGCAGTGGTCGACTCGATAGCGGGTGTGCGGGTGACGGCGACGCCGCGTGAGGCCGCCGCCCGCGCGAACACGGCCGCATCGTAGATCGCGGCACCGCCCGGATCGTTGTTGAAATACACCTCCACCTCGGCCGACTCCGGCCACGTCGCGGTCAGGCGGCGCACCCACTCGGTGACGGTGGCGGGGTGATAGCGCGGCCACGGGTCGGCGGTGCCGTGGTGCAGGCGCAGATAGCCCCAGTCGGTGGTGCGCCACAACGGCGTCACCGGCTGCTCGCCCGCATCGGCCCAGCACAGCGCCGCACCGTGGTGTTCGAGAACCTGCCTGGTCTGCTCGGTCCACCAGGATTCGTGGCGCGGTTCGACCACCACCCGTGTGCCGGGCGGAAAGCAGCGCAGGCACTGGTCGAGCAGGTCGGGATCGGCGCGCAGGGTCGGTGGGAGTTGCAGCAGGATCGGGCCCAGCCGCTCACCCAGGTGCACCGCCCGCCCCATCAGCCGCGCCACCGGCTCCTCGGGTTCACGCAGGCGTTTGATGTGGGTGAGGAAGCGGCTGGCCTTGACCGCGATCCGGAACCCCGCCGGGGTACGGGTCCGCCAGGTGGCGAAGGTGTCGGCACTGGGCAGCCGGTAGAAGGCATTGTTGAGCTCGACCGTGGCGAAGGCGGTGGCGTAATGCTCGAGCCATAACCGTTGCGGCACACCCTGCGGATACAGCACACCGCGCCAATCGCGGTACTGCCACCCGGAAGTGCCCACCAACAGCGTCATAGCCTCGGCATACCCGCAGGCGGGCTCAGGACACCGCCACCCGTACGGCGAGATGGTCGGCGAGCGCGGTGAGCGTGGGTGAGCAGCCGGCGTCGACGGTGAGGGTGGCCAGGTCGTGGCCGCGGGTATGGCCCCGGTTGACGATGAGCACCGCCTTGCCCGACTTGGCGGCGTGGCGCACGAACCGCAACCCCGACATCACCGTCAGCGACGAACCGGCCACCAACAGCACCTCGGCCTCGTCGACCAGGTCGTAGGCCGCGCGCACCCGCTGCTTGGGCACGTTCTCCCCGAAGTAGACGATGTCGGGTTTGAGGATCCCGCCGCAGCGCACACACCCCACCATGCGGAACGCGGCGGTGTCGGCGACGACGGCGTCGGCGTCGGGCGCCACCTCCACCCCGGTGGCGTCGGCGGCGTCGGCGAAACCGGGGTTGGCGGCCTCGAGCCGGTCGGCCAGCGACATCCGCGACACCAGATGATCACAGTCCAGGCATCGCACCCGGGCATAGCTGCCGTGCAGGTCGATGACGCGGCGATGCCCGGCCTTGGTGTGCAGCAGATCGACGTTCTGGGTGATCAACCCGCTCACCACACCCAGGCGCTCGAGCCGGGCCAGCGCCCGATGGCCCGGATTGGGCCGGGAGGCGTCCATGCGTCGCCAGCCCACATGGTTGCGTGCCCAATACCGTTGCCGGAACTGCGGATCGCCGACGAACTGCTGGAAGGTCATCGGGGTGCGCGGCGGGGAACCGGGGCTGCGGTAGTCCGGGATGCCGCTGTCGGTGGACAGCCCGGCCCCGGTCAGCACCGCCATCCGGCGCCCGCCGATCACCTGCGCGAGGCGCTGCGCGTCAGCGGTGTGATCGGGCATGCACCCAGCCTACGGACCCGCCCCGCCCACCGATGCGGCTGCTCAGATGACGCCGAGGGCCAGCATCGCGTCCGCGACCTGGATGAAGCCGCCGATATTGGCGCCGGCCACATAGTTGCCCGGCATCCCGTATTCGTCGGCGGTGGCCAGGCAGCGGTCGTGGATGCCGCGCATGATCTCGGCCAGCCGCTGCTCGGTGTGCTCGAAACTCCACGAGTCACGCGAGGCGTTCTGCTGCATCTCCAGCGCACTGGTCGCCACGCCACCGGCATTGGCCGCCTTACCGGGAGCGAACCTCACCCCGGCTCCAGCGAAGAGCTTCACCGCTTCCGGGGTGCACGGCATATTCGCGCCCTCGGCGACGATCGTGCAGCCGTTGGCGATGAGCTTGCCCGCCGCGGCACCGTCGAGTTCGTTCTGAGTGGCGCACGGCAACGCGATATCGCAGGGCACCTCCCACAGGGAGCCGCCGGCCACGAACCGCGAACTCGCCCGGCCCTCGGCGTAATCGGCGATGCGCCCGCGGCGCACCTCCTTGATCTCCTTGAGCAACTCCAGGTCGATGCCCCGCTCATCGACGACATAGCCGCTGGAATCCGAGCACGCCACCACCGTGCCGCCGAGCTCGTGCACCTTCTCGATGGCATAGATCGCGACATTGCCCGACCCCGACACCACCACCTTCTGCCCGTCGAGCGAACGACCCGACGCGGCCAGGATCTCGTTGACGAAAAACACCGCGCCGTACCCGGTGGCTTCGCGGCGCACCTGAGATCCGCCCCAGGTCAAGCCCTTACCGGTGAGCACACCGGACTCGTAGCGGTTGGTGATGCGCTTGTACTGGCCGAACAGATAACCGATTTCGCGTCCACCCACACCGGTGTCACCGGCCGGGACGTCGGTGTGCTCGCCGAGATGGCGGTACAGCTCGGTCATGAACGCCTGACAGAACCGCATCACTTCACCCTCGGAGCGGCCCTTGGGGTCGAAATCCGATCCGCCCTTACCGCCGCCGATGGGCAGCCCGGTCAGCGAGTTCTTGAAGATCTGCTCGAAGCCCAGGAACTTCACGATCCCCAGGTACACCGACGGGTGAAACCGCAGCCCGCCCTTGTACGGGCCGAGGGCGGAGTTGAACTCGACCCGGAATCCGCGGTTGATCTGCACCGCACCGGAGTCGTCGACCCACGGCACCCGGAAGATGATCTGGCGTTCGGGCTCACACAACCGGCGGATCACCGCGGCGTCGGCGTAGTGCGGATGCTTGGCGACCACCGGGCCGAGACTGTCGAGCACCTCGTGCACGGCCTGGTGGAACTCGGTTTCGCCGGGGTTGCGGCGCAACACCTCGTCGTAGATGTCGCTCAGCTTCGCGTCCAGGACAGCCACCCGCGGACTCCTTGTCATCGTCGTTGCCTGTGCGGCCGGACCGCACCCGGTCACCGCCGCACACGCACCGGCCGCCCCTCACACGCTAACCGCACCCGCGGTGAGGCCCGGACCACACATCCCGGTCAGCCGCCACCGACCGGTACGCGCGGCCGGGTCAGGCGATCTGTTCGACCGTCCGCTCGAAGGCCAGTGCCCCGTTGCCTTCGGCGATCTGGCGGTCGATCAGATGCTGCATCGGCGTCAGGAAATCCGGGGCCGCGCCGGCGTCCCGGGTGGCACGCACGATGGCGTCCACGGCCGGCTTGTGGAAGGCGATGTCCTGCACGCCGTTGCCGTAATCGCGGGCGTCGATGAGCTTTCCGTAGTCGGGCAGCAGCTGCGCCATCGCCGTCACCCACGCGGCCGCGCGTTCGGCGTAGTCCTGCGCCGATACCCCCACCGAGCGCGTCATCGCGACACCGTTGAAGAAGCCGCCGAACATGCCGTACATCGCCGACAACAGCGAGAAATCCAGCGTCGAAGCCAGACCGGCGTCGGCGCCGAAGTATTCGGCCGCGGCCAGCAACTCCAGCGTCGCCTGGTTCTGATCGAACACGGCCTGGTCGCCGCTGTAGAGGATGGACGCGCCGGGCTGCCCGATCATCGGCGGGACCGCCATGATGCCGCCGTCGAGGTAGTCGATACCGTGTGCGGCCGCCCACGCCGCCGACGCGCGCGACTCCTCTGGTGTGGTGCTGGTCAGGTTGATCACCTGCCGGCCCGCCAGCTGCGCGGCGACGGGCTCGATGGTGGCGTGCACCGAGGCGTGGTCGAGCAGCAGCACGATGATCACTGGGCTCGCGGTCACCGCCTCGGTGAGCGAGGCGGCGCTGCTCGCCCCGGCGGCGACGAGGTCGCCGTCCTTGCCGGGCGTGCGGTTCCAGACGGTGACGGTCCGGCCGCCCTTCAGCAGGGTGGCGGCGAAAGCCTGGCCCATGGCGCCGAGGCCGAGGACGGTGACGGGGGACTGCGTGGTGTCGGGCATGGAAGACCTCTCCTGGTTCTCGGCGGCGCATCCCTGCGCGCCGCATGCCCCAACAGTGCGGTCTACCGGACAAACCGACAAGTACCTACTATTTTGTCGGGTACTTACCGAAACGAGTGTGAACAGGTAGCGAGGTCGTGCCATGGGTGTGAAGAGATCCGGACCATACTTCTGCGGCATCGACGCGGCCATGGATGTGGTCGGCGGTAAATGGAAATCGCTGATCCTGTGGGAGCTGCACAACCACGGCGTGCGCCGCTTCGGCGAGCTGCGCCGCGGCCTGCCCGGCGTCTCGGAGAAAATGCTCATCCAGCAGCTGCGCGAACTCGAAGAAGACGAGATCGTCGAACGCCGCGTCTACGCCGAAGTACCGCCTCGCGTGGAATACCGGCTCACCGAGATCGGCACCGCACTCAACACCGCCCTCGGGCCGCTGGGGGACTGGGGACGGGAGCGGATCGCGCGGATCGGTGCGGACAGGATTCAGGTCGCCTCCTGACCGGATTCAGAGGACAGCCATGACCGACGAGCAGTTTCTCGCCCACCTCACCGACCGACTCGCCGCACTGCCCGGCGTCGAGGCGGTCACCCTCGGCGGCTCCCGCGCCGAAGGCACCCACACCCCCGACAGCGACTGGGATCTCGCCGTCTACTACCGCGACGGCTTCGACCCCGATGACCTGCGCGCCATCGGCTGGCCCGGCGAGGTGTTCGACCTCGGTGCCTGGGGCGGCGGGGTGTTCAACGGCGGTGCCTGGCTCACCGTCGACGGCCGCCGCGTCGACATCCACTACCGCGACCTCACCGCCGTCGACCACGAACTCGCCCAAGCGCGCGCGGGCCGATTCCATTGGGAACCCTTGATGTTCCACCTGGCCGGCATCCCCAGCTACCTGCTGGTCGCCGAACTGGCCATCAACACCGTCCTGCACGGGCAGCTGCCGCGCCCGGACTATCCGCAGGCGTTGCGGGAATCCGCCCCACCGGTGTGGCGGGAACGCGCCGCGCTCACCCTCACCTACGCCGAAAACGCCTATGCCGCACGCGGACAGGCCACCGAAGTGGCCGGTGCGCTGGCCACGGCGGCGATACAGACCGCGCACGCGGTACTCGCGGGCCGCGGCATGTGGGTGGTCAATGAGAAGCGGATGCTGAACCGGGCCGGGCTGCGCGGTATGGATGAGATCGTCGGGGGACTGGCGGCGGACCCGCAGGAATTGCGCGCGGGCATCGCGCGGGCACGTGAGCTGTTCGAGCACGCCGTGTAGCGACCGGGCCCGCCTCGGCGTGGGGCGCTTTACCCCACCCGCACCGCGACCGCACCCAGCTCCGAGCGAGCAGCGGCGACGAGATCGACCTCGATGGCCGCGATCGCGCGATAGCTGGCGATGTAATGCTCTATCTGGGTTTTGTGTTCGTCGAAACCGATCGGCTCGCGCGCCACGGTCGCGGCGGCGGCCTTGGCCACCGAATGCAGGGCCTGGCCCAGCCGGTCACATTCCTCGAGCAGCGCGTCATCGGCGAGCAGGCGAATCACATTGAACAGCAGCGGAAGCCGGTCCAAGGTGTGCAGGATCTGGGCTTCGGCCTCGTCGACGGTGTCGGCGTTCCATTCCGCGCGCCGGTCGAGCTGATCGGTGACCTCCTCGGAGATGGCGAGGATGTCGGAGACCGCGTCGAGCACCTTCTCCCGGCGCCAGCGGTCGTGATCGCGGCTCGCGGCGGCCTCGTGGGTGGCTTCGGTGGTGCGTTGGGCCGCTTCGACGGCCGCGGCCGCGCGCTCGTCGGCGGCGATGATCGCGCGGCGATGCGAGCGGTTCGCGGCCACGATCGTCAGCGACAGCGCAACGACGACAACAACCGAACTGATGAGAGGCAGCCACGCAGTCACGCCCGCCATCATCGCACCACCCGCGACGGACTCGTCCCGGGGTCGCCGATGCTCCCACTGGATGAGACGGCCGCGGCCTACAACCCGAACGCCGTCTCGAGCAACGCGTCGATCGCCGAACACTGGCGCGCCGACGGCACCGCGCCGGCAGCGAGAAGGTCCGCGACCAGGCCGACGATGTCACGGGCGGCAGCGCTGTCCGGTGCGGGCAGCGGCAGCTGCGCCACGTACTGCGTCATCCAGCGGCGGCGCCCGGAATAGAGCCGGTTGCCGCACATTTCGTCGTAGAAGCGCAGGCCCAGCCGCGAATTGGCGACCGCCAGCAGGAGATAGGCCAGATCGTCATCGCCGAGGTCGGGCACCGAAATCCAATAGCAGTTGCCGTTGACGATCGCACCGGAGCGATCCAGCGCGAAGCGGGCGGTGGCACTGATATCGGGGAACACGATCTTCGGCGCCGCCCACAACGCCGGCTGCTGCGGCACCCAGATCTCATACCATTCGCGCCCACCGTCGGCGACGTAGCGGCGACTGCGCAACCGGTCGGCGTGCGCGTCGAGATAGGCGCGCGTGTCCGGATAGTCGGCCAGATCGACCAGCGTGCGCCGGGCATGGTCGAGCACGTACGGGTACAGCACCCGATGCGCGGGGGCAGGCGAGACCCGCCACGGCAGCAGATCGTGCTGGGTCAGCAGCGGACGCAACAACGCCTCCTCCGGGCAGGGCTTGCGTTCGTGCCAGCGGTCGGAGATGAACACCGGGTCCGCGGTGGTCTTGATCCCCACCCGGATGCGCGCCACCTCACCGAAACGGCGCCAGGTGCCTGCCTGCACTCGCTGCAACCACGCATCGCCGGCGGTATGCGACAGCCGCCAGGGCCTGCGCGGCTCCTGCGGCGCCACCAGCCGCCCGGACCGGATCGCGATGGTGCGTCCACCGTGGTCGATGACGGTGTCACCACCTTTGGTCAGTGCCTCGTAGAGGCCGATCGCGCTGGTCGGCGTCGCCTGCGCATCCTGATAGGCGGAGGTGTACACGCACCGCGACACCTCCTCAGCGGTCCGATTGCGGGCGACGACGATCGCCGGCAGCACCGCGGCGGCGAACAGTTTGGTGTCACCGAGGTCGTAGAGCTCGACAGGTTGCAGCGACTGCCGCAACACCGCCCGCACGTTCGCGCCGGCACGCGTGGTCAGGAACCGGTTCGAACACAACAGCCCGACCACCCCGTCCGGGCGCAGCAACGCCGGCAGCAACGCCACGAACGGATGGGTCAGATCGATGCGGCCGCGCAGCCCGAACCGCGCGGCCAGCAGTCGGGCGGTGTCCTGCCCCAGCTGCTGGACCCGCACATACGGCGGATTGGTGATCACCGCATCGAAACCGGCGGTGTCGAGTTCGGTTCGCGCGTCCAGGAAATCGCCGGCATGCAGCTCGACCGCGACACCGAAACCCGCGGCCCGCGCCCGAGCCACCTCCAGCGCATCCTCGTCCAGGTCGTAGCCGGTCAGCCACACCGGCACACCGGGCCGATGCTCGGTCACCGCACGGTGCGCGGCGAACAGCAACTCACCATCACCACAGGCCGGATCGAGTATCCGCAGCTCGCCGCGCTCGCCGTCGAGATGCTCGACCACCCGTTCGGCCAGAAACCGCGCGAGATCGGTGGGCGTGTAGTGCTTACCGTGCCGTTTGATCTCGGCCGGACTGTCGCTCACCCGCTCTCCGCTCCGTCGACGCAGGCCTCGGTGTAGACAGCGTACGAGGCGAACCACCAGCGGCGACCGGAATCGGCTCAGGTTCGTCGCGCCGGATTCGGCTCACCTCGACGCGAATCCGCCGGACCCCGTCCACCGCCGCGACCAGCGTCTCCCCGGCGGTGTCCGCGCCGCACCACCGACCGAAGCGCTGGCAACCCCGCGCGCGGATGGTAGGAAAGGGTACGTGTCGGCAACTGGCGGAGTACCGGGTTCACAGCAACGTTCGCGCGCGGTGTCGGA